>NZ_JBNNWD010000002.1:0-648759 GCF_050280885.1 Pseudomonas sp. NPDC086566
CAAACACTTGGCTCGCTGCGATCTCTCGTAGCGGGAGGCGAATAATACAGCGTTTAAAACCGCTGTCAACCTTCATCTCAACCGCTATCGATCATCTGACCGAAGCCCTTCCAGCAATTTCCGAATCATCTAACTCGTTGAATTTCAAGGAGTTTGTCGTTCCGATGTCGCTGGAAGTGGGGCGCATTATAAGGGGATTCGAAAGCGCGTCAACCTTTAATTTCAAGAACCTTTAATATCGCTGAAAAGCAAAGCGGGGAGGCCTGGCGGCCTCCCCGCTCTTCAACAGCTCTATATACCGTCAGAGCACGCCAGCGCTGCGCAAGCGCCCTATAGCATCGACATCCAGTCCCAGTACATCACTCAGCACCGCCTCGGTATGCTCGCCCAGCAGCGGCGGCGCCCGCCGATATTCCACAGGCGTTTCGGACAGCCGAATCGGGCTGGCCACCTGCGGTACGCTCCCCGCCAGGGCATGGGGCATGGTTACCGCCAGCCCCCGCGCCAACACCTGTGGATCCTGGAACATCTGCGCAAGGTCGTTGATCGGCCCACATGGCACCCCGGCAGCCTCAAGCTGACTCACCCATTCGGCTGTAGTCTTGAAAACTGTCGCCTGGCGTATCAGCGGGATCAGCTCGGCCCGGTTCGCCACACGCTGCTTATTAGTAGCAAAACGCGGATCATCCGCCCACTGCGGCTGACCGGCCACCTCGGCGAACTTGCGGAACTGGCCATCGTTACCCACGGTGAGGATGAAATCGCCATCCGCCGTCGGGAAGTCCTGGTAAGGCACGATGTTAGGGTGAGCATTGCCCAACCGCCGCGGCGGACTGCCCGTGGTCAGGTAGTTCATCGCCTGGTTGGCCAGGCACGCCACCTGCACATCGAGCAGCGCCATGTCGACATGCTGACCAACGCCATGTTGATCGCGGTAGGCGAGGGCAGCCAGAATCGCCACGGTCGAATAGAGCCCGGTGAGAATGTCAGTCAGTGCAACACCCACCTTCACCGGCCCGGCGCCGTCCTCTCCATCCGGACGACCTGTCAGGCTCATCAGCCCGCCCAGCCCCTGGATCATGAAGTCATACCCCGCACGTTTGGCGTACGGCCCCGTCTGGCCGAAGCCGGTGATCGAGCAGTAGATAAGCTTGGGGTTGATCGCCTTCAGGCTCGGGTAATCCAGCCCATATGCCGCCAACCCACCAACCTTGAAGTTCTCGATGACGATATCCGACTTGGCCGCCAGTTCGCGCACCAGGCGCTGGCCTTCGGGCTGGGTGAAATCGATAGTCACCGAGCGCTTGTTGCGGTTTGCCGACAGGTAATAGGCCGCCTCGCTGGTGTTCTCACCCTCGGCATCCTTGAGAAAGGGCGGCCCCCAGGAGCGAGTGTCATCGCCGCTGCCAGGGCGCTCGACCTTGATGACATCAGCACCCAGGTCCGCCAGGATCTGGCCAGACCAAGGCCCCGCCAGCACACGGGAAAGGTCCAGCACCCGCAGATGAGATAGCGCGCCCATGGGCTGGCTCCTTATCAGTAGAAGGCCTGAATGCCGGTCTGTGCGCGCCCGAGGATCAGCGCATGCACGTCATGAGTACCTTCATAGGTGTTGACCACCTCAAGATTGACCAGGTGGCGCGCCACGCCGAACTCGTCAGAGATGCCGTTGCCGCCCAGCATGTCGCGGGCCATGCGGGCAATGTCCAGGGCCTTGCCGCAGGAGTTGCGTTTCATGATCGAGGTGATCTCCACCGCCGCAGTACCTTCGTCCTTCATGCGCCCCAGACGCAGGCAGCCTTGCAGGGCCAGGGTGATCTCGGTCTGCATGTCAGCCAGCTTCTTCTGGATCAGCTGGTTGGCCGCCAGCGGGCGACCGAATTGCTGACGATCCAGGGTGTACTGGCGGGCAGTGTGCCAGCAGGCTTCAGCCGCACCCAGCGCCCCCCAGGAAATGCCATATCGCGCCGAGTTCAGGCAGGTGAACGGCCCTTTGAGACCACGCACATCCGGGAAGATGTTCTCCTCAGGGACGAACACGTTGTCCATGACGATTTCACCGGTGATGGAAGCACGCAGGCCAACCTTGCCGTGGATCGCAGGGGCGCTGAGGCCTTCCCAGCCTTTTTCCAGGACAAAGCCGCGGATATCACCAGCATCATCCTTGGCCCAGACCACGAACACATCGGCGATCGGGCTATTGGTGATCCACATCTTGCTGCCGCTCAGGCGATAGCCGCCATCGACCTTCCTGGCACGGGTGATCATCGATCCCGGGTCGGAGCCATGGTTAGGCTCGGTCAGGCCGAAGCAGCCAATCCACTCGCCAGAGGCCAGCTTGGGCAGGTATTTCTGCTTCTGCGCTTCGGTACCGAATTCGTTAATCGGCACCATCACCAGTGAAGATTGCACGCTCATCATCGAGCGATAGCCGGAATCGATGCGCTCCACCTCGCGGGCAATCAGGCCGTAGCACACATAGTTCAGGCCGCTGCCACCGTATTGCTCGGGAATGGTCGCGCCGAGCAGGCCGACTTCACCCATCTCGCGGAAGATCGCCGGGTCAGTCTGTTCGTGACGGAAGGCTTCCAGTACGCGCGGGGCCAGCTTGTCCTGGGCGAACTGATAAGCGCTGTCACGCACCATGCGCTCTTCCTCAGTCAGCTGCTGATCCAGCAGCAGCGGGTCGATCCAGTTGAAGCTTGCTTTACCGGCCATGAGCGAAATCCTCGAAATAGGGGAGCAGTTTCTTGTGCCTTTGATCCTAGGCCTGATCCGGAGGCTCGACAAACGAGGATTGCGCACGCATTAGTGATATTTTGTCACTCCGCGAGGCTCGAAATCGCCATTTCCATGGCCCCAAGAGTGAGGTTGACGTACATGCGCCGCAAGATCCCCAGCACTACCGCACTGGTCTGCTTCGAAGCGGCCGCACGCCACGAGAGCTTTACCAAGGCGGCCCAGGAGCTGGCCTTGACCCAGGGCGCCGTCTGTCGCCAGATCGGAGGCCTGGAGGCGTTTCTCAACGTTGAACTGTTCAGGCGCTCACGTCGCGGCGTGAAGCTGACCGAGGCCGGGCTGTCCTACAGCCGGCAGGTTGCCGCACAGCTGGATGCGGTGGAGCGCGACACGCTGTCGGTGATGCGCCAGCAGGGCGCCAATGTGATCGAACTGGCCGTGGTGCCCACCTTCGGCACTCAATGGCTGCTGCCACGGCTCAAGGACTTCCAGCAACGTCACCCCGAGGTCACCGTCAACCTGACCAACCGTACCCGGCCGTTCTTGTTCGCCGACACCCCGTTCGATGCCGCCATCTACTTCGGTGACGCCGACTGGTCCGGCACCCAGTCCCATCGCCTGATGGGCGAGAACCCCGTGCCGGTGTGCAGCCCGGCCTTGCTGGACGGGCAGCGCATGCTCGATGCCCAGCGTATCGCCAGCCTGCCACTGCTACAGCAAACCACTCGGCCCTACGCCTGGCGCCAATGGTTCAACGGGCTGGGCCTGAATATCGAGGGCGACATGACAGGCCCGCGCTATGAACTGTTCTCCATGCTGGCCCAGGCGGCCATGCATGACATGGGCGTCGCCCTGATCCCGCCGTTCCTGATCCAGCGCGAACTGGAAGAGGGCAGACTGGTGGTCGCTAACAGGTATGCGCTGTCCAGCGACAAGGCCTACTATCTGATGATTCCCGAACGCAAGGTGGAGTCAGCCTCGCTCCGGGCCTTCCGTGACTGGCTGGTTGGGCAGGCACACCTCTACACCGCCTCGCACAAGGGCGAAAGCAACGACCTGCCTTTGTAGTCAATTATTTTAAACACCTACAGATGTACGTTTTTGTCGCATAACAGAAAACTGTTCAGGTGAATCGAAAAACCTCTCGCAAGCCGCTTAACACGCGGTTTTCAGAGGGTTTTACGACGTTCACGAGCCCATCCGCGAAATCATCGCAAAAAATTTCAAAATTTCTCCTAATCTGCCAATAGCCCATGTTTGACGGGCTGCGGCCAGCCGCTTGCGACATACGGTCACAGGGTGACTTGTAGTTTTGACTTCGTTTCGCTCCAGAACCGGTTGAAGGCCCCTGGGTTCGTCTGCAAAATGCTTCGCCCGCCTTGGATTCGGCGGGCTCGGCGCTCAACAGCCGCCCCAGCGCACCATCCGTAGTGTGCTGGCTCTTACAAAGACAAAAAGGTCACCGCAGGAGAAATAGTCGTGCACATTGGTGTTCCTCTCGAGACGCAGACCGGTGAGACAAGGGTCGCTGCGACCCCGGAAACCATCAAGAAACTGATTGGCCAGGGCCATCAGGTCACCGTCCAACGGGGGGCAGGGCTCAACGCCAGCATTCCGGACAGTGCCTATGAGGCCGTGGGGGCTTCCCTGGGAAGCGCTGCCGACGCCTACGGCGCCCAATTGGTACTCAAGGTGGTCGCCCCCAACGACCAGGAACTGGCCCTGATCAGCAGTGGCAGCCTCCTGGTAGGCATGCTCAACCCCTTCAACAGTGAGCTGATCGGCAAGATGGCTGAACGCGGTATCACCGCTTTCGCCCTGGAAGCCGCGCCACGCACATCACGGGCTCAGAGCCTTGATGTGCTGTCTTCGCAGGCCAATATCGCCGGTTACAAGGCTGTGTTGCTGGCAGCCCATCACTATCCCCGCTTCATGCCCATGCTGATGACTGCCGCCGGCACCGTCAAAGCCGCGCGCGTACTGATTCTGGGGGCAGGTGTCGCTGGTCTGCAGGCCATCGCCACGGCCAAGCGCCTGGGCGCGGTGATCGAGGCGTCCGACGTACGCCCGGCCGTGAAGGAGCAGATCGAATCGCTGGGCGCCAAGTTCATCGACGTGCCTTACGAGACCGATGAAGAGCGTGAATGCGCTGAAGGTGTCGGCGGCTATGCCCGGCCAATGCCGGCCAGCTGGATGCAACGCCAGGCCCAGGCCGTGCACGAGCGTGCCAAGCAGGCGGACATCGTCATCACCACCGCATTGATCCCCGGCCGCAAGGCCCCGACCCTGCTCAGCGCCGACACCGTGGCGCAGATGAAGCCAGGTTCGGTGGTCATCGACCTGGCCGCCGCCCAAGGCGGCAATTGCCCGCTGACCGTCGCGGACCAGGTGGTGCAGGCAAACGGTGTGATCATCGTGGGCCCGACCAACCTGCCAGCCCAGGTGGGCGCAGATGCCTCGGCGCTGTACGCCCGCAACCTGCTGGACTTCATGAAGCTGCTGTTCGACAAAGACGGCGCGCTGGTCATCAACCTCGAAGACGACATCGTCGCGGCCTGCCTGATGTGCCGCGACGGCCAGGTCGTCCGCAAGAACGGCTAAGGAGCACGACAATGGAAGACATGCTGATTTCCCATGGCATCTACAACCTGATCATCTTCGTGCTGGCCATCTATGTGGGCTACCACGTGGTGTGGAATGTCACCCCGGCGCTGCATACGCCGCTGATGGCGGTTACCAACGCTATTTCGGCGATCGTCATCGTCGGCGCCATGCTGGCGGCGGCGCTGACCGTGACCCCGACCGGCAAGCTGATGGGCACCCTGGCAGTGGCCCTGGCGGCAGTCAACGTGTTCGGTGGCTTCCTGGTCACACGTCGCATGCTTGAGATGTTCAAGAAGAAAACCAAGAACGAGGCGCAGAAGTAAGCATGAGCATGAATCTGGTAACGCTCCTCTACCTCGTCGCCTCGGTGTGCTTCATCCAGGCGCTCAAGGGCCTGTCGCACCCGACCACTTCGCGGCGCGGTAACCTGTTCGGCATGATCGGCATGGGGATCGCGATCCTCACGACGGTTGGCCTCATCTATAAGCTTGGGGCCGAGCTTGCTACCGCCGGCATCGGCTACGTAATTGTCGGCCTGCTGGTCGGCGGTATCGCCGGTTCGATCATGGCCAAGCGCGTCGAGATGACCAAGATGCCGGAACTGGTCGCCTTCATGCACAGCATGATCGGCCTGGCTGCGGTGTTCATCGCCATCGCCGCCGTGCTCGAGCCGCAGTCGATGGGCATCGTCGCCGCCATCAGCGACCCGATCCCCACCGGCAACCGCCTGGAACTGTTCCTGGGTGCAGCCATCGGCGCCATCACCTTCTCCGGTTCGGTGATCGCTTTCGGCAAGCTTTCGGGCAAGTACAAGTTCCGCCTGTTCCAGGGCGCACCGGTACAGTTCGCCGGCCAGCACAAGGCGAACCTGATTCTCGGCCTGACCACCATTGCACTGGGCCTGCTGTTCACCTTCACCGGCCACTACAGTGCCTTCACCCTGATGCTGGTCCTGGCCTTCATCATGGGCGTCCTGATCATTATTCCGATCGGGGGTGCCGACATGCCGGTGGTGGTGTCGATGCTCAACAGTTATTCGGGCTGGGCTGCGGCCGGCATCGGCTTCTCGCTGAACAACTCGATGCTGATCATCGCGGGCTCCCTGGTGGGTTCGTCCGGTGCCATCCTTTCGTACATCATGTGCAAGGCGATGAACCGTTCGTTCTTCAACGTCATCCTCGGCGGCTTTGGCGGCGATGCCGATGTCGGCGCGGCGCAAGGCTCGAAAGAACAGCGCCCGGTGAAGTCCGGCTCTGCCGACGACGCCACCTTCCTGCTGAGCAACGCTGACAGCGTGATCATCGTGCCGGGTTACGGCCTGGCGGTGGCCCGCGCCCAGCACGCGCTGAAGGAGCTGACCGAGAAGCTGAGCCACAACGGTGTGACCGTTAAATACGCGATCCACCCCGTGGCAGGGCGCATGCCTGGGCACATGAACGTACTGCTGGCCGAAGCCGAAGTGCCCTACGACCAGGTATTCGAGATGGAAGACATCAACGCCGAGTTCGGCCAGGCCGACGTGGTGCTGGTGCTGGGCGCCAATGACGTGGTCAACCCCGCGGCGAAGAACGATCCGAAGTCGCCAATCGCCGGCATGCCGATCCTCGAGGCCTTCAAGGCCAAGACCATCATCGTCAACAAACGCTCGATGGCCAGCGGCTATGCCGGCCTGGACAACGAACTGTTCTATCTGGACAAGACCATGATGGTGTTCGGTGATGCGAAGAAAGTCATCGAAGACATGGTGAAGGCGGTGGAGTGACAACGGCCGCTGCAAACCAGCTGATATAAAGGAAGCCCCGGTCAGAATCTGCCGGGGCTTTTCTTTTATTGATCCGGATCAACGGCTCTACGACGAGGCCTCTCATACGACCATGGTCGTGGGACGCCAGAGGGCGAAATCTCTAGACTGCGCCTCAGTAGTTTCAGTAGCCCGAGATAACAATCCATGTACCGTGATCGTATCCGCTTGTCCTCCCTGCATAGCAAGGTAATGAGTGCGGCTGATGCCGCTGGCCTGATCGAGGACGGCATGACCGTCGGCATGAGCGGTTTCACCCGCGCCGGCGAAGCCAAGGCTGTGCCGCATGCCTTGGCCGAACGCGCCAGGCAGTCGCCACTGAAAATCAGCCTGATGACCGGCGCCAGCCTGGGCAACGACCTCGACAAGCAGCTGACCGAAGCCGGCGTGCTGGCGCGCCGCATGCCATTCCAGGTTGACAGCACCCTGCGCAAGGCCATCAACGACGGCCAGGTGATGTTCATCGACCAGCACCTGTCGGAAACCGTCGAGCAGCTGCGCAACCAGCAACTCAAGCTGCCGGACATCGCGGTCATCGAAGCTGTGGCCATCACCGAGCAAGGCCACATCGTGCCGACCACCTCCGTGGGTAACTCGGCCAGCTTCGCAATCTTCGCCAAGCAAGTGATCGTCGAGATCAACCTGTCGCATAACGCCAACCTCGAAGGCCTGCACGACATCTATATCCCGACCTATCGCCCGACCCGTACGCCTATCCCGCTGGTCAAGGTCGATGACCGCATTGGCAGCACCGCGATCCCGATCGACCCGGCAAAGATCGTCGGCATCGTCATCAGCGATCAGCCAGACTCGCCATCTACCGTGCTGCCACCGGACGACGAAACCCAGGGCATCGCCGACCACCTGATCAATTTCCTGAAGCAGGAAGTGCAAGCTGGCCGCATGACCAACAAGCTCGGCCCGCTGCAGGCCGGTATCGGCAGCATTGCCAACGCGGTGATGTGTGGCCTGATCGAGTCGCCATTCGAAGACCTGACCATGTACTCCGAAGTACTGCAGGACTCGACCTTCGACCTGATCGACGCCGGCAAGCTGAGCTTTGCCTCGGGCAGCTCGATCACCCTGTCGACCCGTCGCAACGCTGACGTGTTCGGCAACCTGGAGCGTTACAAGGACAAACTGGTCCTGCGCCCGCAGGAAATCTCCAACCACCCCGAAGTGGTTCGCCGCCTGGGCATCATCGGCATCAACACAGCGCTGGAGTTCGACATCTACGGTAACGTCAATTCGACCCACGTCTGTGGTACCCGGATGATGAACGGCATCGGCGGCTCGGGTGACTTCGCCCGCAACGCCCACCTGGCGGTGTTCGTCACCAAGTCGATCGCCAAAGGCGGTGCCATTTCCAGCGTGGTGCCAATGGTCAGCCACGTTGACCATACCGAACACGACGTCGACATTCTGGTCACCGAGCAAGGCTTGGCCGACCTGCGCGGCCTGGCTCCACGTGAGCGGGCACGGGCGATCATCGACAACTGTGTGCACCCGGACTACCGCGCAGCGCTGAACGATTATTTCGAACGCGCTTGCCAGCGTGGCGGCCATACCCCGCACATCCTGCGAGAAGCGCTGAGCTGGCACGAGAACCTGGAAGAAACGGGGCGCATGCTCGCCAGCTGATTAAGCCGCTGCCCCTGTTCTGGCCCCTGTCGTCGCTACGCCGGCGTCAGGGCCAGTACAGTCAAAACATCCCACCCGCACACTTCCCACATTGTTTCATTCAAAACTGTACAACTGTACTGCTAATTCCGAGCCTTCTCGCCCTTTAACGCCGATGCGCCAAGCGAAAATGCACCATCTCAGTGCGAACCAGTACAGTTTCGCCTGTTTCAAGTGCAACAGTCGGCTTAAACAGTTAACTGGCCTATCTCATTACTGGTGAACTGTATCTACTGTTATGGACAGCAGAGGAGGATCATTGGCATCAGTTAAATCACTACCTAATCCCGCCATAAGCGGAAGGATGAAACATCATGGAACGTACCCTCAGTTCCGGTCTGGTTTTTGAAAGCAACGCCCAGCAGTCCCAGGCTTCCCTGCCACTGCGCGCTATCTCCACCCTGCTGCTGTGGCAGCGTCGCATGGCCAGCCGCCGTCAACTGGCTCGCCTGGACGCCCGCCTGCTGGCCGACGCCGGTATCAGCGAGTCGCAGCGTTACGAAGAGCTGAGCAAGCCATTCTGGCGCTAAGCTCCGGTTCGCCGGCTGCGGCCGGCACCGCGAATTCCCCGACCCGTTGCAGGCGACTGCAGCGGGTTTTTTTATGTCCGCAAGGTTCTGCCCAGAGTCATTCCGCAACCAGTACAGTTGTGATGATTTAACAAAAGACCAAAACAGTTATCTGCTTTCGCTTGCATTAACATCCAGAAACAGCACCGCGTGATACGCTTCGCTCAACAGTCTGTTAAAACCCGTTGTCGAACACGTAACGCGACCAGCAGTGCAAGCGTCCGATAAGCAGAACCTGCCCAGGAGTCCACGAACATGTCCCGTAAATACCTGATTGGTGCCGCCATGCTGCTCGGCCTGGCCAGCACCGCCCAAGCCAGCAGTTTCGTAGTCACCACCGATGCCGTGGTGCGTGCTGTTGCCGCCTCGACTGACGCCACCTCCGACCTGACCTCATCGTTCCGCGATGACAAGATCGTGCAGGCCGCCCGTGATGACGCCGCCAGCTTCGTCGGTACCCAAGGCGCCATTCGTGGCGCGCGGCTGGAAAGTGCCTTCCTGCACATCCGTTCGAGCATGCCGCAGCTGCAAGCCAGTGATGCCCAGCTGGCTCAGGCGATCCTCGCGATCTGATCTGGGCTCTGCAAAGCAGGTGCGTTGGCGAGCGGCCGCGCACCTGAGGTAGCCTTCGTCTTTCACTTCCCCTGCCGTCAAGAAAGCTCATGCGTTATCTGTTGCCGTTGCTGTTCAGTGCCACTGCCATGGCCAGTGCCCACGCCATGGACACCACCACACAAGGGCTGGTGATCACGGGCTACGTTACCAGCCAGGTCACCGCTGCCCCCTTCGACCGCAAACTGGTCAGGCAGGCTCGCGACGATGCCGCGGCGTTCGTTGCCAGCGATGGCATGATCCGCGGTGCCCGCCTGGAAGCGGCACTCGACTCGCTGCGCCACAACTGCGCTCGGCACTCCGTCGGCGACCTTGAACTGGCAGAAGCAATTCTCGTCCAATAACCACACCTGACTCCCTGTATTTTTCGGAGATGCTCCATGCGTAAACCGCTGATTGCCGCTACCCTCGGCATGTTGCTGCTGGCCGATCTGGCCCAGGCACAGACCCTGGTGGCCACCAGCAACATCATCGTGCGCGCCTTTGGCCGCTCGATCGATTTCACCTCTGACACCACCACTTCGATCCGCGACGCCAAAGTCGTGCGCGAAGCCCACGACGACGCCGCCAGCTTTGTCGCCAGTAATGGCGATATCCGCGGTGCCCAGCTCGAGGCTGCACTCAGCACCCTGCGCGAGCGCGTGCCTGAAGCGCGCGACGCCAGCGACCAGGTATTGGCCGAAGCCATCCTCGCGCTGTGAACCGCGTGCGTGCCTGGCTGCTCGGCTGCGCCCTGACGCTGCTGGGCACGCCCGCGCTGGCTGACCTGCGGCTCGAACTGCAGGCGACCGGCCTCGACCCGCAACAGACCCAAGCCAGCCAGGCCCTGCTTGACGAAGCCATGGCCAAGCTGCCGCCACTGTTCAAGCAACGGCTGGACCGACGCGTCACGGTCAGCTGGAGCGACAACATGCCAGCCGATGCCTATGGCCAGGCTTCGCTGGTATCGACTCTCGAACTCAATCGTCGCCTGCTCCCCAGCCTGACTGACGGCAGTGCCGCCAACGAGCGTACCAACCGTCCCCACGGCACGGTCCGTGAAGAGTTGCTGGCCACCGTCCTGCATGAGCTGACCCATATTTACGACCGTGCCCGCCTGTGGCCTGGCAGCGAGCGCTCGCAGATCGCCCGCTGCGCGCGCCAGCAAGCCACGCTGGGCAAGATCGGTCAGCCGGGAGAGTGCCGTAGTCAGGCCGAACGCCGTTTTACCCTCAGCGATGACCCGCGCTTTCTCGACCTGGCCGGCTGGCCGCAATACGTCGGCCGTCGTGGCGAACGTGAGCAGCACAACGCGCAGTTCATGCGCAGCCCCGACAGTTATGAGCTGAGCAGTCCCAAGGAGTACATCGCGGTCAACATGGAGTATTTCCTCCTCGACCCGAGCTACGGCTGTCGCCGACCGGCGCTCAACCAGTACCTGCGTGACCACTTCGGCTGGGCACCGCAGCAGAACACTTGCGCCAAGGGCCTGCCGTTCATCAATGCAGGCAGTGACTTCGCCCGTCAGCCGCTGGGCGAAATCGACCCTGAACGGGTGTACGAGGTCGACTTCCTGCTGGCTGAAGCCAACCAGAACCTGGTGAGCCGCTGGGGCCACAGCATGCTGCGCCTGGTGATCTGCAAACCCGGCCGCCCCCGCGGGCCGGATTGCCGCCTGGACCTCGACCAGAGCCTGGTGCTGTCTTACCGTGCTTTCGTCAACGACGTGCAACTGTCCAGCTGGGACGGGCTGGTAGGTGCCTATCCCTCACGGCTGTTCGTGTTGCCGCTGGGCCAGGTGATCGATGAATACACCAAGACCGAACTGCGCAGCCTGGCCTCGGTACCGCTGAAGCTCAACCGCGACGAAATCGAGAACCTGGTGCGCCAGGCCGCCGAGATGCACTGGAGCTACGACGGCAACTATTGGTTCCTGTCCAACAACTGCGCAGTGGAATCCTTGAAGCTGCTGCGCAGCGGCACTGCCAACCCACGCCTGAATGATCTCGACAGCATCATGCCCAATGGGTTGCTGGCCGTGCTCAAGGGCAGGGGGCTGGCCGATACCCGTGTGCTCGACGACCCGCGAGAAGCCCTGCGTCTGGGCTACCGCTTCGACTCCTACCGCGAGCGCTACCAGGCCATGTTCGACGTGCTGAGGAAGCAGTTGCCGATCAGGCAGACCGAAGTCGAGGACTGGCTGGCCCTGGATGCAGAGCAGAGGCGCCCGTGGTTCGACAAGGCCGACCTGCGCACCAGCGCGGCCTTGCTGTTGCTCGAACAGGCCAGCCTGCGCCGGCAGTTGCTGCTGGCTCAGGACGAAGTGAAACAGCGTTACCTGAACGCTGCAGCGCTGAAGGACGGCAGCATCAACAAAGCCGACGAGACCCTTAAACAGATGCTCGCCAACAGCGGCTTCCTCAGCCGCCCGGCCGAGCTGCTTGATGCCAAAGGCTATGGCTTGCCGCAGCCGGACGAGCGCGCGCACCTGGAGCAGGTCAGTGCCGAGCGACAGGCCAAGCTGCTGCGCCTGAGTACCGACCTGGACAAAGAGGTGAGGGCGCTGCTGGAGCCGTCGCGGGCCAAAGAGATCGCGGCGGTCGAGGCCAATGTGAAGCACATTGGCGAGCATTTGCGGGCGTTGCACAAGGCAGCTGGCGGTCTGCAGTTACCCTGAATCCTGTTCCGGCCTCATCGCGGCTAAAGCCGCTCCCACAGGTACAGCACATACCCTGTGGGAGCGGCTTTAGCCGCGAAGAGGCCGGCAAACCCAGCACAAAGCCTACAGTTTCTCCTCTGCCTCCCCAGGCAACTGCTCATCCAGATGCAGCCAGGGCAACCGGCTGCCAATCCAGATATGCCGCCTGGCAGGCGCCCGTTCCGGATAGTCAAGCGTCGCCACCGTCACATCGATGCTCCCCGGGCTATGCTCGGTCACCAACGCCACATGCGCCCCGCATTCGCCACAGAAATACCGCTTGCAACTGGCTGGCGCCACATAACACTGGGGGCGCCCCGCCAACCAGCGGAAACCCGTGCGAGGCAGGGTGACCCAAGTCACCACGAGCCCGCCGCTGACCCGCCGGCAGATGGAACAATGGCAATGGGCGACATCCGTCAGCTCTCCCTGCAGCCGATAGCGCAAGGCGCCGCAATGGCAGCCACCTTCGTTTACATCCAGCATCACCTACCTCCCGTCGCCGTTTTCCCGGCGAAAGCTGGCTGAAAGCTTACCCCCCTAGGATAGCCGCCACTACCGGCACCAGACCGGTCAGCCAGGGCACATGGAATTTCAGCGCCCGGCCCATCAACAACAACAATGGTGATTCTGATGTATTCCTGCGCCCGCCTTTCCGCACGCCTTTATGTGATCCCCCTCCGCATGCTCCACGCGCAGCGCCAAACGCGCTGATTCGCCCGAATAGCCATTCCTTTCGCCGCGCCACGCCTGGAGTATTGCCATGCTGACCTTCCTCGGCTTTGCCATGGTCATCACCTTCATGTACCTGATCATGACCAAGCGCCTGTCGGCCTTGATCGCACTGATCCTGGTACCGATCCTGTTCGCCCTGTTCGGTGGTTTTTCCGCCAAGATCGGCCCGATGATGCTCGAAGGCATCAGCAAGCTTGCGCCCACCGGCGTGATGCTGATGTTCGCCATCCTCTACTTCGCCCTGATGATCGACTCCGGCCTGTTCGACCCGGCCGTGCGCAAGATCCTCAAGCTGGTCAAGGGCGACCCGCTGAAAGTCTCGGTCGGCACCGCCGTGCTGGCCCTGCTGGTCTCGCTCGACGGTGACGGCGCCACCACCTACATGATCTGCTGTGCCGCCATGCTGCCGCTGTACAGCCGCCTGGGCATGAGCCCGCGGATCATGGCCGGCCTGATCATCCTCGCCGGCGGGGTGATGAACATGACCCCCTGGGGCGGCCCGACCGCCCGCGCCGCCAGCGCCCTGCACGTGGACCCGTCCGACATCTTCGTGCCGATGATCCCGGCCATGGCCTTCGGTGTGCTGGCGATCCTTGCCATCGCCTACCTGTACGGCAAGCGCGAACGTGCCCGCCTGGGTGAACTGCACCTGCCGACCGATGACATCGATCACAGCGAAATCAGCGTGTCGCAGTTCCCTGAAGCGCGCCGCCCCAAACTGATCTACTTCAACGGTGCCCTGACCGCCGGCCTGATGGTCGCGCTGATCGCTGGCGTGCTGCCGCTGCCGGTGTTGTTCATGATCGCCTTCAGCATCGCCATGATCGTCAACTACCCGTGCCTGCAGCAGCAGAAAGACCGTATCGCCGCCCACGCTGGCAGTGTGCTGGCCGTGACCGGGTTGATCTTCGCCGCCGGTATTTTCACCGGCATCCTGTCCGGTACCGGCATGGTCGAGGCGATGTCCAAGAGCCTGCTGGCAGTCATCCCCGAAGCCTTGGGCCCGTATCTGGCGGTGATCACCGCGATCGTGAGCATGCCGTTCACCTTCTTCATGTCCAATGACGCCTTCTACTACGGTGTGCTGCCAGTGCTGTCGGAAGCGGCCAGCCATTACGGCATCAGCCCGGTGGAAATGGCCCGTGCCTCGATCGTCGGGCAGCCGGTCCACTTGCTTAGCCCGCTGGTACCCTCGACCTACCTGCTGGTGGCCCTGGCCGGCATCGAGTTCGGCGATCACCAGCGTTTCACGCTGAAGTGGGCAGTGCTGGTATGCCTATGCATAATGCTCGCCGCGCTGCTGATGGGCATTTTCCCGCTGTTCAGTAGTCTTTAATTAACACGCATCACCCATGCGATGCGCCCTGAAGGGGTGCATCGCCTTTATCGTTTGAAGGAATACACATGGAATGGCTGACCAGCCCGGAAATCTGGGTTGCCTTTTTTACCCTCACAGCGCTTGAGATCGTCCTCGGGATCGACAACATCATCATGATCTCGATCCTGGTCAGCCGCATGCCCAAGCACATGCAGCCGCGCACCCGGATCTTCGGCCTGGCCCTCGCCATGGTCACCCGGATCATGCTGCTACTGTCGATCACCTGGGTCATGCGCCTGACTGCCGACCTGTTCGAGGTGTTCGGCCAGGGCATTTCCGGTCGGGACCTGATCCTGTTCTGTGGTGGCCTGTTCCTGCTGTGGAAAAGCTCGCAAGAGATCTACCACGGCCTGGAAGGCGAGGAAGAGAGCGCTGACGAACCCAAGGGCGCTGGCGGCAAGTTCCTGTACACCATCATTCAGATCGCCATCATCGACATCGTGTTCTCGCTGGACTCGGTGATCACTGCCGTCGGCATGGTCTCGCACGTGCCGGTGATGATCGCCGCCATCGTTGTCGCCGTCCTGGTGATGATGGCCTGCGCCGGCGCCATCAGCGACTTCATCGACAAGCACCCGTCGCTGAAGATGCTGGCCCTTTCCTTCCTGATCGTCGTTGGTACCGTGCTGATTGCCGAATCTTTCGACGTGCACGTGCCGAAGGGTTACGTCTACTTCGCCATGGCCTTCTCGCTGGCCGTCGAGGCGATCAACATCCGCATGCGCACCGCCATGGCGCGCAAGCAGGGCAAGGAGCACGACCCGGTGAAACTGCGCAAGGACATTCCGGGTCAATAAGATCAGGACACGCAGCGTAAAGGGCCCTCCGGGGCCCTTTTTCATGTACAGCCTTTCATGACAGAAATATTTCAAATGCCTGCAGAGCGTGCCAAGCTGGCGCGAGGTCCGCAAAACAACTAAAGCTTGAGTAAGCACTGGATCAAAACACCCACCCCCGGGCCAGGCTTACGGCTTCAGACATTTTGGCTCCACTGCCGGAGCCCGAGAACAAAAGGGGGGCCCGACCATGCTGACCCTGCTCAACCTGCTGTCCGCCGTCGCCTTGCTGGTGTGGGGCACGCATATCGTTCGCACCGGCATCCTCAGGGTGTTCGGCTCCAACCTGCGCCGCGTGCTCGGCCAGAACATGGACCGTCGGCCACTGGCGTTCATCGCCGGCATCGTGGTGACGGCCGTGGTGCAGAGCAGCAATGCCACCGCCATGCTGGTGACCTCCTTCGTCGGCCAGGGCCTGATGGCCATGACCCCGGCGCTGGCGATCATGCTCGGTGCCGACGTGGGTACCGCGCTGATGGCACGGGTGCTGACCCTGGACTTGTCGTGGCTATCGCCGCTGCTGGTGTTCCTCGGGGTGATCTTTTTCCTCTCGCGCAAACAGACCCGTGCTGGCCAGTTGGGCCGGGTAGGGATCGGCCTGGGCCTGATCATCCTGGCCCTGCAGCTGATCGTGCAGGCGGCGACGCCGATCACCCATGCACAAGGCGTGAAGGTGCTGTTCGCATCGTTGACCGGCGACATCATGCTCGACGCCCTGGTAGGTGCGTTGTTCGCCATGGTGTCGTATTCCAGCCTGGCTGCCGTGCTGCTTACCGCGACCCTGGCCGGGGCCGAAGTCATCAGCCTGCCGGTGGCCATCGGCCTGGTCGTTGGCGCCAACATCGGCAGTGGCCTGCTGGCCTTCATCAGCACCAGCATGCAGAACGCCGCTGGTCGCCGCGTGGCCCTGGGCAGCCTGTTGTACAAGCTGATCGGCCTGGTGCTGATCATCCCCGTGCTGCATCCGCTGGTGGAGTGGATGGACAGCCTGAGTTTCAGCCCACAGGAGCTGGTGATCGGTTTCCACCTGCTCTACAACACTCTGCGCTGCCTGATCATGCTGCCGACGGTCAAACCCATGGGCCGCCTGTGCAACACATTGTTACCCGAACGCGAGGCCGGTAACGGCCAGATACGCCCGCGCCATCTCGATGCTTCGGCGCTGGCCACGCCTAGCCTGGCCTTGGCCAATGCCGCCCGTGAAACCCTGCGTCTGGGGGACATTGTCGACAGCCTGCTGGAGGCCATGCTCGGCGCCCTGCGCGGTACCCATACCGCCATGCCCCAGCAGGTGCGGGCCTTGAGCGAAGATGCCGAGGCGCTGTACAGCGCGATCAAACTGTACCTGGCGCAGATGCCGCGGGAAGACCTCAGCGACCAGGACAACCGGCGCTGGGCCGAAATCATCGAGCTGGCGATCAACCTGAAGCTAGCCTGCGACCTGATCGAACGCATGCTGCGCAAGGTGCAACAGCAGAAAACCAGCCAGCGCCGGGAGTTCTCCCAGGTCGGCCTGGAAGAGCTCACCGGGCTGCAGGAGCAATTGCTGGCCAACCTGCGCCTGGGGCTGTCGGTATTTCTCAGTGCCGACCCGGAAAGCGCACGCCTGCTGCTGCGCGAAAAGCGCCGTTTTCGCGCCCAGGAACGGCGCCTGGCGCATGCCCACGTCAGCCGTTTGCAACGTAAGGTGGTGCAAAGTATCGAGACGAGTTCGCTACACTTGGAGCTCATCGCCGACATGAAGCGGTTGAACTCTTTGTTCTGCAGCAGTGCCTATGTGGTACTGGGTGGCTCGGACACTGGCGGGCTGCTGCTCGACAGCGTCCCGGAAGACGCCCACCTGTCCTGATCTCGCACACCTGGAGACCGTCGCTCGCCCATGCGTTGCCTGATGTTCGTTTGCCTGCTGATCTGCAGCCTGCACTCATTTGCCCTCGATCGCTCGCGGGTCGAGGGTTACCTGTTGCCCAACGGCCTGCAGGTGATCCTGAAGTCCGGTTACGAGCGCGACCATGTGGCGATCCGCCTGGTGGTAGGGGTTGGCCTGGATGACTTCGACTGCGAGCAGAAAGAGCTGCCGCACCTGCTCGAGCACCTGCTGTTTACCGGCATCGACGCAACCGGTGAAGGCGGCCTGGAAGAACGCCTGCAAAGCCTGGGGGGTGAGTGGAACGCCTACACCAGCAGCGCCGACACGACTTTCGTCATCGAGGCGCCGGCACGCAACCAGCGCAAGGTGCTCGACCTGCTGCTGGCGATCATCCGCGATACCCGTATCGACGCCAAGGCCCTGGCCACGGCCAAGCGCATCATCGAACGCGAGGATGGCGGCCACTATGGCCACCTGCAGCGCTGGCTCGACCGTCAGGACATCGGCCACCCGGCCAGCGATCAATTGGCCACCGAGCTAGGCCTGAAATGCCCCGAGCGCTCCAACGTCGCCGACATGACCCTGGAGCAGGTGAAGACCCTGCGTGACCGCTGGTACGCCGCCAACAACATGACCTTGATCGTCGTCGGCGGCCTGGACCGGCTGCTGCCGGCCTATCTGGACCGCACCTTCGGCGAACTGCCTGCCACCGAGCCGGAAGAGCGGCGCACCCTTGAAAGCATCAGCCAACAGGCCGAGCAGCGCCGCGACCTGACCCATGGCCTGTTGGGCGATGGCGTCAAGTTGCATTGGCTGTTCATCGAGCCGGTCCTGGACAACGACCATCAACAAACCCTTGACCTGCTGTCGCGCTACCTCGACTGGGCCTTGTACGACCAGCTGCGCCTGCGCAACGGCCTGTCGTACGGGCCGTCGGTACAACGTGAGAGCTTTGGCGACAGCGGTATGCTGAGCCTCAATGCCGACCTTGAGCGCGATGATATCGACCAGGGCGTAAAGGTCATGCAGCAGCTATTCGATCACCTGCGCAAGGAAGGCCTCGACCCGGACACCTTTGCCCGCATCAAGGATGCCGCCGCGGCCAAGGAAAGCTGGAGCACCCAGGGTAACAGTGCGCTGGCCGATTATTACTGGGGGGCGCTGAACGATTACAACAACGGCCGCTTTGCCGACCCGGCACGCAAGCTACGCCAGGTGACACTGGAAGAGGCCAATGCAGCCCTGAAGGAATTGCTCAAGGATCAGGGCTACCTGCGGATCGAGAAGCCGTTCCTCGGGTATGACGAGCTCTATGGCCTGGTGGCCTTGCTGGTGGGGCTGATACTGGCGCTGGGGCTGCTGCGCTGGCGGCGGCACAAGCCGGAACGGCCGAGTGGCGCTACACGGCAGCAGTGAATCGGCGGTATCCTTTTGCCAGTACCGGCCCTTTCGCGGGTAAACCCGCTCCCACAGGTATTTCACTGGGCCTGAACCTTGTGCAGTACCTGTGGGAGCGGGTTTACCCGCGAAAGGGCCGGCACAGCCACTTCCTATTCTCGTTGCAGACCCATGCCCCAACTACCTCACTTCGTCCAGCATGTCATCGAACTGCTCAAACGCTACCCCGGCGTCATCGCGCTCGGTGGCTTCCTTTCCGGTATCGGCAGCTTCATCCTGGTCGATCGCCAGGCCAGCCTGGCCAGCTGGATCGCCATCCTCATGCTGGTCAGCTGGGTCTGGCTGATGCTGGAAAACACCCTCACCGGCCTGTTCGCTCGCACCTTCAACCGCGAGATCCCACAGCCGTTGCTGCGCTACGCAACGCAGATGATTCACCAGGAAAGCCTGTTCTTCGTCCTGCCGTTCTTCTTCATCACCACCACTTGGAACAGCGGCCAGCTGGTCTTCACTGGCTTGCTTGGGGCCGCCGGGCTCATCTCGATCATCGACCCGCTCTACTACAAGTGGCTGGCACCCCGGCGCTGGCTGTTTCTTGCACTGCACACCCTGACCCTGTTCGCCGCACTGCTCACTGCGCTGCCGATCATCCTTCACCTGACCACCGCACAGAGTTTCAAGCTGGCCTTGATCGCCGCCATGGCACTGTCGTTCCCAAGCCTGATCAGCAGTTTCCCGGTCAATACCTGGCGCCGCGGCGTGGCACTGGTACTGGTGACCCTGGCGGTGGGCGGCAGTGGCTGGTTGCTGCGTTCGTGGGTGCCGCCCGCAACACTGTGGATGACGGACGTGGCGGTCAGCACCGAAGTACTCAATCGTCAACCCGGCGAATCGCTGGAAGAGGTGGCCGCCAGCCGCATCCGCAGCAATGGCCTGTACGCCTATACCGCGATCAACGCGCCGCGCGGCCTGGACGAACGCATCTACCATGTGTGGCAGAAGGACGGCCAGGAAGTCGATCGCATTGCCCTGGATATCCATGGCGGGCGCAAGGAAGGCTACCGTGCCTGGACCCACAAGCAGAACTTCCCGCCCAACCCGGTGGGCAAGTGGCAGGTCCGGGTGCTGACCGAAGACGGCCAGATGATCGGTGTGCTGCGCTTCAAGGTGGTGGAGGACGCGCCTGCGCCGTGACGCTGGGCGCACGACAGCACATTTTCAACAAACCGCTCCATGCCCGCTGCGCTATGATCAGCCTCTAGCCCAGCCGGATGCATGGAGCCCATGACCACCCCTAGTGCCACTCTGGACACCCGTTGCCAACCGGCCTGCCTGCGGATCGCCGGTGACTGGACGCTGGCTCACTACGCCAGCCTCAAGCGCGACAGCGAGCGCCTGCGCACGCAGTTTGGTGCCGACACCATTGCCGACCTCAGCCAGCTGGGCCGCCTGGACACCGCCGGTGCCTCGCTGCTGGCCGAGCTGCTTGGTGCCGAGCGCCTCTCGCACTGTACCCAGGGCCTGCCCGAAGCCAGTCGTGCCCTGCTCAAGAACGTCTACTGCTCGGTGCAAGACTACTGTATCCCGATCAAGGAGCCCGAGCGCAACGTGGTGCTGGTGCTGCTGGAGCGTATCGGTTGCGCGGTCGGCACGCTGTGGCAGGACAGCATGCAGCTGCTCGGCTTCCTCGGGCTGATCATCGAAACCCTGCTGCGCCGCCTGCTGCAGCCACACCGCTGGCGCGTCACCCCGGTCATCGCGCACATCGAGCAGACCGGGCTGGATGCAGCCCCCATCGTGGCCTTGCTGACCTTTCTGGTCGGTGCCGTGGTGGCCTTCCTTGGCGCCACGGTGCTGGCCGACTTCGGTGCAACCGTGTTCACCGTCGACTTGGTGGCATTCTCGTTCCTTCGCGAATTCGCCGTACTGCTGACCGCCATCCTCATGGCCGGGCGCACCGCCAGTGCCTTCACCGCACAGATCGGCTCGATGAAGGCCAATGAAGAGGTCGATGCCATCCGCACCCTCGGCCTCAATCCCATCGAGCTGCTGGTGGTGCCCCGGGTCCTGGCGCTGCTGATCTCGCTGCCCTTGCTGACCTTCGTCGCGATGATCTGCGGCATCGTCGGGGGCGCGGTGGTCTGTGCCCTGTCACTGGGGATATCGCCGGCCATGTTCCTGTCGCTGCTGCAATCCGACATCGGCGTGCAGCACTTCCTGGTCGGCCTGGCCAAGGCGCCGATATTCGCCTTCCTCATCGCCGCCATCGGTTGCCTCGAAGGCTTCAAGGTCAGCGGCAGCGCCGAATCGGTCGGCGCCCACACCACTTCCAGCGTGGTGCAATCGATTTTCGTGGTCATCGTGCTGGATGCGGTGGCAGCGCTGTTCTGCATGGAGATGGGCTGGTGAGTGGCCGGGAAGCGGTGATCGAGGCACGGGGCATCTGCAATCGCTTCGGCAGCCAGGTGGTGCACAAGGATCTCGACCTCGACCTGTACCGCGGCGAAATCCTCGCGGTGGTCGGTGGGTCGGGGAGCGGCAAGTCGGTGCTGCTGCGCAGCATCATCGGCCTGCGCCGCCCTGACGAAGGGCAGGTCAAGGTATTCGGCGAAGACCTGGCCGGTTTGCGCGAGCAACAGCGTTCACTGGTCGAACGCCGCTTCGGTGTGCTGTTCCAGAAAGGTGCGCTGTTCTCGTCGCTGACCGTGACCGAAAACGTCGCCCTGCCGCTGATCGAGCACGCTGGCCTGACGCGCGCCGATGCCGAACACCTGGCCGGGGTCAAGCTGGCCTTGGCTGGCCTGCCCATCTCCGCTGCTGACAAATACCCCGCGTCGCTCTCTGGCGGCATGATCAAGCGCGCCGCCCTGGCGCGCGCGCTGGCGCTGGACCCGGACATCCTGTTCCTCGACGAGCCCACCGCCGGCCTCGACCCGATCGGTGCCGCCGCCTTCGATCAGTTGATCCTCACCCTGCGCGATGCCTTGGGCCTGAGCGTATTCCTGATCACCCATGATCTCGACACCCTCTACACCATTACCGATCGTATCGCCGTGTTGTCACAGAAGAAGGTGCTGGTCGCCGGCCCCCTGGCCGAAGTCGAGCAGACCAACGACCCCTGGATCCACGAATACTTTCACGGCCCACGCGGGCGCGCAGCGGAACACGCCGCCGCCAGCGCCGGGCAGGAGCGCTGAACGATGGAAACCCGAGCTCATCACGTCCTGATTGGCCTGGTCACCGTGCTGGTGGTGGCTGGCGCCATGCTGTTCGGCCTGTGGCTGACCAAGTCCAGCGTCGACGACGCCTTCAAGGACTACGAAGTGATCTTCAACGAAGCCGTCTCTGGCCTGTCCCGCGGCAGCCCGGTGCAGTACAACGGTATCAAGGTCGGCGATGTCACCAGCCTGCGCCTGGACCCGAAAGACCCTCGCCGTGTGCTGGCCCGCGTGCGTCTGAGCGGTGACACCCCGGTCAAGGAAGACACCCAGGCCAAGCTGACCCTGGCCGGGGTCACCGGCAACTCGTTCATCCAGCTCAGCGGCGGCACGCCGCACAGCCCGGAACTCAAGGGCAAGGACGGCAAGCTGCCGGTGATCGTCGCCTCACCGTCGCCGATCTCACGCCTGCTCAACGACAGCAGTGACCTGGTGACCAACATCAACATGCTGCTGCACAACGCCACGCAGATGTTCTCGGACAGCAACATCGAGCACCTGAGCAACACCCTGGCCAACCTCGACCAGACCACCAGTGCCTTCGCCAACCAGAACGGCGGTGTCAGCGAGGCAATCGCCCAACTGGCCCAGGTCGGCAAGCAGGCCAATGCCACCCTGGCCGAAACCCAGGCACTGATGCGCAATGCCAACGGCCTGCTCGGCACCCAGGGCAAGCAAGCCATCGGCAGCGCCGAGCAGGCCATGCAGTCGCTGGCCGACAGCGCCGCGACCCTCAACAGCCTGCTGCAGGACAATCGCCAGTCCATCGACGACGGCGCCCAAGGGCTCAACCAGCTGACCCCGGCTATCCGAGAGCTGCGCGAAACCCTCAACTCGCTCAAGGGTATTTCCCGGCGCCTGGAAGCCGACCCGAGCGGCTACCTGCTGGGCCGTGACAACAACAAGGAGTTCCAGCCATGACCCCCTCGCTGCGCCTGCTGGCCCTGGCGGCCGCCCTGAGCCTGGCCAGCGCCTGCTCGATCCTGCCGCAGAGCGAACCGGTGGATACCTACCGCCTGCCAGTCAACCAGGCTAGCCACAGCACCACCCCGGTGGCCTGGTCCCTGCGCCTTAACAAGCCGCTGGCCAGCGAAGTGCTGGCCGGGCCACGCATCGCGGTGATCCCCCAAGGCGATGTGATCAGCAGCTACAAAGGCGCCCGCTGGAGCGACCCGGTGCCATTGCTGGTGCGCAACCGCTTGCTCGATGGCTTCCAGCGCGACGGCCGGGTGCAGCGGCTGAGCGCCGACGACAGCAACCTGCAGGCCGATTACGAGCTGAGCGGCGAACTGCAGGCGTTTCAGAGCGAGTACCAGCCGGGGGGCAAGGTGGACGTGGTGATCCGCTACGACGCACGCCTGGTGCAAGGCCGCAGCCAGCGTATCCTAAGCAGCAAACGCTTCGAAGTACGCCAGCCACTGGCGGATACCCAGGTGTCAGCCGTGGTCGCCGGCTTTGGCGCAGCCAGCGATCAGCTGGCCAGGCTGGTGGTGAACTGGACCGTAGCGCAAAGCAGCCAGGCTCAGGCAAAGAACCAGTAGCAGACGCAGATGGCTGCGATCACACCGGAAAGCTCGGCCAGCAGGGCACAACCAACGGCGTGGCGTACCCGCTGGATGCCCACGGCGCCGAAATACACCGCCAGCACGTAGAAGGTGGTTTCGGTGCTGCCCTGGATGGTGGCCGCCACCAGAGCCGGGAAGCTGTCGACACCGTGGGTCTGCATGGTCTCGATCAGCATGGCCCGCGCCGCGCTGCCGGAGAACGGCTTCACAAGCGCGGTGGGCAGACCTTCGACGAAGCGGGTATCCAGGCCCATCCAGTTGACCGCATGGCGAATGCCGTCCAGGGCCAGCTCCAGCGCCCCTGAGGCGCGCAGCACACCCACCGCGACCAGCATCGCCACCAGATACGGCAGCAGGCTCCTGGCCACGTCGAAGCCTTCCTTGGCGCCTTCGACAAAGGCTTCATAGACCTGCACTCGCTTCAACGCGCCGATCACCAGGAACAGGATGATCACCCCGAACAAGGTCAGGTTGCCGAGGATCGACGACAGGCTGGCCAGTGCGGCCGCCGACAGGGTGCCCAGGAACGCCATGAAGCCGCCCAGCAGCAGAGCACCAGGGATCAGATAGGCGAGCACCACTGGATCCCACAGGCGCAAGCGCTGCATCACCGCCACCGACAGCAGGCCGACCAGGGTCGAGGCACTGGTCGCCAGCAGGATCGGCAGGAACACCAGGGTAGGGTCGGTGGCGCCTTGCTGGGCGCGGTACATGAAGATGGTCACCGGCAGCAGGGTCAGCGACGAGGCGTTGAGCACCAGGAACAGAATCTGCGCGTTGCTCGCCGTGGTACTGCTGGGGTTGAGTTCCTGCAGTGCGCGCATGGCCTTGAGGCCGATCGGCGTGGCGGCGTTGTCCAGGCCCAGGCCGTTGGCAGCGAAGTTCATGGTGATCAGGCCCAGCGCCGGGTGGCCGGGCGGCACTTCCGGCATCAAGCGGGCAAACAGCGGCCCGAGTACCTTCGCCAGCCATTCGACGATGCCGGCCTTTTCGGCGATCTTGAGGAAGCCCAGCCATAAGGTCAGGGTGCCGAACAGCAGGACCATGACCTCGACCGACAGTTTGGCCATGGCGAAGATACTCTCGACCATCGCGGCGAAGATGCCGGCATTGCCACCGACCAGCCATTGGGCCAGGGCGGAAACAGCCGCCACCAGGAAAAAGCCGAGCCAAAGGCCGTTGAGCATCCGTGTGATCCCCCTGAAAATTGCCCGCATGATAGCGTATCGTCGCCCCTCACTGGCGACCGAGATACCTGTAGGAGCGGCTTTAGCCGCGAACACCGGCGAAGCCGGTGCCATGCACCGTGTGCGTGCTTCGCGGCTAAAGCCGCTCCCACAGGGACCGCTCCAGACTCACAGGCAGCAAAAAGCCCCGACGAGTCGGGGCTTTCTGGTTCAGCAGGTCAGGCTCAGCGCTTGGCGGGTTCGCCAACCACAGCGGCCTGCGCTTTGTCCGCCATCAGCGAGGCGTAGTACTGCTCGCCCTTGGCGGCGTCGTACATGCCTTCCCAACGGGCGATCACCAGCGCAGCCAGGGCGTTGCCGATCACGTTCAGGGCGGTACGTGCCATGTCCATGATGCGGTCGACGCCGGCAATGAAGGCCAGGCCTTCCAGCGGGATGCCAACGCTGCCGAGCGTTGCCAGCAGCACCACGAAGGAGACGCCCGGCACGCCGGCGATGCCTTTGGAGGTGACCATCAGCGTCAGCACCAGCAGCAGCTGCTGGCTCCAGGACAGGTCGATGCCGTACAGCTGGGCAATGAAGATGGCCGCGATGCTCTGGTACAGGGTCGAACCGTCGAGGTTGAACGAGTAGCCGGTCGGCACCACGAACGAGCAGATCGACTTCGGCGCGCCGTACTTCTCCATTTTCTCGATCACGCGCGGCAGCACGGTCTCGGAGCTGGAGGTGGAATAGGCGAGGATCAGCTCGTCTTTCATGATGCGCATGATCTTGATCACCGAGAAGCCGAACAGGCGCGCTACCAGGCCCAGCACCATGAAGGCGAAGAAGGCGATGGCGAAGTACACCAGCACTACCAGCTTGGCCAACGGCAACAGCGAGCTGAAACCAAAGTTGGCAACAGTCACGGCGATCAGGGCGAACACACCGATCGGGGCGTAGTTCATGATCATGTGAGTGACCTTGAACATGGTTTCCGACACAGCCTGGAAGGTGCGCACCAGTGGCTCGCGCAGGTCGGCCTGCAGGCTCGACAGGCCGAGGCCGAACATCACCGAGAAGAAGATGATGGGCAGCATTTCGCCACGCATCAGCGCTGCGAAGATGTTCGACGGGATCAGGTTGAGCAGGGTCTCGATGAAGGCGTGCTCATGCTGTACCTCGGCTGCGGTGGCCTGGTATTTGGAGATGTCGACGGTACCCAGGGTGCTCATGTCGATGCCGGCGCCCGGGTGGAACAGGTTGGCCAATACCAGGCCGACAACGATGGCGATAGTGGTCACCACCTCGAAGTAGAGGATGGTCTTCAGGCCGATGCTGCCCAGTTTCTTCGCATCGCCAACCCCGGCGATACCCACGATCAGCGACGAAATCACGATCGGGACGACGATCATCTTGATCAGGCGAATGAAGATGTCACCGGCGGGCTGGAGGACGTTGCTGATCCACCAGGCCTTTTCAGCGCTGAAGTGGTTCAGCAGCGCGCCGACTGCAACACCCAGGAGCAGACCGATGACGATCTGCCAGGCGAGGCTCAGTTTTGCCTTCTTCATGTCTTTACCCTTTGTTCTAGTGGTCACGGGTACCGACCGGAAAAGCGCGTAACAGAGCCGTTGGCAACGTCACGGGCAGCTTTGGGCTTCCGTCCGGGGACCTCGTGTAAGGACACCGCGAGCGAGCGACAGGGCGCTCGGGCCAGCGAAAAGGCGGCAACTATTGCGATGGGACAGGCCGAAATCTAATGCCGGAAACGCATACCCCATGCCGATACGGCATACAGGCATGCGTCAAAATACGTCGCACGTAAGTCATTGATTTATAACGTTCGGGAATCCGAACAAGACCGAACCGCCATATTTCGGCAGTTTTGGCGGTAAAGGAGAGGACATAAAAACGGCCTGTTCGACAATCCGAATGGCCGAAATGCCACTTGCGTAGCACCTGTACCGAGCGAAAAAAAGTTGATGTACGGTCAACACAAAATGTGTCTTGGAGCCAACAACCTGAAAGGAATCCGCGCAACGCGCATGGCGCCTCGGAAGCCAGGCCAGGTTACGATGATGTTGCAAACACCCCGACCTGAAGCTTCCGATTCTGCCTTTCCTGACCCGGCCCAAAAACTGGAGGTACTCCCTGTACCCCTAGGCCACTCCGATCCTGCAACAATCAGAACAGCCCGGCCCCCTGGTCATGCGCGGCCCCTCCTCGGGGCGGCGCATCATAGAAGCAGGAAGATAAAAAGGTTCCGCTTCTATTGCGTGACAGCGCGCGACCGCTGGTCAGTACCAGTTCGGGTCACGCTTGAGTTGCTCTTGCAACAAAGCCTTCATGCCGTCGTCAGGCTTGCCCAGCCAACGGTACTGCGCATGGCGGGTCGGCGACTTGTCACGAGGCAAGCCTTCGGGCACTTCAACAAGCATCCCGTAGGCATCGTCCTTGTCCCAGCTGAACGCTACGATCAAGCGCTTGTAGGTACAGTTCTGCGGCGACTCGCACAATGGCCCGACCAGGTATTTGTCACCGTCTTCGGTCACCGCAGACATCTGCTCCTGGCCGCTGCCGCTCAGGTTGATCACCCAATCGGGCAAGCGCTCTTCGCCCTTGATCGTGTCCTGCCAGGTTTCCCGGTATTCAGGGTCCGAGCCGAGCAACTGCTCGACCCGGACCTGGCCATCATTGGCCGCCAGCACGGCTGCACTACCGCCTGTCATCAAGGCGGCGGCAGCCAGGGCTGCGCATAGCTTCCTGCTCATCTTCAACCTCGACCACGTCCAAAGAAGAAGGAGGCGACGAACAGGACCAGGAAGACAATGAACAGGATCTTCGCGATACCCGTAGCGGCGCCGGCGATACCACCGAAGCCAAGCACTGCGGCGACAATGGCGATGATGAGGAAAGTGATAGCCCAACTCAGCATGATGCTTCTCCTTTCTTTTTTGAAAACAGTACGGACAGCGTCTCAGAACACCCAGCGTTGCTGGGGCACTATGGTGTCGACGGTGGCCGGTGAGGTGTTGGCGGCAGGCCGCTGCCCGACAGGTTCGGCGGCTTTGACCAAGGTGTTGGCGCGACTTGCCTGAATCTGCGTCAGCAGCGCGGTTTGCGCCGCCACCTGATCGGCCAGGCGCGCGGTCTGCCAGCTGTAATAGAAGAGGCCGGCGGCCAAGGTCAGCAGCAATGCCATCCCGAGGAACAGGAACTGGCGCACGGGGAGTGCGGCATTCAGCGAGCGTTTGACGGATGGGCGGTTCATGCCAGCGTCTCCTACTGTAATTTTTCTGTTCAAACCTGAACAAGTAATTGCAGCCTGCATGCCAGCCCGATGAATCAGATAAAATCCTTTAAAATCAATGAGTTAAGTTAAACGCCAAACCCCGTTGAGGACGTATCCTGCACGATACCCCTGCTGACGTCGTGCGAATTGCACGATTCAACCCTCGACCTTGGTCGCCACCTTGAGCAGATCGGCGTCGACACCCCGCACACCGATGATCTGCCGGGCAATCTCCACGGCAATGGTCTTCTGCTCACTGCTGACCACCTCACCGCTCAGCCGCACCATGCCTTCCTCGCTGGCCACCTTGATATTCAAACCGTCCAGATTGCGGCTGAAACGCAAGCTGGTCTGGATCTTGTCGACCACCCAGCTGTCGCTTGGCTGCGTCCCGCTCGGGGCCGCTGCCGGGTTCTCCCTTGCCTTGGCCATGGCCGCGGAATCAAGGCTGACCAGGTTGTTGACCAGGTGTACGCCGTCAGTGGTGCGCGCCACCACGCCCGCCAGCTCCTTGGCCTCGGCACTGTCGACCTTGCCACGCAGGGTCACCACGCCATCGCTGCTTTGCACTTCGATAGGCGCTTTTTCCGTTAACCGGCTCCACAGCAAGCGCGCCCGGATCACCGCCGCCAAGGTCACATCCTCCAGCCGCTGAGCGTAGGCACGCAGCTCCAGCGGGCGCTCGACCAGTTCGGCGTTGACTCGCAACTGGTTGTCGACCTGCTCGATACCCCGTGTGGCCAAGGCCACATGTTCGGCCAACTCGCGCTCGACGCTGTTCTCGACTTCGCCTGAAAGACGGGCCAGCCGGCCATCGACCTCGACCTTGATGCGGAACGGGTTGAGCACCCTGTTGAGGGCCAGCGCGGTTTGCAGCGAACCCTCCAGGCGAGCGTCCTGGACAGGATCAGCCGACGCCGGTGTGCAAATGGACAGCATGGCGGCCGCCAACACGGCCATTCGGATGGTAGGGGACACGGTTGGACCTCTTTTTAGTTGGCAAAAGCAGAAAATCATCGCAACCAATGTGCCAGCGTGCTGCTCTAAGAAAATCATCGAGATATCTGGCGTCACGGTATGCCTTGGCCATTGGCTAGCATGCAAAGGACAGATTCCTTCACAATTGACCGTGCAACTTGCCCGATTTTTCCCACACTAATTGAAGACATATCCGAAGGAGCGCAGTACATGGAATCAGCCCAGGACAACCAAGGCCGCATTCTGCTGGTGGATGACGAGTCCGCGATCCTGCGCACCTTCCGCTACTGCCTGGAAGATGAAGGCTACAGCGTGGCCACGGCCAACAGCGCCGCACAGGCTGATGCGTTGCTGCAGCGCCAGGTGTTCGACCTGTGCTTCCTCGACCTGCGCCTGGGCGAGGACAACGGCCTCGATGTGCTGGCGCAGATGCGTATTCAGGCACCCTGGATGAGGGTGGTGATCGTCACTGCGCATTCAGCGATCGACACCGCAGTCGATGCCATCCAGGCCGGCGCCGCCGATTACCTGGTCAAACCCTGCAGCCCTGACCAGTTGCGCCTGGCTACGGCCAAACAGCTGGAAGTCCGTCAACTCTCGGCACGCCTGGAGGCCCTCGAAGGCGAAGTGCGCAAACCCAAGGACGGCCTCGACTCGCACAGCCCGGCCATGATGGCTGTGCTGGAAACCGCCCGCCAGGTCGCCACCACTGACGCCAACATCCTCATTCTCGGCGAGTCGGGCACCGGCAAGGGCGAGCTGGCCCGCGCCATCCACGGCTGGAGCAAGCGAGCACGCAAGGCGTGCGTGACCATCAACTGCCCATCGCTGAATGCCGAACTGATGGAAAGCGAACTGTTCGGCCATACCCGTGGTGCGTTTACCGGTGCCAGCGAGAGCACCCTGGGTCGCGTCAACCAGGCGGACGGCGGCACACTGTTCCTCGATGAAATCGGTGATTTCCCCCTGACCCTGCAGCCCAAGCTGTTGCGTTTCATCCAGGACAAGGAATACGAGCGTGTGGGCGACCCGGTCACCCGCCGCGCCGACGTGCGTATCCTCGCGGCGACCAACCTCAACCTTGACGACATGGTGCGCGAGAACCGCTTCCGCGAAGACCTGCTGTATCGCCTCAATGTCATCACCCTGCACCTGCCGCCGCTGCGCGAGCGCAGCGAGGACATCCTGACCCTGGCCGACCGCTTCCTGGCCCGCTTCGTCAAGGAATACTCCCGTCCGGCCCGTGGTTTCAGCGACGAAGCGCGCAGCGCGCTGCTCAACTACCGCTGGCCGGGCAACATCCGCGAACTGCGCAATGTGATCGAACGCGCCAGCATCATCTGTCCTCAGGAGCGTGTGGAAATCATTCACCTGGGGATGGGCGAACAACCGGCAGGCAATGCGCCCCGGGTCGGTGCGGCCATGAGCCTGGATGAACTGGAGCGTGCGCATATCGGTGCCGTGCTGGCCGCCAGCGACACCCTTGACCAGGCCGCCAAGACCCTTGGCATCGACGCCTCCACGCTTTACCGCAAGCGCAAGCAGTACAACCTGTGAAGCTGCCAATGAAGCTGCGCACGCGGCTCTTCCTCAGCATTTCGGCCTTGGTGACCGTGGCTTTGCTGGGCCTGTTGCTAGGCTTGGTGAGCGTGCTGCAGATGGCTACGGTGCAGCAACAGTCGGTGCGCGAAACCACCCATGTGCTGGAAGTGGGCCTGAAACTGCGGCAGAACCTCGGCGAGCAACTGATGCTGCTGCTGGACGAGGACACCACACCGGACAGCCTGCGCCCCCTGCAGGACAACTTCCAGGAGCTGCTCGACCATGGCTTGGCCGAAGGGGGTGAACGCACCGGCTTCAGCAAGGCCCGCAGCAACTACCAGGCCTTCCTCCAGGCTTACCGCGACAGCCCGGCACCGGCGCGAAGCATGGGCGTGGATCAACCCTTGGGCGCGGCATTCAACCAGGTGCGTACCGACCTCATCGATTCGCACAAGCAGGCCCTCGACTACATCACCCGCAGCGAAGAGCACACCCGTGACCGCGCCTTGCTGGTCAGCGGGATACTTGGCCTGATGGGGCTGGTGGTGCTGGTGCTAGGCTTCGTCACCGCGCACAACATCGCCCGGCGCTTCGGCCAGCCGATCGAAGCGCTGGCCAAGGCCGCTGACCAGCTCGGCCAAGGGGACTTCGAAATCACCTTGCCGATCACCCAGGCCGTCGAACTCAACCAGCTGACCCGCCGCTTCGGGCTGATGGCCGACGCCTTGCGCAAGCACCAGGCAACCAATGTCGATGAACTGTTGGCGGGCCAGCAGCGTCTGCAGGCCGTGCTCGACAGCATTGATGATGGTTTGCTGATCATCGACCGTCAGGGGCATCTGGAACACCTCAACCCCGTCGCTCAGCGGCAGTTGGGCTGGAACAGCAGCCGGGTCGGCAGTGGCCTGGCCGACGCCCTGCAGCGCCCGGAGCTGGAGCAACAGCTGCGCCAGGTCCTGCGCGGCGGCAGCCTGGATCGGCCACCGGAGGACCTGAGCATCGAGGTCGATGAAGAGTCACGCCTGCTAACCTACAGCCTGACCCCGGTCAGCCATCCGCAAGGGCCGATTCTGGGTGCGGTGATGGTCTTGCACGACGTCACCGAGCAGCGCGCCTTCGAACGTGTGCGCAGCGAGTTCGTGTTGCGAGCCTCGCATGAACTGCGCACCCCGGTCACGGGCATGCACATGGCATTCGGCCTGTTGCGTGAGCGCTTGAAGTTCCCGCCAGAGGCGCGCGAGAGCGATCTGCTGGAGACCATTGGCGAAGAGATGCAGCGCCTGACCCAACTGATCAACGACCTGCTCAACTTCTCGCGCTACCAGAGCGGCTTGCAGAAGCTCGAACTGGCCCCATGCGCCATCGACGACCTGCTCGACAGGGCGCAGGCACGCTTCAGCGAACAGGCCGCCGCCAAGCAGATCGAGCTGATCAAAGCGCTGGAGCCACCGCTGCCACGCATCCAGGCAGACGTGGCGCAACTCGACCGGGTGCTGGACAACCTGCTGCACAATGCCATCCGCCATACCGCCAATGGTGGGCGCATCCGCCTGCATGCACGGCGGCACGCAGAGCGCATGATCATCAGCGTCGAGGACAATGGCGAGGGCATCGCCTATGGCCAGCAGGGGCGCATCTTCGAACCGTTCGTACAGGTTGGGCGCAAGAAAGGTGGCGCCGGGCTGGGCCTGGCGCTGTGCAAGGAGATCGTGCAGTTGCACGGCGGGCGCATGGGTGTGTTTTCCCGGCCCGGGCAGGGCACTCAGTTCTACATGGCCTTGCCAGTCTGACCTTGCCCCCGCTCAGGGCTCATCATCGATCCGCGCCCGCCGTGGTTGCCGGCCACGGGTCACCAGTTCGGCGAATTGCCGGGCATTGAGCGGATGGGCAAACAACCAGCCCTGCCCGTAATTCACCCCCTCGCTGTTGAGCAGCACGGCCTGCGCCTCGCATTCGATGCCCTCGGCAATCACCCGCAGATGCAGGTCATGGGCCATGCGGATGATGTGCGGCGCCACGCCGCTGCTGGCAGCGTCGTGCCCCAAGGCATCGATGAACGCCTTGTCGATCTTGAGGCAGTCCACCGGCAAGGTCTGCAGGTAGGCCAGGCTGCAATAGCCCGTGCCAAAGTCGTCGATCAATACTTGATGCCCGACCGCTCGCAGGGCCTGCAGGTTATCCCGTGCCACCACCACGTCGATCAGCCCACGCTCGGTGACTTCAAAGGCAATCTGGCTGGCCGCGACGCGGTGCAACGCCAGCAGCCGCGCCGCCACCCGGCCAATGCGCGGCACCATGACATCGCAGGCTGCCAGGTTCACCGAGATATAAAGATCGCGATGCGAGCGCAGCAACTGGCCCAACTGCTCCAGCACACGTTGCAGCACGAAATCGGTGATCTGGCGGATCTGCCCGGTGTTTTCCGCCAGCGGAATGAACAAATCCGGGCTGGTCAGCGAGCCGTCCGGGCGGCGCCAGCGGACCAGGGCCTCGGCACCGACACAGCGACGGCTGTCGAGCTCGATGATGGGTTGATACAGCACCTGCAACTCGCCCCGGCGCAGGGCATTCTGCAGTTCGGAACTCATCGAACGCCGCTGCAGAATCAGCTGCAGCACCAGCCAGCCGATACAGCAGGCCGCCAGCACACTGCCAGGGAACAGCAGCCAAAGCATGCCGTTCATGCGTAAAGGCAGGCTGGCCCGCGGCGCGATCAGCACCAACTGGTAGTCCGGCGACTTGGTCGGCATGCGATAGACCAGCCGATCACGCAGTTCGAACAAGGACTTCTGGCTGGGAGGTGGCCAGCCACTGGTTGGCGGCCACGCCTGGGGCGGGCCCAGCACCGGGATGGCACGGGTGCCGTTATCCAGCACCACCAGCAGGCTGCCGCCCGGTGGCAGGTCAACCACGTCGGTCAGGTGCCCACGCGAGGTGGAAACCAGAAAATTACCCCGCGCCAGCATCAAGGCAGCGAGGTTTTCGTTGGGCTCAGTGGTGGTGTTGAGCCAGTAGCTGTAGGTCGGCCCCTGAATATCGGGCGCACGCGTTGGCACGAAGGCCCTGGCCCCGCCCCGGTTGGAGCAAGCGACATTGGCGTCCACATAAGCGGCTTCATAAATGAAACGCGAACCCAGGCCAACCTGCTGCAACACCGAAACCATCGCCGGGCTACAGCCACGCAGCGACTGCGCCTGCAGTTCGTCGACACCCTCGCGCAATTGGCCGAACACCTGCTCCAGGCGGTCGAGAAAGCGCTCGCCCTGGGCATTCATCTGCGCGCTCTCGCTTTCCTTCATCTGCTGCAGCGCAATACCGATACTGGCGGTCAGCAATACGGCGGCGCTGGCCAACGCTGCCAGGGAGGCCAGCATCCAGGGGCGGTAAAAAAATTGGCGCAACGCAGAAATCAGGGCAGACATGGGCAGCATCCAGTTGATTAACAAGGTATAGCAACTGGAATGAGAATCGGCTCTGCCGTTGGGCGCCCGAATACGATTCGCCTCAGCGCATGCGATTTAGCACCGAAAGCATGGCTGCGGTCTGAGCGTCCGGCATGCCGTCGAAACGCTGCGGGCGGAAATGCATCTGGAAGGCGGCGATCACCTGCCGCGTAGTGACATCCAGTTGCCCGGTCTGCTCGATGGCATAGCCGAAGCGCGCTAATTCCTGCTGGTACCAGCCGATGGTCGGAGGATTGACGTTGAAGTACGCCTGCTGGCGGGCTACGGCATTGGGCTCGGGCCAGACGCCAAGGCCCGCATCCGCCAGGCGCTTCCAAGGGAACAATGGGCCAGGGTCAAGCTTGCGCGACGGTGCAATGTCGCTGTGGCCGATGATGTGCCGCGGCTCGATGTTGTTGCGCTTGACGATATCCTTGAGCAAGGCGATCAGTGACTGGATCTGCGCCTCGCTGTAGGGGTACCAGACGCGGCCATTGACAGTGTCGTCGAACCCGGGGTTGACGATCTCGATGCCGATGGAGCTGGAATTCAACCAGGTGCGCCCTTGCCACTGGCTGTCACCGGCATGCCAGGCACGGCGGTTCTCGTCGACCAGCTGGTAAACCGTGGCCGGGCCGTCGCCGATCAGGTAATGCGCGCTGACTTCGCCATGGGTCAGCAACGCCAGCGAACGCTCCAGCGAGGCGTTGGTGTAGTGCAGGACAACGAACTGGATACGGTTGTCCTGGTTGGCGGACGGGTGGCTGCGGTCGATGCGCAAGCCGGTCGAGCAACCGGCCAAGGCCAGCAGCAGCAATGCGGAGAACAACGCTTTCATGGGAAAGGCCAGGACAATGTGGGTAATGCAATAGGATAACGGATACTTGGGTATCAGACTTATCCTTGCTCCACCCGGTTTCTTCCTGAGTCTTTTGCCCGATAAAGTGCAGCATCAGCACGCTTGAGCACTTGGTCGCCACGTTCGCCGGAGCGGAAGGCGCTCAAGCCGATGGATGTGGTGATGACCACGCGTTCGCCCTTGAAATGGAACGGGCAGGCCTCGATCGCCGCGCGCAGCGTTTCGGCAACCTGGGCTGCGGCTGCCGGGGAAGTCTGCGGCAGCAACAGCACGAACTCTTCGCCGCCGAAGCGGGCAATGAAATCGCGGGCGCGCAGGCGTTTGCGCAACTGATCGGCAACGATCTTCAGCACCTTGTCGCCGGCAAGGTGGCCGTAACTGTCGTTGATGCGCTTGAAGTGGTCCAGATCGAGGATCGCCATGGCCAGGTGACCACCACTTTCCTGCCAGTCGAGCATTTCACGCTCGACCTGCTCGCTCCAGGCCGCACGATTGGGCAGCCCTGTCAGTGGGTCGATCAATGCCTTCTGCCGTTGTTCTTCCAGGTGTTCGCGATAGCCAAGCGCTTCCTGTTCCATGCTGGCGACCCGCTCAGCCAGGCCCTGCAGGCGTCCGGCAAGTTCCTGCTCGCGGCGATCACGCTCGTGCTGGTGCTCGTCCATGGTGCCCAGCAGTGTTTCCAGGCGGTTTTCCAGGATGTGCTTGAGGCTGTCCACATCCACCGCGCCCTGAACGCTGCTTTGCAGCCCACCCACCTGTTCGCGCAGCTGGTTATCCAGCTCGCGTGCAGCGGAACTGTTGTCGGCATGGCCGGCGCTGGCTTCGTGCAGGTGGCTCTGGAAGCTGTCGAGGCGTTCGTTGAGCTGTTGCAGGTAAGTCTCGAATTCGTGCTGGCCGCTGTCGGTGATCGCCAACATGAGCACGGCCAGGTCGTCGAGAACCGGGATCAATTCATACCAGTTCAGCCCGCGTGCTACCCGCTCGCGCATTTCCAGGGCCTGGGCCTTGTGGCGCTCCGGCAGGCTGAGGTCGTCCAGCAGGCCGATCAGCGTTTGTTCGATGTGTGCGGCGACCTGGCTGTACGGTGGCTCCACCGCGTCGGGAAGGGCGTAGGGGCCGTCCTCTGCGAACACGTCTTCAAGTGTCGCCGGCACCGGGGCCGCCGGCTGCTCCGGTATTTCGGCAGGCTCTGCGGCCTGCGGCTCAGCTTCGGGCTGGACTACCCGCGGTTGTTCAGCGCGGTGTGCCTCTGCAAGCACTTGCGGCTGGGCAACATGTGCAGTTTCCTCAGGCGCCGGAGCAGGCGCGGCAGCCGTCAGAGGTTGCAGCTCGTCAGCATCAGGCGGTGGCAAGTCCACCAGCACGGGCCCATCCGGCTGTGGCTGTGCCTCGGCCTGCGCAATGGCGGGCGCAGGTTGCGCAGGCTGAGCGGCCTCATGCTGAGGCTCGTTGTCGCGGTTGCCGAACAGGCGTTGCAGGAAGCCCGGCCGGGCCTCGTCATCCGGTTTGCTCAGCGACGAGAGGGCACGCCCTTGCAAGCCACTCAGCTCACCCAGCAAAGGCGGTAACTCGCGTGACTGGGCGACCCCACCATCGAGCTTCTTCGCAAGCTTTTTCAAAGGCCGGGCAACTTCACCCGGCAACGGTAAGCTTTGAAGCTGGGTAACCAGCGCGTTCAGGGCATCGCTGACCTGATTCATGCGGGTTTCCCGGCGCTGCTCGGAATCCAGCACCGCCTTTTCCAGACGCGGAATCAACCCGGCAAGGCCAGCGTCCATGTTGTCGCTGCGAATAACCTCACGCATCTCCTTCATGCACTGGTCGACGACCTTGTCGCTGCCTTCGGCCGCCAGGGTGCTGCGCACCAGGCCACGGCGCAGCAGGTCGAGGCGCGCTTCCCAGCGGCGTTCGAGCTTTTCCTGCTTTTCGATGCTTTTGAGATATTTTTCTTTCCAGCGCTCGGCTTCTTCGGTCATGCCTGGATCCGCGACGGGTAATGCATCTGTGGGCTGTGTGATTACACACTGTCGGCGCGCCCGGCAAACACTTGAGGGCTTGCCGCGCTTTTGCTGATCTAGCTCAAGACCGGCAGCGTATCCACAGCCAGTGCATCAGGCAATCGGATCTCTACCGCAACGGGAAGGTGATCGGAAATCGGCTGCGCCAGCACCTCGACCCGCTCCAGGGTCAGGCTCGAACTGAGCAGGATGTGGTCCAGGCAACGCTGCGGACGCCAGCTGGGGAAGGTGGCTTCTACCTGAGGTGCAATCAGGCCGAGATCGCGCAGTGGCGAATGCTCGAGCAGGTCGGTGGCGTGGGTGTTCATGTCCCCCATGAGCACCTGGTGGCGGTAGCCGCCAATCAGCTCACGGATGTAGCCCAATTGCAGGGCACGCGTCCTGGCGCCAAGGGCCAGGTGCATCATGACCACGATCAACGCATCCTCACCCTCGCCAAAACGCACCAGGATCGCACCTCGACCGGCCGGGCCGGGCAGCGGGTGATCTTCGAGGCATTGTGGCTTGAGGCGGCTGAGCACGCCATTGCTGTGCTGGGCAAAACGCCCGAGGTTGCGGTTGAGCTGTTGGTACCAATAAGGGAAGGCACCCAGTTGGGCCAGATGCTCCACCTGGTTGACGTAGCCTGAGCGCAGGCTGCCGCCATCGGCCTCCTGCAGGGCCACCAGGTCGAAGTCGTTGAGCAACTGGCCGATTTTCTGCAGGTTGCCGGCCCGCCCGGTGTGCGGCAGCAGGTGCTGCCAGCTACGGGTCAGGTAGTGGCGGTAGCGCTCGGTGCTGATACCGACCTGGATGTTGAAGCTGAGCAGCCGCAGACGACCATCCTCGGGCAGGCCTGGGGCCTGCAGGTGATGCTCGTTGACCTGCGGCTGGTGCAGGCCAATGCCACGCGCGGTTCTGAAGCGGCGCATGGGGTACGCCGCTTACTTAGCGGCGCGCTCCTTGGCGATCAGTTGGTCAGCCACATTCAGCACGCCTTCCGGCCCGCCAGCGGTGCCCAGGTCGAAGCGGTACTTGCCGTTGACCACCATGCTCGGTACACCGGTGATCTCGTACTTCTTCGCCAGTTCCTTGGCCTGGTTGACCTGGCCCTTGATGGCGAACGAGTTGAAGGTGGCGAGGAACTTGTCCTTGTCCACGCCCTGGGTGGCGAGGAAGTCGGCCATGTCTTTCGGGTCGGTCAGGCGCTTGCGCTGGTTCTGGATGGCATCGAAGACGGCTGCATGTACCTTGTGCTCGACGCCCATGGCTTCGAGGGTCAGGAACATCTGGCCGTGGGCGTCCCACGGGCCGCCGAACATCGCCGGTACACGCTTGAAGTTGACGTCCTTGGGCAGCTTGTCGACCCATGGGTTGATGGTCGGCTCGAAGTGATAGCAGTGAGGGCAGCCATACCAGAACAGCTCGACCACTTCGATCTTGCCTGGCTGGGATACCGGAACAGGGTTGCTCAGCTCGATGTACTCCTTGCCGGCAGTGGCAGGCTCTGCGGCCTGGACGGCAGTCATCCCGAAGACGCTGGCAGCGACCAGCGCGGCGCTGAGAATCAGTTTACGCATGCTTTACTCCTGAGCATTCATTGGTCGCCTCGACGCGACATGTGCTGTGACCGGTGGCGAAGGGCCCGAGTTCTGTAGTGTAACGGCTGCGGAAAGAAAAAAGGGCGGCCCGCGCCGCCCTTTCATCTTTAGCGTTGCAGCATTAACCGAATGTTAATGCAGGCCCTGAATGTAGCTGGCCAGCGCTTCGATCTCGTGGTTGCTCAGCTTGCCGGCGATGGTACGCATGGTCATCGCATCGCCGTCGTTGGTGCGGTTGCCTTCGCGGAAATCGGTGAGCTGCTTGGCCACGTACTGCGAATGCTGGCCGCCCAGGTGCGGGAAGCCGGCGAGGGCGATACCCGCGCCATTGGGCGAGTGGCAACCGGTACAGGCAGGCATGCCTTTTTCCAGGTTGCCGCCATTGAACAGCGCGCGGCCGCGTTCGACCAGCTTGGGATCGGCGGCACCCACGCTGCCTTTCTGGCTGGCGAACCAGGCGGCGATGTCGGCCAGGTCCTGGTCATTGAAATTGGCCAGCATGCCGGTCATTTCCAGCACGGTGCGCTTGCCCGACTTGATGTCGTGCAGTTGCTTTTCAAGGTAGCGCTGGCCCTGGCCAGCCAGTTTCGGGAAGTTCGGCGCCAGGCTGTTGCCGTCCGGGTTGTGGCAGGCACCACAGACGGCTGTCTTGGCCTGGCCAGCGGCGGCATCGCCTTTGATGGGTTCTGCAGCAGTGGCCGCACCTGCGACACCCAGGGTCAACAGCAGACTCACGACTAGTTTGTTCATCAGCTAATCCAACACGGCTAAGGGTGAAATGTTATGTATCGGGACTGCCGCTCATCCAAAGGATGACCAAACGGTAGTCCTCGGCACTGCAGTCCATGCACAATCCACGCGGCGGCATAGCCTTGAAACCCTGGGTAACATGCACCACCAGTTGCTCCATGCCTTGCACCAGCCTTGGCTCCCAAGCTGCCCGGTCACCCTTCTTGGGTGCCTGTGGCAACTGCCCGGCATGACAGGCCGCACACGTGCGGTTGTACAACGCCTCGGGATCCTGTGTAGCCTGTGCGCTGAAAAACGGCAGGAACATACCGACAGCTAGCAGCCATTTCGCCGAGCGAAACGACCTGACAGGGTTGGGGGACGCGCTGCGTTCTGATGCGCGAGCTATTGTTCGACACCCCATGCCCATTCCCCTTCGCTGGGAGAATGAGCACACAAAAACTGGGGCATTATATACTTCCGCCATCCAAACGGAAACGACACCGCTTGCCGGCCTAGGCTTTGGCAACACCCACATCGGATATCCCATGCAAGTCAAGAACCCCATCCTCGGCCTCTGCCAGAAAGCCAAATTCGCCCTCAGCGCTGCCAAGGTCGAACAATGCCCGGACGACCAGGGTTACGAGGTGGCTTTCGCCGGCCGTTCCAACGCCGGCAAATCCAGCGCCCTCAATACCCTGACTCATGCCAGCCTGGCGCGTACCTCGAAGACTCCAGGGCGCACCCAGCTGTTGAATTTCTTCAGTCTGGACGATGAACGGCGTTTGGTCGACCTGCCGGGCTACGGATATGCAAAAGTCCCGATTCCGCTCAAGCAGCACTGGCAAAAGCACCTGGAGGCCTATCTGGGCAGCCGTGATTGCCTGAAGGGCATCATCCTGATGATGGATGTGCGTCACCCGATGACCGACTTCGACAAGATGATGCTCGACTGGGCCAGAGCCAGCGGCATGCCGATGCATATCCTGCTCACCAAAGCCGACAAGCTCACCCACGGCGCAGGCAAGAACACCTTGCTCAAGGTGCAGTCGGAAATCCGCAAAGGCTGGGGCGACACGGCCACCATCCAATTGTTCTCGGCGCCCAAGCGCCTGGGCCTGGAAGAGGCCTACCGGGTGCTGGCCGACTGGATGGAACTGGAAGACAAGCCAGCAGTTTGATGGCAGTTCACTGGCCCTGTGGGAGCGGGCTTGCCCGCGAACCTGGGCGAAGCCCAGGGCAGGTACCGCGGCGGCTTCTTCGCGGGCAAGCCCGCTCCCACAGGGTTCTTCAGCAGCTTTGGTCAAATTCCGGGCAAAAAAAACCCCGGACTTCGTATGGGGAGGGGGAAGTTCGGGGTTCAAGTCCGGACCGCTAGGGCGGGGTCCAGGTATCTGCCAACACTTAACACAACATAGGAGCATCGAAAGGCTTCACCAGCCATTCAGTTACTCTGAGTTCCGCTTCACTGGTTTAGTTCCGGAGCCCTCAAAACTATTTGCGATAGTTTCATGAAACTGCCGAACTAATGGCATCGAGCCATGCCAGGATCCGCGTCGCTACGCCGCAGATCCTACACACCTTTCCCGGCTCAATCAGTGAGCTTCGTCCCAATTCGAACCAACACCTGCCTCGACCACCAGCGGGACATCCAGTTGCGCGGCGTTGCTCATGTGCGTGCGAATTTCATCCTTCACCTGCTCGACCAGGTCTTCACGCACCTCCAGCACCAGTTCGTCGTGCACCTGCAGGATCACCCGTGCGTCCAGGCCGCTGTCGCTCAGCCAGTTGTCGACGTTGACCATCGCACGCTTGATGATGTCGGCGGCGGTACCCTGCATCGGCGCGTTGATCGCCGTGCGCTCGGCGCCCTTGCGCAGGGCCGGGTTCTTGGCGTTGATGTCCGGGAGGTACAGGCGTCGGCCGAACAGGGTTTCAACGAAGCCTTGTTCGGCGGCCTGGGCGCGGGTGCGCTCCATGTAGGCCAGCACGCCCGGGTAACGGGCGAAGTAGCGGTCGATGTAGTCCTGCGACTGTTTGCGGTCGACGCCGATCTGCTTGGCCAGGCCAAACGCGCTCATGCCGTAGATCAGGCCGAAGTTGATGGCCTTGGCACTGCGCCGCTGGTCGTTGGTGACGTCTTCAAGCGCCACGCTGAACACTTCCGCCGCCGTCGCGCGGTGCACGTCGAGATCATTGCGGAAGGCATGCAGCAGGCCTTCATCCTTGGCCAGGTGAGCCATGATGCGCAGTTCGATCTGCGAATAGTCCGCCGCCAGCAGCTTGTAGCCAGGGCTGGCAACGAAGGCCTGACGAATGCGCCGGCCCTCGGCGGTGCGGATCGGGATGTTCTGCAGGTTCGGGTCGCTGGATGACAAGCGTCCGGTGGCGGCAACGGCCTGCTGGTAGGAGGTGTGGATACGCCCGGTGCGCGGGTTGATCTGCCCTGGCAGCTTGTCGGTATAGGTGCTCTTGAGCTTGCTGAGGCTGCGGTACTGCATCAGCACTTCAGGCAGCGGGTAGCCTTGCTCCGCCAGTTCGTCGAGTACCGCTTCGGCGGTGGAGGGCTGGCCCTTGGCGGTCTTGCTCAGTACCGGCATGCCCAGTTTGTCGTAGAGGATCGCACCCAGCTGCTTGGGCGAGCCAAGGTTGAATTCCTCGCCGGCCAGCGCGTAGGCGCGCTGCTCCAGCTCAGCCATCTTCACGCCCAGCTCGCCGCTCTGGACCTCCAACAGCGCGGCATCGACCAGCGCGCCCTGGCGCTCGATCCTGGCCAGCACCGGCACCAGCGGCATCTCGATGTCCATCAGCACCGGCTGCACGCTTGGCGTCTGCGCCAGGCGCGCTTGCAGTGCATGGTGCAGGCGCAGGGTGATATCGGCATCTTCGGCGGCGTAGGGGCCGGCCTTGTCCAGGTTGATCTGGTTGAAGGTCAGTTGCCTGGCGCCTTTGCCGGCGATGTCCTCGAAGGCAATGGTGGTGTGATCAAGGTACTTCAGTGCCAGGCTGTCCATGTCATGACGGGTGGCGGTGGAGTTGAGCACGTATGACTCAAGCATGGTGTCGTAGGCCACACCGCGCATCTCGATGGCTGGCGAGCTGTTGGCGAGGATGTTGATGTCGTACTTCGCGTTCTGCCCGACCTTGGCCTTGGCCGGGTCTTCCAGCAGGGGTTTCAGCGCCAGCAGCACAGCCTCGCGGTCCAGCTGGGCCGGGGCCCCTTCATAATCATGGGCCAGCGGTACATAGGCCGCTTCATGGGGCTCGACCGCGAACGACAGGCCAACCAGCTGCGCCTGCTGGGCGTCCAGGCTGGTGGTTTCGGTGTCGAAAGCGAACAGCGGCGCCTGGCGCAGCTTTTCCAGCCAGGCGTCGAAGCGGGCTTGATCGAGAATAGTCTCGTACTTGGGCTCGACCGTGGCCGTCGGCGCCTCGATCACGGCGACGGGTTCGCCGGTCTTGACCGCATCGCGCTGGACCTCGGCAATCCAGCTCTTGAACTCCATCTCGGTGTAAAGCGCCAGCAGCGCCTCGCGGTCAGGCTCGCCACAGACCAGCGCCTCGACCTCCACCTCCAGCGGCACATCGCACTTGATGGTGGCCAGCTCATAGGACAGGAATGCCGCGTCGCGATGCTCCTCGAGCTTGGCGGGCAGGGTCTTGGCACCGCGGATGGCCAGCGCCGGGACCTTGTCGAGGTTGGCATACAGGTCGCTGAGGCCGCCACCGATACCGGTCAGCAGGCCAACGGCGGTCTTTTCACCCACGCCTGGCACGCCGGGGATGTTGTCGACCTTGTCGCCCATCAGGGCGAGGAAGTCGATGATGTGCTCCGGGCCAACGCCGAACTTTTCGTGCACGCCGGCCACGTCAAGCACGCTGCCGGTCATGGTGTTGACCAGGGTCACGTGGCTGTCCACCAGTTGCGCCATGTCCTTGTCGCCGGTCGATATGATCACCGGGCGGCCCTGGGTCGCGCTGCTGCGGGCGAGGGTGCCGATCACGTCATCGGCCTCGACGCCTTCGACGCACAGCAATGGGTAGCCCAGCGCCCGGACGCTGGCGTGCAGCGGCTCGACCTGCACCCGCAGGTCGTCGGGCATGCTCGGGCGGTTGGCCTTGTACTCGGCGAACATGGCATCCCGAAAGGTTCCGCCCTTGGCGTCGAAGACAACGGCGAACAGGCTGTCGGGGTATTGCTTGCGCAGGCTCTTGAGCATGTTCAGCACACCCTTGACCGCGCCGGTCGGCATGCCCTTGGACGTGGTCAGCGGCGGCAGCGCATGGAAGGCGCGGTAGAGGTAGGAGGAACCGTCCACCAGGACGAGGGGCGCTTGGCTCATGAGCAGAATCAACCTTTTCGGCGGGTCCGGAGCTAGAATAGCCGGATCAATGACGACAAAGGGACTAGGTTATCATGCGTACACTCAATCGCCTGTTACTGCTCGGCCTGTTGGCAACCATGCCGGTCGTCACCCTGGCGGCGGAAGACGCCCCCTCGGCCGATCCCGAGGTGACCATTCGCACGGAAGGCGATAAAACCATCCAGGAATACCGGCAAAACGGCTTCCTGTATGCGATCAAGATCACGCCGAAAAACGGCAAGCCGTATTTCCTGGTACGCGCCGATGGCACCGATGCCAATTTCATTCGTTCCGACCAGCCGGACATGCTGATCCCGTCCTGGAAGATCTTCGAGTGGTAATCTGACGCGCGCACCGTTCACATCAACCCGGCACTTCCCGGCGGAAGTGCCCGTATGGGCTTTTTTTCATCATGTCAGTCTTCACCCCCGTGACCCGGCCTGAGCTGGAAACCTTTCTGGCACCGTACGCGCTGGGCCGTCTGCTCGACTTCCAGGGCATTGCCGCCGGTACCGAGAACAGCAACTTCTTCGTCAGCCTCGAACAGGGTGAGTTCGTCCTGACGCTGGTCGAGCGCGGCCCGGTCGAGGACATGCCGTTCTTCATTGAACTGCTGGACGTGCTGCACGGTGCCGACATGCCGGTGCCCTACGCCCTGCGTGACCGTGACGGCAATGCCCTGCGCGAACTCTGCGGCAAGCCGGCCTTGCTGCAGCCGCGGCTGTCGGGCAAGCACATCAAGGCACCGAACGCCCAGCACTGCGCCCAGGTGGGTGAATTGCTCGCGCACATTCACCTGGCGACCCGCGAACGCATCATCGAGCGCCGCACCGACCGCGGCCTGGACTGGATGCTGGCATCCGGTGCCGAGCTGCTGCCGCGCCTGAGCGCCGAACAGGCGGCACTGTTGCAGCCTGCGCTGGATGAGATCACCGCGCACAAGGCGCAAATCCTGGCCTTGCCTCGGGCCAACCTGCATGCTGACCTGTTCCGCGACAACGTGATGTTCGAAGGCACTCACCTGACCGGTGTGATCGACTTCTACAACGCCTGTTCCGGGCCGATGCTGTATGACATCGCCATCACCGTGAACGACTGGTGCCTGGATGAACACGGGGCAATCGATGTGCCGCGCGCCCAGGCACTGCTGGCGGCCTATGCGAAGTTGCGGCCGTTTACCGCTGCCGAAGCCGAGCTGTGGCCCGAGATGTTGCGGGTAGGCTGCGTGCGCTTCTGGCTGTCGCGCCTGATTGCGGCGGAATCGTTTGCCGGGATGGATGTGATGATCCACGACCCGAGCGAGTTCGAGGTGCGCCTGGCACAGCGCCAGCAGGTGGCTTTGCATCTGCCGTTCGCCCTCTAGTTCCTCATCTGCTTCTTCGCGGGCACGCCCGCGAAGAGGCCGGAACAGGCTTACAACTGCTCCAGGCAGCCTGCCAGGTCACCACCGAGCTTCTCGAGAAGGCGCTCGTAGCCCTTGGCATCCACCGGGTCATTGCCACCCAATGCATCCAGTTCCGCCAGACGCACCGGCAGCCCGGCCGTCAACGTCTCGGCCAGACGCGGCCGCAGCGGTGGCTCACTGAACACACAGGTCTTGCCCACTTCCTGCAGGCGCTTGCGCATCGCGGCTACGTGCTGCGCCCCGGGCTGCACCTCGGACGCCACACTGAACACCCCGGTATGCTGCAGGCCATAAGCCGACTCGAAGTAGTCGAACGCCTCGTGGAACACGAAATAGGGCTTGCCGGCGATCCCGGCTACTCGCGCCTTGATTCGCGCATCCAGGGCATCCAGGCGCTCGGTAAAGGCTTTCAGGTTGCTCTGGTAACGCGCCGCATTGGCCGGGTCGGCCGCCACCAGGTCAGCCGCCATTTTCGTTGCGATCACCCGGGCATTGACCGAAGAGAGCCACAGGTGCGCATCCAGGCTGCCGGGGCGGTGATCGTGGTCATGATCGTCCTGGTCCGCCTCTTCATGGGAATGGCTGTCTTCGCCAAAGTGGCGCAGCTTCATGCCTGGAAGCGACTGCACGGCCACTGCCGGCTTGCTGCGGCTGCCCAGTACCCGCGGCAGGAAGTTCTCCATGTCAGGGCCGATCCAGTACAGCAGGTCGGCGTCGCCGACCTTGCGCACGTCCGACGGGCGCAAGGCGTAGTGGTGTGGCGAAGCGCCCGGCGGCAGCAGCACGTCCGGGGTGCCCACACCCTCCTGCACGGCGGCGGCGATCTGCTGCAGGGGTTTGATGCTGGTCAGCACACGCACGTCGGCCTGCGCCGAACAGGCGATGAAAGCGACAAAAAGCACAAGGAATCGGGACACGATGAATACTCGACTCGTCAGAAACAGGTAACATAATAACGTCTCCATCCAGAACCGTCGCTGCCCATGTCCATCACGCCGCTGGCTCACCGTCCTCACGATCATTCCCATTGCGTGCACAGTGCATTGTCCGAAGCCGATGCCTTGTGCACCCGCCAGGGCCTGCGCCTGACCGCACTGCGTCGGCGTGTGCTTGAGCTGGTGTGGCAGAGCCACAAGCCGCTGGGCGCCTACGACATCCTCGCCGTGCTCAGCGAACAGGACGGCCGCCGCGCCGCACCACCCACCGTGTACCGCGCGCTGGACTTTTTGCTGGAAAATGGCCTGGTACACCGCATCGCATCGCTCAACGCCTTCATCGGCTGCAGCCATCCGGAGCACGCCCATCAGGGCCAGTTCCTGATCTGCCGTGGGTGCCACGTGGCTATCGAGCTGGAGCAGGACAGCATCAGCGACGCCATCATCCACAGCGCTAAGGCCGTGGGCTTCAGCGTCGAAACCCAGACGGTGGAAATCGTCGGCTTGTGCGCCAACTGCCGGAGCGCAGCATGAGCGACGCCCTGATCCGCCTCGAGCAGGTCGGTGTCAGCTTTGCCGGCGAGGCCGTGCTCGACAGCATCGACCTCTCGGTCGCACCCGGCCAGATCGTCACCCTGATCGGCCCTAACGGTGCCGGCAAGACTACACTGGTGCGCGCCGTCCTCGGCCTGCTCAAGCCGCACCGTGGCAAGGTCTGGCGCAAGCCGAAGCTGCGCATTGGCTACATGCCGCAAAAGATCCAGGTAGACGCCACGCTGCCGCTGTCGGTGCTGCGCTTCTTGCGCCTGGTGCCCGGAGTTGACCGCGCGGCTGCCTTGTCGGCCCTGCAGGAAGTGGGAGCCGAGCACGTCATCGATAGCCCGATCCAGACGATTTCCGGCGGTGAGATGCAGCGCGTGCTGCTCGCCCGGGCGCTGCTGCGCGAGCCGCAGTTGCTGGTGCTCGACGAGCCGGTGCAGGGGGTGGACGTGGTCGGCCAGACCGAGTTGTACAACCTGATCACCCGCCTGCGTGACCGCCACGGCTGCGGCGTATTGATGGTCTCCCATGACCTGCACCTGGTCATGAGCGCCACCGACCAGGTGGTCTGCCTGAACCGCCACGTGTGCTGCTCGGGCCACCCCGAGCAGGTCAGCAACGATCCCGCCTTTGTCGAACTGTTCGGCCAGAACGCCCCGAGCCTGGCTGTCTACCACCACCATCACGACCACAGCCATGACCTGCACGGTTCGGTCGTCACCCCTGGCACCCACGTTCACGGAGAGCACTGCAAGCATGGCTGATTTTCTTCTTTACGCCTTGCTTGCGGGTCTTGCCCTGGCAGTGGTAGCGGGCCCGCTTGGCTCGTTCGTGGTGTGGCGGCGCATGGCCTACTTCGGCGACACCCTGTCCCATGCCGCGCTGCTGGGCGTGGCCATGGGCTTCGTGCTGGATATCAGCCCGGCTTTGGCGGTGACAGTGGGCTGCCTGTTGCTGGCGATCCTGCTGGTGACCCTGCAGCAACGCCAGCCGCTGGCCTCCGACACCCTGCTCGGCATCCTCGCCCCCAGCACCCTGTCGCTGGGCCTAGTGGTGCTGAGTTTCATGCACGACGTACGCATCGACCTGATGGCCTACCTGTTCGGCGACCTGCTGGCCATCAGCACCACAGACCTGGCCTGGATCCTCGGCGGTAGCGCGCTGGTCCTGCTGCTGCTGGCCGCACTGTGGCGGCCGTTGCTGGCAATCACTGTCCACGAAGAACTGGCCATGGTCGAGGGCCTGCCGGTGGCTGGCCTGCGCATGGCGCTGATGCTGCTGATCGCCGTGGTCATTGCCGTGGCCATGAAGATCGTCGGCGTGCTGCTGATCACCTCGCTGCTGATCATTCCCGCTGCTGCGGCACAGCGTCACGCCCGCTCGCCAGAACAGATGGCGCTGGCCGCAACATTGATCGGCATAACCTCGGTGTGCGGTGGCCTGGCCATGTCCTGGTTCAAGGACACCCCGGCCGGGCCATCGATCGTGGTCTGCGCGGCGGTGCTATTCTTGCTGAGCCTGGCACTGCCAAAACGCTGAAAAACAGGGTGCACCCAGGTGCGCCCTGCAACCTTTTCGCGGGTAAAGGGTCTGTAAGACTTATTTTCGAGCGTGCGCACCTGGGTGTAGACTTGCTCGCTTTTTGCGCAAATAGAGAGCCGCAGGAATGAAGCCGTTCGCATCCCGTTATCTGCTTGTTGCCGCGTTTTCCCTGTTCCTGGCCGCGTGTTCCAGCGCGCCGGTCGAACAGGCCAATGCACCTGCCCAAGCCGACGCCTGGCAGCAGCTGCAACAGAGCATCACCAGCAACGAGCTGGCCACCGCCGAAGACCAGTTGGCAGCCCTGCAGGCGCAGTCACCGGATGACCCTCGCCTGGAGCAGAACCAGCGCCAGCTGGCCGAGGCCTACCTGAAACGCAGCCAGATCGTCCTGCAGAAGGGCGACGTCAACGCCGCCGCCACCGCGCTGGCCAGGGCCCGCGCGCTGATGCCGCAGGCTCCGGCCGTGACCGGTGGCGATGCCGTGGCCCAGGCCCGCAAGGCCGAGCTGGAGAAGGCCGAAGCAGCCTTGAAGGCTGCCGAGGCCAAGCCTCAGGCGCGGGTGATCGATCCCACAGCGCCGAGCACCGTCATTGCCCTGAAGACCACCGACATCAATGCGATGCGTCGCCAGCTCGACGAGATTGCCAAGGACGTGGTCAATTACCAGTGCGACGTGGTGTTCCAGGTACCGCGCACTCAGGATGCGCCCTGGCTGAAGAATCTGCTGGAGAAGCGCGTGCACAAGCTCGACAGTGATTTCCAGTTGAAGCAGAAGCATGAGATTCAGCGGTCGATGCCTGCCCAGGTGGTACTGGTCCCGCATCAGCGTTAAAGCCTTCGCGGCGGTTCGACGCTTCGACAATCCCGCTCCCACAGGGATTACACAGGCCTTAAAGGCGATGCAATACCTGTGGGAGCGGGTTCACCCGCGAAGAGGCCCTGTCAGGCCGGCACCGCCTCTGCGGCAGCCTCCCGCTCCCATACCCGATGCCCCTCAACGGCTTTGACAAAGGCATCCACGGACTTCTGCTCATCACCCAGCAACAGCCCCTTGTCCTCCTTGAGCCCCAGAGTGCTCAACAGATCCTTGGTCAACACCATCGCCTTCAGATGCTTGTAGCCCTCCAGCAGGAAGTGCTTCGCCAGCCCGCTTGATGCCAAGGCCTTGTCCACCCCCTTGGGTACCACAATCCCGTCGAACATGATCGACGGCATCCCCTCCATCGACGCATCCACTGCCAATGCCTTGCCATCCGCCGCCTTCACCGGTGCCGAAGTCGGCCCCAGCAGCAACGGCCGGGCACTCTTGGCTTCCAGCGCCTTGACCAGCTTGTCGACGCTTGTGCCGTCCACGCCATCGGCGACCAGCACCGCGATCTTGCGCCCCTTGATACCGACTACACCTGGATGGTTCATCTGGCTCAAGGCCGGCGACTTCGCCAGTTGGCTACCCTTGACCTGTACCGTACCGGCTTTAGGTGCCGGCAAGCCAAGGTTGGCAGCGACGGCGGCGGCCAGCTTGAGGTCGATGTTGGCCAGGATCTCATTCACCTGGCGCGCACGAATGTGCTCCCGCTCGACCTTGCCCAGCTCGAAGCTATAGGCCTTGATGATGTGCTGTTGCTCGGTCGGGCTCATGCTCTGGAAGAACAGCCGTGCCTGGGAGAAGTGATCGCCGAACGACTCGCTGCGCTGACGGATCTTGTGCGCGTCGATGCGCTCCTGATAACTCTCGAATCCCCCCTCCTGAGCCGCTGGAGGCGTTTCTTTCGGCCAGCCGCCGTCGATCGAATTAGGCTCATAGGAAGCCCGCCCTTTGTGCACCACGTGCTGATGCAGCGCATCGCGCTGGTTGTTGTGGTTCGGCGCAATGGGCTGGTTGATCGGGATCTGGTGGAAATTCGGTCCGCCAAGACGGCTGATCTGGGTATCGGTATAGGAAAACAACCGGCCCTGCAGCAACGGGTCATTGGTGAAGTCGATCCCCGGCACGATATGCCCTGGGCAGAAAGCGACCTGCTCCACCTCGGCGAAGAAGTTGTCCGGATTGCGGTTGAGCACCATCTTGCCCAGTGGCGTGACCGGCACCAGTTCTTCGGGAATGATCTTGGTCGGGTCGAGCAGGTCGAAGTCGAACTTGTGTTCATCGGCCTCCGGCACGATCTGCACGCCCAGTTCCCATTCGGGATAATCGCCTGTCTCGATGGCTTCCCACAGGTCCCGGCGCTGGAAGTCGGTGTCTTTGCCCGCAAGTTTCTGCGCCTCGTCCCACAACAGGGAGTGCACGCCCTGGCGTGGTTTCCAATGGAACTTGACGAAACTCGCCACACCGTCGGCGTTGATCAGGCGGAAGGTATGCACGCCAAAGCCTTCCATCATCCGCAGGCTGCGCGGGATGGCGCGATCGGACATGGCCCAGATGACCATGTGGGCGGATTCGGGCACCAGCGAAACGAAGTCCCAGAAGGTGTCGTGGGCCGAGCCACCGGTGGGGATTTCGTTATGCGGCTCGGGCTTCACCGCGTGGACGAAGTCCGGGAACTTGATGGCGTCCTGGATGAAGAAGACCGGCATGTTGTTACCCACCAGGTCGAAGTTGCCTTCATCGGTATAGAACTTCACAGCGAAACCGCGTACGTCGCGCACCGTGTCGCCGGAGCCGCGTGGGCCTTGCACCGTGGAGAAGCGCACGAACACCGGGGTGATTTTCTCAGGGTCCTGCAGGAAGCCAGCCTTGGTCAGCTCGGCATGATTGCCATAGCTCTGGAAATAGCCATGGGCGCCCGTGCCTCGGGCGTGCACGATACGCTCCGGGATGCGCTCGTGGTCGAAATGGGTGATCTTCTCGCGCATGATGAAGTCTTCAAGCAGCGAGGGGCCACGCGGCCCGGCCTTGAGCGTGTTCTGGTTATCGGCGATGCGCACACCCTGGTTGGTGCGCAGTGCCTGGCCGGTCGCATCGCTGCGATGTTCTTCCAGGGCCTGCAATTTGCGGTTGGTATTGGCACGATCAGGGGTGTCGGTTCCGGCGAGCTGGCTGTGTTTGGGTGAATCCGGTTTCTTGCTAGGCATCACGGCTCTCCATATCGGTCATCAGGCGCGCCCTGTCGGGCTTGTGCGGCTTGTCCAACTAGTGACCGAAGCGCTCTGTCGAGCGTTCAATCAGAATTACCGGTTGTCGCGATATGCCCGAAGGATTGGTGCATTACGAAATAAATGCTAAGAACAGCTATGGGAAAAGGCTAAAATGCGCGACCCCAGCTAACCGCTGACCCAAATTCCATGCGCCCCACAAGGTTCGCTACGTGATCGAGTTCCAACAGGTACACAAGACCTACCGCGTCGCCGGTAGGGAAATCCCCGCACTGAATCCGACCAGCCTGACCATCGAAGACGGCCAGGTGTTCGGCCTGATCGGCCATTCCGGCGCCGGCAAGAGCACCATGCTGCGCCTGATCAACCGCCTCGAAGAGCCTTCCGGCGGCACGATCATCGTCGACGGCGAGGACGTTACCGCGTTCAACGCCAGCCAGCTGCGCGGCTTCCGCCAGCAGGTCGGGATGATTTTCCAGCACTTCAACTTGCTGGCATCGAAGACTGTCGCCGACAACGTCGCGCTGCCGCTGACCCTGGCTGGCGAACTGTCGCGCAGCGAGATCGACAAGCGTGTCACCGAATTGCTGGCCCGTGTGGGCCTTGCGGACCACGCGAAGAAGTACCCAGCCCAGTTGTCCGGCGGCCAGAAGCAGCGCGTCGGTATCGCCCGCGCCCTGTCGACCAACCCGAAGATCCTGCTGTGCGACGAAGCCACCAGCGCCCTCGACCCACAGACTACCGCTTCGGTGTTGCAACTACTGGCCGAGATCAACCGTGAGCTGAAGCTGACCATCGTACTGATTACCCACGAAATGGACGTGATCCGCCGGGTCTGCGACCGCGTGGCAGTGATGGATGCCGGCCAGATCGTCGAGCAAGGCCCGGTAGCCGAGGTGTTCCTGCACCCGCAGCACCCGACCACCAAGCGCTTTGTCCAGGAAGACGAACAGGTCGACGAAGGCGAGCAGCGCGATGACTTCGCCCACGTGCCGGGCCGTATCGTGCGCCTGACCTTCCAGGGCGACGCCACCTACGCACCGCTGCTTGGCACCGTGGCCCGCGAAACCGGTGTCGACTACAGCATCCTCGCCGGGCGTATCGACCGCATCAAGGATGTCCCCTATGGCCAGCTCACCCTCGCCCTGATCGGCGGTGACATGGAAGCGGCGTTCGCCCGCTTCAAGGCAGCTGACGTACATATGGAGGTACTGCGTTGATGGACGCCCTCAACTTCTTCGCCAATGTCGACTGGGCCGAGATCTGGCTGGCCACCGTCGATACCCTGATCATGCTGTTCGGCTCGCTGTTCTTTACCGTGCTGCTCGGCCTGCCACTGGGCGTGCTGCTGTTCCTTTGCGGGCCGAAGCAGATGTTCGAGCAGAAGGGCGTGTATGCGCTGCTGTCGCTGGTGGTCAACATCCTGCGTTCGCTGCCGTTCATCATCCTGCTGATCGTGATGATCCCGTTCACCGTGCTGATCACCGGCACCTCGCTGGGCGTCGCCGGCGCCATCCCGCCGCTGGTGGTAGGCGCCACGCCGTTCTTCGCACGCCTGGTGGAAACCGCCCTGCGTGAAGTGGACCGCGGCATCATCGAGGCCACCCAGTCGATGGGCGCCACCACGCGCCAGATCATCACCAGCGCGCTGCTGCCGGAGGCCCGCCCGGGCATCTTCGCGGCGATTACCGTAACCGCCATCACGCTGGTGTCGTACACCGCCATGGCCGGTGTGGTCGGCGCTGGCGGCCTGGGCGACCTGGCCATCCGCTTCGGTTACCAGCGCTTCCAGACCGACGTGATGGTCGTGACCGTGGTGCTGTTGCTGGTGCTGGTCCAGGTCCTGCAAAGCGTGGGCGACAAACTGGTCGTGCATTTTTCCCGTAAGTAACCCCAATGGGGTCGGCCCGGCCGACCCGTTCGGGGGCCGTCGCGGCCCTCACAAGGAGTGATTCATGAAGAAGCTGCTTGCTGTTGTCGCCGCTGTCGCGGCCTTCTCGGCCAACGCCGCGGAAACCCTCACCGTCGCCGCCACCCCGGTGCCACACGCCGAGATCCTCAACTTCGTCAAACCTCAGCTGGCGAAAGAGGGCGTGGAGCTGAAGGTCAAGGAATTCACCGACTACATCCAGCCAAACGTGCAGGTTGCCGAAAAGCGCCTGGACGCCAACTTCTTCCAGCACCAGCCGTACCTGGATGAATTCAACAAAGCCAAGGGCACCCAGCTGGTGAGCGTTGCCGGCGTGCATATCGAGCCACTGGGCGTGTACTCGGCCAAGATCAAGAAGCTCGACGAACTGTCCTCCGGCGCCACCGTGGTCATTCCCAACGATGCCACCAACGGCGGCCGCGCCCTGCTGCTGCTGGACAAGGCCGGCGTGATCAAGCTGAAGGACAACACCAACATCCTGTCGACCGTGAAGGATGTGGCAGAAAACCCGAAGAGCGTGAAATTCCGTGAGCTGGAGGCGGCCACCATCCCGCGCGTGCTGACTCAGGTCGATATCGCCCTGATCAACACCAACTATGCGCTGGAAGCCAAGCTGAATCCGGAAAAAGACGCCCTGGCCATCGAAGGCAGCGACTCGCCTTACGTGAACATCCTGGTTGCCCGCCCGGACAACAAGGACTCGGACGCGATGAAGAAGCTGGCAGCAGCGCTGCACTCGCCTGAGGTGAAGCAGTTCATCAACGAGAAGTACAAGGGCGCTGTGGTTCCGGCGTTCTAAGTCTGACTACTTCGCTGGATTCTTCGCGGGGCAAGCCCGCTCCCACAGGTACCGCAGAAGCTTATGTCTTGTGCAGTCCTTGTGGGAGCGGGCTTGCCCCGCGAAGCTTTTCAGGGCCCACTCAATCGCGCTTCACAAGCCCAGGCAACTGCGCCACCAGCTTCTGGTTGTTGAACGGCGCACGAATGAACCCGCGCTGACGCCCATCCGGCCCGACGATCGCCAGGTTGCCGCTGTGATCCACGGTGTATCCCGGCTTGCTGGTATCCGCCGGAATAAACGGAATGCTCAACGCATTGGCCAGCTTCTGGGTATCTTCGATCGACCCCGCCACCCCGACGAAATCCTTGTCGAAATAACCCAGGTACTGCTTCAACTGGTTCGGTGTATCGCGGTTCGGGTCGACGCTCACCAGCACCACCTGCAGCCGGTCCACAGCCTCCTTGGGCAGCTCGCTCTTCACCTGGCGCAATTGGGCCAGGGTGGTCGGGCAGATGTCCGGGCAGTAGGTGTAGCCGAAGAACAGCAGCGACCATTTGCCTCTCAGCCCGTCCAGCTGCACCGGCTGGCCATCCTGGTTGGTCATGGTCACGTCGGCCACCGTGCGGCTTTGCGGCAGAAGGATGATGCCGGCGTCGATCAACTCGGTCGGGTTGAGCTGGCCCCGTTCACTAAGCACCTTGTTGACGGTCAGGCCCATGATCAGGGCGACCAAGGCAACGAGGATGAAGACGGTTTTCTGGGTTCGGGTCATAGATTCAGCAACAGGTAGTGGTCAACGAGCAACGCGATGAACAGCGCGAACAGGTAGCCGATAGAATACTTGAAGGTACCGATCGCCGCGTGCGGCCGGCTGCCACGGTACAACACCCAGGCCCAGTGCAGGAAGCGCAGGCCCAACGCCAGGGCACAGGCCAGGTACAACGGGCCACTCATGTGGATGGCAAACGGCAGCAGGCTCACCGCCAGCAAAATCAGGCTGTACAGCAGGATGTGCAGCTTGGTGTAACGCTCGCCGTGGGTGACCGGCAACATCGGGATATCGGCCTTGGCGTACTCTTCCTTGCGGTGGATGGCCAGTGCCCAGAAGTGCGGTGGCGTCCAGGCGAAGATGATCAGCACCAGCAGCAGCGGCTCTGCGCTGATATGGCCGCTCACCGCGACCCAGCCCAGCAGCGGCGGCGCGGCACCGGCCAGGCCGCCAATGACGATGTTCTGCGGCGTGGCACGCTTGAGAAAGCCGGTATAGAGCACCGCATAGCCTAGCAGGGAAGCCAGGGTCAGGCAGGCGGCGAGGGCATTGGTGAACACCAGCAGCAGGGCCATGCCGAGCAGGGCCAGGGCCAGGGCGAACAGCAAGGCCGGCAACGGCTCGACCCGCCCCTGGGCCAATGGGCGCTTGTGGGTCCGGGCCATCAGCGCGTCGATACGCCGGTCCACCACGTGGTTGACCACTGCCGCGCTGCCCGCGCACAGGGCGATACCCAGGTTGCCGAACAGCAATACACTCCAGCTGACCCCGGCACGGGTCGCCAGGAACATGCCCGCCAACGAAGTGACCAGTATCAGCACCACCACCTTGGGCTTGGTCAGCTCCAGGTAATCGCGCCAGCTGGCACGCCGTGCGCTCAGAAGCGTCGCCACGAATCGCTCCGCATGTAATGGGTGATGCTGAGCCCGGCTGCGGGTCGCAGGCGCCAGCCTTGCCCGGCGCCGACGCGGACCTTGTCGACCACGCGGATGCGGTAGTTCACCAGCACCATGCTCAGCAGCAGCAGCGCGCCGCCAGCGTTATGCGCGACGGCCACGGCCAGCGGCAGGTGGAACAGCACATTGCTGATGCCCAGGCCGACCTGCAGCGCCAGCACCAGCAATACCCATCGAGCCAGGCCGGTCAGGCCACAACGGTGCAGCTTCCAGCTGAGTACCAGCAGCACGCAGGTCACCAACAACGCACCCAGGCGATGGCTGATGTGAATGGCCGTGCGCGCATCGCTGTCCAGTTGGCCACCGAGGTAATTGGGGCCGACATGCTGGGTCAGGTGAAAACCGTTGCTGAAGTCCGCCGTCGGCCACCACTGGCCATGGCAAGTCGGCAGGTCAATGCAGGCGACCGCCGCGTAGTTGGAGCTGACCCAGCCGCCCAGGGCGATCTGGCCAATCACCACCAGCAGGGCCAACGCGGCTATCCGCCGTAGGCTGAGCGGCAACTTCGGCAAGGGCGCAAAGGCCCGCGACAGACGCAGGGACAACAGGAACAACAGGCTCAAGGTGGTAAACCCGCCCAGCAGATGCGCGGTAACCACTTGCGGCCACAGCTTGAGGGTGACGGTCCACATGCCAAACGCTGCCTGCGCCAGCACCACGCCCAGCAACAGCAGGGGCAGGCGATAAGGCTGGCCATCGCGGGCATGCCGGCGCAGCGCTTGCAGGGCAAGCAGGGCGATCACCACGGCGAGCGTGCCGGCAAAGTAGCGGTGGACCATCTCGGCCCAGCCCTTGGCCTCTTCCACGGGGTGGTCGGGAAAGTGCAGTTCGGCATGCGCCAGCTGCGCTTCGCTGTTGGGCACGCTGATGAAACCATAGCAGCCAGGCCAGTCGGGGCAGCCGAGCCCGGCGTGGGTCAGGCGGGTATAGGCACCGAGCAGGACGACCAGCAGTGCCAGCAGGGTGGCGAACACAGCAAGGCGGAATCCGGGTCTGGCCATGGCAGGCTCCTAGCCGATATTGGACAGCTTGAGCAGGTGGCGCAGGTCGTCGAGCACGTGTTTGCCGTTGACCTTGCCGTCGTAGCGCAGCACCAGGTTGCCGTGCGGGTCGACAATCCACAGTTGCGGGCCGGGTTCGCCGACCTTCTGCAGGTAGCGCGGGGCATCCAGCGGATAGCGTTGCAGCTGTGGATACTCACGCCCCAGCAGCACCTGATAGTCGCTGGACAATGGCTGGGCAGCGGCCAAGGCATGGCTGGCTCGGCCGGCGTCGCGGCCCAGGCCGACCTGGATCTGCCGCACCAGGTACACCAGGCGTTGGCAATCCTCGGCGCAAGCACCGGGCGCGGTCACCAGCAGTTGCCAACGCGGGTCCTCGCCTGCAATGCCTATGTCGGCGCGGCTCTCGCCATTGCCGATCATCGCGCCGTGGTAGCTACGCCCTTCCGGCACCCAGAACTTAAGTTTGTACATGCAGGTGGCCAGGATCATTGGCCCGAGCACCACCAGCAGGATCAAGATCAGCTGCAAACGCCCGCGGGCTCTGGGCTTGCTACGTTCAGGCAGGTCCAGTGGAGTGGCGGTGGCCATGCTGTTTCTCCTTGTTGTTGTGCCAGCCGAAATAGAGGTAGAGCAGTACCAGAGCAATGGCCAATGCGAACCACTGCACGGCGTAACCGAGGTGTTTTTCCGGTCCCATGGCGACGATCGGCCAGTCCAGTCGATACGCAGCCGGGCCGGGTTCCAGGCGTAATTCATGGGCAAAGCCTTCGCGATCGAGCTGCTGCCACACGTGAGTAGCGTCGACCGCAGTGAGCAGGTGCGGCCATTGCCCGCCGACGGGGTCGGGATGGAGCTGGAAACTGCTGCCTGGCGCCACATACACCGACGCGTTCAGCGCCAAGGCTTGCTCGGGGGTGTCGAAATGCACCGGCAAGCGACGGTCCGGCCATGGCAGCCAGCCACGGTTGACCAGCAGCCATAGGCCACTGGCCTGGTCATGGAAGGGTTGCAACAGCTCGACGCCGGCCTGGCCGTCACGCATGCGGTTGTCCAGCAGCACGCTGTGCCCGGCGTCAAAACGGCCGTAGAGGTGGACCCGGCGGTAGGCTGAGTCAGGCGTCTGCAACAACTGGGTGGTGGCCAGCGGGGCATCGGCCTCACGCTGGGCATAGACCTCCAGCAGGACGCGCTTCTCTTCAGCCCGGCCAAGCTGCCAACAGCCAAGCGCGATCAATCCCGGCAGCAGCGCGAGCACTACCAGGGTCGGTATCCAGCCTGGTCGGAACCGCCTCATCGCAGCCTCGCCGGGCCAATCGCTATACTTATCCACATCACCGCATCCCCCCGGAGTATCGCCATGCTCAAGGCCGCGATTGTCCTGATGCTGTTGGCCACGGTCGCCAGCCTGTTCAGTGGCCTGGTGTTTCTGGTCAAGGACGATGACAACTCGACCCGCTTGCTGAAAGCCCTGACCGTGCGGGTGACCCTCGCGGCCCTGACCATCGGCCTGGTGGCCTGGGGCTTCATTAGTGGCCAGCTGGTGTCTCACGCACCGTTCTGATCACAGCACATACACAAAGATGAACAGCCCGACCCACACCACATCGACGAAGTGCCAGTACCAGCTCGCGGCCTCGAAACCGAAGTGCTTGTCGGGGTTGAAGTGCCCGCGCAGGATGCGCACGAACATCACCATCAGGATGATCGTACCCAAGGTCACGTGGGCACCGTGGAAGCCCGTGAGCATGAAGAACGTGGCGCCATAAATGCCCGAGCCCAAGGTCAGCCCCAGCTTGGTGTAGGCCTCGTGGTACTCGTAGGCCTGCAGCGTGATGAAGCTGACACCCAGCAGGATGGTCAGCGCCATCCAGAATTTCAGCGGCCCACGATGGTCACGGCGCAGGGCGTGGTGAGCGAGGGTAATGGTCACGCTGGAGCTGACCAGCAGGATGGTATTGATGAGCGGCAGGTGCCAGGGGTCGATCACTTCCTTGGGCGGCGGGAACAGTTTCGGGTCGGGCGTGTGCAACAGCGGCCAGGTAAACTCGAACGTCGGCCATAGCATGTGCGCTACCCCTTTGGCCCCATCACCGCCCAGCCACGGCCCGGCGAGCACCCGCACATAGAACAGCGCACCGAAGAAGGCCAGGAAGAACATCACTTCCGAAAAGATGAACCAGCTCATGCCCCAGCGGAACGAGCGGTCCAGCTGCGGGCTGTACAGCCCGGCCCGGCTCTCGCGGACCACCGAGCCGAACCAGCCGAACAGCATGTAGGCCAGGAACAGCGCACCGATGAAGAAGATCAGCGGCCCGTGCGACGAGGGGTGGCCGGCCTTCATGTCGTTGAACCAGATGCCAAGCCCGAACACCGTGATGAACATGCCGATGGTGGCGATGATCGGCCATTTGCTCTGCGCAGGAACGTAGTAGTGCTCATGACTTGCCATTGCTGTTCTCCTTCCCTCAACGGGCGCCCTGGACGTCCTGTACCGCGGCATGGGCGACCGGCGGGTGACGCGCAGTGATGTCGAACAAGGTGTAGGCCAGTGTCAGGTGTTTCACGCTGGCCGGCAGGTCGCGGTCGACGATGAAGCGCACCGGCATCTCGATGCGTTCGCCAGGCTGCAGCACCTGCTGGGTGAAGCAGAAGCACTCGGTCTTGTGGAAGTACGCCGCGGCCTCGGCCGGGGTGATGCTGGGTATCGCTTGCGCACTCATCGGCCGGTTGGTCGGGTTGTGCGCGATGAAGATCATCTGGTTCACCGCTCCCGGGTTGACCTCGAGCTCGTCACCGGTGGAGTAGAAGTCCCAGACCATGTCGCTGGCGTTGGTCGACATGAACTGCACCCGCACCGAGCGCGTCGGGTCGCTGACCTGGCTGCCCTCGTACTGCACGCCCGTCTTGCCGTTGATGCCGAAGGCCTTGCACATCACGTCATACATCGGCACCAGGGCAAAGCCGAAGGCGAACATCACCACCGTCAGCAGCAGCAGGCGAGTGACCAGGCGCTTGAGTGACGAGCCGTTCATGGCGGCGCTCCTACTTCACTTCCGGCGGGGTCTGGAAGGTGTGGTAGGGCGCCGGCGATGGGATCGACCATTCAAGGCCCTCCGCTCCATCCCAGGGCTTGGCCGGGGCGGGTGCGCCGCCACGGATGCACTTGATGACGATGAACAGGAAGAAGACCTGCGTGGCGCCAAACAGGAAGGCGCCGATCGACGACACCATGTTGAAGTCGGCGAACTGCAGGTTGTAGTCCGGAATACGCCGCGGCATACCGGCCAACCCCACGAAGTGCATGGGGAAGAAGGCCATGTTCATGCCGACGAAGGACAGCCAGAAGTGCAACTTGCCCAGGGTTTCGTCGTACATGTGGCCGGTCCATTTCGGCAGCCAGTAGTAGGCCGAGGCAAAGATGCCGAAGATCGCCCCGGGCACCAGCACATAGTGGAAGTGCGCCACCACGAAATAGGTGTCGTGGTACTGGAAGTCCGCCGGGGCGATGGCCAGCATCAACCCGGAGAAGCCGCCAATGGTGAACAGGATGACGAAGGCGATGGCGAACAGCATCGGCGTCTCGAAGCTGAGCGAGCCCTCCCACATGGTGCTGACCCAGTTGAACACCTTCACCCCGGTGGGCACGGCGATGAGCATGGTGGCGTACATGAAAAACAGCTCGCCGACTACCGGGATGCCGACCACGAACATGTGGTGGGCCCACACGATGAACGAGAGGAAGGCAATCGCGCCGGTGGCGTAGACCATCGAGGTGTAGCCAAACAGTGGCTTGCGCGAGAACGCCGGGATGATCGAGCTGACCGCACCGAACGCCGGCAGGATCATGATGTACACCTCGGGATGGCCGAAGAACCAGAACACATGCTGGAACAGCACCGGGTCACCGCCACCAGCGGCGCTGAAGAAGCTGGTGCCGAAATGGATGTCCATCAGCATCATGGTCACTACCCCAGCCAGCACCGGCATTACCGCGATCAACAGGAATGCGGTGATCAGCCAGGTCCAGACGAACAGCGGCATCTTCATCAGGGTCATGCCCGGGGCGCGCAGGTTGAGGATGGTGGCGATCACGTTGATCGCGCCCATGATCGAGCTGATGCCCATCAAGTGGATGGCAAAGATGAAGAAGGTGACGCTGGCCGGCGCATAAGTGGTCGACAGCGGGGCGTAGAAAGTCCAGCCGAAATTCGGCCCGCCGCCCGGGCTGAACAGGGTCGAGACCAGCAGCAGGAAGGCCGCCGGCAGCAGCCAGAAGCTGAAGTTGTTCATGCGCGGCAGGGCCATGTCTGGCGCGCCGATCATCAGCGGGATCATCCAGTTGGCCAGGCCGACGAACGCCGGCATCACCGCGCCGAAGACCATGATCAGGCCATGCATGGTGGTCATCTGGTTGAAGAACGCCGGCTCGACGATCTGCAACCCGGGCTGGAACAGCTCGGCGCGAATCACCATGGCGAACGAGCCGCCGAGCAGGAACATCATGAAGGCGAACCACAGGTACATCGTGCCGATGTCTTTGTGGTTGGTGGTCAGCACCCAGCGCATCAAGCCCTTGGCCGGGCCGTGGGCGTGGTCATGGCCGTGGGCGTGGTCGTCGATCACTGCACTCATGTCCTGTCTCCTGCAATCCACTGATTGCCGCGCAAAACCCGGTTCACTTGGCTTCTGCCTGCTTGAGCGCCAGCACGTCCTTCGGCGTGACCATGTCGCCCTTGTTGTTGCCCCAGGCGTTGCGCTCGTAGGTAACCACGGCGGCGATGTCGACTTCCGAGAGCTGCTTGCCGAACGCGGCCATTGCGGTGCCGGGGCGGCCATGGAACACCACGCCCAGATGGTCTTCCTTCGGCCCGGTGGCCACTTTCGATCCCTTGAGCGCCGGGAACATCGGTGGCAGGCCCTGGCCCTCGGCCTGGTGACAGGCCACGCAGGTGGTGTGGTAGACCTTGTCGCCACGCTCGACCAGTTCTTCGAGGGTCCAGTCCTTGCTGGTCAACTCCTTGAGCTTGGCCGCCTCGGCCTTGCGTTCGCCGAGCCAGGTGTCGTAGTCGGCCTTGGACTTGACCTCGACCACCACCGGCATGAAGCCGTGGTCCTTGCCGCACAGCTCGGTGCACTGGCCGCGGTAGATGCCGGGCTTCTCGATACGGGTCCAGGCTTCGTTGACGAAGCCGGGGATGGCGTCGCGCTTGACCGCGAAGGCCGGCACCCACCAGGAGTGGATGACGTCGGCGGCGGTTACCAGGAAGCGCACCTTGGCACCCACCGGCAGTACCAGCGGCTGGTCGACTTCGAGCAGGTAGTGCTCGTCCTTGGGTGCCTTGTTGTGGATCTGATCAGCCGGGGTTGCCAGGTTGCTGAAGAACTCCACGTCCTGGCCCAGGTACTTGTAGTGCCACTTCCACTGGTAGCCGGTGACCTGGATGTCGATGTCCGATTCGCTGGCATCGTAGATGTCGATCAGGGTCTTGGTGGCCGGAATGGCCATGGCCACGAGGATCAGGAAGGGGACGATGGTCCAGAGGATTTCCACCCAGGTGTGCTCGTGGAAATGTGCTGGCTGCTGCCCGGTGGAGCGGCGATGGATGACCATCGACCAGAACATCGCGCCGAATACCACGACGCCGATGATCACGCAGATCCAGAAGATCGTCATGTGCAGGTCGAACACGGCGTTGGAGACTTCCGTCGCCCCCGGGTGCATGTTCACGGTCCAGGCGGCGTTGGCCTGGCCAAGAACCGACCACAACAGCAGGCCCATCCAGACAGGTGGATGTCGCATCATTGCGGGTTCCCCTTCTCGTTCTTGTAGTCCCGGAGGCGTGGCCTGCGGCAAGAGGGAACGGCGGTCAAGACTGCCTGGCTTCGACGACCGAGCCCCTGCAAAAAGCAGTCGGGCCTCATCAACGAATCACGTTCAAGCGGAGTATAGACAGCGACCAATGCCACGCAACGACGCTGGCGAAATCAACCTGAAGAAACGCTCGAACCCGAGCAAAAGCCCGGGCTTGAGCGGATATGGCAAAATAGTGGCGATCGCATATGCCGAACTGCGCACACGTTTGCGGGATTTATAACAAATGCGTCTTAGGTATTCTGTATACCGAGCTAACTTAGTGTCTTCCGTTTGAAACGTCTTGTCCCTGGAGTTGTCATGAACATCGCTGCTGTACGCGAGCAGATTAGCCAAGCCCACGATCATGAAAGCCGCACCGGCCAACTGAAAAAGCGTCTCGAGCTGCAACTGCCTCACCTGCACCCCTCGATCCAACTGCCTGAGCAGGACGCCCAGGGTACTTTGGCGCGCTTCGTCAGCGCTTACATCGATCAGGTTCCGGAACTGCTGGAAGCCGCCCACACTGTGGCGCGCGAAGCCGGGATCGAGTCGCAGATCAAACCTGTACTGAAAATTGCCGAAGCCTATTTCCTGCAGCCGCCAAGCGTGATGCAGGGGCATGTCGGCCTCGACTGTCTGCTGGATGAAGCCTACCTGGCGCACCGTCTGGTAGAGGAGGTCAACGACCTGTACATCCGCCACTTCCAGCAACCCCTGATCCCGGTCGATACCACGGTGGCCAACCTCATCGCCCACCAACTGATCGGCGAAACCTTCGCCAACCAGCTGGATGAGGTGGTGCATCATTCGGTGGACGAGATGCTGGACGACGAAAGCTTCGCCGCAGAGTCGGTGGAAGCCTACCGTGAAACGCTCAGCAGCCCGCAAACCGGTGAAGCCTGGAAACGCTGGCCATGCCTGTCGCGCCAGCTGAATGTGGAGTTCGGCCAGGCCAGCGCCTGACCTGCAGCCCGGGCGAGGGAAAACGCTCCCGCTGCTGCACCCCGCCTTCGATCATTACTGTCATCAGGCCGCCTCCGGGCGGCCATTTTCCACTTTCAGGTGATGACAATGACGATCAGAAGAAACAGGATTTATACGGACCTGCTGCGCGGAACCTATCCAACGATATGGGGCAACTGGGGCCTCAATCCCTCCATCAAGCCGGGCGCGGTCGGCATCATCGACGCCGACACCGGCGACTTCAAGCTGGTCGTCGATTGCCTTCCGGGCGTCGAAATCAGCAAGAGTCAGCAAAGCCGCAAGTGGGATTTCAAGTCATCTGGCGTGACGTGCAACCGCATCAACGCCAATGTCGGCGGGATGATCTTTGACCCGAACACAGGTGCCGAGGTCAAACCCGATGCTGCGCTGGAATGGACCTTCGACAAGGAGAATTCCATTACCTCGGAGTTCGCGATCAGCGGTGAGCACGCCATCAGCAACCTTGCCATCGTTGCCGATCAGTACGATTGGCTGCTCGGCCAGGCGCGCAAGTTGAACATGGCGACCAGCGCTGGCATCTCCGAAGGCTTCGGCGTGGTGACCTCGGTGATCTACGCCAGCAGTGGCCTGAATGCGGTGGCAAAGAAGAGCAAAGCCAGCTTCACCGTCTCAGGTAGCGCAAGCGGGCTCAACCGCCTGCTCGGTGAAGACGGCATCAACGGCAGTGGCAAGGCGAGCTACGTGTTCACCAGCAACGCCAGTGAAGTCGAGATGCATACCTTGCCGGCAAAAAGCGGTGAGGTAGCAACCGAACCACTGCCTGTCGCCTACACCTTTGCCTCGTTCGCAGGCAGCCGCGTGCTGATCCCCAGCTGGGTCGGCAAGATCGGTGTGCTGAACCTGCTGGTGGATAGCAAGGCGTCATCCTTCACCACCTACACCACCAAGGTCACACTGACCTACCAGACCCCCGAAGGCCCGATCAAAGAGTCCAGGACCATCGTCGGCGGAAGTTCGACCAGCTTCGGGGAAATCCCCCTGACCGCCACTGAGATGGTACTGACCGCGGAGTTCATCAACCTCGGCTCCAACACGCGCAAGTCGATGAGGTGGAACACGCCCGCCAGCGAGTGGCTGGGCGGCACCCGCACCGTGAACCTGACAGGTACATGGCCGGGTGCACCGGGGATGATCGAGGTCAAGCGCTGACCTCAGGCGCCAGCAACACTGCGCAAGCGGCCCTCCACCCTGCGCTTGAGGCCTCGCTGCTCGATACGCAGCGTGGAGCCGCTGGTCTTGCTCCAATCCTCCAGCAGTTCCAGGCATGAATGGTCGATGTAGGTCAGGTTGGCCAGCGGAACATGCAGGGTGGTGCCGGCTGGCACGCTATCCAGCACCTGGGTCAGTGCTGGTACCTTGAGGAACGTAGCCGCCCCGCTCAGGCGCAACTCCATATGGCCGCGGGGCTCGAGCTGGACAAGGCAGATTTTCAGGCGCGCGGCCTTGAACGCCAGCTTCAGCAGTGTCAGGGCAAAGCCCAGCAGTACCCCCGTCAACAGGTCGGTGAAGATGATCGCCATGGCCGTCGCCACGTAGGTGAACATCGGCATCCGCCCATAGCGGCTCAGGCCTCGCAGCGCCTTGAAATCGACCAGTTTGATGCCGGTGAACACCAGCACACCCGCCAGGCTCGCCACCGGAATCTGCTGCAGCACGCTACTCAGCACCACCACGAACGCCAGCAACCACAGTCCATGCAAGATCGCCGAGACACGGGTTTGCGCGCCTGCCTGGACGTTGGCCGAACTGCGCACGATCACCCCGGTCATCGGCAGGGCGCCGAGTACACCACAGAGCATGTTGCCGATACCCTGCGCCGACAGTTCACGGTCGAAGTCCGAGCGTTGGCCGCTGTGCATGCGGTCTACCGCTGCTGCCGACAGCAGCGTCTCGGCACTGGCGATGAAGGCCAAGGCGAATGCCGCCACCAACAAACCTGGATCAGCAAGCTTCAGCAGGTCGTCCGGGCGTATCCAGTCGATGGCTTCGGACAGGTCTGCCGGTACTTGCACCCGATTCACCGGCAGCGCCAGCCACATGGCGATCGCGGTCATCGCCGTCACGCCCAGCAAGGCGCCCGGCACGAAGCGCAGCTTTTGCGGCCGCAGGCGTTCCCAACCCCACATGATGGCGATCGTGCCCAACCCCAGCGCGCCAGCCATCCAACCGGAGCCGGCGCTTTCCTGAGGCAGGGCCGCAGCCAAGGTGGCTGGGAACTCCAGAAGGTTCTGCAGGCCCGACGGCTGGGGCGCCGTGTCGAACATCACGTGCACCTGTGACAACACGATCAGCACACCAATACCCGCGAGCATGCCGTACACCACGGCAGGCGCCGTGACACGGAACCAGCATCCCAGGCGCAAGCGCCCAGCCAGCAATTGCAGAATCCCCGCGAGTAGCAGGATAGGCCCAAGCATCGCCATGCCATGTTGACGCACCAGCTCGAACACCAGCACCGCCAGGCCTGCTGCCGGGCCGCTGACTTGCAGCGGCGAACCCGCCAGGAAGCCAACCACAATGCCACCGATGATACCGGTGATCAGCCCCTTGGCTGGCGGCATGCCCGACGCAATCGCAATACCCATGCATAACGGCAGGGCGACCAGAAAGACCACCACCGACGCCAGCAACTCGCGCGGCAGGGCCGCTTTCAACTGTGTCATGTTCACCATCGTTCTCCTTTCTCTGTCGCACGGCCATTCCCCTGGCCGTGGGCACGTGTGGCCCCTGACGAGCGCGCAGGCGCGAGCCGCCAGCGAGTTCGCCGGCAGGGCAGTCAGGGCATTTTCAAGGCAGCCGAAGGCCGCGCCACACCCGCGATGGGTGCAGCCGGCTATTCAATGTTCAGCTGTGGACGGGTCGCTTAGTAGCGGCCTCTCGGAGTAGCGCAGGGCACGGGCTCGCCTGCGGTCAGTGGCATGAAGCTGTCACTGGCTGCGTCGTAGGCCTCGATCTTGCTGGTCTCGATGTCGTAGACCCAGCCATGGATGAACAGCTCACCCGCTGCCAGGCGCGAAGCCACCGACGGGTGGGTGCGCAGGTGATGCAGCTGGGCGATGACGTTTTCCTTGGTCAGCACTTGCATGGTTTCGTGCTCGCTACCGCAAGAACAGTTGTTCTCGACCACGGTGCGGGCCACTTCGGCGTGACGCAACCAGGCGGAAACAGTCGGCATCTTGGTCAGCGACTGCGGGTTCAGCACCGCTCGCATGGCGCCACAGTCAGAGTGGCCGCAGACGATGATGTGGTGCACTTTCAGCGCCAGCACGGCGTACTCGATGGCGCTGGAAACGCCGCCGTTCATCTGGCCATAAGGCGGCACTACGTTACCGACGTTACGGGTGACGAACAGGTCGCCCGGCGAGCTCTGGGTAATCAGCTCGGGAACGATACGCGAGTCGGCACAGGTGATGAACATGGCGCGCGGGGTTTGCGCGGTGGCGAGCTTCTTGAACAGCTCCTGCTGCTCAGGGAAGACGTCATGGTGAAAGCGCAGGAAGCCGTCGACGATGTGCTTCAGAGCGGCATCGGCGCTCTCCGCTGGAGCTGGCGGAACGACCTTGGATGGGTCCTTTACGGGCATGATTCATCCTCTTGACGGTGTGTTGGTAAATCCATTTTACCGGTGAAAGATTCTGGCTATGCGCAGATTTAGATGACACGCACGGGCGATAAATCACAGTCTTCGTTGACCGGATCCCTACGCTAGCGAGGAAAACTTAATTGAAACTTAATTCGGAGGCTCTAGAACGGGTGTTCCAGATCGAAAAGGCGGGATCTGAATAATAGCAAAAAAGCATCAACTGCCAAGCGTCATTAGCACAATTATTATCTCGGATTAGCTGAGCTGGGGATGGCCCTTGTTATCAGAACAGCGCCATTTGCCCGCCCGGCGGGCAGAACGCCGAGCAGTCAAGGGCCTGTGCCTCGCGCCCGGCAAAGTCCAGGCGCTTCATCGCCTTGGCAAAACGTTGTGCGAGCAATTCGGCAAAGACTCCTTCGCCACGCATCCGTGCACCAAAGCGGCTGTCATACAACTCGCCACCTCGGCTCTGCCGTATCAGGCTCAGCACATGGGCCGCGCGTTGCGGGTAATGGTCCTGCAGCCACTGCTCGAACAATGGCGCCACTTCCAGCGGCAGGCGCAGCATCATGTAGGCGGCGCTCTGCGCACCCGCCTCCTTGGCAGCCTCCAGCAAGTGCTCCAGTTCGCTGTCGTTGATCATCGGAATCATCGGCGAGCACAAGACACCTACCGGCACACCGGCTTCGCGCAAGACGCGGATGGCCCGCAACCTCGCCTTGGGTGAAGCTGCGCGGGGCTCAAGCACCCGCTTGAGGTCGTCGTCCAGGGTAGTGAGGCTGATCATCACCCGTGCCAGGCGTTGCCTGGCCATGTCCGCCAGCAGGTCGAGGTCGCGCAAAACCAGCGCGCCCTTGGTGACGATGGTCACCGGATGGCGAAAACGCAACAGTACTTCCAGCACCCTTCGTGTCAGCTGTTGCTCACGCTCGATGGGCTGATAGGGGTCGGTGTTGGAGCCCAGGTTGATCGGCGCACAGACGTAGCCCGGTTTGCTCAACTGCTGTGCAAGCACCTCGGCGGCATTGGTCTTGGCTATCAGCTTGGTCTCGAAATCCAGGCCAGGGGAGAGGTCCCAGTAGGCATGCGAAGGGCGGGCATAGCAGTAGATGCAGCCATGCTCGCAACCTCGGTAAGGATTGATGGAACGGTCGAAGGGCAAGTCCGGTGAGGTGTTGCGGCTGATGACCGACTTCGCGGTTTCAATCCGCACCTCGGTACCCTGCGTCTGCGGTACTTCTTGATACCAACCGTCATCCTCGGCAACCGAATGGCTCGGGGCGAAGCGGTTGTGCGGATTGTGCGCCGTGCCACGGCCCTTTTTTGCTGCAGGAAAGATCATCGGCAGGCCTCATGCTGTATGCATGAACAGTATATCGGCTTGGATGATCTTTCCAGCACCTCTGGTCAGCGCAGCCTGCTCAGGCCAGACCATGCCAGTGCAGATAGGGACCGAGGTCAACCGGTCGCCCGAGAAACGCTTCAATGCTTGTCAACAATGGACGCGCCGAGCCATGGGCAAGCAATTCTTCTTGCAGTGCCCGCCCCGTCGCACGGTCCAGCAAGCCATTGGTCCTGAACCGCGAGAACAGATCGAAAGCATGCACATCGGACCACACGTACGCGTAGTAGCCGGCGTCATAGTGGTCGACCAGGTAATCGAATGCATGCGCCGGGTTCTCGAAATCCTCCAGAGGCCAGTAGCCGCAAAGTTCCCGTGCAGCATCGAGCCGCTGCTGCAAGCTCTGGCCGTCATCCGGCGAGGCATGCAGGTCCAGATCGAACAATGCCATCACCAGGTTCTGCGCGGCGCCTTCAACCTCTTCTCGCTGCAATGCGGCCAGTAGCGTCCTTGTTTCTTCCAGGCCCAGTTTCTCGCCGGAATCCTTGTGTGACGAGATATCGACTAGATAATCCGGCTCCCACGCCCAACGTTCCAGCAGCTTGCCGTACGTCTCCACACCATCGGTGCCCAACAGGCTCACCGCAGAGCCGACGTGAGTCGTGGTACGCACCAGCAGATGGTGCAATGCGTGCCCGAATTCATGATGAATCTTGCGTAGAGCAAAGTGGTCGAGCAGTGGCGGCTCCTGGCCGAGGCCGGCAGGCACATCGGTGAATACCATCACCACCGCCGCCTGATAGACGCCTTCGGCATCGACCCGGCGATTGCGCACGTAGCGCGTCTCGACCAGATCGGCCTGTTTACCAGGGTACTGAACGGCATCCAGATACAGCAGCCCAATGTAGGCATGGTCCTGCCAGACTTCAAAAGCCATCACGCTCTCGTGCCAGGTCGCGATCGGCTTGGCGTCGTTACCGGCTTTCAGCGTCAAGCCGAACACTTGTTGCGCCATTCGCGCCAGGCTGGCGACGACTTTGGCCAGAGGGAAATACTCGCGAAACGTTGCCATTGGCAGCGACGCCTGCGCGGTGTCGCCAGCCCTGTGTACATACAACCGGTCCCAGGGCCGCAGCTGGTCGATCCCGAGGCCCTCGGCGCGAGCATCCAGCTGCTGGCGTAACTGGCCCATGGCGGGTTTGATGTTGCCGGCCAAGACCTGCAGGAACCCTTGCACCTGTTGAAGGCTGCCGGCACTCTTCTCGCGCAGGCTCAGCGATGCGTGATCGGAAAAGCCCAGCAATTTCGCTTTCTCTGCGCGAACGGTTGTCAGCTCTGCAAGGATTTTCCCATTGTCCTGCGAATCGTCCGCGCTGACTCCGCGCGTGTGATATCGACGATAGACGACTTCACGCAGTGCCCGATTGCTGGCCACAGCCATTACGTCACGGGTCCAGTGGTCGTCCGCCGGGATCAGCCAGCCTAGCGTACCGGAAGCTTCGGCATTGGCGCGCAATTCTTCGCGCATGCGCGGGCTGAACCCACCCAGCAGCTGCTCATCCGACACAAGAACGCCTTCCCGGGCGATGTTGGCCCGGTAGCGGGCCTCCAGATCGTGGATCCTGGCTTGCGCATCCGCCAGCAATTGCAACTCGGCCTCATCGAGCAAGGCGCCCTTGAGCCTGAATTGCCTGATGTACCACTGGATGACTGCGCGTTCATGCGCATCCAGGTTCTGGCCCTGGGGGCTCTGCGCCAACTGCACATAGCAAGCCTGCAGCGCCTTGTTCGACAGCTTCTGTTCATAGCGAAGTATCAGCTTGCCATACAGCTCACCCAGCAGTGCGGCCCAGGCGTCACCCTTGAAGGTAAGCGGGGAGGCAGCGAACAGCACAGCCTGCAGCTGTGCATCCAATGCATCCACCGCCAGCACCAGATCGTCCCAGGTCGGCAACGTTTGTTGCGCGGCGATGATCCGTAGGATGCCCTGCTGATGGGCATCGAGCGCCACATCGAACGCTGCGCGCAGGTTATCCAGCGTCACCGCCGCATAGTCGACCGGTGTTCCGCTGCCTTGCAGCAATGGATTGGAGTTTTGCACGGCACATCACCTTGTTCTGTTTGAGGAACAAGCGAGCTTGCTATGCCAGACAAAAAGTGGGGGGGTGACTATCTACCACCCCGGGCACATGCCTGCCCGGGCACCCGGCCCGGGCGGCACGACGGCTTCACTCAGCCGGTTTCTTCAGTTTTGGGTTAGGAAAGAACTGTACAGTCTGAACCTTGGCTGGTGCCGCCTTGGGCGCCAGCTGGTTGACCCGCGTGCCGAGCTCCTTGGGCACCGACAGGCCCTGTTCGTTGAGGGTGTCGGTGAAGCCACAGGCCACGCACTCGCGATGCGGCACGTCGTCTTCGCTCCACATCATAAGCTTGTCGGGCTCGCTGCACGCCGGGCATACCGCCCCGGCGATGAAGCGTTTCTTGGTCTTGTTCACAGCTACCTCGCTCATGCCGCAGCGTCCTCGGTCAGGCCGCTGTGGCGTAGCAATGCATCAATGGAAGGTTCACGCCCACGGAAGTCCACGAACAGCTCCATGGGTTCGCGCGAACCGCCGCGGGCCAGGATCGCTTCACGGAATGCGCGGCCAGTGTCGGCATTCAGCACGCCTTCTTCCTCGAAGCGCGAGAAAGCATCGGCCGACAGCACTTCAGCCCACTTGTAGCTGTAGTAGCCCGCCGCGTAACCGCCCGCAAAAATGTGCGCGAAGCTGTTGGGGAAACGGTTGTACGCCGGCGGGCGCATCACCGAGACCTCGTCGCGCACGCCGTCGAGTACCTGCAGCACGCTGCGGCCGTCACCGTGGCTGGCGTGCAGCTCGAAGTCGAACAGCGAGAACTCCAGTTGGCGAACCATCATCATGCCCGACTGGAAGTTTTTCGCTGCGAGCATCTTGTCCAGCAAGTCCTGGGGCAGGGCCGCGCCGGTTTCGTAGTGGCTGGAGATCAACGCCAGGCCTTCAGGCTCCCAGCACCAATTCTCCATGAACTGGCTCGGCAGCTCGACCGCGTCCCAAGCCACGCCGTTGATGCCGGACACACCGGCATGCTCGATGCGGGTCAGCATGTGGTGCAGGCCGTGACCGAACTCGTGGAACAGGGTGGTCACCTCATCGTGGGTCAGCAGCGCAGGCTTGCCAGGCGCGGCCGGGGTGAAGTTGCACACCAGGTTGGCCACCGGGCTCTGCAGCTCGCCGCCTGCTGTACGGCGGCGGTCACGGGCGCCGTCCATCCAGGCACCGCCACGCTTGTTGGCGCGGGCATAGAGGTCGAAGAAGAAGCGGCCGACGTGCTGGCCGTTTTCCTTGATCTCGAACAGGCGAACGTCCGGGTGCCAGCTGTCGAAGCCTTTGAGTTCGGCGATTTCGATGCCGTACAGGCGCTGGACAATGCTGAACAGGCCGCTGAGCACTTTGTCGATCGGGAAATAGGCGCGCAGGGTCTCCTGCGACACGCTGTAACGCTGCTCGCGCAGCTTCTCGCCGAAATAACCGGCGTCCCAGCTGGCCAGCTCAGGGCAGCCCTGCTCGGCGGCGTAGGCCTTGAGCTGCTCCAGGTCCTGGGCGGCAAACGGCTTGGAACGCTTGGCCAGGTCGCGCAGGAAACTCAGCACCTGGTCGCTGGACTCGGCCATCTTGGTCGCCAGGCTCAGCTCGGCGTAGTTCTTGTAACCCAGCAGCCCAGCCAGTTCCTGGCGCAGGTCGAGGATCTGCTGCATCACCGGGCCGTTGTCGAACTGGCCGGCGTTCGGGCCTTGGTCCGAGGCACGGGTGCAGTAGGCCGCGTACAGCTCTTCACGCAGGGCGCGGTCGCTCGCGTAGGTCATCACCGCGTAGTAGCTGGGGAATTCCAGGGTGATCAGCCAGCCGTCGAGGCCCTTGGCCTGGGCGGCAGCGGCCATCTGCGCCTTGGCTGAATCGGTCAGCCCAGCCAGCGCGGCTTCATCGGTGACGTGCTTGGTCCAGGCCTGGGTGGCGTCGAGCAGCTGATTGGAGAAGCGGCTGCCCAGTTCGCTCAGCTTGCTCTGCACCTCGGCATAACGCTGCTGCTGGTCGGCCGGCAGATCGATACCGGACAGGCGGAAGTCACGCAGAGCGTGGTCGAGGATAGTCTTCTGCGCCACGTCGAAGCCAGCGGCTTCCGGGCTGTTGGCCAGTGCCTGATAGGCTTCGAAAAGCGCACGGTTCTGGCCCAGTTCGGTAGAGTAGGCGCTCAGCGCTGGCAGGCAGGACTCATAGGCCTCGCGCAGCTCCTGGCTGTTGCACACTGCATTGAGGTGACTGACCGGGCTCCAGGCGGCGGCCAGGCGGTCGTTGAGTTCGTCCATGGCCAGCACCAGGCCGGCCCAGGTAGGGTGGTCGCCCTGCTGTTCGAGAATCTGGGCAATGGCTTTACGGTTGTCGGCCAGGATCGCTTCGATCGCCGGCAACACGTGTTCGGCACGGATTTGCGAGAAGGGCGGCAGATCGTAGGACTGCAGAAGTGGGTTGTTCGCACTCACGGTTTGGATACCTTGGCAGAAGAAACACTGCCCCATCTTAATTACAATCGACGCCGACCGCAGCAGGCAGCCTGCCTATCGGTACAGATGAGAGACGCTATCATGGCCATCCGCAGCTTCCAGCAACACACTCCGAAAGTGGGACTCAGGGCGTTTGTCGACCGTTCGGCGGTGGTCCTGGGCGACGTCGAAATCGGCGAGGACAGCTCTGTCTGGCCGCTGACGGTGATCCGCGGCGACATGCACCGCATCCGCATCGGCGCGCGCACCAGCGTGCAGGACGGCAGCGTGCTGCACATTACCCATGCAGGCCCGTTCAACCCTGACGGTTTCCCGCTGATCATCGGCGACGAGGTGACCATCGGTCACAAGGTCATGCTGCATGGCTGCACCTTGGGCAACCGCATCCTGGTTGGCATGGGTTGCACGATCATGGATGGCGCCATCGTCGAAGACGAAGTGATCATCGGTGCCGGCAGCCTGGTGCCGCCGGGCAAGCGCCTGGTCAGTGGCTACCTGTACATGGGCAGCCCGGTCAAGCAGGTGCGCCCGCTGAACGATCAGGAACACGCTTTCTTTCCCTACAGCGCCGGCAACTACGTCAAGCTCAAGGACCAGCACCTGGCCGAAGGCTACGACCAACCGGATTGAACCTGACTACCGAGACGAACATGCACCAGCAGAACATCCTCTTCGACCTCGACGGCACCCTGACCGACCCGCGCCTGGGCATCACCCGCTCGATCCAGTATGCCCTGGCCAAGCTTGGCATCGACGAGCCCGACCTGGCCCGCCTCGAACACTTCATCGGCCCGCCGCTGCTGCAGGCCTTCATGCAGTTCTACAGCTTCGATGAAGCCAAGGCGTGGGAAGCGGTGAACTTCTACCGGGAGCGCTTCCGTGTCACTGGCTTGTACGAGAACCTGGTGTTCGAAGGGGTGCCTGAGCTGCTCGAAGCCCTGAATGGCCAAGGCCGCACGCTGTATATCGCCACGTCCAAACCTTGGGAATTCGCTCGGGAAATTGCCCGCCATTTCGCCTTCGATCACCATTTCAAGGTGATCTATGGCAGCGAACTGGATGGCACGCGGACCAACAAGGTCGAGCTGATCCGCCACCTGCTGGATGAGGAAGGGCTGGACCCGGCGCAAACGTTGATGATCGGTGACCGCAAGCATGACCTGATCGGGGCCCGTGCCAATGGGTTGCAGGCAGTGGCGGTGGGGTACGGGTTTGGTAGCCAGGAAGAGCTGGTGGCCGAGGCGCCGGCCTTCCACTTCGCGACAGTTGCAGATCTTCATCACGCTTTCTGCAACATCTGAGGGCCGGGGGCTGCTTTGCAGCCCCAGCATCAGGTCACATCAACCGCTGCAATGCTGCCTTCCTGTCAGCAGCCGGCAACCGTCCAAGCTGCTCGACCCGCTCATAAAACCGCCGCCAATCCCCGCCTGCTTCGCGGAACAGGGCCGCAAACGCCGGTACCCACTGGTCATAAAGCCCGAACGGCAGCAGCTTGGCATTGCTCAAGGGCGCATAGATCCAGGCGTCATAGCGCTTGTCCCCGTTCCACTGGCTGTCCCTGAGCTGCTTGTACTCACTGCGCAAGCGCTCGAACTCAGCCTGCTTGGCCGCCCGTTTGTGCGCATCGTCCAGGGGCCCTGCATAAATCGCCTGCAACCGCTCACGGCTGGCCAGCACCAATCGGGTGAACTGGTCGCTCTGCTGCGACTGATGCTCGCCGATCACCGCAAGCCCGCGGGCTGCGCGCCATTGCCGCGTACCCTCCTGCTCGACGAAGGTAGCAAACGACTCGTTGAATTCGGTGTCGTCCTGCACGTAAAAACGCTGATGAGCCAACTCATGGAAGATCAACGTGGCCAGCCGCTCATCTCCCCAGCCGACCATCGAAGACAGTATCGGGTCATCGAACCAGCCCAGCGTCGAATAGGCTTCGACGCCGCTCACGTACACGTCCAGGCCCTGCTGGCGCATCAACGCCGCCTCACCACGGGCCGCACCCTGGCGGTAGTAGCCGCGGTAGGCGACGCAGCCGGCAATGGGAAAACAATGGGTCACCGGCTGCAGCGACAGCTCAGGTGTGGCGAACACGTTCCACACCACGTAGGGGCGGTGCAGATCAGCGTAGAGCCGATAGCTTCGGTTATCAGGCAGCTTCAGCTGATCGCTCGCAAAAACCCGCGCTGCTTCGGCATGGGCGAGGCGGGCCCGCAATTGCGGGCTGCTGGCCGGGTCGGCGATCACCTTGTCCACCGGTTGGCGCGCCCGCAGCAGTTGCAATTGCCCCTCGGCCAGTTGGCTGTAGTAGCCCACGGTGCTGCAACCGTTCAGCAGAAAGGCACACAGCAGCGGAACCAAACGCCTGAAAACGTAGTCGAGTGGCCCGGGGCCTGAGCGCTTGAGAAGAACAAAGAGATCCATCTGGGGCTATCCAACCTGCTCATGGCCAATGCGCTCCAAGACTATCTCGCCGAGGGGGAGTTTCGCCATGCGTGCACTGTTGGTCACCGGTTCACTGCTACTGGTTTCAGCCTGTTCAACCCTGCCGGACCCGGACCCGAACTTGGCCTGGGTCGATCTGACCCCCTATGACGAAGCTTCGCTGGACGCCAAACAGGTGGACGAGCGCGACTGGGCCGACACTCGCTATTTCGAGGTGCCGCCCGGCAGCCACGAGCTGACCGTGCGCTATCAGTTCCCGGTCGCGCCGAGCAACATCGGCCCGGTCGACGCGCCATTGTGGCGTGATTGCCAGGTCAAGCTGACCTTCAAGGACTTCAACGCTGGCCAGCGCTACCAGCTGCAGGCCGGCAGCATTGGCTTCCGCCCCTGGATCAAACTCTACGACCACCAGCAGAAACTGGTCGGGCAAGGTCTGCCAGCAGGTTGCCAACGCACCTGACCTGCACAAACGGCGCTATGCTTGTAACTCGTGTATCGCGAGAGGGAGTTTTGCCATGCGCCAGCCCATGATGCTGATTGCCCTCAGTGCCCTGGGGGCTTGCGCCAGCCCCTTGCCGCCCGTAGACCCAGCCAAGGCCTGGGTCGACCTCTACACCGTGACCCCTGGCCGCCTGCTCATGGCCGACCGCCTTGACGGCCAGCGCCTGGAAGACGGCCGCTACTTCCAGCTGACCCCTGGCAAGCATGAACTGGTGGTGCGGTTCGACTACGAAATCTATGCCGGCGGCATGCTCACCAGCCCGAAGGAACGGACTTGCTACCTGACCGTTCGCTTCGACGGCTTCAAGGCCGGCGAGCGCTATCGCCTGGAGGCGCGGGCACCGGTGATGGACCCGCAGGTGCTGCTGTACGACGCCAGCCGCAAGGTGGTGGTGAACGAGCCAAGTGACGTGTTCTGCATCCCGTAAGTATTGGGGCCGCATCGCGGCCCCAATCATTTATCGATCATTCTTCTGGTAAATGATCTTCTTCGTCCCGCCATCACAGGTGCCGACGATCATGTTCTGATCCTTGACCTCACTGTTGGGCACGATTTCCAGCGTGTAGGACGTCACACCCTGGGCCTGGATCTTGGCTTCGATCTCCGTCTTGAGTTCTTCGCACGGTTTTACCGCCGCCCATGCAGAAGTGGCCAAAAGCGAAGCCAGCACGGCGATTGCTACGCGAATCATGGAACGGCTCCTGATAGGGCAGCAGCGCTGCCGACGCTGTTTAGACTACAGCAAACCGTCGCCGTTGCGCCGCCTAGCCCACCAATGCAGCGTCCAGGCTGATCTTCGCGTTGAGCACCTTCGACACCGGGCAACCCGCCTTGGCCTTGTTGGCTATTTCGAGGAACTGCGCCTCATCGGCGCCCGGCACCTTGGCCTTGAGGATCAGGTGCACGGCGGTGATGGCGAAGCCGTCGGGTTGCTTGTCCAGCGTGACTTCGGCAGTGGTGTCGATGCGCTCTGCGGTGAACCCTGCCTCACCGAGCATCATCGACAGCGCCATCGAGAAGCAACCGGCATGGGCTGCGCCGATCAGCTCTTCCGGGTTGGTCCCCGGCGCGCCCTCGAAACGGGTATTGAAACCATAAGGGTTCTGCTGGAGTGCGCCGCTTTCGGTGGAAATCAGGCCTTTGCCATCCTTCAGGCCGCCTTGCCAGATCGCCGATGCTGTCTTTTTCATGATGCCTCCGGGTCATAGGGTGTTTACCTATGTTTTCGAGGCCAGCGTCCTACACCAAGTTCAGAGCAATCGCTCCGTGAGCATTGAATACGGCGAATGTGCCCATACAGAGTCTAAAAGGCCTCCGGGCCAACCACTCTTGCGGAGGCTCCAATGACGCAGCTGCGTGACCTGAAGATATCCACCCTCGACCTGGTGCCAGTGCGCGCCGACCAAGGCCCGGCGCAATCGCTGCACAACTCGCTGGACCTGGCCCGGCATGTCGAGCGGTTCGGCTACAACCGCTTCTGGGTGGCCGAACACCACAACATGGACGGCATCGCCAGCTCGGCCACCTCGGTACTGATCGGCTACCTTGCCGGCGGCACGTCGACCATTCGCGTCGGCTCCGGCGGCATCATGCTGCCCAACCATGCGCCGTTGGTGATCGCCGAGCAGTTCGGCACGTTGGCCAGCCTGTATCCCGGGCGAATCGACCTGGGCCTGGGCCGGGCGCCAGGTTCCGACCAGATGACCGCCTACGCCCTGCGCCGTGACCGTGCCGGCAGCGCCGATGACTTCCCGGATGATGTCGAGGAACTGTCGCGTTACCTCGGCCCGCGCACCGATGATCAAAAAGTGATCGCTGTGCCCGGCCATGACACCGAGGTGCCCCTGTGGCTGCTCGGTTCGAGCCTGTTCAGCGCCCAACTGGCCGGCATGCGTGGCATGCCGTATGCCTTTGCCTCGCATTTCGCACCGCGCTACATGCATGAGGCGATCCGCATCTATCGCGACCACTTCAAGCCGTCAACCACGTTGGACAAGCCCTATGTGATGCTGGGGATTCCGATGGTAGTGGCGGAAACCGACGAAAAGGCCGAATACCTGGCTACATCGGTGTATCAGCGCATTCTGGCGCTGATCCGGGGCCAGAGCCTGATGCAGAAACCGCCTGTACCGAGCATGGACGGGCTATGGCTCCCCCATGAACGCGACGCCGTGGGAAGTTTCCTGGGCCTGGCGATGATCGGCAGCCCGCAGAAAGTGCGGGCCAAGGTGGAAGTGCTGCTGGAGCAGACCGGGGCGGATGAGCTGATCTTTACCTGTGACCTGTATGAGCACGCGGACCGGATTCGGTCCTATGAGCTGATGGCGCAGGCCCTCAAGGGCGAGTGAGCTTCTTCGCGGGCGTGCCCGCGAAGAATCCAACGTATCAGCTACGGCGGTAGACGATTTCCTTGCGACCCGCTTCACAGCTGCCAACCACCTTGCCAGCCGGCTCGCCCTTGTTGACGATCTCCAGCTTGTAACCCTTCACACCCTTGGCATCGAGCTTCGAGGCGATCTCGGCCTTGAGCTCTTCACAGGGTTTGCCAGCGGCCATTGCCCCACCGGCCAGTACCAACAAACCCACCGCCAGCATCAGTTTCGTCATCGATCGCATTCCTTGTACAGATGAGAAAGAGCAGAAGGGCGCCGCCAAGGCGCCCTCCGGTGTTATAACGCCATCACGCCGGGCTATTCCAGCCCAGGAACGTTTCAGCTGTTGGCGATGCGGAAGCCGACCTTCAGCGTCACCTGGAAGTGCGCCGCCTTGTTGTCGCGGATGTGGCCACGGGTATCGACCACTTCGAACCATTCCAGGTGCTTGATGCTCTTGCCGGCTTCGGCCAGAGCATTGTTGATCGCTTCTTCGATGCTGGTGGGCGACGACCCCACCAGCTCGATCTTCTTGTAGGTGTGATGATCGGTCATGAACGCTCTCCTTGGTGACAGTGATAATGAGCCTAGCAGTGCAAGCCCGCTTTACCTGCGAGCCGCTGCCGTTCGGTAAAGTTCGATCGCACTTTCCCGCCGCTCGGGAGTCGCAATCCTTACAGTCCATACTGCAAAGGAGAGTCAACATGCCCCGCAACTCGCTGCGTAAAACGTCCCTGGAGAGCATGGAAGCGGAGATCGAAAGCCTCCTGAAAAGCCTGGAGAACCTGAAGCACGATGCGTCCGAGGAAACCCAGAAGTCAGTGAAGGCGATGCGCAGCAATGCCGAAAGCGCGCTGCGCCATTCGCGCAGCCTGATCAGCGATGCCTATGAGGAAGTGAAGGAGCGCACCCGCCAGACCGGCATCGCCACCCGCGACTATGCCCAGGAACACCCGTACACCACCGCAGGCGTTGCCATCGGTGCACTTGGCCTGTTGGCAGCGTATCTGCTGTGCAAGCGTAACTAAGCGCTCTGCCTGGCCAGCTCGGCGCGTAGCCACTGCGCCAATTGCTCGGCGCGCCCGTCCGCGGCGCGCCGAGGCACCCACAACGCCAACGCGGCCGGCGTCGGCGAAAAGCCCCACGGTGCACTCAAACGCCCGGCTCGCAGATCGTCGGCAACCAAGGGCTGTGGGGCGATCGCCACCCCCAGGCCGGCAACTGCCGCCTCGAGCAAGTAATACAGGTGTTCGAACGCCTGACCGTACTTCAATGCGCCAACCTCAATACCCTGCTCAGAAGCCCAGGTCGGCCAGGCCTGCGGGCGCGAGGTGGTATGCAGCAGGGCTTCGTCCAGCAAGGCTTCGGCGGGCGCCGCCTGCAAGCGGTCGAAGCCGGCGAAATGCGGGCTCAGCACCGGGCCGATACGCTCCTGCGCCAGCACGTGAACCTGCATGTCCGCTGGCCATGGCGGTTCGGCATAGACCAGCAATGCATCCAGCCCAGGGCGGCGCGGATCGAGGTCACCTTCACCCGCCGAGAGATGCAGGCGCAGCTCGGGCAGGTCAGCCTTCAACCGCCCCAGGCGGGGGATGAACCAGCGCGCCAGCAGGCTGCCGGAACAGCCCAGCACGAACGGTGCCTCGCTCTCATCCCGGCTCAACTCGGCGCACACGCTGCGCAAGCGGTCGAATGCCTCGCCGCTGGCGTCGCGCAGACGCATGCCGGCATCTGTGAGTTTGATGCCACGCCCGTCCTTGACGAACAGGGCTACGCCCAGGTGCTCTTCCAATACCTTGATCTGCCGACTGACAGCGCCATGGGTAACGTGCAGCGCCTCGGCCGCTTGGCTGACGCTGTTGAGCCTGGCAGTGGCCTCAAAGGCGCGCAGCGCATTGAGGGGAGGGAGGTCGTGGGCCATTTTACCTGTGAGTTTTTCTGACAAGTTTGCGCAATCTTATCGGTTTTCAGCCGGGCTTGCCGTGGTTAGAGTAAAGCCCATCACTCATTGATCACGCCCTGGAGCGACCCATGACCCAGTCCCAATACCGCCCCGGCCCGGATGCCAACGGCCTGTTCGGCTCGTTCGGTGGCCGCTACGTGGCGGAAACCCTGATGCCGCTGGTGCTCGACCTGGCCCGTGAATACGAAGCGGCCAAGGCCGACCCGAAGTTCCTCGAGGAACTGGCGTACTTCCAACGCGACTATATCGGCCGGCCGAACCCGCTGTACTTCGCCGAGCGCCTGACCGAGCACTGCGGTGGCGCGAAGATCTTCTTCAAGCGTGAAGAACTCAACCACACCGGCGCGCACAAGGTGAACAATTGCATTGGCCAGGTGTTGCTGGCCAAGCGCATGGGCAAGAAGCGCCTCATCGCCGAAACCGGCGCCGGCATGCATGGCGTGGCCACCGCCACCGTGGCGGCGCGCTTCGGCCTGCCGTGCGTGATCTACATGGGCGCCACCGACATCGAGCGCCAGCAGGCCAACGTGTTCCGCATGAAGCTGCTGGGCGCCGAGATCGTCCCGGTCACTGCTGGCACCGGCACCTTGAAAGATGCCATGAACGAGGCCCTGCGCGACTGGGTCACAAACGTCGAAGACACCTTCTACCTGATCGGCACCGTGGCCGGCCCGCACCCGTATCCGGCGATGGTCCGCGACTTCCAGTCGATCATCGGCAAGGAAACCCGCGCCCAGCTGCAAGAGAAGGAAGGCCGCCTGCCAGACAGCCTGATCGCCTGCGTCGGCGGTGGCTCCAACGCCATGGGCCTGTTCCATGAGTTCCTCGAAGAACCGAGCGTGCAGATCATTGGCGTCGAAGCCGGCGGCCACGGTGTGCACACCGACAAGCACGCTGCCAGCCTGAACGGCGGCGTACCGGGTGTGCTGCACGGCAACCGCACCTATCTGCTGCAGGACGAGGACGGCCAGATCACCGACGCCCACTCGATTTCCGCCGGCCTCGACTACCCGGGCATCGGCCCTGAGCACGCCTACCTGCACGAAGTGAAGCGCGTCGAGTACGTCAGCATCACCGACGACGAAGCACTGGATGCGTTCCATGCCACCTGCCGCCTTGAAGGCATCATTCCGGCCCTGGAAAGCTCCCATGCCCTGGCCGAAGCGATCAAGCGCGCCCCGAAACTGCCCAAGGATCACCTGATGGTGATCTGCCTATCCGGCCGCGGCGACAAAGACATGCAAACCGTGATGAACCACATGGCAGCCCAGGAGAAACAGGCATGAGCCGTCTTGAACAACGCTTCGCCGAACTGAAGGCCGAAGGCCGCTCCGCGCTGGTCACCTTCGTCACGGCTGGCGACCCGGGCTATGAGGCTTCGCTGCAGATCCTCAAGGGCCTGCCGGCAGCGGGGGCCGATGTGATCGAACTGGGCATGCCGTTCACCGACCCGATGGCCGATGGCGTGGCCATCCAGCTTGCTACCCTGCGGGCCCTGGAAGCCGGCCAGACCCTGGCCAAGACCCTGCAGATGGTTCGCGAATTCCGTGCGGATAACCACACCACGCCAATCGTGCTGATGGGTTATTACAACCCGATCCACCGCTTCGGTGTGGATAAGTTCGTCGCAGAAGCCAAGGAAGCCGGGGTCGATGGCCTGATCATCGTCGACCTGCCACCTGAGCACGACGCCGAACTGGCCACCCCGGCCCAGGCCGCAGGCATCGACTTCATCCGCCTGACCACCCCGACCACCGACGATGCACGCCTGCCACGCGTACTGGAGCGCAGCTCCGGGTTTGTCTACTACGTGTCGGTGGCGGGTGTGACCGGTGCCGGTTCCGCGACTACCGAACACGTGACCGAGGCGATTGCCCGCCTGCGTCGGCATACCGACCTGCCGATCAGCGTTGGTTTCGGTATTCGTACACCGGAGCAGGCCGCTGCGATCGCGCGCCTGGCCGATGGTGTGGTGGTGGGTTCGGCGCTGGTCGACAAGATTGCCCAGGCCAAAGAGCCAGCTCAAGCCGTGAACGATGTACTGAGCCTTTGCTCGGCACTGGCTGAAGGCGTGCGTGGCGCCCGTCGCTGAACCGCACCGCCTGCTTCGCGGGTGAACCCGCCCCCGCAGGTCCCCACAGTTTTCAGCATCTGTGCGGTCCCTGTGGGAGCGGGTTCACCCGCGAAGAGGCCAGTAGAGGTTTCACGGGCCTACCCCCCAAAAATCGACAGATTCAACGGCCGCACGGCCCCCATCCAGATCGCATGATCCCGATGATCCGCCAGCTCATCGCCGGTAAGCGGATGCAGAAACACCACCAAGCCCCTCCGGTACAGCGCCAACCAAGGCAACACTACCCCCACGAACTCCGGCTCGAAGGCCAGCTGGCAGCTCCAGTCCGGGTGCGGGCCGACCGGTTTCTGGTGCATGCGCCCCATGGTCACGGGAAACAGCCGCGCTGCCTCCTCGCAGAGTTCACGGGCCTGCTCGATGGTCGAGGCATCGTAATAAACGTGGGCGTGGTAGCCCTTGATCCTCTGCACGATAACTCCTGAATCCTGACAGTCCGCAAGACTATACGCCGAACGCGCCGCTATTGGCCTCGCTCCTGCTCCAGCCAATCAACAAACCGCTCGATCAACGCCCCACGCCGTTTACGCGGCGGCAGCACCGCATAATACCCCCGCGTCGAGCGCAAACTCCCTTCCAACGGCCGGCACAGCAACCCTTGCTCCACCAGCCCGTCCACCAGATGCCTCCAGCCAATCGCTACCCCTTGCCCAGCTATCGCCGCCTGGATCAGCAAGGTGTAGTTATCAAACCGCAACTGGCCAGGCGGCGGCGGGCTGGCCAGACCAAAGCCGCGAAACACCCCTGCCCAGTCAAACCAGCGGCTAGCATGCTCGCCACGCAAATGGAGCAACGGTAATCGTTGCAAAGCCACGGCTGACAAGGGTTTGCCATGAGTGAGCCGGGGGCTGCAGACCGGGAAAACCTCCTCATCGAACAGCCAGCGGCTCTCGCCCTGATGGAAGCGGCCATCGCCGAACAGCACCGCAACATCGATATCCGGGCGCAACATCCCCTGGCTGCGCTCACCCGTCACCAGGCTCACATCGACCTGTGGATAAGCCTCATGAAAGCGGTGCAGCAGTGGCATCAGCCAGAACGCCGCGAAGGCAAAGTCGGTGGCCACCTGTAGCACTTCACGCTGGCCGCGCCCACTGGCCTGGGCAATCCCGTCATCCATGGCCTGGAGACCTTGATGCACCTGCTCGAACAACAACTGGCCAGCTTCGGTCAGCTCGATGCCCCGGTAGATCCGGTCGAACAGGCGTGTGCCCAGCTGCGCTTCCAGGCGCTTTACCTGCTGGCTCACCGCAGGTTGCGTAGTGCCCAGTTCCAGCGCCGCTGCGGTAAAGCCACGCAAGCGCGCCGCGGCCTCGAACACGCGCAAGGCATCCAGCGACAACCCGGTAAGGTGATCAAACATAAGCTTGGCTAATCCCAGACATTGCCCGGCATGGGCTTTACCCATGTTATCCACAGTCGCATCTTGGCAGGCAAGCGGTTCGCATAACCCCTAACGATGGAAGCCACCATGACGCGCCCGAATATCCTGTTCATCATGGCCGACCAGATGGCCGCGCCCCTGCTGCCGATCTATGGCCCTTCGCCGATACAGATGCCGCACCTCAGCCGCCTTGCCGAGCAGGCAGTGGTGTTCGACTCGGCCTACTGCAACAGCCCGCTGTGCGCACCGTCACGCTTCACCCTGGTCAGCGGCCAGCTGCCGAGTCGCATCGGCGCCTACGACAATGCCGCCGATTTCCCCGCCGACGTGCCGACTTATGCACACTACCTGCGCCGCCTGGGCTACCGCACCGCGCTGTCAGGCAAGATGCACTTCTGCGGCCCGGACCAGTTGCACGGCTACGAGGAGCGCCTCACCAGTGACATCTACCCGGCCGACTATGGCTGGGCGGTGAACTGGGATGAACCCGACGTGCGCCCGAGCTGGTATCACAACATGTCCTCGGTGCTGCAGGCCGGGCCTTGCGTGCGTACCAACCAGCTGGACTTCGACGAGGAGGTCGTCTTCAAAGCACGCCAGTACCTCTACGACCATGTGCGCGAAAACGATGGCCGGCCGTTCTGCCTGACCGTGTCCATGACCCATCCGCACGACCCGTACACCATCCCCAAGCGCTACTGGGATCGCTACGAGGCTGTGGATATCCCCATGCCCCGCGCCGAATTGAGCCAGACCGAACTCGACCCGCATTCGCAACGCCTGCTCAAGGTCTACGACCTGTGGAACAAGCCATTGCCTGTGGACAAGATCCGCGACGCCCGCCGCGCCTACTTCGGCGCCTGCAGCTACATCGATGACAACATCGGCCAACTGCTACAGACCCTGGAGGAGTGCAACCTGAGCGACAACACCCTGATCGTGTTCTCTGGCGACCATGGCGACATGCTTGGCGAGCGCGGCCTCTGGTACAAGATGCACTGGTTCGAGATGTCGGCGCGTGTCCCGCTACTGATTCATGCCCCTGAACGCTTTGCACCGCGCCGGGTCGCTGCCTCGGTATCGACCTGCGACCTGCTGCCAACCCTAGTGGAACTGGCCGGTGGCGCTGTGGATAACCGTCTCATACTCGATGGCCGTTCGTTGCTCGGTCACCTGCAAGGGCAGGGCGGCCACGACGAGGTGATCGGCGAGTACATGGCCGAAGGCACGGTCGGCCCACTGATGATGATCCGCCGTGGGCCGCACAAATTCGTGTACAGCGAGGATGACCCCTGCCTACTCTATGACCTGAGCCGCGACCCGCACGAGCGGGAGAACCTCACCGGCAGCCCGGACCACCAGGCGCTGCTGCAGGCATTTGTCGATGAAGCACGCCAACGCTGGGATATCCCCGGCCTGCGCCAGCAAGTGCTGGCCAGCCAACGCCGCCGCCGCCTGGTGGCCGAGGCGCTGGCCATCGGCAAGCTGAACAGCTGGGACCACCAACCCTGGGTGGACGCCAGCCAACAGTACATGCGCAACCATATCGATCTCGACGACCTCGAGCGCAAGGCACGTTATCCACAGCCCGCACCCCTGGATTGAGAAGAGAGTCCGACATGCACAAGTTCTCCCCCGTCGTATTCGCCCTGGCGCTGCCTCTTGGCCTGGCCACCGCCATGGCCCACGCCGCCGACAGCGACGCCCAATGCAGCACCGTGAGGATGGCCGACCCCGGCTGGAGCGACATCGCCTCGACCAACGCCATCGCCCGGCTGCTGCTGGAAAGCCTGGGCTACCAGGTGAAGATCGACAGCCTGGCGGTGCCGATCATCTACGGCGGCCTCAAGGACGGCCGGGTCGATGCTTTCCTTGGCAACTGGATGCCGGCGCAGCAGGGCTTCCATGACAAGTTCATCGCCAATGGCGAGGTGCAGCAGCTGTCGCGCAACCTGGAAGGCACCGAGTTCACCCTGGCCGTACCGGATTATGTGTGGAATGCCGGCGTCAAGGATTTTGCCGACCTGCAGAAGCACGCTGACCAGTTCGACAAGAAGCTGTACGGCATCGGCTCGGGCGCGCCTGCGAACTTGTCGCTGAAGCAGATCATCGACAAGAACGAATTCAACCTCGGCCAGTGGAAACTGGTGGAATCCAGCGAGCAGGCGATGCTGGCGCAGGTAGACCGGGCGGTGAAGAAGCAACAGTTCATCACCTTCCTCGGCTGGACGCCGCATCCGATGAACGTGAAGCTGAAGATGCATTACCTGACGGGCGGCGAAAAATGGTTCGGCAGCCAGGGCGAGGTGTTCACCCTGACACGCAAGGGTTATCCACAAGCTTGCCCGAATGCGGCGAAGCTGCTGAGCAACCTGAGTTTCACCCTGGATATGGAAAACGCCATCATGGCGCAGGTTGTGGATAACAAGATCAGCTTCGATGACGCAGCCAAGGCGTGGGTGAAGCAGCATCCAGAGCGGCTGGAAGGGTGGTTGGCGGGTGTGACCACCAAGGCTGATGGCAATGCCCTTGAGGCCGTCAAAGCCAAGCTCTGATACCCGAGCATGTGTATTTCTACTGTGGGAGCGGGCGCGCCCGCGAACACCGGCGAAGCCGGTGCCATCCACCGCGGTGGCATCTTCGCGGGCTTGCCCGCTCCCACAGGGATTAGTGCAATCCTGGGAGGGATCAGCCCCGAGCCAGTTGCCGGCGCAGTTCAGCCAACACAGGCGCCGTATCCGGCCGTACCCCTCGCCAGATAAAGAAGGCTTCAGCTGCCTGCTCAGCCAACATCCCCAGCCCATCCAGCACCTTGGCCGCCCCCAGCTTGGCAGCCCACTGACAGAACGGTGTCGGTTCCTTGCCATACATCATGTCGTAGCACACCGTGCGCCCCGCCTCGACCAGGCTGTCGGCAATCGGTGGCAGCTCACCGGCCAGGCTTGCCGAGGTGGCGTTGATGATCACATCTACCGGCTCCTGCAACCAGGCAAACCCACTGGCTACCACCGGCCCCAGTTCATCGAACTCCCGCGCCAGCTGCTCGGCCTTCTCCACGGTACGGTTGGCAATCACCAGCGACTGCGGCTGGTGCGCCAGGATCGGCTCCAGCACCCCGCGCACGGCACCGCCAGCTCCAAGGATGAGAATGCGCTTGCCGGTCAGCTCTACCCCGGCGTTCACCGTCAGGTCGCGCACCAGCCCAGCGCCGTCGGTGTTGTCGCCCAGCAGCGTGCCGTCGGCCAGCTTGCTCAGCGTATTCACCGCACCTGCACGCTGGGCCCGGGGGGTCAGGCTGTCGCACAGGCGGTAGGCCTCTTCCTTGAACGGCACGGTGACATTCCCGCCGCTGCCTTGCTTGAAGAAGCCGCGCGCGCAATCGCTGAACTCGTCCAGCGGTGCCAGCAAGGTGGCGTATTCCAGATCCTGGCCGGTCTGTTCAGCGAACAGGCGGTGGATCAACGGTGACTTGCTGTGCCCGATGGGGTTGCCGAAAACGACGTACTGGTCCATGACGATTCCTTGTTTATCCACAGGCTTACTGGCCAAGCCAGTCGCGATCCTGCAGGAAGTATTCGGTCAGGCGCGCTTCCTCGCTGCCAGGAGCAGCTTTCCAGTCGTAGCCCCAGCGCACTTGTGGCGGCAGCGACATGAGGATCGACTCGGTGCGGCCACCGGACTGCAGGCCGAACAGGGTGCCACGGTCATAGACCAGGTTGAACTCCACGTAGCGGCCGCGGCGGTATTCCTGGAACTCGCGCTGCTGCGGGGTGAAGGGGGTGTTCTTGCGGCGCTGGACGATCGGCAGGTAGGCCTCGACATACGCATCGCCGATGGCGCGCAGGAAGGCGAAGCACGTGTCGAAGTCCCACTCGTTCAGGTCGTCGAAGAACAGCCCGCCAATGCCACGCGGCTCGCCGCGGTGCTTGATGTGGAAGTAGCGGTCGCACCAGGCCTTGTAGCGTGGATAGACATCAGCGCCGAACGGCGCGCAGGCCTGCTCGGCCACGCGGTGCCAATGGATGCAGTCTTCTTCGTTGCCGTAATACGGGGTCAGGTCGAAGCCGCCGCCAAACCACCAGACCGCCTCTTCACCTTCCTTCTCGGCGATGAAAAAACGCACATTCGCGTGGGACGTCGGCACATGCGGGTTGTGCGGGTGGATCACCAGCGACACGCCCAAGGCCTCGAAGCCACGGCCCGCCAGCTCCGGACGGTGGGCACTGGCCGAAGGCGGCAGGCCGGCGCCGAACACGTGGGAAAAGTTGACCCCGCCTTTCTCGATCAGCTTGCCGTCGCCGATCACCCGCGTGCGGCCACCGCCACCGGCTTCGCGCACCCAGGCATCCTCGACGAAGCGGGCGCCACCGTCTTCGGCTTCGAGGGCAGAGCAGATGCGGTCTTGCAGGTCGAGCAGGTAGGCTTTCACGGCCTCGGTGCGGCTAGTCATCGGGTCACCAGGAACGGGCAGGGAAGAATTCGCCGGGTAGCATACCACCGCCAGCGCGCGCGCCGCAGTTGACGGCGGTCAAGCAAAGGCGTCCGATAGAAGGCCTTTTCCCGATCCCGACAACAGGAGTGCGAGATGGCCAAGCGTATCCAGTTCAGCCAGCATGGCGGCCCGGAAGTGCTGCAGCTTGTGGAATTCGAGCCAGCCCCACCGGGGCCGCAGCAGGTGCGTGTGCGTAACCATGCGATCGGCCTGAATTTCATCGACACTTACTTCCGCAGCGGGCTGTATGCACCGCCGTCCCTGCCTTCCGGGCTGGGGACCGAAGCGGCGGGCGTGGTCGAGGCAGTGGGCGAGGGCGTGACCCGCCTGAAGATCGGTGACCGCGTCGCCCATGCTGGCGGCCCTCTTGGCGCCTACAGTGAGGTGCATACGCTGCCGGAGGCCAACCTGGTCAAGCTGCCCGAAAACATCAGCTTCGAGCAGGCGGCAGCGGTGATGCTCAAGGGGCTGACCGTGCAGTATCTGTTGAAGCAGACCTATGAGGTGAAAGCAGGTGACGTGATCCTGTTCCATGCCGCAGCGGGTGGGGTGGGTTCTCTGGCGTGCCAGTGGGCCAAGGCATTGGGCGCCAAGCTGATCGGTACCGTCAGCTCTGCCGAGAAGGCCGAACGGGCCAAGGCGCTGGGGGCGTGGGCAACCATCGACTACAGCCGTGAGGACGTGGCCAAGCGGGTGCTGGAGCTGACCGATGGCAAGAAGTGCCCGGTGGTGTATGACGGCGTCGGCGCCGACACCTGGCTGACTTCGCTGGACTGCCTGCGCCCGCGAGGGTTGATGGTGAGCTTCGGTAATGCTTCGGGCGCGGTGAGCGGGGTGAACCTGGGGATCCTGTCGCAGAAGGGTTCGCTGTATGTGACCCGGCCGACGTTGGCGACCTATGCCAACAATGCCGAGAATACCCAGGCCATGGCGGATGACCTGTTTGCGATGATTGCCAGTGGCAAGCTGGTTGTGGATATCCAGCAACGGTATCCGTTGAGCGAGGCGGCGAAAGCGCAGGCGGAGTTGTCGGCGCGAAGGACTGTGGGGTCTACCGTTCTGCTGCCTTGATTTGATAGGACCGCGTTAGGGCGGCCAGGTGCATGCCTTGAGGTGTTTTGCGCCTGTGAAATCGAGCGCCGCGCGGGCGGCGCTCGATTTCACAGGCGCTGAAAATCCAACGGCAGGCACCTCTCAGCCCGGGCGAACGACCTCGCCAGTAGCGAGATTCCGAATCACACTCGGATTCTTCCGCCCCCCCAGCGCCCCGCCGAGCACCAGGTCCAGCTGACCATGGAAGTACTGCTCAACCCGCAACCGAGTCTTTGCCGCCGGGCGCCCGCCCGGATTGCACGAGGTGGAAATCAGCGGCCCGACCAGCGCGCACAGTTCACGCACCAGCGGATGATCGCTGACCCGCAATGCCACAGTGTCATGCTGCCCGGTCACCCACTCCGGCAGCAGGTCCTGGTGCGGCACCAGCCACGTATTCGGCCCGGGCCAGGTGCTGCCCATGCGGTCGATCCAGTCCTGCGGAAAATCTTCGAACAGGAAGTCGAACTGGCGGATGTTGTCGGCGATCAGGATCAACCCTTTATCCACAGGCCGCGATTTCAGCGCCAGCAGGCGATACACCGCGTCCTCGTTCCATGGGTCGCAGCCCAGGCCCCAGACCGCTTCCGTCGGGTAGGCGATGACTGCGCCCGCCCGGATCTCACGTGCGGCTTGTTGCACACGAAAACTGCTCACCATTTGCGTCTCTCCGCCTATCAACCTTAGCTTGCGCGCAGTTTACTCAGCCAGCGCGGGCAAACCAACGCCCGGCAACATTGCTGACACGGCCCTCAAGCTCCAGTTCCGTCAGTTGCGCCAGCACTTCGGCCAGGGGCAGGTCGCCGAAATGGGCCAGGTTCTCGCTAGTCTGTGGGGCGGCATGCAGCAGGGCAAGCAGCGGATGCTCCGGTTTATCCACAACCGCTGGCGGCAGGTTCTGCCAACCACGCAGGCTTTCCAGAATCTGCTCCACGCTCTCCACCAGCAGGGCGCCATCGCGGATCAGCTGGTGGCAACCCTTGGCCGCCGGGTGGTGGATGGACCCTGGAATCGCGTAAACCTCGCGGCCTTGCTCAGCCGCCAGGCGGGCGGTGATCAGCGAGCCACTGGCAAGGCTGGCCTCAACCACCAGCACGCCAAGCGACAGGCCGCTGATAATGCGGTTGCGCCGCGGGAAGTTGCCAGGCAGTGGCCCGGCATCCAGCGGATACTCGGACACCAGTGCACCGCCCATGTCGATCATCATCCGGGCCAGGTCGCGGTGGCGCTGTGGATAAAGTTTTTGCAAGCCTGTGCCGAGCACCCCGATCGTGCCCCCTCCGACCTCCAGCGCTGCCCGATGAGCGGCACCATCAATGCCGAGGGCGAGCCCACTGGTGATGGTGAAGCCGGCCTGCGTCAGGCAGCGGGAAAATGCCCTGGCGGTGTCGAGCGCGGGAGGAGTGGCACGCCTGCTGCCCACGATGGCCAGTTGAGGTCGGTCGAGCAGGGCTGGATTGCCAGCAACGAAAAGCAGTGGTGGAGCATCGTCGATTTCCGCCAGCAGCGCCGGGTACTCAGGGCCGTCCCACATCAGTAAATGCTGGCCCGGAACCTCTAGCCAGGCCATTGCAGCCAGTGCGCCCTCACGCACTTCGGCACTGCGCCGAGCATCGATGGTGGCTTGAGGAATGCCTAACGCACGCCAGGCGGGGCCAGGTGCGCTGAGCGCAGAACTGGCGCTGCCAAACGCATCGATCAAGGTGCGAAATCGTCGCATCCCCGTCTCGGGCAGGCGATGTAAGCGCAAGCGTGCCTCCAGTTCGGCAGGTGGGTAATGCGACGAATGGTAAATCGGCATGGGATCATCCTTGATCGAAAAGGGGGCCATCTACGTGGCACAACCTGTGGATAAGTTTGTGAGTAACACTTTGAAAAGCTGTCCATGATTTGGTGGCTATCGGGCCCATAGAGACCCTAGCCGAGCTTTCACAGGTGCTGAAATCCCCGTTTCCCTTTATTATGTGTGCTCAGTTTTCAACCGACCGCACAGTGACTGCCTGACCTTATGGCCATCTTGAACATTCTCGAATTCCCGGACCCGCGCCTGCGCACCATTGCCAAACCGGTAACGGTGTTCGACGACGCCCTGCGTCAGCTGATCGACGACATGTTTGAAACCATGTACGAAGCCCCTGGTATCGGCCTGGCCGCCACCCAGGTCAACGTGCACCAGCAGGTCGTGGTCATGGACCTCAGCGAAGACCGCAGCGAGCCGCGCGTGTTCATCAACCCGACTGTCGAAGAACTGACCCACGACATGGGCCAGTACCAGGAAGGCTGCCTGTCGGTTCCTGGCTTCTATGAGAACGTCGACCGCCCCCTGCGTGTGCGGGTCAAGGCCCAGGACCGCGACGGCAAGCCATTCGAGCTGGAATGCGAAGGCCTGCTGGCGGTGTGCGTGCAGCACGAATTCGACCACCTCAACGGCAAGCTGTTCGTCGACTACCTGTCGCAGCTCAAGCGCGACCGGATCAAGAAGAAACTGGAAAAGCAGCACCGCCAGCAAGCCTGATCCCCACCTCCCAGAAGGCTTGCTCCGGCAAGCCTTTTTCTTTTTGCAAGCGAGAACTCCATGCGCATCGTCTTTGCAGGCACTCCAGAGTTTGCCGCCGAACACCTCAAGGCCCTGCTCGACAGCCCGTACGAGATCGTGGCCGTCTACACCCAGCCCGACCGCCCTGCCGGCCGTGGCCAGAAGCTCATGCCGAGCCCGGTCAAGCAATTGGCCGTCGCCCACGACATCCCTGTGTTCCAGCCGCCGACCCTGCGCAACGCCGAAGCTCAGGAACAACTGGCCGCGCTGAAGCCGGACCTGATGGTGGTGGTCGCCTATGGCCTGATCCTGCCGCAAGTCGTGCTCGATATCCCGCGCCTGGGTTGCATCAACAGCCACGCCTCGCTGCTGCCACGCTGGCGCGGTGCGGCGCCAATCCAACGCGCCGTGGAAGCCGGCGACGCCGAGAGCGGCGTGACCGTGATGCGCATGGAAGCCGGCCTGGACACTGGCCCGATGCTGCTCAAGGTGGTCACCCCGATCAGCGCCGACGATACCGGCGGCAGCCTGCACGACCGCCTCGCCGCAATGGGGCCTGGCGCTGTGGTCCAGGCCATTGCCGGCCTGGCCGACGGTTCGCTGCACGGTGAAGTCCAGGACGACGCCCTGGCCACCTATGCCCACAAGCTGAACAAGGACGAAGCGCGCATCGACTGGAGCCGCCCGGCCGTCGAGCTGGAGCGCCTGATCCGCGCCTTCAACCCGTGGCCGGTGTGCCATAGCACCCTGGATGGCGAAAGCGTCAAGGTGCTGGCCGCCAACTTGTCCACAGGCAAGGGCGCCCCCGGCGAGATCCTCTCCGCCAGCAAGGACGGGCTGGTGGTCGCTTGCGGTGACCAGGCACTGAGCCTGACCCGCCTGCAACTGCCCGGTGGCAAAGCGCTGAGCTTCAGCGACCTGTTCAACAGCCGCCGCGAGAAGTTCGCCGCCGGCAAGGTGCTGGGCCAATGAATCCACGCCTCGCCGCCGCCCGTGCGCTTGCCGCTGTACTCAGCGGCAAGGCCTCGCTGAACAGCTCGCTGCCAGCGCAGCTGGACAAGGTCGAAGAACGCGATCGGGGCCTGACCCAGGACCTGGCGTTCGGTACCGCCCGCTGGCAGCCTCGCCTCGATCTATTGGCGGCACAACTGCTGCAGAAGCCGTTCAAGGCCGCCGATGCCGATGTGCAGGCGCTGCTGCTGGTCGGCCTGTACCAACTGTTCTACACCCGCATTCCGGCCCACGCCGCCATCGGCGAGACCGTCGGCTGTGCCGACAAGCTGAAGAAGCCTTGGGCCAAAGGCCTGCTCAATGCCGTGCTGCGCCGCGCCCAGCGCGAAGGCGAAGCATTGCTCGCCGGCATGGAGCGCGATCCGGTGGTGCGCACCGCGCATCCGCGCTGGCTGCAGAAATCGCTGAAGGCCTTCTGGCCGGAGCAGTGGGAGGCCATCTGCGCTGCCAACAATGCCCACCCGCCCATGATTCTGCGGGTCAACCGCCGCCATCACAGCCGTGACGCCTACCTGGCGCTGCTGGCCGAAGCCGGCGTCGGCGCCAGCGCCTGCCAGTACAGCCGTGACGGCATCATCCTCGCCGAAGCCTGCGATGTGCGGGGGCTGCCAGGTTTCGCCGAAGGCTGGGTCAGCGTGCAGGACGAAGCCGCGCAGCTGTCCGCCGACCTGCTCGAACTCGCCCCCGGTCAGCGCGTTCTCGACGCTTGCTGCGCCCCCGGCGGCAAAACCTGCCACCTGCTCGAAGCAGAACCGGGCCTGGCCCACATGACGGCCATCGACCTCGAAGCCAAGCGCCTGACCCGTGTGCGCGAGAACCTCGACCGCCTGCAGCTGGACGCCGAGCTGATCGCCTGCGATGCCCGCGATACCGCCAGCTGGTGGGACGGCAAACCGTTCCAGCGCATCCTGCTCGACGCACCGTGCTCGGCCACTGGTGTGATCCGCCGCCACCCGGACATCAAGCTGACCCGTCAGGCCGAGGACATTCCGGCCCTGGCCACACTGCAAGGCGAGCTGCTCGATGCCCTGTGGCCGACCCTGGAAGTGGGCGGCATGCTGCTCTACGCCACCTGCTCGAGCCTGCCGACCGAGAACACCGAAGTGATCGATGCCTTCCTCGCCCGCACCCCGGGCGCCCGTGATCTGGACCTGGCCACCGAAGCCGGCCTGCGCCAGCCCCACGGCCGCCAGCTGCTGGCCCAGGAAGGCGGCCACGACGGTTTCTACTATGCCAAGCTGATCAAGATCGCCGCCTCGCGCGGGTAAAGCACACAGGGTAGGGAGTAGCGGATGAAGATCATCATCCTCGGCGCAGGGCAGGTGGGCGGCACGCTGGCTGAACACCTGGCCAGCGAAGCCAACGACATCACCGTGGTCGACACCGATGGCGACCGCCTGCGTGACCTCGGCGACCGTCTGGACATCCGCACCGTGCAGGGCCGCGGTTCGCTGCCGACGGTGCTGCGCCAGGCCGGTGCCGACGACGCCGACATGCTGGTGGCGGTGACCAACAGCGACGAAACCAACATGGTCGCCTGCCAGGTGGCCTACACGCTGTTCCACACCCCGACCAAGATCGCCCGGGTGCGCGAGTCGGCCTACCTGACCCGCGAAGAACTCTTCGACAACGACCATATCCCGGTCGATGTGCTGATCAGCCCCGAGCAGGTGGTGACCAATTACATCAAGCGACTGATCGAGCACCCAGGCTCGCTGCAGGTGATCGACTTCGCCGAAGGCAAGGCCCAGCTGGTGGCGGTGAAGGCCTACTACGGCGGCCCGCTGGTGGGCCAGCAGCTGCGCCAGATCCGTGCGCACATGCCCAACGTCGATACCCGCGTGGCGGCCATCTTCCGCCGCGACCGGCCGATCACCCCGCGTGGCGACACCGTGATCGAAGCCGACGACGAAGTGTTCTTCATCGCCGCGAAGAAGGACATCCGCGCCGTGATGGGCGAGCTGCGCCGTATCGACGAGACCAACAAGCGCATCGTCATCGCCGGGGGCGGGCAGATCGGCGAGCGTCTGGCCGAAGCCATCGAAAGCCGCTACCAGGTGAAGATCATCGAGATGAGCGCGGCCCGCTGCCGGCACCTCTCCGATACCCTTGAAAGCACCGTGGTGCTGCAAGGCAGCGCTTCGGACAAGGACCTGATGCTGGAAGAGAACATCGCTGACGCCGACATCTTCCTGGCCCTGACCAACGACGACGAAGCCAACATCATGTCGTCGCTGCTGGCCAAGCGCCTTGGCGCGGGCAAGGTCATGACCATCATCAACAACCCTGCCTATGTCGACCTGGTGCAAGGCGGCGAGATCGACATTGCCATCAGCCCGCAGCTGGCCACCATCGGCACCTTGCTGGCGCACGTGCGCCGTGGCGATATCGTCAGCGTGCACTCGCTGCGGCGCGGCGCGGCCGAAGCCATTGAGGCGGTGGCACACGGTGATTCAAAGTCGAGCAAGGTGGTCGGCAAGGCTGTGGAAAACATCGCCTTGCCCCCGGGTACTACCATCGGCGCCATCATCCGCGACGAGGAAGTGCTGATCGCCCATGACGACACGGTGATCGAGTCAGGTGACCATGTGATCCTGTTCGTTGTGGACAAGAAGCACATTCGGGATGTGGAGAAGCTGTTCCACGTCGGCTTGAGTTTCTTCTAGGAGAAGACGGCATGCGCGAATCGCTGGAAAAGATGCTGGCCAAGGGTGTGGATAACCCGCTGCTGAGGTTTGGCCTGGGCAAAGCCTGGCTGGACGAGGGCAATGGCGCGCAGGCGGCGGTGCATCTGGCGCGCTGCGTGGAGCAGGATCCGAAGTATTCGGCGGCCTGGAAGCTGCTGGGCAAGGCCTATCAGTTGGTCGGCGACCTGGCGGCGGCGCGCAAGGCCTGGGAGGACGGGATCGTTGCGGCCCAGGCCCACGGGGACAAGCAAGCCGAGAAAGAGATGACCGTGTTCCTGAAGAAGCTCAACAAAGCATCAGGTTAACGCGGTCCCTGTGGGACAACCCGCTCCCACAGGGCCCCCAACAATCTCAATACCAGCGCGGCTCGCCGGCCGGGCGCTTCTTGAAGCGCTTCATGCTCCACATGTACTGGCTCGGGTACTCGCGCACATAGCGCTCGACCACCTTGCTCATGGCCGCCGCCGACACGTTCACGTCGGTGCTGTACATCTCTTCAGGAGCCGCTTCCAGGAACACCTTGAAGCCCGATCCGTCCGGCAGACGCAGCGCATGCAGGAACACCCCCACCGCCTTGCCACCGGCCAGCATGTTCGGCACGAACTTGCTGGTCAGCGCCTGGGTGCCCAGGAACGGCACGAACACCCCCGCCGATTCCGCCGGCTCCGGGTCGGCAGGAATACCCACTTGCCCACCGCGACGCACCTCCTTGATGACGCTGAGGATGCCTTCCTTGGTAGATGGGGCCACGCGATTGCCCATCTGCACACGCTGCTCGCGCAGCAGATCATCCACCGCCTTGAGCTTCGGTGGCCGATAGAAGATGATCGGTTTGCACTGGTTGCAGTAGAAGTGGTTGAGCACTTCCCAGTTGCCGAGGTGGCTGGTGATGCCGACCACACCCTTGCCCGAGGCCAGGGCCTGCTCCAGCACTTCCAGCCCATGCACTTCCTTGACCAGCTCAAGCGAACGCTGCGGCGGCCAGATCCAGGCGCAGGCACTTTCGACGAAGGATTTACCGATATCCTTCAGCGCGCGGCCGACCAACTGCTCGCGCTCGACCGGATCCATCTCCGGGAAGCACTTGGCCAGGTTGATGCGCACGACATTGCGCGAGCCGTTGGGGATTTTCCACATCAGCCAGCCGATACCGGCGCCAACGCGCTGCACAGCGCCCCAGGGCAGCTTGGCAAACAGACGCAGCACCCCGACCATCAGGGCGCCCTTGAACTTTTTCACAGGCAATTCCTTATTTCAGCAAGGCGCGCATTGTAACCCTTCAGCGCGACAAGGCGGCGTAGCGATCGCAATCGGTGGTGTGGTCCATGACCATGCCGGTGGCCTGCATGAATGCGTAGCAGATGGTCGGACCGACGAAGGTGAAGCCCGCTTTCTGCAGGGCCTTGCTCATGGCCTTGGCTTCGTCGGTGACCGCTGGCACGTCGCCACGGCCCTGGAAGTGGTTGATCTTCGGCTCGCCGCCAACGAACGACCACAACCACTCGGCAGGGTTATCCACAGCCAGCCAGGCCTGCGCGTTACGCCGGGCAGCCTTTAGTTTGAGTCGGTTGCGGATGATACCGGCGTCCAGCATTAGCTCCTCGATGCGTTCGTCGCTCATGGCCGCCAGTTTCACCGGGTCGAAGCCATGCATCACCTCGCGATAACGCTCGCGTTTGCGTAAGACGGTGATCCACGAAAGCCCTGCCTGGAACCCTTCGAGCAAAAGCATCTCGAACAGCAACGCCGGGTCACGCTGTGGCGTTCCCCACTCCTGGTCGTGGTAGGCCTGGTACAACGGATCGTCGGTACACCAAAAGCAGCGTGGCATAAGGCTCCAGTGAGTAGAGGGCGAGGCGAATCAGGTTATACTCCCGCTCTTTACATCCGCATCCCCAGATACAGGTGAATTTCGTGAGCCAGCCTACGCCAGCCGTGCGTACCTTCCAAGACCTGATCCTCGCCCTGCAAAACTACTGGGCGGCTCAAGGTTGTGTGGTGCTTCAGCCCTACGATATGGAAGTAGGCGCCGGCACATTCCACACCGCTACATTCCTGCGCGCCGTGGGTCCAGAAACCTGGAACGCCGCCTATGTGCAGCCTAGCCGTCGCCCTGCCGACGGGCGGTATGGCGAAAACCCCAACCGCCTGCAGCATTACTACCAGTTCCAGGTGGTCCTCAAGCCGAACCCGGCCAACTTCCAGGAGCTGTACCTCGGCTCGCTGAAGGCCATTGGCCTGGACCCGCTGGTCCACGACATTCGCTTCGTCGAAGACAACTGGGAGTCGCCGACCCTGGGCGCCTGGGGCCTGGGCTGGGAAATCTGGCTGAACGGCATGGAAGTCACCCAGTTCACCTACTTCCAGCAGGTAGGTGGCATCGAGTGCTACCCGGTCACCGGTGAAATCACCTACGGCCTCGAGCGCCTGGCCATGTACATCCAGGGCGTCGACTCGGTCTATGACCTGGTGTGGGCCGACGGCCCGTTCGGCAAGGTCACCTACGGCGACGTGTTCCACCAGAACGAGGTGGAGCAGTCGACCTACAACTTCGAACATGCCAACGTCGACAAGCTGTTCGAGCTGTTCGACTTCTATGAAAGCGAAGCCAACCGCCTGATCAAGCTGGAGCTGCCGCTGCCGACCTATGAAATGGTCCTGAAGGCCTCGCACACCTTCAACCTGCTGGACGCCCGCCGCGCCATCTCGGTAACCGAGCGCCAGCGTTACATCCTGCGCGTACGTACCCTGGCCCGGGACGTGGCGCAAAGCTATCTGCAAGCTCGCGCACGCCTGGGCTTCCCGATGGCCACCCCTGAACTGCGTGACGAAGTGTTGGCGAAGCTGGAGGCTGCACAATGAGTGCTCAAGATTTCCTGGTAGAACTGGGCACCGAAGAGCTGCCGCCCAAAGCCCTGGCCAGCCTCGGCGACGCGTTCCTGGCCGGCATCGAGAAAGGCCTGCAGGCCGCTGGCCTGAACTACACCGGCAAGCAGGTGTACGCCGCGCCGCGCCGCCTGGCCGTACTGATCCGCCAGCTCGACGTGCAGCAGCCTGACCGCAGCATCAACATCGACGGCCCACCCATGCAGGCGGCCTTCAAGGACGGCGAGCCGACCCAGGCAGCCCTGGGCTTTGCCAAGAAATGCGGTGTAGAGCTGGCGGAAATCGACCAGAGCGGCGCCAAGCTGCGCTTCTCGCAGCACATTCCGGGCAAGGCTACCGCCAGCCTGCTGCCGACCATCGTCGAGGATTCGCTGAACGACCTGCCTATCCCCAAGCGCATGCGCTGGGCCGCCAGCCGTGAAGAGTTCGTGCGCCCGACCCAGTGGCTGGTGATGTTGCTCGGCGACCAGGTGGTCGACTGCACCATCCTGTCGCAGAAAGCCGGCCGTAAATCCCGTGGCCACCGCTTCCACCACCCACAGAACGTGGTCATCACCACGCCGGCCAACTACGTCGAAGACCTGCGCAAAGCTTATGTGCTGGCCGACTTTGCCGAGCGCCGCGAACTGATCAGCAAGCGCACCGCCGAGCTGGCCATGCAACAGGAAGGCAGCGCCATCGTGCCGCCTGCGCTGCTGGACGAAGTGACCGCGCTGGTCGAGTGGCCGGTGCCGCTGGTGTGCTCGTTCGAGGAGCGTTTCCTCGAAGTGCCGCAAGAAGCCCTGATCACCACCATGCAGGACAACCAGAAGTACTTCTGCCTGCTGGACAGCGAAGGCAAGCTGCTGCCGCGCTTCATCACCGTGGCCAACGTCGAGAGCCGTGACCCCAAGCAGATCGTGCAGGGTAACGAGAAGGTCGTGCGCCCGCGCCTGACCGACGCCGAGTTCTTCTTCAAGCAGGACAAGAAGCAGCCGCTGGAGACCTTCAACGAGCGCCTCAAGAACGTGGTGTTCCAGGCGCAGCTGGGCACTGTCTACGACAAGGCCGAGCGCGTTTCCAGGCTGGCAGCCTTCATCGCCCCGCTGATCGGCGGCAACGCCCAGCGCGCTGGCCGTGCCGGCTTGCTGTCGAAGTGCGACCTGGCCACCGAGATGGTCGGCGAATTCCCTGAAATGCAGGGGGTTGCCGGCTACTACTACGCGCTCAACGACGGTGAGCCGGAAGACGTTGCCCTGGCCCTGAACGAACAGTACATGCCGCGCGGTGCTGGCGCCGAGCTGCCGCAGACCCTCACCGGTGCTGCGGTGGCCATCGCCGACAAGCTCGACACCCTGGTCGGCATCTTCGGCATCGGCATGCTCCCCACCGGCAGCAAGGACCCGTACGCCCTGCGTCGTGCGGCCCTGGGCGTGCTGCGCATCCTGATCGAGAAGCAGCTGGACCTGGACCTGACCGCTGCGGTCGAGTTCGCGGTCAAGCAGTTCGGTGCCAAGGTCAAGGCCGCTGGCCTGGCCGAGCAGGTGCTGGAGTTCATCTTCGATCGCCTGCGTGCGCGCTACGAAGACGAAGGCATCGACGTTGCCACCTACCTGTCGGTACGTGCCCTGAAGCCGGCTTCGGCCCTGGACTTCGACCAGCGCGTGCAGGCTGTGCAGGCGTTCCGCAAACTGCCGGAAGCCGAAGCCCTCGCCGCGGTGAACAAGCGCGTGTCGAACTTGCTGAGCAAGGCCGAAGGCGCCATCGCAGATCAGGTCGAGCCGAAGTACTTCGACAACGCCAACGAGTTCTCCCTGTACTCGGCCATCCAGCAGGCCGACCAGGCCGTGCAACCGATGGCAGCTGCGCGCCAGTACAGCGAATCGCTGGCCCGTCTGGCGGCCCTGCGTGACCCGGTCGACGCCTTCTTCGAGGCGGTGATGGTGAATGCCGAAGACGCCAAGGTACGTGCCAACCGTTATGCCCTGCTCAGCCGCCTGCGCGGCCTGTTCCTGGGCGTGGCCGACATTTCGCTGCTGGGGTAAGCCTTGAAACTGCTGATTCTCGATCGTGACGGGGTAATCAACTACGACTCCGACGCCTACATCAAGACGCTGGAAGAGTGGATCCCGATCCCTGGCTCGGTCGAGGCCATCGCGCAGTTGAGCAAGGCGGGCTGGACGGTGGCTGTGGCCACCAACCAGTCCGGCATCGCCCGTGGCTACTACCCGCTGGCTACCCTCGAGGCCATGCATGCGCGCTTGCGCGAGCTGGTGGCCGGGCAGGGCGGCGAAGTCGGCCATATCGTGTATTGCCCGCACGGGCCTGATGAAGGCTGCGATTGCCGCAAGCCCAAGCCAGGCATGCTGCGGGCGATCGCCGAACATTATCAGACGGGCCTTGAAGGCGTCTGGTTCGTCGGCGACAGCAAAGGTGACCTGGAGGCCGCCCTGGCCGTCGGTGCACAACCCGTGCTGGTGAAAACCGGCAAGGGCGAGCGGACCCTGGAAAAAGGCGTCCCGGAAACTACACTGATTTTCGACGATCTGGCAGCCATCGCCAGAGAACTAATTTAAACAGTGCGCCCCCAGGGGCGCATTTTTCCTAGGCGGGCATGCCCCGCAACGGTACTTGCCACTATGTCGATCCTGCAGGCGATCAGAATCGTTCTTTTTTACCTGCTGCTGGGCACCAGTTCGCTGCTGTGGTGCTCGCTGAGCTTTTTCGTCGCGCCATTCCTGTCGTTCCCCAAGCGCTACACGTTCATCAACGTGTACTGGTGCCGCTGCGCACTGTTCCTGGTGCGCACCATCCTCGGTATCAATTACAAGGTCACGGGCGCCGAGAACGTACCGGATGAGCCCTGCGTGATCCTGTCCAACCACCAGAGCACGTGGGAAACCTTCTTCCTTTCCCAGTACTTTTCGCCGCTGAGCCAGGTGCTCAAGCGCGAGCTGCTGTATGTGCCGTTCTTTGGATGGGCCATGGCCATGCTGCGGCCCATCGCGATCAACCGCGACAACCCCAAGGAAGCACTGCGTCAGGTGGCCAGCAAGGGTGACGAGTTGCTCAAGCAGAAAACCTGGGTGCTGATTTTCCCTGAAGGTACCCGCGTACCGTTCGGTACCGTGGGCAAATTCTCCCGCGGCGGTACCGCGCTGGCGGTGAATGCCGGCTTGCCAGTGCTGCCGATTGCTCATAACGCCGGCAAATTCTGGCCGAAGACTGGCTGGGGCAAGCGCTCAGGCACCATCGAGGTAGTGATCGGCAAGCCGATGTACGCCGAGGGCTCGGGGCCGCGAGCCATTGCCGAGCTCAACGACCGTGCTGCAGCGTGGAACGAAGCCACCCAGAGGGCCATGGGATCGCTGCCACCAGTGGATGAGAAACCGCAAGAGCAGATGGCTTGACGATCTGTGGATAAGTTGTGAGCAATTTTTTGACCGAGTGCCTGGATTCAGCGCTAAGTGCATGAATTAGCTATTTATTTCTGCTCATGACAATTTTCTGAAAAACGTGCATAAGTTTTTTCAGGGCATAAGAAAACCGGCTTTTACAGCCGGTTTTTTTATGGCTCGGTGATAGCGTCAGACTTTGTCGATATCCACGTCTATGGTTTCCTTCAAGCAGAACATTCCCACCACCAGGCTGATGCCGGTCACCAGCACCGGGTACCACAAGCCATAGAAGATATCCCCGGTATACACCACCAGCGCGAACGACACGGTCGGCAGGAAGCCACCGAACCAGCCGTTGCCGATGTGGTAGGGCAGCGACATCGAGGTGTAGCGGATACGGGTCGGGAACAGCTCGACCATCACCGCCGCCAGTGGCCCGTAGGTCATGGTCGCGATCAGGATCATCGCCACGATCAGCACCACCACCATCACCTGGTTGACTTGCCCCGGCTCGGCCTTGGCCGGGTAGCCCGCCTGCTCGATCGCCGTGCGCATGGCCGCTTCGTCGAAGCCATTGATGGTTTTGTCGCCAATGTTCACCACCACATCACTGCCGGCCACGTTCACCGAGCTGTATGGCAGACCCTGCTTGACCAGGAAGGTCTTGACCTTGTCGCAGGGGCTGTCGAAACGTGCCTTGCCAACCGGGTCGAACTGGAAGGTGCAGCCTTGCGGGTCAGCAGTCACCACGATGGGTGCCTGGCGGCTGGCGGCATCGATCTGCGGGTTGGCGTAGTGGCTCAGGGCCTTGAACAACGGGAAGTACAGCACGGTGGCCAGCAGCAGGCCGAGCATCAGGATAGGTTTGCGCCCGACACGGTCGGAAAGCCAACCGAAGAAGACGAAGAACGGTGCGCCGATCACCACGCTTATGATCAGCAAGGTATTGGCCTGAGCAGGGTCCATCTTGAGCATCTGGGTCATGAAAAACAGCACGTAGAACTGCGCCGTGTAAAAGGTCACAGCCTGCCCGGCGTTGATGCTGAACAGCGCGGTAAGCACGACTTTCAGGTTGGGCCAGGAGGTGAACGACTCGCGGATCGGTGACTTGCTGACCTTGCCCTGAGCTTTCATTTTCACGAAGGCTGGCGACTCGTGCATGCTCATGCGGATCCAGGTGGATATCCCCAGCAAGATGATCGACAGCAGGAACGGCAGACGCCAGCCCCAGGTTTCGAACTGGTCACCACTGATGTAACGGCTGCCCAGCACTACCAGCAACGACAGCAGCAAGCCCAGGGTCGCCGTCGACTGGATGAAACCGGTATGGAAGCCACGCTTGCCGGGGGGCGCGTGCTCGGCCACGTAAGTGGCGGCCCCCCCATATTCACCGCCCAGCGCCAGCCCCTGGAGCATGCGCAGGATCACCAGGATGATCGGTGCCGCGATGCCAATGCTGGCGTAAGTTGGCAACAGGCCTACAGCGAACGTCGACAGGCCCATCAGGACGATGGTCACCAGGAAGGTGTACTTGCGCCCGATCATGTCACCCAGGCGGCCGAACACCAGCGCACCGAATGGCCGCACCAGGAAGCCAGCAGCAAACGCCATGAGGGCGAAGATGAAGGCCGTGGTGTCGTTGACCCCGGCAAAGAACTGCTTGCTGATAACGGCGGCCAGGGCCCCATAGAGAAAAAAGTCATACCACTCGAAAACTGTCCCGAGGGACGACGCGAAAATGATCTTGCGTTCTTCACGACGGCTGGAGGTGCTTGCCGTTGCACCCTGCTCTTGGATGTAATCCGACATCGTTGCTGTCCTCGGCCCGCAGGCCACAGTGATTATTCTTGTTGTTCCACTGTCGGCAGCTTGTGACCGCGAGCTGCCGGTGTTGCATGCTCCCGGTCAGGGGGTCGGTATGGCGTCTTCGTTCAGGTAAGTCTGGGTTGCCGCTCCTTTGAGGATCAGTTGCGCCGCCTTCTCGGCGATCATCAGGGTGGGGGAACAGGTATTGCCGGAAGTGATTTGCGGCATGATCGAAGCGTCGGCCACACGCAAGCCAGGTATGCCATGCACGCGCAGCTGGTTATCCACAACGTCCAGGTCGCTGTTACCCATGCGGCAGGTGCCGACCGGGTGGAAGATGGTGGTGCCGATCTTACCGGCCGCCTCGAACAATTCTTCCTCGGTTTGCAGCGTTGGACCTGGCAGATACTCCTGGGGATCGAAAACGGCAAGGGCAGGGGCTTGGACGATGCGCCGGGTCAGGCGGATGGCATCGGCGGCGACGCGCAGGTCCTGGGGGGCGCTCAAGTAGTTGGGATCAATCAGCGGTGTGCTGTGCATGTCTGCACTGCGGATATCAATGCGCCCACGGCTGGCAGGGCGCAGGTTGCACACCGAGGCGGTGAACGCCGGAAACTGATGCAGTGGCTCGCCGAAGCGCTCCAGTGATAGCGGCTGCACGTGATACTGCAGGTTCGGTGTGGCCTGCTCCGGGCTCGAACGTACGAAGGCACCCAGTTGGCTAGGCGCCATGGCCAGCGGGCCACTGCGGTCGTAGAGATAGCGCAGGCCCATGCCCAGCTTGCCCCACAGGCTGTTGGCCATCTGGTTGAGAGTGCGGGTATTGCGGATCTGGTAGATCAGCCGCAGCTGCAGATGATCCTGCAGGTTGCCGCCTACTCCGGGCATGTCGTGGCGTACGCCAATGCCCAGGCTTTCGAGCAGCTTGCGCGGGCCAATGCCAGACCGCTGGAGAATGCCGGGCGAGCCCACGGCGCCAGCACAAAGAATGATCTCGCGCCGCGCTGCAAACTCGTGCCAGGCGCCTTGCCACTGCGCCTTGACTGCACGGGCACGGGTATTGTTCAACAACACTTGGTCAACCTGCACGCCGGTCAGCACGGTGAGGTTGGGGCGGTCCTTGATCGGCCGAAGAAAAGCCTTGGCGGCGTTCCAGCGCACACCGCTGCGCTGATTGACCTGAAAGTATCCACAGCCCTGGTTATCGCCGGTGTTGAAGTCATCGACCTTGCCAATGCCACTCTGCTCGGCTGCGTCACGGAAGGCATCGAGGATCGGCCAGCTATAGCGCTGACGCTCCACTCGCCATTCGCCGTTACCGCCATGGTGCTCGCTGGCGCCAGCAAAGTGGTTCTCACTGGCCTTGAATAACGGCAGCACATCCTTCCAGGCCCAACCCTCGTTGCCTTGCTCAGCCCAATGGTCGTAATCGGCGCCCTGGCCACGCATATAGATCATGCCGTTGATGGATGAACAGCCACCGAGTACCTTGCCCCGGGGATATCCCAGGGCGCGACCGAGCAGGCCGGGTTGTGCTTCGGTCTTGAAGCACCAGTCGGTGCGTGGGTTGCCGATGCAGTACAGATACCCGACGGGGATATGAATCCAGGGATAGTTGTCGCGACCACCGGCTTCAAGCAGCAGGACACGGCTGGAAGGGTCGGCGGACAAACGATTGGCCAGCAGACAGCCGGCGGGGCCAGCACCTACGACCACGTAGTCGAAGACAGAATCGGCTGATGGCATGTGCAACCTCGCGCCTGATTATTATTCTTGTCCCGATCCATCTTAGTGAGTAATTTCGCCAAGGGAACACGAGATTTCGCGCAGCCGTTGTGCGTTTTAGCACAGCCATAAGGATCAGCATGTTCGACTGGAACGATCTGCGGTTTTTCCTCGAGTTGCAGCGCAGCGGCCGCCTGCTCAGTGCGGCCAAGCGCCTCAATACAACGCACAGCACGGTCGCCCGACATATCGAGAGCATCGAGAAGAGCCTGGGCACGCCGCTGTTCGTGCAGCACGCCCAAGGCTATGAACTGACTCCGTCGGGCCAGGCTCTGCTCAAGCACGCCGAAGCCATGGAGAACGTCGCCCTGCTGGCGCAGGAAGAAATCACCCAGGCCATCACCCCACTTGGCAAGATTCGCCTGGGTGTGACCGAAGGCATCGGCATCATGTTCTTCACCCCGCGCATGAGCGAGCTGTTTGCCCGCTATCCGGGGCTGGAGGTGGAATTGGTGGCGGTACCGCGCTTCGTCAGCATCCTCAACCGCGAAGCCGAGATCAGCATCCATCTGGAGCGTCCCAACGCCGACCTGCTGATCACCCGCAAGCTCACCGACTACCGCCTGGCGCTGTACGCCAGCCAGGACTACCTGGACCGGGCACCGCCACTGCGTAACCGCGAGGACCTGGCTCGGCACAGCTGGATCGGCTATGTCGATGACTTGCTGTTCAGCCAGGAACTGCTGTTTCTCAACAGCTTTTGCCGGGCACCGAACGTGGCCTTTCGCAGCACCAGCGTGATCGCCCAGCAAACCGCCGCACGTGCGGGACTCGGCATCGCCGTGCTGCCCAACTACATGGCTCGTCATGATCCGGCGCTGGTCCGGGTGCTGCCCAGCGAGACCATCCAGCGCAGCTACTGGATCTGTACTCGCCGCGAGTTGCACAAGTCGGTGCGCCTGCGGGTGGTATGGGACTACCTCCTGGCACTGTGCGCGGCGGAACAGGACGAGCTGCTAGCCGAGTAGCGCCTTGGCAGCCAGCAGTACGGCTGCCAGCCAACCGGCGACAGCGAACATCTGCTGCAGGCGTGGGCCGGCAATCCGTGTGGCAAGCGGCCTGGCCAGCAACAGGCCGATCACTGCCCCTATGGCAAAGGGTGCACCGATCCGCCAATGCATCACACCGGCCACGCTGGCGCTGACCACACTCCCCGTGGAAACCAGCGCAATGACCGCCAGCGAGGTCGAGACAATGCTCTTCATGCGCAGGTTGGTATAGCGATTCAAGGCCGGGATGATCACAAAGCCCCCGCCGACGCCCAGCAGGCCGGAAAGCAAGCCGGACATGACGCCGGTAAACGCCAAGGCTCGAGCGCAAGGTAACGTCCAGCGCAATCGCCCCTGCAGCGGGTTCAGCACGCAGGGTTCGATGTAGCGATGGGCCTCGCTGCCTTCACCACGCAGCGCTTTGCCCGCCTTGCTCCAGATGCGCAGGCAGGCGTAGATCAGCACGGCAGCGAACACCAGCGCCAAGGGTGTATTGGGCAAGCGGTGGGCCAGCATCAGGCCGAACGGTGCCGCTGCAATACCGATCAGGGCGATGAACAGGGCGGCGCGATAACGCACCAGCCCTTCGCGCAGGCCCAGTACCGCACCCACCGCCGCAGCAAGCCCCACGGCGAGCAGGCCGATGGGTGCCGCTTCGACCATCGACAGCCCAAGCCCGAACACCAGCAGCGGTACGGCCAGGATGCCACCACCGGCGCCGGTCAGCGCCAGCACCGCACCGATGATCGCACCCAGTCCCGCGCCCAACAGTTGATGTTCGATCACTGTGCGCCCTCGGCGTCCAGCGGTTGTGGGCGCGCCAGCCACTCTCGACCTTTGAGCATCCCCTGCCAGTACAACGGCGGCAGCACCCGTGCCTTGAGCAGCCAGGCCAGGCGTGTCGGCTGACGGCCATCGAGCAGCCAGCGGGGGAAGCTCGGCGCGACCTTGCCGCCATAGGTGAACTCGGCCAGGACGATCTTGCCGCGCTCGACGGTCAGCGGGCAGGAACCATAGCCGTCGTACTGGGCCAGGGTAGGGAGGCGGCCGAGCGCTACCAGCACGTTGTTGGCTACCACTGGCGCCTGCTTGCGCGCCGCCGCGGCAGTCTTGGCATTGCTGGTGCTGGCCACATCGCCCAGTGCGTGGATGTTGGCGAACCGGCGGTGGCGCAAGGTATGCGGATCGACATCAACCCACCCGGCTGCATCGGCCAAGGGGCTCTGGCGGATGAAGTCCGGGGCAACCTGTGGCGGTACCACATGCAACAGGTCGAAGGATTCGCTACGGGTTTCAGTGCTACCGTCGGCCAGTGTGCGCACGAAGGTGGCACGCTGGCTGGGCCCATCCACGGCAACCAGCCGATGGCTGTAATTGAGATCGACGCCGTACTTGTCGATGTAGGCCATCAAGGCTGGCACATAGTCGGGAACGCCGAACAGCACTGCACCGGCATTGAAGAAACTGGCTTTCACGTCGCCTAGCCGCCCACTGCGCAGCCAATGGTCGCAGGACAGGTACAGGGCCTTTTGCGGCGCGCCAGCGCACTTGATCGGCATCGGCGGCTGGGTGAACAGTGCACGGCCTTGCTTGAGCGTTTGCACCAGCTCCCACGTGTAAGGTGCCAGGTCGTAGCGGTAGTTGGAGGTGACACCGTTGCGACCAAGGGTTTCGCCAAGCCCATCGATCGCGTCCCAGTCGAGCTTGAGGCCCGGGCAGACCACCAACTGTTCATAACTGATGGCGCGGCCACACTCCAGGGTGACCAGCTGCGCAGATGGGTCGAAAGCCTGGACACGCGCCTTGATCCACCGCACGCCGCGCGGGATGGTCGAAGCCATGGTACGGGCGGTGCTCGGCGTATTGAACACGCCGGCGCCGACCAGGGTCCAGCCGGGCTGGTAGTAGTGCACGTCGGCAGGGTCGATCAGGGCAATGTCCAGCGACGGGTCACGGGCAATCAGGCTGGAGGCAGTGGCGATACCGGCGGCACCGGCACCGACGATGACCACCTTGTGGTGGTCGGCATTGGCAGGCATGGCAGTCAATCCTGGAGTTTCTGGTTATAGGGCAGGGCAGTCAAAGCTTGTTCAGCGGGATCTTCAGGTAGCTCACGCCGTTTTCCTCAGGCTCCGGGAGCTGGCCGCTGCGCATGTTGACCTGCACCGATGGCAGGATCAGCACGGGCATGTCGAGGGTCTTGTCGCGGGCTTCGCGCATGGCCACGAAGCTGTCCTCGTCGATGCCTTGGTGGATGTGGATATTGCTGGCGCGCTGCTCGGCAACCGTGGTGACGTAGCGCATCTCGCGCCCGCCTGGCAGATAGTCGTGGCACATGAACAGCAGCGTCTGGTCGGGGAAGGCCAGCAACCGACGGATCGAGCGGTACAGCGTGCGCGCATCGGCGCCGGGGAAGTCGCAGCGGGCGGTACCGTAGTCAGGCATGAACAGGGTATCGCCGACGAACACCGCCGTCTCACCTGCGTCCGCGACCATGTAACTGAGGCATGCCGGTGTATGTCCGGGGGTGTGCAACGCACGGGCATGCAGGTTGCCGATGCAAAAGCCCTCTTCATCTTCGAAAAGCACATCGAACTGGCTGCCATCACGGGCGAAGCCAGGCTCGGCATTGAACAGCGTGCCAAAGACTTTCTGCACTTGGGTAATGTGCGCACCGATGGCGGTATGGCCGCCGAGCTTGCCTTTGAGGTAAGCCGCCGCCGAGAGGTGGTCGGCGTGCACGTGGGTTTCCAGCACCCATTGCACGGTGGCCTTGAGCTCTGTCACACGATCGATCAGGCGATCCGCCGAAGCGGTGCAGGTGCGCCCGGACTTGGGGTCGTAGTCCAGCACGCTGTCGATCAGTGCGCACTGAAGGGTTTCACGATCCATGACCAGATAGCTGATGGTCGAGGTCGCCTCGTCGTAGAAGGCGTCCACGTGAAGGTTGTTGCCGATGATCATCACGTTCTCCAGATTGTCTGCCTCGGCTTCTATGGGCGTAGGCAGTGGGAGGAGGTTTATCAAGATGCATGCCAGGCGCTTCTGCGAACCTGGGCCAATGAACATGGCCCTTTGATCACCGCTGTCCGTGCCGGTGGCAGTACATTTGGCAGTCGACTGTCAGCCAATGGCAGTGTTTGGCAGTCCTTGTTACCCTGCGCCAGGTTATCCAATCGGTGTCGTCATGCCTGAAACTCATCCACTCATCCTAGCCTTGGTTTCCTACCTTGAGCACGATGCCCTGCCTGCCATCGTGCTGGACACCGACTACAACATACTCGCCGCCAACGCGGCTTATCGCCGTCAGTTCGGTCGAGACGAGCAGGCACCACTGGGTGAGAAGTGCCACCGGGTGTCGCATCACTACGCTGTGCCATGTGACCAGGCCGGTGAGCACTGCCCGATGCGCAAGGCGTGGGACAGTAAAGTGCCGGAGCGTGTGCTGCATATTCATCACACGCCGCGTGGCCCTGAGCATGTGGATGTAGAGTTGCGGCCGATCCTCGATGAGCAGGGCAGGGTGGTGGCTTTCGTCGAGCGGCTGACCAGCATCACGCTGGCCTCCGCACAACCTCAAGAACAAGGGCTGGTCGGGCGAGCGCCAGCGTTCAAGACTGCGCTGGCCAGCCTTCAGCGTGCGGCACCCGCGCAGATTCCTGTGCTGCTGCAGGGCGAGTCGGGTACCGGCAAGGAGCTGTTTGCCCGCGCTATTCATATGGGTAGCCCACGGGCTAATGGTCCGCTGGTGGTCGTCGACTGTACCGGCCTGACCGAGTCGCTGTTCGAAAGCGAGCTGTTCGGTTACGAGAAGGGTGCATTCACCGGCGCCAATCAGCGCAAGATCGGTTTGGCCGAGGCTGCCCACGGTGGCACATTGTTCCTCGACGAAATCGGCGAAGTGCCATTGGCGATGCAAGTCAAACTGCTGCGCCTGATCGAGTCAGGGAGTTTTCGCCCGGTCGGCAGCCTGCGCACCGTGCATTCGGATTTCCGCCTGGTTTCGGCGACCCATAAGCCGCTGAAGAAAATGGTGGCTGAGGGGACGTTCCGGGAAGACCTGTATTACCGCATCAGCGGTTTCCCTATCCGCTTGCCGGCTTTGCGCGAGCGCGTGGAGGATTTGCCGCTGCTGGCCGAGAGTCTGCTGCAACGCATGGCTGGCAAGCCGACCCCGAGCCTGACTGAAGCGGCGCTGAAGCAACTCATGCTGCATGCCTTCCCCGGGAACATTCGCGAGTTGCGCAACATCCTGGAAAGGGCTCGGTTATTTGCCGATGACGGGCTGATCCGACCAGAGCACCTACCCGAAGAGGTCGGGCGACAGCAGACATTGGCCATGAGCAAAGGGCGAAACGATCTGAGTGATCTCGCGCACGCACTGGAGCAGTTCGAAGGATCACGCAGCGAGCTGGCCCGTCACCTTGGCATGAGTGAGCGAACCCTCTATCGCCGCTTGAAAACGCTTGGTTTGTAGTCCGTAGACCTTTACCGGACCTTTACCTCTGCCCTTACATTAAGCGGAAAAGTTTGTGGTCTGATCAGTTAACCGCACCAGGCAGACGTTTTACCTGCCGGGCGTCAACAGTCAGAGGTTCCGCACATGAAGAAAGCCCTAACCGTACTCTGCGCCGCGCTTGTGCTCAGCACACCCTTGGCCAGTTTTGCTCAACCAGGGCCGGACCGCCATGACGGTGGTCCGTCCCATCAGAGCGACCCGTCACGTGGCCAACCCGAGCGGCATGACCGTCATGACAACGGTCGCTACCCGGCCTACCGCAACCCGAACTTCCGACCTGAAGCCGGCATGCCGATGCCGTACCAGCAATGGCATCGTGGCTATGTGGTGGAGCCGCGTTATCGCGCAGACCGCTACTGGGTGACCGATTGGCGTGCGCGCCATCTGTACGCGCCACCTCGTGATCACCGCTGGTTGTACGTGAACGGGGACTATGTGCTGGTGGCGATTGCCTCAGGCGTGGTTGTCAGCGTTCTCTCCGGCTACTGATTCTCACAGCCACAAAAAAGCCCGCATCAGCGGGCTTTCTTGTTTCTGGCGATCTACACCGGATCAGAAGTCCAGGTTCGACACCGACAGCGCATTGCTTTCGATGAAGTCACGGCGTGGCTCCACCGCATCGCCCATCAGGGTGTTGAAGATCTGGTCGGCGGCAATCGCATCTTCGATGGTGACCTTGAGCATGCGGCGGACGGTTGGGTCCATGGTGGTTTCCCACAGCTGCTCCGGGTTCATCTCGCCCAGACCTTTGTATCGCTGAATGGTATGGCGCTTGGTGCTTTCGTTCATCAGCCAGTCCAGCGCTTCCTTGAACTCGGTGATCGCCTTGCGACGTTCACCGCGCTGCACGTAAGCACCCTCGCCGAGCAGGGTAGACAGCTTGGCACCCACGGTGGCCACCGAGCGGTAGTCGTTGCTGCCGAAGAAGTCGCGGTTGAAGGTGACGTAGCTGGCCAGACCGTGGGAGGTAACTTCCACTTCCGGCAACCAGACATTGCGTTCCTTGTCTTCGCGCAGGCTGGCCTGATAGACCAGGCCCGACTTCTGGCTGCTGTTCAAGCGCTCCTGGAACTTCACCAGCCACGCTTGCATCACGGCGTGATCGGCCAGCTGCTCCAAGGTGACTTCCGGCAGGTAAATGAAGTGCTCGGTGATGTCTTCCGGGTACAGCCGCGACAGACGCTTGAGGGTCTTCATCACGGCGCGGAATTCGTTCACCAGCGTTTCCAGTTGTACGCCGGAAACGGCTGGCGCCGATTCGTCCAGGTGCAAGCTGGCATCTTCGAGGGCCGATTGGGTCATGTATTCTTCCATGGCCTCGTCGTCCTTGATGTACTGCTCCTGCTTGCCTTTCTTGACCTTGTACAGCGGCGGCTGGGCGATATAGATGTAGCCGCGCTCGACCAGCTCCGGCAACTGACGGAAGAAGAAGGTCAGCAGCAGGGTACGGATGTGCGAACCGTCGACGTCAGCATCGGTCATGATGATGATGTTGTGATAACGCAGCTTGTCGATGTTGTACTCTTCGCGGCCGATACCACAGCCCAGTGCCGTGATGAGCGTGCCCACTTCCTGGGACGAGATCATCTTGTCGAAGCGCGCTTTCTCGACGTTGAGAATCTTGCCCTTCAGCGGCAGGATTGCCTGGGTGCGACGGTTACGGCCTTGCTTGGCCGAGCCGCCTGCGGAGTCACCCTCCACCAGGTACAGTTCGGAAAGGGCAGGGTCCTTCTCCTGGCAGTCCGCCAGTTTGCCCGGCAGGCCGGCGATATCCAGCGCGCCTTTACGGCGAGTCATTTCCCGGGCTTTACGCGCCGCCTCACGGGCACGGGCAGCGTCGATCATCTTGCCGACAACGGCCTTTGCTTCGTTCGGGTTTTCCAGCAGGAAGTCGGCGAAGTATTTGTTCATCTCTTGTTCCACGGCGGTTTTCACCTCCGAGGAGACCAGCTTGTCCTTGGTCTGTGAGCTGAACTTCGGATCCGGCACTTTCACCGAAATGATCGCCGTCAGGCCTTCACGGGCGTCGTCACCGGTGGTGGCAACTTTGTTCTTCTTGGCCAGACCTTCCTGCTCGATGTAGCTGTTCAGGCTACGGGTCAGCGAGGAGCGGAAGCCGACCAGGTGCGTACCGCCGTCACGCTGCGGAATGTTGTTGGTGAAACACAGCAGGTTTTCGTTGAAGCTGTCGTTCCACTGCAGCGCAATCTCGACACCCACGCCATCGTCACGCTGGACGTTGAAGTGGAAGACCTGCGAGTTGACCGGGGTCTTGTTGGTGTTGAGGTATTCAACGAAGGCCTTCAAGCCACCTTCATACTTGAAGAACTCTTCCTTGCCCGAGCGCTCATCCTTCAACAGAATGCCAACACCCGAATTGAGGAACGACAATTCGCGGATCCGCTTGGCCAGGATGTCCCAGCTGAAGTGGATGTTCTTGAAGGTTTCAGCCGATGGCTTGAAGTGGATGTGAGTACCGGTAGTTTCGCTGTCGCCGACAACGGCCATCGGAGCCTGCGGAACCCCGTGAACGTAGGTCTGCTCCCAGATCTTGCCACTGCGGCGAACCGTCAGCACCAGCTTCTCGGACAGGGCGTTCACGACCGACACACCTACACCGTGCAGACCGCCGGATACCTTGTAGGAGTTGTCGTCGAACTTACCGCCGGCGTGCAGCACGGTCATGATGACCTCGGCTGCCGAAACGCCTTCCTCTTTATGCACGTCAACCGGAATGCCGCGACCGTTATCGCGCACGCTGATGGATTCGTCCGGGTGGATGATGACCGTGATGTCATCGCAGTGACCGGCGAGGGCTTCGTCGATCGAGTTGTCGACCACTTCGAAGACCATGTGGTGCAGGCCGCTACCATCATCGGTGTCGCCAATGTACATGCCGGGACGCTTGCGTACGGCATCCAAACCTTTCAGCACCTTGATGCTGGAGGAGTCGTACGTTTGATTTTCGCTCATGCCTTCACTCCCGATGGTCGTGGGTCTGGGTGATACGGCCATGTTCCACGTGGAACAAGGCAACTGGCGTTTCCGTTTGCCAGCCTTCCCTCAGTAATTCGTGATCTACACAGGTGATGAATACCTGGCAGCGTAATTCTTCAAGCAAGCGGCACAGTGCGCGGCGGTGCTGGTCATCCAGCTCAGACGGCAGGTCGTCAACGAGATAAATACAGAGGCCGCGACGAGCCTGACTGACGAGGTGCCCCTGTGCGATACGCAATGCGCACACAACCAGCTTTTGCTGACCACGCGACAGGATGTCGGCTGCATTATTGGCAGCCAGACGAAGACGCAGATCTGCTCGCTGCGGGCCGGCCTGGGTGTGGCCCATCTGCTGATCGCGAAGGACAGAGGAGGCGAGTACTTCTTGCAGTTCCCGGTCCTTGTCCCAGCCTCGGTAGTAGCTCAGGGTCAACCCGTCCAGCTCGACCAGTTCGCTCAGGGTTTGCTCGAAGACGGGCTTCAAGGCCTTGATGTAGTTGCGACGGTATTCATCTATTTCCGCGCTGGCCAGGCATAACTCTCTGTCCCAGGCGGCTTGCGAAGCAGCGTCAAGTGTACCATGCCGCAACCATGAGTTCCGCTGCCGCAGCGCCTTCTGCAAGCGCTGCCAGGCAGGCAGAAAACGAGGTTCCACGTGGAACACTCCCCAATCGAGAAACTGCCGACGGATTTTCGGTGCACCCTCCAGCAACCGAAAACTGTCCGGGTTGATCAATTGCAGCGGCAACAATTCAGCCAGCTGAGCGGCGCTCCTGGCATTCTGCCCGTCAATGCGGATAGTGAACTCGCCCGCCCGCTCCCGTGAAACGCCCAGGTTGCTGGAGCCACTTTCGGCCAACTGCACCTCACCAAATACCGTACAAGCGGGCTGCTCATACTGAATGACCGGGTTCAACCGAGTACTGCGAAATGACCGGGCAAGGCCAAGCAGGTGCACGGCTTCGAGCACACTGGTCTTGCCGCTGCCATTGGCGCCGTAGAGGATATTGATGCGGGGGGACGGTGAGAGGGTCACCGGGTGCAGGTTACGCACCCCGGTGACCATGAGACGTCGAAGGGACATTTCGTCTGCTACGAGTTACAGACGCATCGGCATGACAACGTAGGAGGAATCGTCATTGCCTGCTTCCTGCAGCAGGGCACTGCTGTTGGAGTCAGACAGAATCAGACGAACTTGCTCGGTAGTCATAACGCCCAGCACGTCAAGCAGGTAACTGACGTTGAAGCCGATCTCGAGCGAGCTACCTTCGTAGTCCACACCGATCTCTTCTTCTGCTTCTTCCTGCTCAGGGTTATTGGCCTGAATTTTCAGTTGGCCTGCAGCCAGCTGCAGGCGAATGCCACGGTACTTCTCGTTGGAGAGAATCGCAGTACGGCTGAACGCTTCACGCAGCGCCTGACGGTCACCCACCACCAGCTTGTCCCCCCCCTTCGGCAGTACGCGCTCATAGTCCGGGAACTTGCCGTCGACCAGTTTCGAGGTGAAGGTGAACTCACCGGTGGTCGCACGGATGTGATGCTGGCCAAGAACGATGCTGACCATGCCTTCCGGATCGGTGAGCAGGCGCGCCAGTTCAAGGATACCCTTGCGTGGAACGATGACCTGATGGCGATCATCCTGTTCAATCGGAGCACTCATCGAGCACAGCGCCAGACGGTGACCGTCGGTGGATACCGCACGCAGGGTATTGCGCGACACTTCCAGCAGCATGCCATTGAGGTAGTAACGCACGTCCTGCTGAGCCATGGCGAAGCTGGTGCGCTCGATCAGACGGCGCAGCTTGCTTTGCTCCAGGTTGCAGGTCAGCGAGCCCGGGCCCTCTTCAACGGTGGGGAAATCGTTGGCAGGCAAGGTCGACAAGGTGAAGCGGCTACGGCCGGCTTTGACCAGCAGCTTCTGCTCGTCGACCTTGATGTCGATCAGGACATCGTTGGGCAGGCTCTTGCAGATGTCCATCAGCTTGCGCGCCGGGACAGTGATCTCGCCTGGCTCTGCCGGCTCTTCCAGTTGCACGCGGCCAACCAGTTCGACTTCCAGGTCGGTACCGGTCAACGACAGCTGCTGGCCTTGCACGACCAGCAGGACGTTGGATAGCACCGGCAAGGTCTGGCGGCGCTCGACGACACCGGCGACCAGTTGCAGGGGTTTCAACAGGGCTTCGCGTTGAATGGTGAAATGCATGGTCTAGTCCCTTGCCTTCAAATAGCTGCGCTGGCGACCATCACGTCGTCAGCGTCCGCAGCAGGTTCTTGTAGTCCTCGCGGATGTCCGCGTCGGATTCCTTCAATTCGTTGATCTTGCGGCAGGCGTGCAGCACGGTGGTGTGGTCGCGGCCGCCAAACATGTCGCCGATTTCCGGCAGACTGTGGTTGGTCAGCTCCTTCGACAGTGCCATGGCAACCTGACGGGGACGCGCAACGGAGCGCGAGCGGCGTTTGGACAACAGATCGGCAATCTTGATCTTGTAGTACTCGGCCACGGTCCGCTGGATGTTATCCACACTCACCAGCTTGTCCTGCAGCGCCAGCAAGTCCTTCAGCGACTCGCGAATCAGCTCGATCGTGATGTCACGGCCCATGAAGTGCGAGTGAGCGATCACCCGCTTCAGGGCGCCCTCGAGTTCACGTACATTGGAGCGAATACGCTGAGCGATGAAGAACGCGGCATCATGCGGCAACTCGACCTTGGCCTGGTCGGCCTTCTTCATCAAGATCGCCACACGTGTTTCCAGTTCAGGCGGCTCGACGGCAACCGTCAGTCCCCAGCCGAAGCGCGACTTCAGGCGCTCTTCCAGGCCTTCGATTTCCTTCGGGTAACGGTCGCTGGTGAGAATCACCTGCTGACCACCCTCGAGCAGCGCATTGAAGGTGTGGAAAAACTCTTCCTGGGAACGCTCTTTACGGGCGAAGAACTGGATATCGTCGATCAGCAGCGCATCGACCGAACGGTAGAAACGCTTGAATTCATTGATGGCGTTCAGCTGCAGCGCCTTGACCATATCCGCGACGAAGCGCTCGGAATGCAGGTACACGACCTTGGCATTCGGGTTCTTCTTCAGCAGGTGGTTACCCACCGCATGCATCAAGTGGGTCTTACCCAGGCCCACGCCGCCATAGAGGAACAGCGGATTGTAGCCATGCTTGGGGTTGTCGGCGACCTGCCAGGCTGCGGCGCGGGCCAACTGGTTCGACTTACCTTCCACAAAGGTCTCGAAGGTGAACGTCCGGTTCAGGTAGCTGGTGTGCTTGAGCGCGCCTTCTACCTGAACAGTGCGCTGTTCGGTACGGCTGCCGGTAGCCGCTGCCGAAGGGCTGTCCCCCATGCTGTCGAAGCTGTCACTCGAAGCCGGTTCAACCACCTCGTTCGCTTGCACCGCCTCTGTGGCTGGTGCCTGCGCCGGTTCGGCAATAGCGGTAATCGCAGACGCAGTGGCCTGTTGCGTCTGGCTTTGCGCAAGCGTGGCAGCCACTGCGGCGCTGACGGGTGCATTAGGTGCAGCACGTGGAGCAGAGCTGCGACGGCTACCTATTAATAAGGAAAGGGCAGGCGCAATACCGTCGCCGTTTTCACCCAACAGTTCGAGCAGACGGCCGAGGTACTTTTCATTCACCCAGTCGAGCACGAAACGGTTCGGCGCATAGACGCGCAACTCGTCGCCTTCGGCTTCGACCTGTAGCGGACGGATCCAGGTGTTGAATTGCTGGGCAGGCAGTTCATCGCGCAGAAGCTCCACGCACTGCTGCCAAAGTTCCACTGACACGGATATCCCCTGAGTTGAAAGCCGGATGAGGCAAAAACAAACCGCCATTGTACCGGTCGAGCGATCAGTTATCCACATGTGGAAACATTCTGAGCCACGACAAAACAGCCATTTAGCGGCAAAAACGTCCCTCAGCGACTGTGAATAAGGTCTGTGGATAACCCGTCCTGAGGGCTATGCACAACCCTGGGTCGCGGGCTGTTGATAACTCAACTGTGGATAACGGTATTTTCTATCCACAGCCTTTCAGCAGGTCCAGCACAAGCGCAGCACGTGTTACCGACAAGGTTTCAGATTCCTGTAAACCGCGTAAAACCTTGGCTGCGCTGTGTTATCCACAGAAGGTTATCCACTTAAGATTTATAAGTTCTTCAGAAAAGCTTTTTATATGTCTCTTCTTTTTTTTCATTTTGTCGTCCATCTGGTTGGCTGAGCAACCCTCCCTTGGCCGAGCAGCAATCAGGACGCCTTCTATAAGGAAAGACTGGTTGGAAATTGACCTATGGGCTTGCTTTCTCTAGAATCGCCGATCTCTTAAAAAGGGGGCCATTCCGGCCCGTAGTCGACAAACCAGGTAACAACGCCATGAAACGTACTTTCCAACCAAGCACCATCAAGCGCGCTCGCACCCACGGCTTCCGTGCCCGTATGGCTACCAAGAACGGCCGCGCTGTTCTGTCGCGTCGTCGTGCCAAAGGCCGTAAGCGTCTGGCCATTTGATTTTTCGGCACAGGTGGTGAGTCAGGACTTCAGTCGGGAAAAGCGACTGCTTACACCCCGGCACTTCAAAGCGGTCTTCGACTCCCCAACCGGCAAGGTTCCAGGGAAAAACCTGCTGATTCTTGCTCGCGAGAACGGCCTTGATCACCCACGGCTTGGCCTGGTGATCGGCAAGAAGAGCGTCAAGCTCGCCGTTCAACGCAACCGCCTCAAGCGCTTGATGCGCGATTCCTTCCGGCTCAACCAGCAATCGCTGGGTGGCCTGGATATAGTGATCGTCGCGCGCAAGGGATTGGGTGAGATAGAAAACCCGGAATTGCACCAACACTTTGGCAAGCTCTGGAAACGCCTGGCACGCAGCCGGCCAACTCCAGCGGCTAACGCCGATTCCGCAGGGGTAGACAGTCAAAATGCGTAAACTGGCCCTCGTTCCGATCCAGTTTTACCGTTACGCCATCAGTCCCCTGATGGCCAATCACTGTCGTTTTTACCCCAGTTGCTCCTGTTACGCTCTTGAAGCCATTGAAAACCATGGCCTCTTGCGTGGCGGGTGGCTAGCCGTTCGTCGCCTGGGGCGTTGTCATCCGTGGAACGACGGCGGTTTCGATCCCGTTCCCCCCGCTCCTTCCTCCCGAACTTCTTCGATAGCCGAGTAATCATGGATATTAAACGCACGATCCTGATCGTCGCCCTGGCAATCGTGTCCTACGTCATGGTCCTCAAGTGGAACGAGGACTACGGCCAGGCTGCCCTGCCGACTCAGAATACTGCTGCCAGCACTGTTGCCCCGGCCTTGCCCGATGGTGTGCCGGCCGGTACCGCCAGCGCCGATGTGCCGAGCGCCAATGCCGAATCCAGCCCTGCCGAACTGGCCCCGGTTGCAGTCAGCAAGGACCTGATCCGGATCAAGACTGATGTCCTGGACCTGGCTATCGATCCGGTCGGTGGTGACATCGTCCAGCTGAACCTGCCGAAATACCCACGCCGTCAGGACCATCCGGACATTCCGTTCCAGCTGTTCGACAACGGTGGCGAGCGCGTCTACCTGGCGCAGAGCGGCCTGACCGGCGCCAACGGCCCGGATGCCCGTTCGTCGGGTCGTCCGTTGTACGCTACCGAACAGAAGAGCTACCAGCTGGCTGATGGCCAGGACCAACTGGTCGTCGACCTCAAGTTCAGCGATAACGGCGTCAACTACATCAAGCGCTTCAGCTTCAAGCGCGGTGAGTACGACCTGAATGTCAGCTACCTGATCGACAACCAGAGCGGCCAGACCTGGAACGGCAACATGTTTGCCCAGCTCAAGCGTGACGCCAGTTCCGATCCATCGTCGAGCACCGCTACCGGCACCGCGACCTACTTGGGCGCCGCCATGTGGACTGCTTCCGAGCCTTACAAAAAGGTCTCGATGAAGGACATCGATAAAGGAAGTTTGAAAGAAAATGTGTCCGGCGGCTGGGTCGCCTGGCTGCAGCACTACTTCGTAACCGCCTGGATTCCGGCCAAGTCGGACAATAATGTTGTCCAGACCCGCAAGGACAGCCAGGGCAACTACATCATCGGCTACACCGGCCCTGTGCTCAGCGTTCCGGCTGGCGGCAAGGTTGAGACCAGCGCCATGTTGTACGCCGGTCCGAAGATCCAGTCCAAGCTGAAAGAACTGTCCCCAGGTCTGGAACTGACCGTCGACTACGGCTTCCTGTGGTTCATTGCCCAGCCAATCTTCTGGTTGCTGCAACATATCCACAGCCTGCTGGGTAACTGGGGTTGGTCGATCATCGTGCTGACCATGCTCATCAAGGGCCTGTTCTTCCCGCTCTCGGCTGCCAGCTATCGCTCGATGGCGCGCATGCGTGCCGTGGCACCGAAGCTTGCTGCATTGAAGGAACGCTTCGGTGATGATCGCCAGAAGATGTCCCAGGCGATGATGGAGCTGTACAAGAAAGAGAAGATCAACCCGCTGGGCGGCTGCCTGCCGATCCTGGTGCAAATGCCGGTGTTCCTGTCGCTGTACTGGGTACTGCTGGAAAGCGTCGAGATGCGCCAGGCCCCATGGATGCTGTGGATCACCGACCTGTCGATCAAGGATCCGTTCTTCATCCTGCCGATCATCATGGGTGCCACCATGTTCATCCAGCAGCGTCTGAACCCGACGCCTCCGGATCCGATGCAGGCCAAGGTGATGAAAATGATGCCGATCATCTTCACCTTCTTCTTCCTGTGGTTCCCGGCTGGTCTGGTGCTGTACTGGGTTGTGAACAACTGCCTGTCGATCACTCAGCAGTGGTACATCACCCGCCGTATCGAAGCAGCCACCAAAAAAGCTGCTGCTTGACGGGCTACTGCGCTAGCCTGTGAATAAAAACGCCCCTTCGGGGGCGTTTTTGCTATCTGTCGTTTTGTCGTAGAGGCTTTCGAGCATGAACACTGTGCGTGAAACCATCGCTGCCATCGCCACCGCCCAAGGCCGCGGTGGCGTCGGTATCGTCAGGCTGTCCGGGCCATTGGCAAGCAAGGCGGGCCAGTTGATCACCGGCCGGACGCTGACGCCACGCTATGCCCACTACGGGCCATTCCGCGATGAGGATGGCCTGGTGCTGGATGAAGGCATTGCGTTGTATTTCCCAGGGCCTAACTCGTTTACCGGCGAGGATGTACTCGAGTTGCAGGGGCATGGCGGCCCAGTGGTACTGGATATGCTGCTGCAGCGCTGTGTACAAGTCGGCTGCCGTCTGGCGCGGCCAGGCGAATTCAGCGAGCGGGCGTTCCTCAATGACAAGCTGGATCTGGCCCAGGCGGAAGCCATCGCTGACCTGATCGAGGCGAGCTCCAGCCAGGCTGCACGCAATGCCTTGCGCTCGCTGCAGGGCGAATTCTCCAAGCGTGTGCACAGCCTGACAGAGGCACTGATTGCCCTGCGTATCTATGTCGAGGCCGCGATCGACTTCCCGGAAGAGGAAATCGATTTCCTGGCCGATGGCCATGTCTTGTCGATGCTCGATGCTGTCCGCGCCGAGTTATCCACTGTCCAGCGCGAGGCCGGGCAGGGCGCTTTGCTGCGTGACGGCATGACAGTGGTCATCGCCGGCCGGCCGAACGCCGGCAAGTCGAGCTTGTTGAACCAGTTGGCGGGGCGTGAGGCGGCCATCGTCACCGACATCGCCGGCACCACCCGGGATATTTTGCGAGAACATATCCACATCGACGGCATGCCCCTGCACGTCGTCGATACGGCCGGCCTGCGAGATACCGACGACCACGTGGAAAAGATCGGCGTGGAACGCGCACTCAAGGCTATCGGCGAGGCCGACCGGGTACTCCTGGTCGTCGATTCCACCGCACCCGAGGCCAGTGACCCGTTCGCCTTGTGGCCCGAGTTTCTTGATCAACGCCCAGATCCGGCGAAGGTCACGCTGATTCGCAACAAAGCGGACCTCAGCGGTGAGCGGGTAGGGCTGGAGTTGTGCGACGACGGCCATGTAACCATCACCCTGAGTGCCAAAGGTGACATCCAGGGGCTGCAGTTGCTGCGCGATCACCTGAAGGCCTGCATGGGTTATGAACAGACCGCCGAGAGCGGTTTCAGCGCCCGTCGGCGCCATCTGGATGCCTTGCGCCAGGCCAGTTCGCACCTGGAGCACGGCCGCGCACAACTGACCCTGGCTGGCGCGGGTGAACTGTTGGCCGAAGACTTGCGTCAGGCCCAGCAGGCCCTGGGTGAAATCACCGGCGCGTTCAGTTCCGATGACCTGCTTGGGCGGATCTTCTCCAGTTTCTGCATCGGCAAGTAGTCCACAGCTTTCCTAATCCAAGGCCGCTCCTTCGGGAGCGGCTTTTTTTTGCCTGCGATTTATCCACTCGTCGGATCTTAGACACCCAAGCTGGCCCCTGTAGGAGCGGCTTTAGCCGCGAAGAGGCCAGTACAGATCTACATAAAATTACCCACAGACACATTTTCATGTTCAGGAGCCCTGTGGAAAACCCGACTTCAGCCCTCTTGATAAGCTGGCTTTTTTTCTGAGGACTAATCCGCTTGTGGGTAAACCATCATTTAATCCACAGACTAAAGGACGTTATCCATAACCCTCATGGTGGGTAAGTCACAGGGTTCAATTTCGCTGTAAACCACACACAGAAAGGCCTACATAACCTTATCCACAGGGGAGGCTGTGCATAAGAATAAACATAAAAACAAAGCTTTTATAAAATTTTCTTCTTTGATTTCTGTTGTCTGCCATTCATCCACAGACTGGTCAAAATTTGCTCAGACGGTTCCTTTGGAGGGGGTGAAGTCCCTATACTTGTCCGCTTACCTTCTCTATTCGCAAAAACAGGCACGAGGTGCGTGGTGGATTTCCCTTCCCGTTTTGAAGTGATCGTCATCGGCGGCGGCCATGCCGGTACCGAGGCTGCGCTTGCGTCAGCACGCATGGGTGTGAAAACCCTGCTGTTGACCCATAACGTGGAAACCCTCGGTCACATGAGCTGCAACCCGGCAATTGGTGGCATCGGCAAGAGCCATCTGGTCAAGGAGATCGATGCACTCGGCGGCGCCATGGCGCTGGCCACCGACAAGAGCGGCATCCAGTTCCGCATCCTGAACAACCGCAAGGGCCCGGCCGTACGCGCCACCCGTGCGCAGGCCGACCGCGCCATCTACAAGGCAGTAGTCCGCGAGATCCTGGAAAACCAGCCGAACCTGTGGATATTCCAGCAGTCCTGTGATGACCTGATCGTCGAACAGGACCAGGTCAAAGGCGTGGTGACCCAGATGGGCCTGCGCTTCTTCGCCGAATCCGTGGTTTTGACCACCGGCACTTTCCTCGGTGGCCTTATCCACATCGGCTTGCAGAATCATTCCGGTGGTCGCGCCGGCGATCCGCCATCGATCGCCCTGGCTCACCGCATGCGCGAACTGCCGCTGCGCGTTGGCCGCCTGAAAACCGGTACTCCGCCGCGTATCGATGGCCGTTCGGTAGACTTTTCGGTCATGACCGAGCAACCAGGCGACACGCCAATCCCGGTGATGTCGTTCATGGGCAACGCCGACATGCACCCACGCCAGGTGAGCTGCTGGATTACCCACACCAACGCCCGCACCCACGAGATCATTGCCTCGAACCTTGACCGTTCGCCGATGTACTCCGGCGTGATCGAAGGTGTCGGCCCGCGCTATTGCCCGTCGATCGAAGACAAGATCCACCGCTTCGCCGACAAGGAAAGCCACCAGGTGTTCATCGAGCCGGAAGGCCTGACCACCCACGAGTTGTACCCCAACGGTATTTCCACTTCGCTGCCATTCGATGTGCAGCTGGAACTGGTGCGCTCGATCCGCGGTATGGAAAACGCCCATATCGTCCGGCCGGGTTACGCCATCGAGTACGACTACTTCGATCCCCGTGACTTGAAGTACAGCCTGGAGACCAAAGTCATCGGCGGCCTGTTCTTCGCCGGCCAGATCAACGGCACCACCGGCTACGAAGAAGCCGGCGCCCAGGGTTTGCTGGCGGGTACCAACGCCGCGCTGCGCGCGCAGGGCCGCGAAAGCTGGTGCCCGCGCCGCGACGAGGCGTACATCGGCGTACTGGTCGATGACCTGATTACCCTGGGTACCCAGGAGCCGTACCGCATGTTCACTTCGCGTGCCGAGTACCGGCTGATCCTGCGCGAAGACAACGCTGACCTGCGCCTGACCGAGAAAGGTCGCGAGCTCGGTCTGATCGATGACGAGCGTTGGGCTGCGTTCTGCGCCAAGCGTGACGGCATCGAGCGTGAAGAGCAGCGGCTGAAATCGACCTGGGTGCGTCCGAACACCGAGCAAGGCCAAGCCATTGTGGATAAGTTCGGCACCCCGCTGGCCCACGAGTACAGCCTGCTCAACCTGCTGGCGCGGCCAGAGATCGACTATGCCGGGCTGATCGAAGCGACCGGCGGTGCAGAAATCGATCCACAGGTCGCCGAGCAGGTCGAGATCAAGACCAAGTACGCCGGTTACATCGATCGCCAGCAGGACGAGATCACCCGCCTGCGAGCCAGCGAAGATACCCGCCTGCCTGTGGATATCGACTACACCACGATTTCCGGGCTGTCGAAGGAGATCCAGGGCAAGCTCGGCCAGACCCGTCCAGAGACGCTGGGCCAGGCTTCGCGTATTCCAGGCGTCACCCCGGCGGCCATTTCCCTGTTGCTGATTCATCTGAAAAAACGCGGCGCAGGCCGCGAATTGGAGCAAAGCGCTTGAGTTCCCTGGTCACCCCGCAACACGCCGAAGAGTTGTCCACAGGTGCGCGCCAGCTTGGTGTCGAGCTGAGCGACGAGCAGCACGAAAAGCTACTGGGCTACCTGGCCCTGTTGATCAAATGGAACAAGGCCTACAACCTTACTGCCGTGCGTGATCCGGACGAGATGGTTTCCCGCCATCTGCTCGACAGCCTGAGTGTCATGGCCTTTATCCACAGCGAGCGTGACAACTGGCTGGATGTCGGCAGCGGCGGTGGCATGCCCGGCATTCCTTTGGCTATCCTGCATCCGCACAAGCAGGTGACGGTGCTGGATGCCAATGGCAAGAAGACGCGCTTCCTGACCCAGGTGAAAATGGAGCTCAAACTGGACAACCTCACGGTTATCCACAGCCGGGTCGAAGCCTTCCAGCCGTCGCAACCGTTCAGCGGCATCATCTCCCGCGCCTTCAGCAGCATGGAGAACTTCACCAACTGGACCCGCCATCTGGGCGACACCGGGACGCAATGGCTTGCAATGAAGGGGCTGCATCCTGCCGATGAACTGGTAGCATTGCCCGCAGACTTCACAGTGGAAAGCGAGCAGGCCCTGACCGTTCCAGGTTGCCAGGGCCAGCGCCATCTGCTGATACTGCGCCGCAAGGCTTGATTGGGAACACACGCAACAATGGCTAAGGTATTCGCAATCGCGAACCAGAAAGGTGGTGTCGGCAAGACCACTACCTGTATCAACCTCGCAGCATCGCTGGCCGCGACCAAGCGTCGTGTGCTGCTGATCGACCTCGATCCGCAGGGCAACGCGACCATGGGTAGCGGTGTGGACAAACACGAACTCGAGCATTCGGTCTATGACCTGCTGATCGGGGAATGCGACCTTGCCCAGGCCATGCACTACTCTGAGCACGGCGGCTTCCAGCTGCTGCCGGCCAACCGCGACCTGACCGCCGCGGAAGTGGTGCTGCTGGAAATGCAGGTCAAGGAAAGCCGCCTTCGCAACTCGCTGGCGCCGATCCGCGAAAACTACGATTTCATCCTCATCGACTGCCCGCCGTCGCTGTCGATGCTGACGCTCAATGCGCTGGTGGCCTCCGATGGTGTCATCATCCCGATGCAGTGCGAGTACTACGCACTGGAAGGCCTCAGCGACCTTGTGGATAACATCAAGCGCATCGCTGCCCGGTTGAACCCGGAGCTCAAGATCGAAGGCCTGCTGCGGACCATGTATGACCCGCGGCTGAGCCTGAACAACGATGTTTCGGCGCAGCTCAAGGAGCATTTCGGCGAGCAGCTGTACGACACGGTCATTCCGCGCAACATCCGCCTGGCCGAGGCTCCGAGCTTCGGCATGCCGGCGCTGGCCTACGACAAGCAATCGCGTGGCGCTCTGGCTTATCTGGCCTTGGCCGGTGAACTGGTACGCCGTCAACGCCGTCAATCACGCACTGCACAGACAACTTAAGGAATCCGCATGGCCGTTAAGAAACGGGGTCTCGGACGTGGGTTGGATGCACTGCTCAGTGGTCCTTCCGTCAGCGCGCTCGAAGAGCAGGCTGTGAAGATCGACCAGAAAGAACTGCAACACCTGCCCGTCGAACTGATCCAGCGCGGCAAGTACCAGCCGCGCCGCGACATGGACCCCGAGGCACTGGAAGAACTCGCACACTCGATTCGCAATCATGGGGTGATGCAACCGATCGTGGTCCGCCCGATCGACGGTAGCCGCTATGAGATCATTGCCGGTGAACGCCGCTGGCGCGCCACCCAGCAAGCCGGTCTCGACACCATCCCAGCGATGGTGCGCGAAGTGCCGGATGAAGCTGCCATCGCGATGGCGCTGATCGAGAACATTCAGCGCGAGGACCTCAACCCGCTGGAAGAAGCCCTGGCCCTGCAGCGGCTGCAGCAGGAGTTCGAGCTGACCCAGCAACAGGTGGCCGATGCCGTGGGCAAGTCGCGGGTAACCGTGGCCAACCTGCTGCGCCTGATTTCGCTGCCCGAGGCAATCAAGACCATGCTCGCCCACGGCGACCTGGAGATGGGCCACGCCCGCGCGTTGCTCGGCCTCGAGGAAGAACGTCAGGAAGAGGGGGCGCGTCATGTTGTCGCACGTGGCCTGACCGTGCGCCAAACTGAGGCACTGGTCCGTCAGTGGCTCAATGGCAAGCCTGAGCCGGTCGAACCGAGCAAACCTGATCCGGACATTGCACGCCTTGAACAGCGGCTCGCAGAGCGCCTTGGCTCCGCCGTGCAGATACGCCACGGCAACAAGGGCAAAGGCCAATTGGTTATCCGCTACAACTCGCTTGACGAGTTGCAAGGCGTGCTTGCACACATCCGCTGAAACAATTCCCGTTGTAGCGCGCAGTCGGAAATCACTACCGAAGAGTTGAATAGGGGTTAATCCACCCCTATACTCTGCGCGCATTTTGTCGGCACAAATTATGCCAAGTCATAACTGACTTGTTGGTCGACTTCCGAGGAGCAGTTGTGATGGAAATCCGCACGCCAAACCGCCTGCCTTTCCATCGCTGGGCGGTTTTTCCGGTACTGCTGGCTCAATTCGTCGTACTACTGCTGGCAACCTTGGTGTTGTGGCAGTGGAAAGGGGCGGTCAGTGGATATTCAGGCCTTTGCGGAGGTTTGATTGCCTGGCTGCCCAACGTGTATTTCGCCTGGAAGGCTTTTCGCTTCAGCGGAGCTCGGGCGGCACAAGCCATCGTCAAGTCGTTTTACGCTGGCGAGGCAGGCAAGATGATTTTGACGGCAGTGCTATTTGCACTGACCTTCGCAGGAGTGAAGCCACTGGCGCCGTTAGCAGTATTCGGCGTCTTCGTGTTGACCCTTTTGGTCAGCTGGTTCGCGCCCCTGCTGATGAATAAAAGACTTTCGAGACCTTAGGGCGTTTGAGGCAACCATGGCAGCAGAAACCGCTTCGGGCTATATCCAGCACCACTTGCAGAACCTGACCTACGGTCAACTACCAGACGGCAGCTGGGGCTTTGCCCATTCGGCTGCAGAAGCCAAGGCAATGGGCTTCTGGGCGTTCCACCTGGACACCCTGGGTTGGTCCGTCGCGCTGGGTCTGATCTTCCTGTTCATCTTCCGCATGGCGGCCAAGAAGGCGACTTCTGGTCAACCAGGCGGCCTGCAGAACTTCGTGGAAGTGATGGTGGACTTCGTCCACGGCAGCGTGAAGGACTCCTTCCACGGCCGCAGCCCGGTCATCGCTCCGCTGGCGCTGACCATCTTCGTCTGGGTATTCCTGATGAACGCCATCGACCTGGTACCGGTCGACTGGATTCCTCAGCTGGCCATGCTGATCTCCGGTGATCCGCACATTCCGTTCCGTGCCGTGTCGACCACCGACCCGAACGCGACCCTGGCCATGGCCTTCTGCGTGTTCGCCCTGATCATCTTCTACAGCATCAAGGTCAAGGGCCTGGGCGGCTTCATCGGTGAGCTCACCCTGCACCCGTTCGGCAGCAAGAACATCTTCGTTCAGATCCTGCTGATCCCGGTGAACTTCCTGCTGGAATTCGTCACCCTGATCGCCAAGCCGATCTCGCTGGCACTGCGTCTTTTCGGCAACATGTATGCCGGCGAGCTGGTGTTCATCCTGATCGCCGTGATGTTCGGCGCCGGCATCCTCTGGCTGAGCGGCCTGGGTGTCGTGCTGCAGTGGGCATGGGCTGTGTTCCACATCCTGATCATCACGCTGCAAGCTTTCATCTTCATGATGCTGACCATCGTCTACCTGTCGATGGCTCATGAAGATAACCATTAAGACCGCCTGGCGTGTCTTGTAGCCTTCCCCGCTCGTTTGGGGGGAAGGCTTTAAAAGTCCGCAAGGGCAGCTGTACCAAACGATTTGTTTTACCGCTTCAACTTAAAAACCTAACCAATACGACGTAAAAGTCGGGAGGAAAGATGGAAACTGTAGTTGGTCTGACCGCTATCGCTGTTGCTCTGCTGATCGGCCTGGGTGCTCTGGGTACCGCCATTGGTTTCGGCCTGCTGGGCGGCAAATTCCTGGAAGGCGCTGCTCGTCAACCAGAAATGGTTCCGATGCTGCAGGTGAAAATGTTCATCGTTGCCGGTCTGCTCGACGCCGTAACCATGATCGGTGTTGGTATCGCTCTGTTCTTCACCTTCGCGAATCCGTTCGTTGGTCAGATCGCCGGCTAATCACTCGTAACCACGAGTTGATGGCTGTGATGAATTAAGACCGAGCGAGGTGTTGGCGTGAACATTAATGCAACCCTGATTGGCCAATCCGTTGCCTTCCTGATTTTTGTACTCTTCTGCATGAAGTACGTATGGCCTCCGGTCATCACTGCTCTGCAGGAGCGTCAAAAGAAGATTGCCGACGGCTTGGACGCTGCCAACCGCGCAGCTCGCGACCTGGAGCTGGCCCAAGAGAAAGTGGGTCAGCAACTGCGTGAAGCTAAAGCACAGGCAGCCGAAATCATTGAGCAAAGCAAGAAGCGCGCTGCTCAGCTTGTCGAGGAAGCCCGTGAACAGGCCCGCGTCGAAGCTGACCGTGTGAAGGCTCAGGCTCTGGCCGAGATCGAACAGGAACTGAACAGCGCGAAAGACGCCCTGCGTGCCCAAGTGGGCGCCCTGGCCGTCGGCGGTGCTGAAAAGATCCTTGGCGCCACAATCGATCAAAACGCGCATGCGGAGCTGGTTAACAAACTGGCCGCTGAAATTTAAGCGAGGGCGATCATGGCAGAACTGACCACGTTGGCCCGACCTTACGCTAAGGCTGCCTTTGAGCATGCCCAGGCCCATCAGCAACTGGCCAATTGGTCAGCCATGCTCGGCCTGGCTGCTGCGGTGTCTCAAGACGACACCATGCAGCGCCTGCTCAAGGCCCCGCGACTGACGAGCGCAGAAAAGGCCGCCACGTTCATTGACGTGTGCGGTGACAAGTTCAATGCACAGGCACAGAATTTCATTCGTGTTGCCGCGGAAAACGACCGTCTCCTGCTGTTGCCGGAGATTGCCGCTCTGTTCGACCTGTACAAGGCCGAGCAAGAGAAATCCGTGGACGTGGAAGTGACCAGTGCCTTCGCGTTGAACCAAGAACAGCAAGACAAACTCGCCAAGGTTCTCAGTGCACGGCTAGGCCAGGAAGTTCGCCTGCACGCGTCTGAGGATGCCAGCCTGATTGGCGGCGTCGTCATCCGCGCTGGTGACCTGGTAATCGATGGCTCTGTTCGCGGCAAGATCGCGAAACTGGCCGAAGCATTGAAATCTTGAGTTTGAAGGGGCAGCAGAGCAATGCAGCAACTCAATCCTTCCGAAATTAGTGAAATCATCAAGGGCCGCATCGACAACCTCGATGTGAGCTCCCAAGCCCGTAACGAAGGTACCGTTGTTTCGGTATCCGACGGTATCGTGCGGATCCACGGTCTGGCCGACGTCATGTACGGCGAAATGATCGAGTTCCCTGGCAGCGTATTCGGCATGGCCCTGAACCTGGAGCAAGACTCCGTAGGTGCAGTGATCCTGGGTGCCTATGACACCCTCGCCGAAGGCATGAGCGCCAAGTGCACCGGCCGCATCCTGGAAGTTCCGGTTGGTAAGGAACTGCTGGGTCGCGTCGTTGACGCACTGGGCAACCCGATCGACGGTAAAGGTCCTCTGGGCAACACCCAGACCGACGCGGTCGAGAAAGTGGCTCCAGGCGTGATCTGGCGTAAGTCGGTAGACCAGCCTGTACAGACTGGCTACAAGTCCGTCGACGCCATGATCCCTGTCGGCCGTGGCCAGCGCGAGCTGATCATCGGTGACCGCCAGATCGGCAAGACCGCCATGGCCATCGACGCCATCATCAACCAGAAAGACTCCGGTATTTTCTGTGTTTATGTTGCAGTCGGCCAGAAGCGCTCCACCGTTGCCAACATCGTTCGCAAGCTGGAAGAAGCCGGCGCCCTGGCCAACACCATCGTGGTCGTTGCCAGTGCTTCGGAATCCGCCGCACTGCAGTTCCTGGCGCCTTACGCCGGCTGCACCATGGGCGAGTTCTTCCGTGACCGCGGCGAAGACGCCCTGATCGTTTACGATGACCTGTCCAAGCAGGCCGTTGCCTACCGTCAGATCTCCCTGCTGCTGCGCCGTCCACCAGGACGTGAAGCGTACCCAGGTGACGTGTTCTATCTCCACTCCCGTCTGCTGGAGCGTGCATCGCGCGTTTCGGAAGAGTACGTCGAGAAGTTCACCAACGGCGCAGTCACTGGCAAGACCGGTTCCCTGACCGCCCTGCCGATCATCGAAACCCAGGCTGGCGACGTTTCCGCGTTCGTTCCGACCAACGTGATTTCCATCACCGACGGTCAGATCTTCCTGGAATCGGCCATGTTCAACTCGGGCATCCGCCCTGCAGTGAACGCCGGTGTTTCGGTATCCCGCGTAGGTGGTGCCGCTCAGACCAAGATCATCAAGAAGCTGTCCGGTGGTATTCGTACCGCTCTGGCTCAGTACCGTGAACTGGCTGCATTCGCCCAGTTCGCTTCCGATCTGGACGAAGCGACCCGCAAGCAGCTGGAGCATGGTCAGCGCGTAACCGAGCTGATGAAGCAGAAGCAGTACGCGCCAATGTCCATCGCGGACATGGCCCTGTCGCTGTACGCCGCTGAGCGTGGTTTCCTGACTGACGTGGAAGTCTCCAAGGTCGGTAGCTTCGAGCAAGCGCTGATCGCCTACTTCAACCGTGATCACGCCGAACTGATGGCGAAGATCAACGTGAAGGGTGACTTCAACGACGAAATCGACGCTGGCATGAAAGCCGGTATCGAGAAGTTCAAGGCCACCCAGACCTGGTAAGCCGCAGCGGGGGCTCCGGCCCCCGCTTGCTAACCTGATAGGTGATACATGGCAGGCGCAAAAGAGATTCGCAGTAAGATTGCGAGCATCAAAAGCACGCAAAAAATTACCAGCGCCATGGAGAAAGTGGCGGTCAGCAAGATGCGCAAGGCACAAATGCGCATGGCTGCTAGCCGTCCTTACGCGGAGCGTATCCGCCAGGTGATCGGTCATCTGGCCAACGCCAACCCGGAATACCGCCACCCGTTCATGATCGAGCGCCCTGTAAAGCGCGCCGGTTATATCGTGGTGAGCAGTGACCGTGGTCTGTGCGGCGGCTTGAACACCAACCTGTTCAAGGCCCTGGTCAAGGACATGAACGAAAACCGCGAACAGGGCGTTGAAATCGACCTGTGCGTGATCGGCAGCAAGGGTGCAACTTTCTTCCGCATCTTTGGCGGCAACGTGGTAGCCGCGATCAGCCACCTGGGCGAAGAGCCATCGATCAACGATCTGATCGGCTCCGTCAAAGTGATGCTGGACGCCTACCTGGACGGCCGTATCGATCGCCTTTCGGTGGTTTCGAACAAGTTCATCAACACCATGACCCAAAAACCGACGGTCGAGCAATTGGTACCGTTGGTGGCAACCCCGGATCAGGATCTCAAGCATCACTGGGATTACCTGTACGAACCCGACGCAAAAGAGCTGCTGGACGGCTTGATGGTGCGTTACGTGGAGTCGCAGGTATACCAGGCGGTGGTCGAGAACAACGCTGCTGAACAAGCAGCCCGGATGATCGCCATGAAGAACGCCACAGACAACGCCGGTGATTTGATCAAAGAGCTGCAGTTGATCTACAACAAGGCGCGTCAGGCTGCGATCACCCAGGAGATCTCGGAAATCGTCGGCGGCGCTGCCGCGGTTTAACGGTTCAAAAATTCAGAGGATCCAGCTATGAGTAGCGGACGTATCGTTCAAATCATCGGCGCCGTCATCGACGTGGAATTCCCACGTGACGTCGTACCGAGTGTTTACAACGCGCTGAAAGTTCAAGGCGCGGAAACCACCCTCGAAGTTCAGCAGCAGCTGGGCGACGGCGTGGTTCGTACCATTGCGATGGGCTCGACCGAAGGCCTGAAGCGCGGTCTGGATGTCGTCGACACCGGCGCTGCCATCTCCGTTCCAGTTGGTAAGGCCACCCTGGGCCGTATCATGGACGTACTGGGCAACCCGATCGACGAAGCCGGCCCGATCGGCGAAGAAGAGCGTCGCGGTATCCACCAGCCAGCGCCTTCGTTCGCTGACCAGGCAGGCGGCAACGACCTGCTGGAAACCGGCATTAAGGTTATCGACCTGGTCTGCCCGTTCGCCAAGGGTGGTAAGGTTGGTCTGTTCGGTGGTGCCGGCGTCGGCAAGACCGTAAACATGATGGAACTGATCCGTAACATCGCCATGGAACACAGCGGTTACTCCGTGTTCGCTGGTGTGGGTGAGCGTACTCGTGAGGGTAACGACTTCTACCACGAGATGAAGGACTCCAACGTTCTCGACAAGGTAGCGCTGGTCTACGGTCAGATGAACGAGCCACCAGGAAACCGTCTGCGCGTAGCGCTGACCGGCCTGACCATGGCTGAGAAGTTCCGTGACGAAGGTAACGACGTTCTGCTGTTCGTCGACAACATCTATCGTTACACCCTGGCCGGTACCGAAGTATCCGCACTGCTGGGCCGTATGCCTTCGGCAGTAGGTTACCAGCCGACCCTGGCCGAAGAGATGGGCGTTCTGCAAGAGCGTATCACTTCGACCAAGGAAGGTTCGATCACCTCCGTTCAGGCCGTATACGTACCTGCGGACGACCTGACCGACCCGTCGCCAGCGACCACCTTCGCCCACCTGGACGCCACCGTCGTTCTGTCCCGTGACATCGCCTCCCTGGGTATCTACCCAGCGGTCGACCCACTGGACTCGACTTCGCGTCAGCTGGACCCGAACGTGATCGGCAACGAACACTACGAGACCGCTCGTGGCGTTCAGTATGTTCTGCAGCGCTACAAAGAGCTGAAGGACATCATCGCGATTCTGGGTATGGACGAACTGTCCGAAAGCGACAAGCAACTGGTAGCCCGTGCTCGTAAGATCCAGCGCTTCCTGTCGCAGCCGTTCTTCGTGGCCGAAGTCTTCACCGGTTCGCCAGGCAAGTACGTTGCCCTGAAAGACACCATCGCTGGCTTCAGCGGCATCCTCAAAGGTGACTACGACCACCTGCCAGAACAAGCGTTCTACATGGTCGGCAGCATCGACGAAGCGATCGAGAAAGCCAAGAAACTGTAATCCCGGCGCCCCGCAAGGGGCGCTAATCAGGTTGAGGCAAGCAGATGGCTATGACAGTCCATTGCGATATCGTCAGCGCGGAAGGAGAAATCTTCTCCGGCCTGGTCGAGATGGTAGTAGCGCACGGCAACCTGGGCGATCTTGGTATCGCTCCAGGCCACGCCCCGCTGATCACCAATCTCAAGCCTGGTCCGATCACGCTGACCAAGCAAGGTGGCGATCGTGAGGTGTTCTACATCTCCGGTGGCTTCCTCGAAGTGCAGCCGAACATGGTGAAGGTTCTTGCCGACACCGTGCAGCGCGCTGCCGACCTGGACGAAGCTCAGGCTCAGGAAGCCCTCAAGGCTGCTGAGAACGCCCTGAACGCGAAAAGCTCGGACTTCGACTACGGTGCTGCTGCCGCACGTCTGGCCGAAGCTGCAGCTCAGCTGCGTACTGTCCAGCAAATGCGCAGGGGCAAGTAATCCGGCCTTGGCCGCTTACTTCCGTTGCGATTGAGTTAAAGGGTAGCCTCGGCTACCCTTTTTCTTTTTCAGAATTTCCCTCTTCGGTCATCCCTGACCGCCCAGGATTGGTAGCCAGTCAATGTCCCTCGATATCGTCATTCTCGCCGCAGGCCAAGGTACCCGCATGCGTTCGGCGCTGCCAAAGGTACTGCACCCGGTAGCCGGCAACTCGATGCTCGGTCACGTTATCCACAGCGCGCGCCAGCTCCAACCACAGGGCATTCACGTGGTCATCGGCCACGGCGCCGAGCTGGTGCGTGAGCGCCTGGCAGCCGACGACCTCAATTTCGTCATGCAAGACAAGCAGCTGGGCACGGGCCACGCCGTTGCGCAGGCCTTGCCGGCGATCACCGCCGATACGGTCCTGGTGCTTTATGGCGATGTACCGCTGATCGAAGTGGAAACCCTGCAGCGCCTGTTGGCCAAAGTCAGCGACAAGCAGTTGGGTCTGCTCACCGTCACCCTGCAAGACCCGACCGGCTATGGCCGCATCGTGCGTGATGGACAGGGCCAGGTGACCGCTATCGTCGAGCACAAGGACGCCAGCGAAGCGCAGAAGGCGATCAAGGAAGGCAACACCGGCATACTGGCCATGCCGGCCGCGCGCCTGGCCGACTGGATGGGCCGGCTGTCGAACAACAATGCTCAGGGCGAATACTACCTCACCGACGTTATCGCCATGGCGGTGGCTGATGGCCTGGTGGTCGCCACCGAACAGCCGCACGACCCGATGGAAGTGCAGGGCGCCAATGACCGTCGCCAGCTCTCGGAACTCGAGCGCCATTACCAGCTGCGCGAAGGCCGCCGCCTGATGGCCCAAGGTGTCACTTTGCGCGACCCGGCACGTTTCGATGTACGTGGCGAAGTGACTGTGGGTCGCGACGTGCTGATCGACATCAACGTGATTCTCGAAGGCAAGGTGGTCATCGAGGACGACGTGCAGGTCGGTCCGAACTGTGTGATCAAGGACAGCACCCTGCGCAAGGGCGCGATCATCAAAGCCAACACGCACCTCGACGGCGCGGTGATGGGCGAGGGCAGCGATGCCGGCCCGTTCGCCCGCCTGCGCCCGGGCAGCGTGCTGGAAGCCAAGGCCCATGTCGGCAACTTCGTCGAACTGAAAAACGCCCATTTGGGCGAAGGTGCCAAGGCTGGCCATCTGACCTACCTGGGTGACGCCGAGATCGGTGCGCGTACCAACATCGGCGCCGGTACCATCACCTGCAACTACGATGGCGCCAACAAGTTCAAGACCGTGATGGGGGAGGACGTGTTCATCGGTTCCAATAACTCGTTGGTGGCGCCAGTGGAAATCAAGGCCGGTGCGACTACTGCCGCTGGTTCGACCATTACTCAGGGCGTCGAAGCGGGTGACCTGGCGGTGGCCCGTGCGCGTCAGCGCAACATCTCGGGCTGGAAGCGGCCGGAGAAGATCAAGAAGAGCTGAGTTATACACAGCTGCAGCAATCCAAAGCCGATTTATGTGGATAAGTCGGCTTTTTTATTGGCTTAGGGTGGTGAACACCTTGACGAAATGCCCCTCATAGGTTTTGATTGCAACAATTATCTTTCGAATCGAAACTTATAAGACCATGTCGAAACGTAACACCCCACAGCGCCGTCACAACATCCTGGCCCTGCTCAGTGAGCAAGGTGAGGTAAGCGTTGATGCTTTGGCCAAGCGTTTCGAGACCTCGGAGGTCACCATCCGCAAGGATCTTGCCGCGCTGGAGGCCAATGGCCTGCTGCTGCGCCGCTATGGCGGTGCGGTGCCGGTACCGCAGGAGATGCTCGTAGAGATCGCGCAACCCGTCTCCGCCTACAAAAAGGCGATCGCTCGTGCAGCGGTGGGGCGTATTCGCGAGCATGCGCGGATCATCATCGACAGTGGCAGCACTACCGCCGCGATGATTCCGGAGTTGGGCCGCCAACCCGGTCTGGTAGTGATGACCAATTCATTGAATGTGGCCCGCGCCATCAGCGAGATCGAGCACGAGCCGGTGCTGTTGATGACCGGGGGTACCTGGGACCCGCATTCCGAGTCGTTCCAAGGTCAGGTCGCCGAGCAGGTACTACGCTCTTACGATTTCGATCAGCTGTTCATCGGTGCCGATGGCATCGACCTGCAGCGCGGCACCACCACCTTCAATGAGCTGCTTGGCCTGAGCCGAGTCATGGCCGAGGTAGCCCGCGAAGTGATCGTGATGGTCGAGTCGGACAAGGTCGGGCGCAAGATCCCCAATCTCGAGCTGCCGTGGGGCAGTGTGCATACCCTCATTACAGACGAACGCCTGCCCGCAGCGGCACGCGAACAGATTCAAGCCCGCGGCATCAACCTGATTTGCGCCGCGATCAGCCAGGAGCAATAAACATGTGTGGAATCGTTGGTGCCGTAGCCGAGCGCAATATCACTGCCATTCTCATCGAAGGTCTCAAGCGTCTTGAATATCGTGGTTATGACAGCGCTGGCCTGGCTGTCTATACCCAGCAGGGCGAACTGCAGCGTCGTCGCCGGATCGGCAAGGTGGCCGAGCTGCAGGCCGCTGTTGCCGCCGAGCCGCTAAACGGCCAGCTGGGTATCGCCCACACCCGCTGGGCCACCCACGGTGCACCAACCGAAGGTAACGCCCACCCGCATTTCTCCGGCAACGAAGTGGCGGTGGTGCACAACGGCATCATCGAAAACCACGAAGAACTGCGTGAAGAGCTGAAAGCTCTGGGATATGTGTTCAGCTCGCAGACCGACACCGAAGTCATCGTGCACCTGATCCACCACACGCTGAAGACCCTACCGGACCTGGCCGATGCGCTCAAATCGGCAGTGAAGCGTCTGCACGGTGCCTACGGCCTTGCGCTGATCAGCGTGGCACAGCCCGACCGCCTGGTAGCCGCACGCAGCGGCAGCCCGCTGGTAATCGGCCTGGGCCATGGCGAGAACTTCCTGGCTTCCGACCAACTGGCCCTGCGCCAGGTCACCGACCGTTTCATGTATCTGGAAGAGGGCGATATCGCCGAAATCCGCCGTGACCAGGTGAAGGTCTGGGACCAGGCTGGCAACCCGGTACAGCGTGAAACCGTGCAGTACCACGAAGGCGCCGAAGCCGCCGACAAGGGCGCCTACCGCCACTTCATGCTCAAGGAGATCCACGAGCAGCCGACCGTGGTCCAGCGCACCCTGGAAGGCCGCTTGGGCAAGGACCATGTACTGGTCCAGGCTTTCGGCCCGCAGGCTGCCGAGCTGTTCGCCAAAGTGCGTAACGTGCAGATCGTTGCCTGCGGTACCAGCTACCACGCCGGCATGGTCGCCCGTTACTGGCTGGAAAGCCTCGCTGGCATTCCGTGCCAGGTCGAAGTGGCCAGCGAATTCCGTTATCGCAAGGTCGTGGTGCAGCCTGATACCCTATTCGTCTCGATCTCCCAGTCTGGCGAAACCGCCGACACCCTGGCTGCCCTGCGCAACGCCAAAGAGCTGGGCTTCCTGGGTAGTCTGGCCATCTGCAACGTCGGCATCAGTTCGCTGGTGCGTGAGTCCGACCTGACCCTGCTGACCTTGGCCGGCCCGGAAATAGGCGTGGCCTCGACCAAGGCCTTCACCACCCAGCTGGTCTCGCTGATGCTGCTGACCCTGGCGCTGGGCCAGGTGCGCGGCACCCTCGAAGCGGGCGTCGAAGCCGGGTTGGTGGAAGAGCTGCGTCGCCTGCCAGCGCGCCTGGGCGAAGCCCTGGCCATGGACAGTACCGTGGAGAAGACCGCCGAGCTGTTTGCCGACAAGCATCACACCCTGTTCCTCGGCCGAGGTGCCCAGTACCCGGTGGCCATGGAGGGTGCGCTGAAGCTTAAGGAAATCTCCTACATCCACGCTGAAGCCTACCCGGCCGGTGAGCTCAAGCACGGTCCGCTGGCGCTTGTGGATAACGACATGCCAGTGGTGACCGTTGCGCCAAACAATGAACTGCTGGAAAAGCTCAAGTCCAACCTGCAGGAAGTGCGTGCCCGTGGTGGTGAGCTGGTGGTATTCGCTGATGAGAATGCCGGCATGAGCAACGGCGAAGGCACCCACGTGATCAAGGTGCCGCACATCGTCGACGAACTGGCACCGATCCTCTACACCATCCCGCTGCAACTGCTTTCGTACTACGTGGCGGTGCTCAAGGGTACGGACGTCGACCAGCCGCGTAACCTGGCCAAGTCCGTGACGGTGGAATAAGCATTTTCCGCCTGGAAAGACCAACTGGCTGTGCGGATTAAATCATGACTGAAAAGGTCAATGTTTGACTCGCGCTATCAATGCTAGGGACACGCACAAACCCCCGTAACGACGGGGGTTTTCCGTTACAGGGCCAAACCGCTGGCCACCCTGGGGCAAGCGGCAAGCGCTGCCGAAGGTCCTCGATGAGCAGCGTGTGGGCAGCCGTGTACTACATTTTGAGAGCAGTACTGATATTTGACGATTTCTATGAGGAATGCTTGGCGCTGATCGTTTGACCCAGTGGATAGCAATACGTCGCGTAAAAAGCGCTCACAAAGGCTGCGCTGGGCTGGAGGAAGCATGAGGTTTCACGAACGCAACGTCAGCGCGGAAGCCCCAGTTCCCGGCAATGCGATCAAGCTCGAAACATTCGTCCTATGGGCCAAGAGGCTCTGGCCGGTGCCAATCCTGCTACTCGCCATGCTGGCTCGAGTCTACGGCTCAACGGCCTCCGCCATATGGTGCGATGAGGGCTCTAGTTTGTTGATGAGCCAGTACTCACCCTCGCTCATCTGGATGCACAGCGCCCATGACGTACACCCACCCCTTTACTTCGTCCTTCTACATGCCTGGATAGGTGCATTCGGGGCCAGTGTCTTCTCGGTCAGGTTCATCAGCGTGCTGACAGGTGTCGGTACTGTAGCCCTGGGCATGTGGCTGGTTTGCGTGATTGCCACGCGTCGCGCAGCAGTAATGGCTGGTGTTTTGTTGGCATTGCTGCCCATTGCAGTGCGTTATAGCCAGGAAGCGCGTATGTACGCCCTCATGGGGTTCTTTCTGCTGGGAGCAACCATTGCGCTTGTATATTGGGTGAAAAACCCTGAGCGCCACCGCTACCTATTCATCTATGTGCTGTTAATGGTGGCAAGTTTCTATACACATTATTTTACGAGCCTTTGCGTACTGTCCCACTGGGCTTATCTATTGCTTGTACGAGGTGAAAAACACCGCCTGATTGGTCGGCCAGCATGGTGGGTCGCCAACGGCATGATCGTCCTGCTGTATACCCCGTGGATTCCAGGCTTGATAGACCTGTTGCAGCACCTTGATCAACTCAGGGCGGGTGGTGACATTGGCTGGATACTGCCCGTTACACTGTATTCCCTGCCATCGACAATCTGGCAGTTCATGGCCCTTTCCGATGGCCTGAATCTGACATGGCCAGTCTACCTTGCTCTGCCACTGGCGTTGGCGCTGGTAACCGGCGTTGTCTGTCGGCATGATCGAAGCCGCCATAAATTCCATGTGCTCATGGCGATATATACGTTTCTACCGTTGATCGTCGTATTCGCAATCTCATGGATAACGCCACTTCTGGTCGAGCGCTATCTGATGTTTTCGGCCTTGGGCTTACCGATCGTGCTGGCAATTGCCATTGACCGAATGAAGCGCCGTTATCGCTACGCAGCCCTCATCACCCTGATGACCCTATTGGCCGTAGAAGGGGTTGGCCTAAGCAGTTATTACCAAAAGGATGATGATCAGTTCAACAAGCTGGTCAACTTCGTCAATGAAAATTATCGTGCGAATGACCGTATCGTCGTCAGCGATCTCTTCTGGTATTTCAGCTACGTCTATTACAACAAGACCGGGTCGGTTCCACTGCTCTATACGCCACCCCTGGCCAACGGCGCTTCGGGTCGGCCAGGTAACTACGGGTTTGGCACACTGGTCAACAATGATGCCGATAAAATCTATCTCGACAGCCTTGAAAAACTGCCCGTCAGCCAGACCAGAGTCTGGCTGATAAGCAACAGCGCACCGCCCGATGATTTCGCTTCCATACCGAACAATTGGAACAAGGTAACGCTACTGAAAGTCGGCGATACCCAAGTACGCCTTTACTCCATTAGCGCACCCTATAACGCTAAAACAAATTAATTTGCAGTCCCGCGCTCGGTGCCCGAAATTCCGGTTTGCCTTCAAGCTGTCTGCAACACAGTCTTGCTTGCCCGCCGGGCTTTGATGTTAGCCAGCAGCGCATCCACGCTCAGCGCACCGCCGCCAAACGCTGCAATCTGCAACAGGCCGCCTGCGATCGATAGGTTCTTGAAGAAATTGATGAACTGCCCTTGGTCCGCCAGGTTGTTGTGGAAAGCGAAGGCTGCCATCACGGTGAACAGCGCCATGATCACTGCGACGATACGGGTCTGAAAGCCGATGATCAGCAAGGCTGCGAGACCGAGTTCGACACCCAGTGCTGCCAGGTAACTGAGTACCGGGAAGGGCAGGCCGCTTGATTCGATATATGCAATGGTGCCGTCCGGCGAGGTCAGCTTGCTGAAGCCGCTCAGCAGGAACAGCACGGCCAGCAACACGCGACCTACGACTGCAGTTGTACCTTTGAAATTGATCATTTTGTAGCTCCTGATGCTTGAGTTCGAATGGCTCACCGCGCTGTGCTCGGTGGCGTTGTCTGCGGTATGGGGCCATTCTGGAGCGGAGAACCGATCAAGACAATTGGGTTTAAAAGTGAATGATTGTTCCAAAAATCAGGACAATAGAGACGATCAAGAAAACGGTGCATCTCGCTCACTGTCTGCCCTTGAAAGTAACAGTACACGGCTGATTGATCGCGATCGCGCATCAATTAATGAAAAATGAACGATTATCTCCAGCGCCGCTTTCGACGATCATTCTCGAAATAAGCACTTACAATTATTAAGAAACGCTGGAGATCCACACCATGAGTCTGCCGTCACACTCGGTGCCCGAGGGCAAGTCCAAGGCCGGTATGGTCTTCCGGGTCACGTCCGGAAACTTCCTCGAACAGTTCGACTTCTTCCTGTTCGGCTTCTATGCCACGCATATCGCGGCGGCCTTCTTCCCCGCGTCCAATGAATTCGCCTCGTTGATGATGACCTTCGCCGTTTTTGGCGCAGGCTTCCTCATGCGCCCGCTGGGTGCGGTGATCCTGGGGGCCTACATCGATGACGTAGGCCGACGCAAGGGGCTGATCGTAACCCTGGCGATCATGGCCAGCGGGACCTTGCTGATCGTGCTGGTGCCTGGATATGAGAGCATCGGACTTCTGGCCCCGGCGCTGGTACTCATCGGGCGCTTGTTGCAAGGTTTCTCGGCCGGCGCGGAGCTCGGCGGTGTGTCTGTGTACCTGGCCGAAATGGCCACGCCGGGGCACAAGGGCTTCTATGCCAGCTGGCAGTCCGCCAGCCAGCAGGTGGCGGTCGTGGTTGCAGCGGCGCTCGGCTTTGCCCTCAACCAGTGGCTGACGCCTGACCAGCTCACCCAGTGGGGTTGGCGGGTACCGTTTGCTGTTGGCTGCATGATCATCCCGGTGATCTTCCTGCTGCGTCGCAGCCTGCAGGAAACCGAGGAGTTCGCGGCCCGCGAACATCGCCCAACGATGAAGCAGGTACTGGCGACGCTGGCCGCCAATTCCGGCATCGTGCTGTACGGCATGCTGATGGTGGCCATGACCACCACTGCCTTCTACATGATCACGGTATACGCCCCGACCTTCGGCAAGACCGTGCTGCAACTGAGTACCGGTGATGCGCTGCTGGTGACCTTGCTGACCGCAGTGTCGAACTTCATCTGGTTGCCCATCGGCGGTGCGCTCAGCGATCGCCTGGGGCGCAAGCCGCTGCTGTTGGCCATGTCGCTGATGACCTTGATCACCGCTTACCCGGCCCTGACCTATCTGGCCCAGGCGCCGACCTTCGGCCACATGCTTGAAGTGCTGCTGTGGTTCTCGTTCCTGTACGGCATGTACAACGGCGCGATGATCCCGGCGCTGACCGAAATCATGCCGGTGGAAGTCCGTGTAGCAGGTTTTTCGCTGGCTTATAGCTTGGCGACCGCCCTGTTCGGCGGGTTCACCCCGGCAATCTCGACGTGGATGATCCATGTCACCAATGACAAGGCGGCACCCGCCTACTGGATGATGTTTGCCGCGCTCTGTGCATTCGTCGCTACCTGGATGCTGTACCGTCGCTTGGCCAACCGCGCACCGGTGGCCGTATGAGGAACTCGATGAAAGCGTTACTGACCGCTGCTCTCCTGGCTGGCTGCAGCCTTGCCCAGGCTGCTGAACTGACCGTCATGACCTCGGGTGGCTTTACCGCCGCCTATAAACAACTGGGGCCCAAGTATGCCGCGCAGAGCGGCGATACACTGGTCACCGTGCTCGGGCCCTCGATGGGCAAGGCACCCGAGGCGATCCCCAATCGCCTCGCTCGCGGCGAGCACGCTGATGTGGTGATCATGGTCGGCTATGCGCTGGATGAACTCATCCGCCAGGGTAAGGTCGACCCGGCTTCGCGTGTCGAGCTTGCCGATTCGCGCATCGGTATGGTGGTCAAGCAGGGCCAGCCCAAGCCGGAGATCGGCACCCCCGATCAGCTGAAGCAGACGCTGCTGGCGGCAAAATCGGTGGCCTATTCGGATAGTGCCAGTGGCGTGTATATCAAGACGCAGCTGTACAAGAAGTTGGGTATCGAGGACCGCCTGGTCGGCAAGAGCACCATGGTCGAGCGTATACCGGTGGCCTCGCAGGTGGCTCAGGGCACCTATGAGCTTGGTTTCCAGCAGGTTGCCGAGTTGCTGCCCGTGCCGGGTGTGACTCTGGTTGGCAAGATTCCAGAAAGCCTGCAGTCGGTGACCCGCTACGCTGCCGCTATTCCAAAAGGCGCCGAGCACCCTGCCGAGGCAAAAAAGCTTCTGCAATACCTGGCCTCACCTGCCGCGCAGCCTGACGTACGTGCCACCGGCCTGGATTCAGTCGCCCGGTAATACGCCGGGCAACTCCCGGATCAACCTCACCATCTCGAGTGCCGCAGGCGTCAGTGTGCGGCCGCGGCGCTTGAGCAGGCCCATCTTGCGGCTGACCTGCGGTTCGACCAGTGCAACGCTGGCCAGGATTGGATGCGGTGATAGCGGCAGCGCGATAGACGGCACCGCAGCAATTCCCAGGCCCGCTTCGATCAGGCCCAGCAGGGTCGTCACATGCCTGGCCTCGCAAACGCTCTCCTTACTCACCTGCATGCCGGCCAGCGCCCGATCCAGGACCAGGCGGTTGCCAGACGACTTACCCAGGCTGATGTAGTCATGTTCGTAGGCTTGCGCCCAGGTCACCGTCTCCAGCTTGGCCAACGGGTGGTCCTGGCGGCAGGCGATGACATAGCGTTCCTCGAGCAAGTCGCTGAACTCGATCTCCGGTGCGAGATTACCCGTGAAGCTCAGGCCGAAGTCCGCTTCGCCAGAGGCCACGGCGGCACTCACTTCGTTGGCCGAGGCGTCGTACAGGTTGATGCGCACTTTCGGGTATTGCCCATGGAAGGCACGAATGGCATGGGGCATGAAGTAGTAGGCGGCTGACGGCACACAGGCGATGGTCAGGGTGCCGGTTCGCAGCGAGCCACCATCTCCGACGCTGAGCAGCGCCAGGTCGAGGTCGTCCAGCAGGCGTTCGACCTGAGGTAGAAAGGCGCGCCCGACATTGGTCAGCGACACCTTGCGCGTGGTGCGTTCGAGCAGTTTCACGCCCAATGCCGATTCGAGTTTCTCGATACGCCGGCTCAGCGCCGATTGGGTGATGCGAATGGTATCGGCGGCGCGGCGGAAGCTGCCTTGTTCGACCACTGCACGAAACGCCTGCAAGTCGTTCAGATCGAAATTGATGCTCACCCGGTGGCTCCGCTGGTTTGATCGAAAACGTGCATCAATGGTATTTCGAAAAAACCGGCGGAGCCAGATGGATCAGATTTGCATGGCCATACCGTGCACGTTCATCGCTGCCTGGCGAAGGGCTTCGGAGCGGGTTGGGTGCGGATGGCAGATCAGGGCGATGTCTTCAGCCGAGGCGGCGAATTCCATGGCGACGCAGAACTCGCCGATCATTTCGCTGACGCTCGGGCCGACCAGGTGCACACCGAGCACCTCATCGGTATTGGCATCGGCGATGACCTTGGCGAAGCCTTCGGTCTCGTGGTTGATCTTGGCACGGCTGTTGGCGGTGAAGGGGAACTTGCCGACCTTGTAGGCGCGGCCTTCGGCCTTCAACTGCTCTTCGGTCTTGCCCACGGTAGCCAGTTCCGGACGGGTGTAGATCACGCCCGGAATCAGGTTGTAGTTCACTTCATGCGGTTTGCCGGCGATCCGCTCGATGCACGCGACCGCTTCGTCTTCAGCCTTGTGCGCCAGCATCGGGCCGGAAGTGACGTCGCCGATCACCCATACACCTGGGACCGAGGTGCGGTGGTGCTCGTTGTTCAGCATGCCGCGCTTGTCGGTTTCCAGACCGACGCTTTCCAGGTTCAGGCCCCTGGTATAGGGACGACGGCCGATGGCGACCAACACGTAGTCGGCCTGCAGCGTTTCGGCTGCCCCGCCCGCAGCTGGCTCAAGGGTCAGGCTGACGCCTTCGGCTTCGGTCTTCGCCTGGGTGACCTTGCTACCGAGCTTGAAGGCCATGCCTTGCTTGGCCAGCGCCTTCTGCAGGGTCTTGGCTGTTTCTTCATCGGTGCCCGGGCAGATGCGGTCGAGGTACTCGATGACGGTGACCTGTGCGCCCAGGCGGCGCCATACCGAACCCAGTTCCAGGCCGATGACGCCCGCGCCGATCACCACCAGGTGCTTGGGTACCTGCGGCAGGGCCAGGGCACCGGTGGAATCGATGATCCGCTGGTTGTCGACGGTTACGCCCGGCAGGGGAGTGGGCTCCGAACCGGTAGCAATGACGATGTCCTTGGCCTGCAGTGCGGTCTCGCTGCCATCTTCAGCCTTGACGATGACCTTGCCGACGCCATCCAGGCGGCCCCAGCCTTTGATCCAGTCGACCTTGTTCTTGCGGAACAGGTATTCGATGCCCTTGGTCAGGCCGGTCACGCTCTCGTCCTTTTGTTTCATCATCTGGGCGAGGTTCAGCGTCGGTTTCACTTCGATGCCGAGGTGGGCGAACTCGTCGCCGCTGGCCGCTTCGTAAAGCTCGGAAGCGTGAAGCAACGCCTTGGACGGCATGCAACCGACGTTAAGGCAGGTGCCGCCCAGCGTCGCGCGGCCTTCCACGCAGGCGACACTCAGGCCCAGCTGGCCGGCGCGGATCGCTGCGTTGTAGCCGCCAGGGCCGCCGCCGATGATCACCACGTCATAGGATTTCATGGGTTTTGTACTCCAGATGAGGAAGCGCGAGAGGGGCATAAGGTTAAGCCGAGAAGCGTGGATTGTATACAATCTGTTGCTTCATCAGATCGGTTGGTTCTAGACCTTGGTCTCGTTTAGAGGAAACCTCCCACGAATGAACTACTCTGTTCCGGCGACGTTCGAAATGTCAGGCGTCGTAGCCTTATAGGGATAGGAGGAGTGTTCATGCTTGCTCAACTTCCACCGGCATTGCAGAGCCTGCATCTGCCGCTGCGGCTGAAACTGTGGGATGGAAACCAGTTCGATCTGGGCCCGAGCCCGCAGGTCACCATCCTGGTCAAGGAGCCACAGCTGATCAGCCAGCTGACCCACCCGAGCATGGACCAGCTGGGCACTGCATTCGTGGAGGGCAAGCTGGAGTTGGAAGGCGATATTGGCGAAGCCATCCGAGTCTGCGACGAACTCAGCGAAGCATTGCTGACCGAAGAGGACGAGGCTCCGCCGCAGCGCCTGGCCCATGACAAGAGCACGGACGCCGAGGCTATTTCATATCACTACGACGTCTCCAATGAGTTCTATCAACTCTGGCTCGATCAGGACATGGCCTATTCCTGTGCCTATTTCCGCGAGCCCGACAACACCCTGGATCAAGCCCAACAGGACAAGTTCGATCACCTGTGCCGCAAGCTGCGCCTGGATGCTGGCGACTATCTGCTCGATGTCGGCTGTGGTTGGGGCGGGTTGTCGCGTTTCGCCGCGCGAGAATATGGCGCCAAGGTATTCGGTATCACCCTGAGCAAGGAGCAGCTCAAGCTCGGCCGCGAGCGGGTCAAGGCAGAAGGCCTGGCCGACAAGGTCGACCTGCAGATTCTCGACTATCGCGACCTGCCTCAGGATGGCCGCTTCGATAAGGTAGTCAGTGTCGGCATGTTCGAGCATGTCGGGCACGCCAATCTGGCGTTGTATTGCCGGAAACTGTTCGGCGCCGTCCGCGAAGGTGGACTGGTGATGAACCATGGGATTACTGCCAAGCATGTCGATGGACGCCCGGTCGGGCGTGGCGCAGGTGAGTTCATCGACCGATATGTCTTCCCCCATGGCGAGCTGCCGCACCTGTCGATGATCAGTGCCAGCATCTGTGAGGCCGGGCTAGAGGTGGTGGACGTGGAGAGCCTGCGTCTTCACTATGCGAAGACGCTGCATCACTGGAGCGAGAACCTGGAGAACCAGTTGCACAAGGCTGCGGGGTTAGTGCCGGAGAAAACACTGCGGATCTGGCGCCTCTACCTGGCCGGGTGTGCCTATGCATTCCAGAAGGGCTGGATCAACCTGCATCAGATTCTGGCCGTGAAGCCGTATGCCGATGGGCACCATGATCTGCCGTGGACGCGGGAAGACCTTTATCGCTGAGCCTTGATCACTGACCGCAGAGGGGCCGCAAAAAAGCGGCCCCTTCTTCGTTCAGAGGATGGGTGAAATCAGGCGCGCAATGCGCATTCCCAGCTGCTGGACCCGATGGGTATCGCGGCTGTCTTCGGTGGTGATTTCACGCGCCTGTTCAAAGTCGTCCAGCAGCATCGCCTCCACCTGATCAGCGAACGGACGGTCCACCGTCAGCAAGGTGATTTCGAAGTTGAGCCGGAACGAGCGATTGTCCAGGTTGGCGCTGCCGATCGCGCTGATCTCGTCATCCACCAGCACCACCTTCTGGTGCAGGAAGCCAGGCTGATAACGGAACATTCTCACCCCTGCCCGCACTGCTTCGAACGCGAACAGGCTGGAGGCCGCATAGACGATCTTGTGATCGGGCCGAGACGGAATCAGCACGCGCACGTCCACCCCACGCAGTACCGCCAGGCGCAAGGCGGCGAACACGGCTTCGTCGGGGATGAAATAAGGGCTGGTGATCCATACCCGTTTGCTCGCCGAGTGGATGGCCTCGATGAAGAACAGCGAACAGGTTTCCTGTGGGTCTGCCGGGCCACTGGCCAACGCTTGGCACAGTACACCGTTGTCCGGGTAGGTGTCCGGCAGGATCAAGGGAGGCAGCTGGCGCGTGGCCCAGTACCAGTCCTCGGCAAACGACTCCTGCAGGCAGGCCAATACCGGGCCGCTGATCTGCACATGGGTGTCGCGCCACGGTGACAGAGGTGGATTTTTGCCAAGATATTCGTCCCCTACGTTATGCCCACCGATGAAGCCGAGCAGGCCATCGACCACGACGATCTTGCGGTGGTTGCGGAAGTTGACCTGAAAGCGGTTGAACCATCCGCGGCGGGTGGCGAAGGCATGGATCTGCACACCACCATCACGCAGCGCTTGGCTGTAACCTGCCGGCAGCGCATGGCTGCCGACACGGTCGTATAGCACGAATACCTTCACGCCCTCAGCCGCCTTGCGCAGTAGCAACTGCTGCAGTTCCTTGCCGAGACCGTCGTCATGGATGATGAAAAATTGCACCAATACCACTTCACGTGCCTGCTCGATGGCAGCAAAAATGGCCTCAAATGTGGCCTTGCCATTAATCAGCAGCTTCACTTCGTTATTAGCCAGGCAAGGCATCCGACCGAGCTTCGGCATGGCACGCAAGGCCGCATAGCTTTCCGACTCTCTGGCAGTCAGGGCTTCCTCTACCCAGGGCCGCCAGTTGAGGCTGGCCATCGCCACGTGCATTTCCTGGTTGGCTTGACGCCGGGCCTGGATGTAAGCGTAGAAGGATCGCGCACCAAAGATCAGGTAGGGAATCAGCGTGAGGTAAGGAATGAAGAACAGCGACATGGCCCAGGCAATTGCACCTTGCGCAGTGCGCACGGTGAACACTGCGTGCAACGCGGCGATCATGCCAAGCAAATGGATCAGGCCGAGCACGTAGCCGAAGAAGTAGGGGCTGTGGTAATCCATACGCATCCTGCTTGCCGAATACACAGCGGATAACAGAACACGTTCCACCTCCGCCTTGCAACCTGAAAGCGGATTTGGCGTCTAAGGCTGAGCCCGGCCCGTTGGCCGGCTTTACGAGGAGCGTCCGTACATGAAGATTCGTCTGCCACTGTTGGCCCTGGCCTTGGGCCTGAGCAGCCCACTGGTAAATGCGCAGATGTTGCAACCTGGTTTGTGGGAATTGACTACCAGCAACATGCAGGTCGATGGCAAGCCATTACCCGATATGCAGTTCATGCTCGGGCAATTGAAGAACCTGCCCCCTGAACAGCGGGCCATGATGGAAGGGGTATTGGCCAAGCAGGGCGTTACGATCGGCGGCAATGGCGTGCGCTCGTGTCTGACGCGTGAACAGGTGCAGACCAACGATATCCCCCTGCAGGACCCCAAGTCTGGATGCACTCAGAAGATCACCGACCGAACGGGTAATGTCTGGAAGTTTCAGTTCAGTTGCCCCAAGGCTCAGGGCACTGGCCAGGCGACTTTCCTGAGTGACAAGGAGTTCACAACCCAGGTCAACGGCACCTTCAATGCCTCGGGTGTTCAGCAGCAGGGCAGCATGAATACCCGCGCCGTATGGCTCGGCAACGACTGTGGAACAGTCAAACCTCGCACCTGAGCCTCACCACTGCCACTGGCTGCTGGCTACCGCATCGTGGGCATGCAGGCTTTCTGCATGTTCCACGCGCAGCTTGAAGGCGGTCGCCCACTCCAACTGCTGGAGCGACTGGTGCAGTCGCCGAGCAGCGTCTTCACAGAACATAAGGTTCTGCCCGTTGGCCAAGGCGAACGCCTGTTCGTCTGCACGCTTTACCGCAGTTTGCACAGCCGTACCCAGGCTAGCCTCAATCCGGTCTATCAATTCTGTGATGGGCAGCAACGCCAGTTTGTCTTGCAGGCGCACGCTGACCATCGCCTGGCTACGCTGGCTATGCGGTGTCGCGACGATGCCCTGACTGCTGCCCAACCATTCCAGTACCACGCTGCGCTCCACGTGTTGCCCGGCGAAGTCGGCCTCGAACTGCTGCTGAATCAGTTGCCTTGCAAGGGCTGCCGAGCAGGGGCACGTTGAGGAATAAGGCACACGAACGGATAGTTCCACGTGGAACATTTCATCTGCAATCGTCGCTTCAAGGCTGACTGCATAGCGCTTCCAGCCCGCCAGTGGGCTGACCAAGGCGGGCCTCTTCAGCATGAGCTCGAAATCCAGGCTGAGATAAGCCGCGTCGGAAAGCCCTTCGTGACTGGTGAGGAAGTCTGCGAGAAGACGGCGAATGGCCAAGGGCGTCAATGGCTGCGCTTCGAGCGATTCCAATGCCAGGTACAGGCGAGACATATGGATGCCTCGGGAATTGCCATCCACCAAGCTGACCCCCGCATCGGCCTTGGCCGACACCTGAAGACCGTCGAACTGGATAGGCACTGCGATACCGCGCATGCCGACCCAATCAAGCGGGACGGCGTGTGCCTGGGTTTGTGTGGCAATGTCCGGAAGCATCAGGCTAGTCATGGGATCTACCAAATAGGGTCAGCAAGGGCGATACGGCTATGCAGCGCCATCTCCGAGTTACCTTTGCGACGAGTATGGCTTGGCGAAATTGTATTGTTACTTTATAACATTATGCAATGCATCGTTTCGAGTGCGTCCGCCTGAAGAGGGTTAACCATGTCCAATCGCCTCCCTGTCACCGTGCTGTCTGGCTTCCTGGGTGCCGGCAAGAGCACATTGCTCAACCATGTGCTGCGTAACCGCGACAACCTTCGGGTCGCGGTCATCGTCAATGACATGAGTGAGATCAACATCGACGCCAGCGAAGTGCAGCGCAACGTCAGCCTCAACCGCGCGGAAGAAAAACTGGTTGAAATGAGCAACGGCTGCATCTGCTGCACCTTGCGTGAAGACCTGTTGGAGGAGGTAGCGCGACTGGCCGAGGAAGGCCGTTTTGACTATCTGCTGATCGAGTCCACGGGTATCTCGGAGCCGTTGCCGGTTGCCGAGACCTTCACCTTCCGTGATGAGCAAGGCCGTAGCCTGTCCGACATGGCACGCCTGGACACCATGGTCACCGTGGTCGATGGTCTGAACTTCATGCGCGATTATCAGCAAGCCGACAGCCTGGCCAGCCGCGGCGAGACGCTGGGTGAAGAAGATGAGCGCTCCATCAGCGACCTGTTGATCGAACAGGTCGAGTTCGCCGACGTGCTGTTGCTGAGCAAGATCGACCTGATCAGCCAGCACGAGCGCGAAGAACTGACCGCCATACTACGAAGCCTGAATGCCCGCGCGCAGATCGTGCCGATGGTCATGGGCCAGGTGCCGCTGGCGCGGATTCTCGATACCGGGCTGTTCGACTTCGACCTGGCGGCGCAGGCGCCAGGCTGGCTGCAGGAATTGCGCGGCGAGCACATACCGGAAACCGAGGAGTACGGCATCGCGGCGAGTACCTGGGAAGCCCGTCGTCCCCTGCATCCACAGCGCTTCTTTGACTTTATCCACAACCCCTGGAGTAACGGCCGGCTGCTGCGCTCCAAAGGGTTTTTCTGGCTAGCCAGCAAGTTCCAGGAAGCCGGTAGCTGGTCGCAGGCGGGCGGCATGATGCGTCATGGCCTGGCCGGGCGCTGGTGGCGTTTTGTGCCGCGCGAGCATTGGCCGCAGGATGAGCAGAGCACAGCGGATATTCTCAGGCACTGGCACGTTGAAACCGGTGACTGCCGTCAGGAGTTGGTCTTCATCGGGCAGAACATCGACTTTGCGCAGTTATCCACAGAGCTGGATGCCTGCCTGCTGAGCGATGAGGAAATGGCACTCGGACCGATGGCCTGGCTGCGCCTGCCAGATCCGTTCGGTCCCTGGCTGGCCGAGGAAGCAGCATGAACCTGGCGTTGCCCCCGCGGATCATCCGCCAGGCTTTCGGTGAAGCACCAAAGGTGCTCACCGATATCTTCGAGGATGGCGTTAACCTGGCCGTCTGGCAGCGCCGTTTGCCTGCGCAGGTCGAGGACTTTGCCGCCCTGGCGGTCAACCTCGGTCAGTCCTTGGCTGACCAGCGCGTGCTGGATGTGAACGAGCACGAGCCGCCGCCATTGCCTGGCTTACTGCAGGAAGCTGCCGACCTCCATGGCTACGAGGGGTTTGTTGCCGACGTGAGGTGGCTGGTATCGGCCTACACCTGCCTGGTCGGGGCGCGGCGGGTGGGGCTGCGGCTGCGGGTGCTGCAAAGTGCCATGTGCCCGCGCTTCCATGTGGATAACGTGCCTTTGCGCTTGCTCACCACCTACGTCGGCCCTGGCAGTGAATGGCTGGAAGAAGGCGCAATAGAGCGAGTCGGGCTGCATTTGGCGGCAGCACCTGTGGATAACATTCGCGTGTTGCGGGCGGGGGAGGTTGCAGTTGTCAAAGGAGAGAAATGGCTGGGCAATGAAGGCGCGGGACTTATCCACCGCTCTCCAGCCAGCGATCAGCGGCGTCTGCTGCTCAGTCTTGACTGGCTGGCCTGACGGGTCATAGTGGGGTGAAATTCCGCGTAGAAGTCCTGGCATGCTGCAGAACATCCCCACCCACGTCATCGCCGGTCCATTGGGGGCTGGCAAGACCAGCCTCATCCGCCAGTTGATGGCCCAGCGCCCGGCAAACGAACGTTGGGCCGTGCTGGTCAACGAGTTCGGCCAGGTCGGCCTCGATGCGGCCTTGCTCAGCCGCGACGAGGACGGTATTGCCATCGGCGAGGTGGCCGGCGGCTGCCTGTGCTGCGTGAACGGTACACCGTTCCAGGTCGGCTTGGGTCGCCTGCTGCGCAAAGCGCGGCCTGACCGTTTGTTTATCGAGCCTTCCGGGCTTGGTCATCCTGTGCAGTTGATGAACCAGTTACATCAGGCACCTTGGGTTGGGGTATTGGCAGTGCAGCCGTTGGTGATGGTTCTGGACGCTCAGGCACTGGCCCGTGGTGAGCCGTTGGCAAATGCCCAGCAACAGGCTTTGCAAGCGGCATCGCTGGTTGTGCTAAACAAGGCTGAGGCTGTGGATGAAAATACTAAGCTGTTGATAAACAGAGATTTTTCCCATGTCCGCCCGCTTTGGACCCAGCAGGGGTCGGTCGAACTCGAAATGCTGCCTGTTTCATCCACTCATCAAATGGGTGTCGGTTCGGTTGATGATGTGCCCGACACAACTCTATCCACAGCGCCTTCAGCCCTGTGGATAGATCCTTCTCTGCCGATTTGTTCGGCTCAGGAGGGAGAAGGAGGGTGGAGCATCGGCTGGCGCTGGCACCCCAGCCAGCGATTCGAACCACAACGGTTGCAGGCGTTTCTTTCGGCCTGGCCGTGGCGGCGAGCCAAGGGCGTTATCCACAGCGCGGACGGATGGCAGTCATTCAATGGGCTGGACGGTGAGTTGCCGCAGTGGCTGCCAAGCGAATGGCGCAAGGACTCGCGCATCGAGCTGATCTTCGAACAGGTGCAACCAGAACATCCACTAAAGCTGGCGCTGGCTGAATGCCTGGTGTGAAAGCAATCACCTACCCAGTGGGAGCGGGTTCTTGCTTTCAGTTACGCCAGCGATTGTGCTCCTGACGCCACTGCTGCATCTCGATCACATTGTCAGTCCGTGGCGGTGTCTTGATCTCGAACGGGTAGGGGGCCAGTTCGATCTGCGCGCTGTGGGCGCCGAACTGGGTCACGGTGCCAGGGTGGCGCTGTTCACCGGTCACGGTGAACTCAAAGGCATAGACGCGGGCCAGGCGCTTCTTGCCGTTTGCATCGCGGATGAACGCGATGCGTTTGAGCGCAACGGCGTCATCCAGCAGCTCCAGGTCGAGCTTTGCGCAATGCTGTTTGACCCGCTCCAGGGCCTTCTCGCGCAGCCCATGGTTGTGCCATAACCAAGCGCCTGCCGTGGCCAGCAACATCAGGACGAAGAGATTCTCCAGGGTCAACATTTACGTATGCTCCAAACAGGTCGAACCAGCTTAACTGCGTCCCTGGCCTGTCGTACAGGTGGCAATCGAGTCCATACTGCGCGCTGCACAATCCTTGAAACAGCTTTGGAATCCTCCCGCATGAAACGTACCCCGCACCTGCTCGCCATTCAGTCCCACGTGGTATTCGGCCACGCCGGCAACAGCGCTGCGGTGTTCCCCATGCAGCGTATCGGGGTCAATGTCTGGCCCCTCAATACCGTACAGTTCTCCAATCACACTCAGTATGGCCAGTGGGCGGGCGAAGTGCTCGCTCCTGCGCAAATTCCTGCGTTGGTGGAAGGTATTTCCAACATCGGCGAACTGGGCCACTGCGACGCCGTGCTGTCCGGCTATCTGGGCAGCGCCGAGCAGGGCCGGGCGATCCTGGCAGGGGTCGAACGCATCAAGGCTGTAAATCCGAAGGCGCTGTACCTGTGTGATCCAGTCATGGGCCATGCGGAGAAGGGCTGTATCGTTCCGCTAGAAGTCAGCGAATTCCTGCTCGATGAAGCCGCGGCCAAGGCGGATATCCTGTGCCCCAATCAGCTGGAACTGGACAGCTTCTGCGGCCGTCGGGCGCAATCGCTCGAGGACTGCGTGAGCATGGCGCGCAGCCTGCTCGAACGTGGCCCGCAGGTGCTGCTGGTCAAGCACCTGTCGTATCCGGGGCGGGCTGAAGATATGTTCGAGATGTTGCTGGTGACCCGCGAAGCAAGCTGGCACCTGCGTCGCCCTCTGCTGGCGTTCCCTCGGCAACCGGTTGGCGTAGGCGACCTGACCTCGGGGTTGTTCCTGGCCCGCGTGCTGTTGGGCGGCAGCTGGCAGCAGGCCTTTGAGTTCACTGCTGCGGCCGTGCACGAGGTGCTGTTGGAAACCCAGGCCTGCGCCAGCTATGAATTGCAGCTGGTGCGGGCCCAGGATCGCATCGCTCATCCGCGCGTGCGCTTCGAGGCGCAGCGCCTGGCAATCTAGATCGAGTCGGTTTTCAAGTCCTGGTAGCGCTTTTCCAGTTCCTGGCGGATCTGCCGGCGCTGCTGGCCCTGCAGGAAACGGCGCTTCTCTTCGCTGGAGTGTGGCTGGCGGGGCGGCACGGGTACCGGGCGACGGTTGTCATCGACCGCGACCATGGTGAAGAAGCAGCTGTTGGAATGACGTACCGAGCGCTCGCGGATGTTCTCGGTGACCACCTTGATCCCCACTTCCATCGACGTGTTGCCGGTGTAGTTGACCGAGGCGAGGAATGTCACCAGCTCGCCGACGTGTACCGGCTCGCGGAAGATCACCTGGTCGACCGACAGGGTCACCACATAGCTGCCGGCATAGCGACTGGCACAGGCATAGGCCACTTCGTCGAGATACTTGAGCAATGTGCCGCCGTGTACGTTGCCAGAAAAGTTGGCCATGTCCGGGGTCATCAGGACGGTCATGCTCAGCTGGGCGTTTCCAGGTTCCATAGTGTGCTCACGGTGAGGTTGCGCTGAATCGGGGCGGGTATCTGCTGACACTTCTGGTTTCCCCTCTAGAAGGTTTGCCTTCCTGACTTACGGGACGTTGCCGGACGCTCCATGGTCACGCCAATTACGTCATCAGAGGCGGCTGATCGGCCGATCTGTTTCTACATATTGCACCGCCTTTTTGCGGCAGGGTGCGATGTTAACCTGACTGCGCCCACGCAACGTGGGCGTTCTTGCATTCAATACAGTATGTACTTGCTGCTCGCCCGGCTGTGCCTTGGCAGAGGAGCGGTCTGCCCAGGTGTCCACAAAGTCGACAAGGAGTATCGCGCCATGCATGCCATCAGCTTCATCCAGGACCTGGCAGTTATCATGCTGGTCGCCGGTGTGGTGACGATTCTCTTTCATCGCCTCAAGCAGCCCGTGGTGCTGGGCTACATCGTCGCCGGCTTCATCATCGGCCCGCACACGCCGCCGTTCGGCCTGATCCACGATGAAGACACGATCAAGACCCTGGCCGAGCTGGGGGTCATTTTCCTGATGTTCTGCCTGGGCCTGGAGTTCAGCCTGCGCAAGCTCTTCAAGGTCGGCGCCACGGCCTTCATCGCGGCGTTCCTGGAAATCGTCCTGATGATCTGGATCGGTTTCGAGATCGGTCGCTGGTTCGGCTGGAACACCATGGACTCGCTGTTCCTGGGCGCGATCCTGGCGATTTCCTCGACCACCATCATCGTCAAGGCCCTCAACGACCTAAAGATGAAGAACGAGCGCTTCGCCCAGCTGATATTTGGCGTGCTGATCGTCGAGGACATCCTCGGTATCGGCATCATCGCCTTGCTGTCCGGCATTGCCGTCAGCGGCACAGTCAGCTCCGGCGAAGTGTTCTCGACGGTCGGCAAGCTGTCGTTGTTCATGATCGTCGCACTGGTCATCGGCATCCTTCTGGTGCCGCGACTACTGGCCTACGTGGCGAAGTTCGAAAGCAACGAGATGTTGCTGATCACAGTGCTTGGCCTGTGCTTTGGTTTTTGCCTGCTGGTGGTCAAGCTGGAATACAGCATGGTGCTGGGGGCCTTCCTGATCGGTGCGATCATGGCCGAGTCACGCCAGTTGCTGAAGATCGAACGCCTGATCGAGCCCGTTCGCGACCTGTTCAGCGCAATTTTCTTTGTCGCCATTGGCCTGATGATCGACCCCAAGGTGCTTGTCGACTATGCCTGGCCGATCGTGGTGATCACCCTGGCGGTGGTACTGGGCAAGATGCTGTCTTGCGGGATGGGCGCATTCATCGCCGGTAACGATGGCCGTACTTCGCTACGGGTCGGCATGGGCCTTTCGCAGATTGGCGAATTCTCCTTCATCATCGCGGCACTGGGCATGACCCTGCAGGTCACCAGCGACTTCCTGTACCCGGTGGCGGTGGCGGTTTCTGCCATCACCACGCTGCTGACGCCTTACCTGATTCGCGCCGCCGACCCGCTGTCGCTGAAGCTTGGCAAAGTCGTGCCGAGGCGCCTGGCGCGGGTCCTGTCATTGTATGGGGAATGGTTGCGCAACATTCAGCCGCAAGGTGAAAGCGCCATGCTGGCGGCGATGATCCGGCGCATTCTGCTGCAGGTGGGCGTCAACCTGGCGCTGGTGATCGCGATCTTCTTCAGCGGTGGCTATTTCGCCGGGCGCATCGGCAATTGGTTGAACGAATGGGTCACGGATGTCAGCCAACAGAAGGCGTTGATCTGGGGTGCGGCGTTACTGCTGTCGCTGCCGTTCCTGATTGCTGCGTATCGCAAGCTCAAGGCATTGTCGATGCTCTTGGCAGAGATGGGAGTGAAACCGGAAATGGCCGGGCGGCACACCCAGCGCGTGCGTCGTGTGGTTGCCGAGGTGATTCCGCTGCTGTCGCTGCTGGTGATCTTCCTGCTGCTGTCGGCGTTGTCGGCGAGCATTCTGCCGACCAGTGAGCTGTTGCTGGTGATCGCGGTGGTAGCGGCGGTGGTGGTGTCGTTGTTGTGGCGCTGGTTCATCCGCGTGCATTCGCGGATGCAGATCGCCTTGCTGGAAACGCTGGAGAACAGCCGCGATCATTCGCACTGAGGGCATGCCTGGGCAGAGGCGCCCAGGTGTCGCAAACGGGCCGCAAAGCGGCCCTGGCGTTCAGCGTCGAATCGTCAGCTCTCCAGCCATACATCCCGTGCCCAGTGCCACACCGATTCCCAGCTTTCCTCGGCAACGGCTTCTTCGTCGCCATCCCACAGCACCACGGTGCCATCTTCCTCGACGCAGTAGTAATTGTCGCCATCCTGGCACAGCGGGATCAGGTCACGCGGCACGCCGGCGTCCCAGGCGTTGGCAGCGACGTCAGGCAGGTAGGTGTGCGAATGCGGGTCGGTGCAGGTCACCGGCTCCAGCGAGCCGTACACGACGTCGCTGACCGTCAGCAGAAACTCCTTGAATACGAACGGAATGTTGATGAACAGCTGCTCCTCGATCTCGACCAATTGGTCTTCGTCGGGAAGCTCCAGCGGCACCGGCACGGGTTCATTGGCTTCACGGAGTTGTTCAATCACTTCTTCCACGGTTTACATCCTCTGACCTTGATGACAACGCTGCGCGTTATACCCTAGTAGTCCGCTCTGGCAAAAGCAAAAACCCCGGGACAGGCCCGGGGTTTTTTGTGCAACGTGCGGCGGTTAACCGTTTTGACGAATACCGGCGACCAGCCAAGGCTGGTTGTCGCCATGGGCGCGAACCATGTGCCAGCTTTCGTTGAAGGCTTCGCCCTGGTCGAAGCGCGAGGTCTTCGACACGCCACGGAAGGTCAGCGTGGCGTCGGTGCGGTCGGCGCGATCATCGACACCGTCCAGCTGCACATCGAGGTCATCGATGTAGGTGGACTGGAAGCCATCGCCCAGGTCGGCGCGCTCGCGCTTGAGGAATTCAAGCATCTGCGGGGTGACGAACTCGGCGATCTTGTCCATCTCGTTGGCATCCCAGTGCTGCTGCAGCGACTGGAAGTGGCTGCGGGCTGCGGCCAGGAAGCTCTGCTCGTTGAACCAGGCCGGTGCGTTGATCACCGGAGCGGCTGCGGCGGCAGGGGCGGCCGAACCCCCGAAGATCGACGGTTGGGCAGGTTGCTGGCCGTGGGCTTCACGCTGGAACGGCGCGTGGCCCGGAGCGGCCATGTGCGGCTGCTGCTGGCGACGGCGTGCGGCAATGAAGCGGAACACCAGGAAGGCGATCAGGCCCATGATCAGGAAGTCCATGATCTGCAGGCCCTGGAAGCCGTCACCCATGAACATGGACGCCAGCAGGCCACCGGCGGCGAGGCCGGCAAGTGGGCCCAGCCAGCGCGAAGCACCGCTGGCGGCGGCCGGGGCGCGGCCTGGCGCGGTCGGCGCGGCAGCAGGCGTGGTTGGCGTAGCCTGGCGGGTCTGGTGGATAGGTGCGGCGCCCGAGCTCTTGCCGCCGCCAAAACGCTTGGCGTTGGCGTCCAGGCTCAGCGTCAGGCCGACGCAAAGCGCCAGTACGATGCTAAGAAAACGTTGCATAAATGGGATTTCCCCTGTTGTGGATTGCACGCGCGTCATGGTGCACAGGTTCCTGTGCACATGACCAGCGACAAGATGTTTCCAGCTTTTGCCTGGAGTGTTACGAGGCGTTTAGATGGCCTCGAGCTTGGCGTACCCCAGCATGAGCCATTTGCTGCCTTCGGCAAAGTTTACCTGCACGCGCGCCTGGGCACCGGAACCCTCGAAATTGAGGATCACCCCTTCGCCAAACACCGAGTGCTGCACGCGCTGGCCCAGGCTGAAGGCGGTCTGTGGAATGGCCGCATTGGCGAAAAGGCTGCTGCTGGTGCTCGTCGAGCCGCCGAACGGCCTGCTGACGCTGTTGGAAAGGCGAACTTCCTGAACGAGGCCGCTCGGAATCTCGCGTACGAAACGAGACACCTTGTTGTAGGTTTCGCTGCCATAAAGACGGCGAGTCTCGGCATAGGTCATGATCAGCTGGCGCATGGCGCGGGTAATGCCCACGTAGGCCAGGCGGCGTTCCTCTTCCAGGCGGCCGGGTTCCTCCAGGCTCATCTTGTGAGGGAACAGGCCTTCTTCCATGCCCACCAGGAACACGTACGGGAACTCCAGGCCCTTGGCACTATGCAGCGTCATCAACTGGATGCTGTCTTCGTGCTCGTCCGCCTGGGCATCGCCGGCCTCCAGTGAGGCATGGCCAAGGAAGGCCGACAGCGGCGACAGGTCGGCGTCGTCTTCGCTGGGTTCGAAGTTACGCGCGGCGCTGACCAATTCTTCAAGGTTTTCTACCCGTGCCTGGCCCTTTTCACCCTTTTCTTCCTGGTGATAGATGATCAGGCCGGATTGCTCGATGGCCGTCTGGGTCATGGTGTGCAGCGGCATGTCCGCGACCCTGCTGGCCAGGCCCTCGATCAGCTCGATAAAGGCTCCCAGCGCAGAAGCGGCGCGGCCTTTCAGCGCCTTGGCGGCCAACAGCTGGCACATGGCTTCCCACATGGACAGCTGGCTGTGGCGGGCATGTTCGCGGATGGCTTCGACGGTTTTCTCGCCAATGCCACGGGGCGGCACGTTGATCACCCGCTCCAGTGCCGCATCGTTGCCGCGGCCTTCGATCAGGCGCAGGTAGGCCATCGCATTCTTGATTTCGGCACGTTCGAAGAAGCGTTGGCCACCGTAGATGCGGTAGGGGATGCGTTCGCGCAGCAGGGCTTCTTCCAGCACCCGCGACTGGGCGTTGGAGCGATACAGGATGGCGATATCGCTGCGCGCGTTGCCTTGCTTGATCAGGCTCTCGATGGTCTCGACCACATAGCGCGCTTCATCGTGTTCGTTGTAGGCGGCGTAGAGCGTCAGCGGCTCGCCTTCGCCCATGTCGGTCCACAGCTCCTTGCCCAGGCGCCCGCTGTTGTTGGCGATCAGCGCGTTGGCAGCCTTGAGGATGCCGCCAGTGGAGCGGTAGTTCTGCTCCAGACGGATCATCTCGGCGTCAGGAAAGTCGGCGGTGTACTGGTGAATGTTCTCGATCTTGGCGCCGCGCCAGCCATAGATCGACTGGTCGTCGTCGCCCACCGCCATCAGGCTGCCACCGTTCTTGCCTGCCAGCAGGCGCAGCCAGGCGTACTGCACGGCGTTGGTGTCCTGGAATTCGTCCACCAGCAGGTGGCGGAAGCGCCGCTGGTAATGCTCCAGCAAGCCTGGGTGGTCGCGCCACAGGTCGAGGGCGCGCAGCAGCAATTCGGAGAAGTCGATGACCCCGGCGCGCTCACAGGCCTGTTCGTAGGCACTGTATACATCCCGCATGGTCTGCAGGAACAAGTCGCCGCTGGCCTGGATATGCTGTGGGCGCAGGCCCTCGTCCTTCTGCCCATTGATGAACCACTGGGCCTGGCGGGCCGGCCATTTTTGCTCGTCCAGGCCGAGTTCACGCATGACGCGCTTGATCAGCCGCTGCTGATCATCGCTGTCGAGGATCTGGAAGTTCTGCACCAGGCGTGCTTCCTGCCAGTGCGCCCGCAGCAAGCGGTGCGCCAGGCCGTGGAAGGTGCCCACCCACATGCCGGCCGGGTTGATACCCAGCAATTGCTCGATCCGCTGGCGCATTTCGGCGGCAGCCTTGTTGGTGAAGGTCACCGACAGGATCGAGTGCGGCGAGGCCTGCTCGACCTGGATCAGCCAGGCGATGCGGTGCACCAGCACGCGGGTTTTACCGGAACCGGCGCCAGCAAGCACCAGCTGACGCCCAAGCGTGGCGGCGACGGCCTGGCGCTGGGCATCGTTGAGGGAGTTCAGCAGGAGGGAGAGGTCATCTGTGTGCATCCGGCCATTCTAGGGGCAGGCCGGTAAAGGGGCAAACGTCTACTGTATAAATATTCACCTCTCGCCCTGTCGCTCATCGGGTTCTGCATCCACTACATTTCAGCCAGGCCAGTGCTTGCCCGGTACGACCTTGTGAATGATGCCACGGAGCAGTTTGGCCAGATCTGCCGTTTGTGTAAGATCGCAGCTCGTTCAACGCCAACCATAACAAGAACAGTACAAGAACCCGCGCTATGACTCAGGACTGCACGGCGATTGGAGTATCGCTGGAGATGACAAGGAACGTGCGCAGGCAGTTCGCCACTCAGCTGTCCGTTGAGCGAACTCGCCTGTTGTATCAGGGCTCACTGTTGCCCACGTTGTTCATGCTGCTGACCGGTTTGCTGTGCGCCTGGCTGGTGTGGAGCCCTGGGCGCTATCTGCTGGTGGGCGTCTGGCTGGTATGGCTGCTGGCGCTGGTGGCCCTTCGAGTGATCCAGGTTGCGGCATTCGATGCAGCCACGGCGCAACGCCAGGCCAACCCCGGCTGGCGGCGCATGTTCTTGCTCGGCTCGGCGTTCAGTGGCTTGACCCTGGCGTGTGCCGCGATAGCGCTGGTGCCGGACCACAACTTCGTGCAGCAGGCCTGGGTGTTCGGGCTGCTGGGGATGGCCACCTTGAGTGCGAGCATTGCCTATGCAGTGAGCTTGCCGGCCTTTCTCAGCTTTGCCTTGCCCTGCCTGTTGCCGCCCATCCTGTTCCTGTTCTGTTTCGGCGCCGGACAGCAGCGTGGTTGGGGCTGGTTCGGGCTGATCCTGCTCGCGGCGCTGCTGGTGGTAGCCTGGCAGGTCAACCGCCTGCTCGACCGAAGCTTGCTGCGGCGGTTTCAGAATCAGGCGTTGAACCAGGACCTGCAACGGGTCTCGGCACAGAAGGTGCTCGAAGAGCAGCAGCGCCTTGCCGCCACGGTGTTTGAAGCCTGCAACGAGGGCGTGGCGATTCTCAGTGCCGATTTCGTGGTGCTGGCAGTGAATCAGGCTTACTCCCAGATGACCGGTTACCACCGCTCCGAGCTACTGGCGCGCGAGCTGTTCGACCTGCCATGCCACAGCGATGCGCGCCGGCACAGCCAGGCCATCGAGTCGGCGCTGGCGCAGCAAGGCGGCTGGGAGGGTGAACTGGTAGAGGCGCGCAAGCACGGCGAGCTGCACCCGCAACGCTTGCAGCTGACGGCGGTGCGCGACCCACAGGGCCACTTGAGCCAGGTGGTCGGCTTCTTTACCGACCTGTCGGCGCGTCGGGCATCCGAAGAGCGCCTGCGCTATCTGGCGCACTACGATGAACTGAGCGGGCTGGCCAACCGCTCATTGTTCCGGCTGCGCCTGCAGGAAGCCGCGCAACGGGTACGCAGCAACGGCCGCAGCCTTGCCCTGCTGCATATCGATCTGGATCGTTTCAAGCTGCTCAACGAAAGCCTGGGGCATGAACTGGCCGATCAGCTGATTCACAAGATTGCCCGGCGCATTGTCAGCACCGTTCCCGAGGCGGATACCGTGGCGCGGCTGTCTGGCGATGAGTTTGCCGTGCTGTTCGATGGTTACAGCAACCTGTCGAGCCTGGTGCGAGTAACCACGCGGTTGCTGAACAAGTTGCGCAAGCCGCAGCGGCTCGATGGGCATGAGGTCGTGGTCAGCGCTTCGGTGGGTATCAGTGTACTGTCCGATGCCACGCTCGATGCTGATTCGCTGATCAGCCAGGCAGACATGGCCAAGCAGCATGCCAAGCATCTGGGCGGCGACAACTTCCAGTTCTATACCGAGAGCCTGCGTGCCAGTACCCTCGAGCGCCTGCAACTGGAGACCCAATTGCGCAAGGCCATCGATGAAGAACAACTGATGGTCTATTACCAGCCCAAACTTTGCCTGCGTAGCGGCCGCCTGCATGCTGCCGAGGCACTGGTGCGCTGGCCGCATCCGCAGCGGGGCATGGTGCCGCCAGCTGAATTCATCGGCTTGGCGGAAGAAACCGGTCTGATTGCTCCGATCGGAGAACTCGTGCTCCGCCATGCCTGCAGGCAAGCTCGCGAGTGGCTTGGGGAGGGGCTGGAGGTGCGGGTTTCGGTCAACCTGTCGGTCTATCAGCTGCGTCAGGGCAAGCTTGTCAGTCTGGTGCGTCAAGTGCTTGAAGAAACCGGGCTGGCGCCGCATCAGCTGGAGCTGGAGCTTACCGAAAGCCAGCTGCTGGACAGCGTCGAGCATATCATCTCGACCTTCGGGCAACTGCGTGCACTGGGCGTGAAGCTGGCCATCGACGATTTTGGCACCGGCTATTCATCACTGAGTTACCTCAAGCGCCTGCCGGTGGACTACGTGAAGATCGACCAGGCATTCATCCGTGGCCTGTCCGAGGGCAGCCAGGATGCCGCCATAACCCGAGCGATCATCACCCTGTCCAGAAGCCTGGGCCTGAAGGTCGTGGCAGAAGGGGTGGAAACGGCGGAACAGTTGGCTTTCCTGCGTGAGCAGGGGTGTGATGAGGCCCAGGGCTACCTGATCAGCAGGCCCATCCCGGAGCCTGAGTTCAGGGAGATGATTGCCCGTCCCTGGGGGCACTGAGCGCACCATCAGCCATGCCAGTGCCTGCCATGCCTGGCCAGCAGGCTGTTGGCCTGTTCCGGCCCATTGCTGCCGGCAGCATAATGGCGAGGCGCCTGGAAGTGCTCTTCCCAACCTTTGATGATCGGGTCGATCCAGGCCCAGGCGGCCTCCACTTCGTCGCGGCGCATGAACAAGGTCGAATCGCCCTCCAGGATGTCCAGCAACAACCGTTCGTAGGCGTCCCAACGGCGCGTCTGGCCAAATATCTGGGCCAGGTTCAGGTCCAGGTCGACCGGTTCCAGGCGCATGCCCTTGCCGGGGCTTTTGGTCATCATCCGCAGGCTGATGCGTTCCTCCGGCTGCAGCTGGATCAGCAGCTGATTGACCTGGCCACCAATGAACAGCTCGTGGGGCACCGGTTTGAACTGAATGACGATCTGCGACGAACGCCGCGCCATGCGCTTGCCGGTCCGCAGGTAGAAGGGCACGCCAGCCCAGCGCCAGTTGTCGATGTGTGCGTGCACGGCGACGAAGGTCTCGGTGTCGGTGTCATTGTCGACGTCTTTCTCGAAATAGTAGGCCGGTACTTCCTGGCCGCCGATATGACCGGCACCGTACTGGCCGCGCACGGTCTTGTCCTGCACGTCCTGGCCGGTGATGGGCTTGAGCGCGCGCAGGATCTTCACTTTCTCGTCGCGGACGGCTTCGGCCTCGAACTGCGCCGGCGGCTCCATGGCCACCAGGCACAGCAGCTGCAGCAGGTGATTCTGCAGCATGTCGCGGGTCGCCCCGGCGCGGTCGTAGTAACCGCCGCGGTTTTCCACACCGAGGGTTTCGCAGACGCTGATCTGCACATGGTCGACCTGGCCGTTGCGCCACACCGGCTCCAGCAAGGCATTGGCGAAGCGCAGGGCCATCAGGTTCTGCACGGTTTCCTTGCCCAGGTAGTGGTCGATGCGAAACACCTGCGATTCATCGAATACCGCGCCGATCGCTTCGTTGATGGCGGTGGCCGAGGCCAGTGAGTGGCCGATCGGTTTCTCCAGCACGATGCGCGCTTCGCTGTCGGCCAGCCCGGCAACCCGCAGGTGGTTCGCGATGGGGACGAACAGGTTGGGTGCAGTGGCCAGGTAGTAGATGCGGGTCAGCCCTCCAGGCTCGCCGAGGTAGCGGGCCAGGCGGCCGAAATCAGCGCTTTGCGCCGCATCCATGGGGAAGTAGTCGAGGCGGGCGGAGAAGCGTTGCCACACATCCTCGTCGAAATCGTGGCGGGCGATTTGCGCCCGGCAATGGCGTTCAGCGAGCTTGAGGTACTCATTACGGGTTATGTGGCGGCGGGCGAGGGCGATGATGCGCACCGCGTTGTTCAGCCGTGCCTCGCGATACAGGTGATATAGCGCCGGCAGCAGTTTGTGCAGGGCCAGGTCACCGGTGCCACCGAACACCAGAATGTCGCAAGGAATAGTCAAACCACCACTCTCCACGTTCGTTTAACTGGGCGGGTTGGCCTCCATGTAGTATAACTACAAGAAAGCTACATCCCGGCCAGCCGATCATAACCGAGTCCAGCCCGTGAATCTGTTGCAACATATCGCCCAATCGCGCCACCTGCTGCGCAAATCGGAACTCAAAGTGGCCGACCACGTGCTGCTCGACCCGGCTGCCGTAATGCACAGCTCCATGGCCGACCTGGCGCACAGCGTGGGTATCAGCGAGCCGACCATCGTGCGCTTCTGCCGGGCGATCGGTTGTTCGGGCTTTCAGGATCTCAAGCTCAAGCTGGCGCAGAGCCTGGCGGCGGGCGCCAGTTTCGGCCAGTTCGCGATTCATGAAGACGACTCGGTTGCCGATTACAGCCTGAAGATCTTCGACACCACCCTGCACACGCTGATGGAAGTACGCGAGCACCTGGACCCACAGGCCTTGCAGCAGGCAGTGAGTGCCATGGCTCAGGCGCAACGCGTGGAGTTCTATGGCTTTGGTGCGTCCGGCGCAGTAGCCGCCGACGCCCAGCACAAGTTCTTCCGCCTGCTGCTCAGCGCCGCGGCCTACTCCGACCCGCACATGCAGGCCATGTCGGCGGTGACGTTGAAACCGGGTGACGTGGCGGTGTGCATTTCCCAGTCGGGGCGTTCCAAGGACCTGCTGATCACCGCCAATCTGGTGCGGGAAAGTGGTGCCAACCTGATCACGTTGTGCCCAAGCGCGACGCCCCTGGCGGAGCTGTCGACGGTCAACCTGGCGATCGATGTTCATGAAGATACCGAAATCTATACCCCGCTGACCTCGCGTATCGCTCACCTGGTGGTGATCGACGTGCTGGCCATGGGCGTGGCGATGGCCCGTGGGCCAAGCTTGGTCAATCATCTCAAGAGCGTGAAGCGCAGCTTGCGCAGCCTGCGGTTGTCGCCCAAGTCGATCAAGGCTACCGACGACTGATCGCTGGCCTCTTCGCGGGTAAACCCGCGAAGAGGCCAGTACAGACAAAGCAGATTTCACGGTTTTGTCACCGTTTCACAGCCAAACCGTAAAGCCCCAAAGCCAGTCTGAAACTCCCGCATCCTAACTGGGAGACAGGCAATGGCTCGTGACTTCGACGGTACCTACCAACCCAGCGCCAAGGCTCGCAAGCAGCAGGAAAAGGATCAGCGCCGCATGGAATACCGCCGCGCGATCGAGAGCTATTGCGACCAACGTCAACTGCTACGCGATCTCGCCGACTACCCCGAGCTGCAAGCGCTCACGGTGTGGCAGGCTTCGGCGGCAACTTTCCCGAAAAACGCTCAACCAGTGCGCTGATCAGTGCACGTTCGCTACGGATGAACGCCAGAAACGCCAAGGCCACCGGCGACTGTCGCTTGGCCTTGGCCTGCACCACGCACCAGCTGCGGTACAGCGGCAACTCCTCCACCGGCAGCTCCCTGAGTACCCCCGTAGCCAGCTCCAGGTTGACGGCATGGCGGGTCAACAGGGCAATGCCCAGGCCGGCGATTACGCATTCGCGCTGGGCATCGGCCGAGGCGACTTCCAGCGTCTGGGTGAAGTGCACGCGCTTGTCCTTGAAGTACTCCTCGCAAGCCTTGCGGGTCCCCGAACCCTGTTCGCGGACCAGCAGCGTATGAGGCTCCAGGTCTTGCAGGCGCAGGTGTTCGAGTTTGCACAACGGGTGTTCCGGCGGGGCCACGGCAATGATCGGGTTATTGAGAAACGGCAGAAACTCCAGCCCCATGTCCTGCGGCACCATCGACATGATGATTAGATCGTCGCGGTTGTCGGAAAGGCGACGGATCGCCTGGGCACGGTTGACCACCGTGAGGGTGAGGTTGACCTCCGGGTGACGCTGCTTGAAGGCGGCGAACAGGTGTGGCACGAAGTACTTGGCACTGGACTCGATCGCCAGTTTCAGCTGCCCCTGCAGTGAGCCCTGCATGTCCGATAGCTGCATGTCGAGGCTTTCCAGGCGCCCGAAGATATCGCGGCTGGCCCGCTGCAAAGCTTCGGCGGCTTCAGTCAGGTAGAGCTTCTTGCCGACGTACTCGAACAAGGGTTGGCCGATCAGCTCTTCGAGTTGCCGGATCTGTAGACTAACGGCTGGTTGCGTCAGGGCCATCTCTTCTGCCGCACGGCTGTACGAGCGTAAATCGCACACCTCGTTGAAGATCTGCAGTTGGCGCAATGTCATACGCATCAAGGACTTACGCATTTTTATAAGCTCTTCGGCAATACCTTGTTACCGAACTATAAGCTTTTGCTAATACAGCCCCTAACAAATATTGATTTTTGTTTATCAACCTTCGGCGCTAGGGTGAATGTGCGACTGGCCAGCAACCTATGGTCACGCGCCGACCGGTACAACCGGATCGTCTGTTCCTACGGCTTTGGGAAGACTCCAGTGATAAAAAAAATCCTGATCGCCAACCGGGGTGAAATCGCAGTTCGGATCGTGCGTGCCTGCGCCGAGATGGGCATTCGCTCTGTCGCGATCTATTCCGACGCCGACCGCCACGCCTTGCACGTCAAGCGCGCCGACGAGGCCTACAGCATCGGTGCCGAGCCACTGGCCGGCTACCTGAACCCGCGCAAGCTGGTCAACCTTGCTGTGGAAACCGGCTGTGATGCCCTGCACCCGGGTTACGGTTTCCTTTCGGAAAACGCCGAACTGGCAGAGATCTGCGCCGAGCGCGGGATCAAGTTCATCGGCCCGGCCGCCGACGTCATCCGCCGCATGGGCGACAAGACCGAAGCGCGTCGCACCATGATCCAGGCCGGTGTGCCGGTCACCCCCGGCACCGAAGGCAATGTCGCCGATATTCATGAAGCCCTGAGCGAAGGAGACCGTATCGGTTACCCGGTGATGCTCAAGGCCACGTCCGGTGGTGGCGGCCGTGGTATCCGCCGCTGCAACAGCCGTGAAGAGCTGGAACAGAATTTCCCACGGGTGATTTCCGAAGCCACCAAGGCCTTTGGCTCGGCTGAAGTGTTCCTGGAAAAGTGCATCGTCAACCCCAAGCACATCGAGGCGCAGATCCTCGGCGACAGCTTCGGCAACGTCGTGCACCTGTTCGAGCGTGACTGCTCGATCCAGCGCCGCAACCAGAAGCTCATCGAAATCGCCCCGAGCCCACAGCTCACCCCTGAGCAGCGCGCGTACATCGGCGACCTGGCGGTGCGTGCGGCCAAGGCGGTGAACTACGAGAACGCCGGTACCGTGGAGTTCCTGCTCGCCGATGGCGAGGTGTACTTCATGGAGATGAACACCCGGGTGCAGGTGGAGCACACCATCACCGAGGAAATCACCGGTATCGACATTGTCCGCGAGCAGATCCGCATCGCTTCGGGCCTGCCGCTGTCGGTGAAACAGGAAGACATCCAGCACCGTGGCTACGCGTTGCAGTTCCGCATCAACGCCGAAGACCCGAAGAACAACTTCCTGCCCAGCTTCGGCAAGATCACCCGTTACTACGCCCCCGGCGGCCCGGGCGTGCGCACCGACACGGCGATCTACACCGGCTATACCATTCCGCCGTTCTACGACTCCATGTGCCTGAAGCTGGTGGTCTGGGCGTTGACCTGGGAAGAAGCCATGGACCGCGGCCTGCGGGCCCTGGATGACATGCGCGTGCAGGGGGTGAAGACCACTGCCGCGTATTACCAGGAAATCCTGCGCAATCCGGAATTCCGTAGCGGCCAGTTCAATACCAGCTTCGTTGAAAGCCACCCGGAACTGACCAACTACTCGATCAAGCGCAAACCCGAAGAGCTGGCCCTGGCCATCGCCGCCGCCATCGCCGCCCACGCAGGCCTGTGAGGAATCCCCATAATGTCCAAGAAAATTCACGTAACCGACACGATCCTGCGCGACGCCCACCAGTCTCTGCTGGCTACCCGTATGCGTACCGAAGACATGCTGCCGATCTGTGACAAGCTCGACAAGGTCGGCTACTGGTCGCTGGAAGTCTGGGGTGGCGCCACCTTCGACGCCTGCGTGCGCTTCCTCAAGGAAGACCCGTGGGAGCGCCTGCGCAAACTGCGTGCGGCCCTGCCCAACACTCGCCTGCAAATGCTCCTGCGCGGCCAGAACCTGCTGGGCTACCGCCACTACAGCGACGATGTGGTCAAGGCCTTCGTCGCCAAGGCTGCGGTCAACGGCATCGACGTATTCCGCATCTTCGACGCCATGAACGACGTGCGTAACCTGCGCGTAGCCATCGAAGCGGTGAAGGCTGCCGGCAAGCACGCCCAGGGCACCATCGCCTACACCGTCAGCCCTGTGCACACCATCGACGCCTTCGTCACCCAGGCCAAGCAGATGGAAGCCATGGGTTGCGACTCGGTTGCGATCAAGGACATGGCCGGCCTGCTGACACCGTTCGCCACCGGTGAACTGGTCAGGGCGCTGAAGGCCGAGCAGTCGCTGCCGGTGTTCATCCATTCCCACGACACCGCCGGCCTGGCCGCCATGTGCCAGCTCAAGGCCGTGGAAAACGGTGCCGATCACATCGATACCGCGATCTCCAGCTTTGCCTGGGGCACCAGCCACCCAGGCACCGAGTCGATGGTCGCCGCGCTCAAGGGCAGCGAGTTCGACACCGGCCTGGACCTGGAGCTGTTGCAGGAAATCGGCCTGTACTTCTACGCCGTGCGCAAGAAATACCATCAGTTCGAGAGCGAGTTCACCGCCGTGGATACCCGCGTGCAGGTCAACCAGGTGCCGGGCGGGATGATTTCCAACCTGGCCAACCAGCTCAAGGAGCAGGGCGCGCTCAGCCGCATGAACGAAGTGCTGGCAGAGATCCCGCGTGTACGGGAAGACCTTGGCTACCCGCCTCTGGTAACGCCGACCTCGCAGATCGTCGGTACCCAGGCGTTCTTCAACGTGCTGGCCGGTGAGCGCTACAAGACCATCACCAACGAGGTGAAGTTGTACCTGCAAGGCGGTTATGGCAAGGCACCGGGCGTGATCAACGAGCAACTGCGCCGTCAGGCCATCGGTAACGAAGAAATCATCGATGTGCGCCCGGCCGACCTGCTCAAGCCAGAGATGGCCAAGCTGCGCAGCGATATCGGTGCCTTGGCCCGTTGCGAAGAAGACGTGCTGACCTACGCCATGTTCCCGGACATTGGTCGCAAGTTCCTGGAAGAACGTGAAGCCGGCACCCTGACCCCCGAAGCCCTGCTGCCGATTCCTGAGGCCGGTGCCGTGGCGTCCCATGGCGGTGAAGGGGTCCCGACCGAGTTCGTCATCGACGTCCACGGTGAAACCTACCGCGTCGACATCACCGGCGTGGGCGTCAAGGCAGAAGGCAAGCGTCACTTCTACCTGTCGATCGACGGCATGCCGGAAGAAGTGGTGTTCGAACCCCTCAACGAGTTTGTCGGCGGCGGCAGCAGCAAACGCAAGCAGGCCAGCGCACCGGGCCACGTCAGCACCACCATGCCGGGCAACATCGTCGATGTGCTGGTCAAGGAAGGTGACGTGGTCAAGGCCGGCCAGGCCGTGCTGATCACCGAAGCGATGAAGATGGAGACCGAAGTGCAGGCGGCCATTGCCGGCAAGGTCGTGGCCATCCACGTGGCCAAGGGCGATCGCGTGACGCCGGGTGAGATCCTGATCGAGATCGAAGGCTGAGATAAGCCTTCATCTACAAGCGGTTAACCTCTGGGGGGCGGATGCTCCCCTTTTTTTGTGGATCATTGTGCATCTTAATGCAGATTCTAGGTGATTGAGCCACCTGAAACTGCATTAAAATGCAGAATAAGAATGGATTATGGATGATATCTGCACTATGCTGCAGATAAGAAGCCTGAATCGTTCGACAGCATGCAATAAAATGCAGGTGAACCATGTACAGACTCACGCTCCAACTCCATGACCAAGGTCAGTGGCATGATGCTGTTGCCATCGCTTTTGCCGATCCTGAAAAGAGCTTCTCCAGTCCTTGTGAATTCGGGTACACGTCCGAGTACGTCAAAACCAATCTGGATGCTTACGACAGCCTGTTCTGCCAGGCCGCAAGCGCCAGGCTGCCGGTGGACTTCGGCTCCCATCGTCTGCAGCACGCTCCGGCATTCCTTTACGACATCGCGCCCGCAGGGGCTGCGAAGCGTTTTCTGCTCAGGCATATCGGCCGAGAAAAACCGCAAGGCATGGGTGAGGATCTGTTTTTGCTCGGGCGCTCCACCCCGGCCCCCATTGGCAACCTGCGCATCAAGGAGTCGGTCGAGCAACTGGACCTTGTGGACCCAATCGGGTTTTCCCGGCAAGACGTCATCTCTCGCGATCAACGTTTTCTCGAGTACGCCTATGAGCAAGGCGCGGCCATTGGTGGCGCGACTGGCGCCGGGGGGGAAGCACCAAAACTGTTGATGACCGAAGCCCAGAGCGGCCAACTGTATCCGGACGCAGTGCTTGCGGATGACCTATCCCGTCGGCACTGGTTCATCAAGTTCGCACGTAACCAGGCCTTGGCCGATGATCAGGACATCCTGCGGGCCGAGTACCTCTACTACAAGGCGTTGCAGCAGCTTGGTATCGAGACGGTGGCCAGCGGGCACATGGCACTGGAAGAGGGTAGAAAGCCCAGCCTGTGGATGGAACGCTTTGATCGTCAGGTTTGCGCTCAGGGTGTACAGCGCTTTGCCGTGGAGTCGGTGTATTCACTGTGTGGGGTAACCGAGCCCGGAAGCCGGATGGGGCACCTTGAGGTAATCGAGGCGCTCGCCGGATTGTGGAAGATGGCTGGCCAAGGCAAAGAGGTGCCTGACCTGATTGCGGATTACCTGCGACGCGACCTGATCAACAAGATCTTGGGCAACGCCGATAACCACGGACGCAACACGTCTATCCTTCGAACCCGCGACACGGTACGTCTAGCCCCCATCTACGACCTTGCGCCGATGGTGCTGGATCAGGAAGGGATAACCCGAACCACCAAGTGGCCTGCCTCGATCGAGAGAGCAGGCGAAATCGACTGGGAGGCGGCCTGCGTTGCGCTGGCTGAGTTCGTCGATCCGGGCGAGGCTTACCTGCGACTACGGCAGGATGCCCGGCATCTATTGGCATTGCCGGATATCTTGTCCAGTCTTGGGCTTCCCGATGCAGTGATGAATCACCCGGCGATTGCGCTGGGCAAGCTTGAACGCCGACTGGCGGAGTGGGGGTTGGCATGACGGTTTCCATCGATACCCGCGGGCTGATGATCGATGGCGTGCGCGAAGGTATTGCCGACGGTAGCCTTGAACTAGGGGCTGCCGTGCGACGGCTGCGAGTAGAGGTGGCTAAGATGCAGCAGACTCAGTTTGCGCGGATGTGCAAGATCTCTGTGCGTACGCTCATTCAGATCGAGCAGGGAGACGGCAATCCCACGCTCAAGTCGTTGAACGCTGTATTCAAACCATTTGGTCTGCAAATGGGTGTAGTCAGGCGCGCGAGTCAGATCAGGTAAACCCCTTGGATCGATCACAGGCCCGCCGGCCCGTGATCGGTCATTGACGATTCAGCTCCGGCGGCAGTCCTCAAGTGTTCGAGCCTGGCCCTCTGGCCACTGATTTTCTGCACTCAACCACCGCTCGAACCCCGCCGCGATCTGCGGCCACTCATCATCGGTAATCGAATACCACGCCGTATCGCGATTGTGGTCCTTGACCACCAGGTGCTTGCGGAACACGCCCTCAAACGTGAAGCCGAACCGCTCCGCCGCACGCTTGGAGCGGGCGTTGGCGTTGTTGCACTTCCACTCCAGCCTCCGGTTGCCCAGCTCGAAGCTCAATTTGCCCAACAGGTAGACGGCCTCGGTGCTCTTGGGCGTGCGCTGCATGGGGGCGCCGAAGGCGATGTGGCCGATCTCGATTCGGCCGTGGTCGGGCACGATCGACATCAGGGTGAGCACGCCTTGGGCCTGGCCGCTGGCGCGGTCTATCACGGTGTAATACAGCGGGTCGTGGCCGGCGGCATTGCCTTGTAGCCAACGGTCGAAGGCAGCGCGCTCGGTGAAGGGGCCGTAGGGCAGGTAGTCCCACAGCACCGGGTCGGAATCGGGCCCTTGCAGGGCGGCCCAGAGGTCGTCGCCGTGACGCGCCGGGTCGAGTTTCTCCAGGCGGATGAAGCGGCCGTCGATGGGCTCGGCCTTGGGCGCTGCGGCAGGTTTCCAGTTCAGTGCGTCAGTCATGTGGCCTACAACCCTTTGCGGAATTGGATGAAGCCCGGGCGCTCGGCAACCTGTTGGTACAGGCTGATGGCGGTGGCATTGGTTTCGTGGGTCAGCCAGTGCACCTTGATGCAGCCGGCGTCCTTGGCCGTGGCGTAGACGTGCTCGATCAGCCGGCGGCCGATACCGAGGCCGCGCTGGCTGCCGTCAACGTAGAGGTCCTGCAGGTAGCAGGAATTCTCGATGCTCCAGTTGGAACGATGGTAGATGAAGTTGACCATGCCCACTGCCTTGCCATCGACCCAGGCCAGGGTGGAATGGGTCGGTTCGTTCGGGTCGAGCAGGCGTTGCCAGGTGCTGAGGCTTACTTCTTCTGCCAGTTCGGTCTGGTAGAAGCGCAGGTAGGCTTGCCACAGTTCGAGCCAGGCGGCGTGGTCTTGAGCGCTGACGGGGCGCAGGGTAACGCTGGGCATGGGCTTTTCCTTCAGAGTTGGCGCATGTGCGCCGCAAGTTGGTTGTCCAGGTAATCCGGGCTCGCAGCCAGGCCATCGCGCACGCCGGCGATATCCTCGGCCGAGCGGTTCTGGCTGAGCTTGCGTGCGCCTTGCAGGCGGGCAATCGGCAGACGAATGCCGACAATGGCGCGGAGCATGCCGTCGAGGTAGTCGGTGGGGGCGTCGGCGACTTTCCAGGGTGTATTGCGGCCCTGTTCGTGAAGATCGGTCAGGCGGGTGACAATCTGCAGCAACGGTGCGGCTTCGTGGATCACTTGCGCAGTGCCGTAAGCATGCACCGCAAGGTAGTTCCAGGTCGGCACCACCTTGGGGTTTTCGGCCTTGCTCGGGTAATAGCTGGGGCTTACGTAGGCGTCGGCACCTGGGAACACCAGAAGTGCTTCGGCGCCTTGCGCCAGGTCCTGCCATTGGCGGTTAGCCCGCGCCAGGTGGGCATAAACGCAGCCGAATTCGCCCTCGTCGATGTCGAGCAACACCGGCAGGTGCGTGGCCAGCAAGCCCTGTTCACCGTGGCTGACCAGCACGGCCAGGCGGGTGTTGCGCATGTGCTGGTGCAAGCGCTCAAGGTCATGTTCCTGATGGGGTTTGCTGTTGTACATGCGCAGGGTCCTTGTTGAATGGCTCCATCCTAGGCAGGCTATTGGCTCCGGGTAAGAGCCATTAATGACTATTTTGATAGGTCCAATGCCATGAGCGAGCGTCCCCTCCTACTGCCTTTCGATCCTGCCGGGATCGTGCTCGATCGTCGTCGCGGGCTCAGTCAGCAGCTCTACGAGGCCTTGCGTGCACGGGTGCTGGATGGTCGCCTGAGCAGTGGTGCCCGGTTGCCGGCCACGCGTGACCTGGCCAGCGTGCTGGCGCTGTCGCGCAACAGCGTGGTGCGTGCCTATGACCAGTTGTATGCCGAGGGCTACATTGAAAGCCGGGTAGGGGATGGCACGTATGTGAGCCGCCTGCCAAAACTATCCACACAACTGTCCACAGGCTTATCCCAAGCCTTATCAACAGACTTATCCACATTTTGCCTAAATGATACTGAGGATTTATCCAGCAGCCAGCATTCCAGCGAGCCGTTGGAACGTGTGAAAAAACACCATCTACCGCCGCCCAAAAGCGGCGCGCCAAGGGCATTTCGCGTCGGGATTCCGGCATTCGATTTGTTCCCGTTTGACGTGTGGGCCAAGCTGCAGGCGGGTTTCTGGCGTAATCCGTCGCATGCGAAGTTGGGTTATGGTGACCCCGCAGGTGAACCGGTACTTCGCGAGCTGATAGCCGCCTATTTGCGCCGTTCGCGCGGCCTCTCCTGCGCGGCTGAACAAATTGTGATCACCAGTGGTGCGCAACAGGCCATCAGCCTTTGTGCACAGTTGTTGTTGCAGTCGGGCGACCGCGTGGCTGTGGAAAACCCGGGTTATCGAGCCGCCGGGCATGCTTTTGCCGTGGCCGGCGCCAAGGTGACCGGAGTGCCGGTGGACGAGGATGGCCTGGATTGCCAGCGCCTGGAGCAGTTGGCGGGTTGTCGGCTGGCCTATGTGACTCCGGCGCACCAGTACCCGACCGGCGTGACCATGAGCCTGCCCCGGCGCCTGGCCTTGCTGGCCTGGGCCGAGCGCAACGATGGCTGGATCATCGAGGATGACTACGACGGCGAGTACCGCTACAGCGGCGCACCGTTGACCCCGCTGGCAGCGCTCGACCGCCAGGGGCGAGTGCTGTACGTCGGTACCTTCGGCAAGATCGCCTTTCCGGCTCTGCGCCTGGGGTATCTGGTGCTGCCGCCAGCGCTGGTGCAGGCGTTCAGCCAGGCTCGGGCGCTGGCAGTGCGACATTCCGAAGTGGGTACCCAGTGCGTGATGGCCGAATTCATGGCTCAAGGGCACTTCCAGCGCCATATCCGGCGCATGCGCAAGGCGGCGCTGAGCCGGCGCAATGTGCTCAAGGCAGGGTGGCCTGCCGGTGTGCCTGGGCTCGGTGCGATGCCTGAGGTGGCGGCGGGGCTGCATGTGAAGGTGGATGTGGATAACGTTGCGCGGGAGCAGGAGTTGGTGGCCAGGGCTGAGGCAGTGGGGGTGGAGGTGAATCCACTGAGCAGTTACTGGCTTGAGGACAGCGAGGTACCTGTGGATAAGCGGGCAGGGCTGGTGTTGGGGTTTGCGGCGGTGCCGGAAGGGCAGATTGCCGAGGCGCTGATGAGATTGCGCAAGGTTTGGAGGCCTCTTCGCGGGTGAATCGGACCGCCGCACCGCCGCTCCTACAGGTCTAGCGAGTTACCTGTGGGAGCGGCGGTGCGGCGGTCCGATTTACCCGCGAAGAAGGCGACTCAGGTACCGGACTTGATCCGCGTCCAGGCGCGTGTCCGCGCCCGTTCAGCCTCACGCGTCAACGGTTTGAGGGTATACAGCTTGGCCATCGCCTCCGCCGTCGGGTACAGGTTCGGGTTGTTGCGGATCGCCGGGCTGACTTTGTCGGTGGCATCCTTGTTCGGGTTCGGGTAGCCGACAAAATCGCTGATCGGCGCGATCACCTCAGGCCGCAGCAGGTAGTTGATGAACGCATGGGCGTCCTCCGGATTCGCCGCATTCTTGGGGATTGCCAGCATGTCGAACCAGATAGGTGCACCTTCCTTGGGCAGGCGCATGTCCACCACCACACCATTCTTAGCATCCTTCGCGCGGTTGGCAGCTTGCGAGAAGCTGCCGCTGTAGCCTACCGCCACGCAGATATCGCCGTTGGCGATGTCGGCCATGTACTTCGAGGAATGGAAGTAGGTGATGTAAGGGCGGATTTTCAGCAACAAGGCTTCGGCCTTCTTGTAGTCGTCCGGCTTGTCGCTGTTGGGTGGCAGGCCCAGGTGCTGCAAGGCCAGCGGCAGGATCTCCGATGGCGAGTCGAGCAGTGCGACGCCGCACTGTTTCAGCTTGGCGATGTTTTCTTCCTTGAAGATCAGGTCCCAGCTGTCGACCGGGGCCTGGTCACCGAGCACAGCCTTGACCTTATCCGGGTTGAAGCCGATCAGGATGGTGCCGTACATGTAGGGCACGGCGAACTTGTTGCCCGGGTCGTTGGCTTCGATCAGCTTCATCAGCGCCGGGTCCAGGTGCTGCCAGTTCGGCAGCTTGCTGCGGTCCAGCGGCTGGAACACCCCGGCTTCGATCTGCTTGGCGAGGAACACGTTGGACGGCACCACCACGTCGTAGCCGGAGTTGCCGGTGAGCAGCTTGGCCTCGAGCGCTTCGTTGGTGTCGAAGATGTCGTAGATCAGCTTGACGCCACTGTCCTTCTGGAAGTCGCTCAAGGTCTGCGGGGTGATGTAATCGAACCAGTTAAACACACGCAGGGTACGCTGCTCGGCTTGAGCGTGCAGGGCACCGGTGAACAGGGTGGCAGCGATGAACGGGGCGAGCAGACGCTTGAGTCGAACCATGATCAGGCTCCTGGCTGGGCGCGCTGGAAGCCTTCCAGCACATTGACTGCGTTGATACCGATTTCTTCCACAGCGTAGCCACCCTCCATCACGAACAGGGTGGGCTTGCCGAGCTGGGCGATGCGCTTGCCCATTTCCAGGTAGTCCGGGCTGTCCAGCTTGAACTGCGAGATCGGGTCGTCCTTGAAGGTGTCCACGCCCAGGGAGACCACGAGCACATCGGCGTCATAGGTGGCGATGCGTTGGCAGGCGTCTTCCAGCGCGGCGCTCCAGGCTGCCCAGTCACTGCCGGCGGGCAGCGGGTAGTTGATGTTGCAGCCAACGCCTGCGCCTTCACCGGTTTCGTCGGCATAGCCGAGGAAGAACGGGAATTCATCTTGCGGGTCGCCGTGGATCGAGGCGAAGAAGACGTCGTTGCGCTGATAGAAGATGTCCTGGGTGCCGTTGCCGTGGTGGTAGTCGACGTCAAGGATGGCCACCTTGGCGCGGCCCTGGTCAAGGAAGGCCTGGGCGGCAATCGCGGCATTGTTCAGGTAGCAGTAGCCACCCATGACTTCAGCAGCGGCGTGGTGCCCCGGTGGGCGGCACAAAGCGAAGGCCGAGTGGGCACCTTGCTCGATGGCAGCTTGGGCGGTCAGGGCAACCTGCGCGGCGCTGTAGGCGGCTTGCCACGTACCTGCGGTGATCGGCGCGCCGGCGTCGAAGCTGTAATAGCCCAGTTCGCCATGCAGGCCGGTTGGCTTGACCTGGCGCAGGGTGCGTGCCGGCCAGGTGAAGGGCAGCAGGTCGCCGTCGTGGCCGAGCGCGGCCCAGCGCGCCCAGGCGCCCTGGAAGAAGTCGAGGTAGTCGGCGCTGTGGATGCGTTGCAACGGTGCACGGCCGAAGTCGGTCGGGCCCTGGACATCGCCGAGATTGCGCTTTTTGACTTGCTCAAGGACGTGGTCGGCGCGAGAGGGCATTTCGAAGCAAGGCATCAGCTTGCCGTCGATCAGCTCGCAGCGGCCGTGGTGCAGGCGGTGATCATCGGAATAGATCGTCAGCATTTGTTGTTCTCCGGGTACTGGCGTGGGCCTATTTTCACGGGCGGCCCGGTGGCGGAAAACGACGCAAACGGCCAAAAGGGGATCGATGTGGCCAAGCTCGTTGGCCTGCACCGGCCTCTTCGCGTCGAACCGCCGCGAAGAGGCCGGAACAGGTCAACCGCGGAAATGGCTGGGCGCAACGCCGCTCCAACGCTGGAAAGCATGGCGGAAACTTGCGGTCTCGCTGAACCCCAGGGTTTCGGCAATCCGGTAGATCGGCATCTGCTCATCGGCCAGCAACTGCTTGGCACGATCGAAGCGCAGTTCATCGAGCAGTTGTTGATAACTGCAGCCCAGTGCCTGCAGGTGCCGGCGCAAGGTGCGCGAGGAACAGTTCATCTGACGTGCCAGGCCCTCCAGGCCCGGCGCCGCATCCAGTTGCTGCAGCAAAAGCTGGCGGATGCGCCCAAGCCAGGCCTGGCGCCCGGTGAATTCCAGGTTCAAGCGCCGGCAGCGCTCACTCATCGCCTTGTGGGTAATCGGGTCGGCCAGCGGCAGTGGCATGTCCAGCCAGCGCCGTTCGAAGGCAAAGGCGTTGTCCTCGGCATCGAACGCCAATGGGCACTGGAAAGCCCCTGTATACAAGCTGTGGTAGCCGGGACGTGCGTGCTCGAAGCGGGCGCCGAGTAGCGGCAATGTGCGGCCAAGCAGGTCATCACAGATCACTTTCAGCGACACCAGGCAGAACTCGGCATTGAAGGCGGCGAGGGCCGGACTGTCGTGGTATTCGCTGGCGCTGAACCAGACGCGCTGGCCATCGTCGACCAGGCGCAGCTTGAAGACTGTTCCCAGCAGTGCCGGGTAATGCAGGGCCAGGCGCAGGGCGTCACCCAAAGTGGCACTGGAGAGCAGGGCGTAACCGAGCATCCCGTAGCACGACACATGCATGCGCCGACCCAGTTCCAGGCCGATCTCCTCACGCCGGGCCACGGCATTGGCGCACACCTGCAGCTCTTGCTGGGTGGTGATGCGTGCGTCGCTATGGCCCAGGTCGGCGGGGCCTATGCCGCTGCCGGCGAGCAACGTCGTCGCCTCGCACCCTTGCTCCTGGAACAGGTTGAGGATCAGCGAAACCGCGTTGAGGGTGGTCAGGTGGCTGTGCAGCATGCTCGGTCATCCCGTGGGCCTGGGAGGCATTATGGAGCAAGTAGCGTGCCGATACCGGCGCTGCAACGCTGGCGCCGCATTCATGGAGCAAAAAAAAAGGCCCGGAGCGTGTGCTCGGGCCTTTGAAAGGTTGAGAGGTGTCTAGTCCCTCGACCTGGTGAGACTGTATGCAGCGGCCTGGGTTACGCCTTCAGCGGAACCAGACGTGGAGCGATCATGTTTTCCGGACGCAGGATGTCGTCGAGCATCGCGTCGTCCAGCAGCTTCTCTTCACGCACCAGTTCCAGTACGCCGCGGCCGGTTTCCAGGGCAACGCGGGCGATACGGGTGGCGTTTTCGTAGCCGATGTACGGGTTCAGGGCGGTGACCAGGCCGATCGAGTGCTCGACCAGTTCACGGCAGCGCTGTTCGTTGGCGGTGATGCCGACGATGCAGTGCTCGCGCAGCATGTCCATGGCGCGCTGGAGCAGGCGGATCGAGTCGAAGATCTTGTAGGCGATCAGCGGCTCCATCACGTTCAGCTGCAGCTGGCCACCTTCGGCGGCGACGGTCAGGGCCAGGTCGTTGCCCATGATGGCGAAAGCCACTTGGTTGACGGCTTCCGGAATGACCGGGTTGACCTTGCCTGGCATGATCGAGCTGCCTGGCTGACGCGCTGGCAGGTTGATCTCGTTGATGCCGGTGCGCGGGCCGCTGGACAGCAGGCGCAGGTCGTTGCAGATCTTCGAAAGCTTGACCGCGGTACGCTTGAGCATGCCGGAGAACAGCACGAAAGCACCCATGTCGGAAGTGGCTTCGATCAGGTCGGCAGCCGGTACCAGCGGCTGGCCGCTGATAGTGGCCAGGCGCTGTACGGCCAGGGCCTGGTAGCCCGGGTCGGCGTTGATGCCGGTACCGATGGCAGTACCGCCCAAGTTGATTTCGGTCAGCAGTTCCGGCGCCAGCGAGCGCAGGCGCTGCAGGTCTTCGGTCATGGTGGTGGCGAAGGCGCGGAATTCCTGGCCCAGGGTCATCGGCACGGCATCCTGCAGCTGGGTGCGGCCCATCTTCAGTACGTGGTCGAATTCCTTGCCTTTGGCAGCGAATGCCTGGATCAGGCTGTCGAGGCTGGCCAGCAGGGCGTCGTGGCCCAGCAGCAGGCCCAGGCGGATGGCAGTCGGGTAGGCGTCGTTGGTCGACTGCGCCATGTTCACGTCGTTGTTCGGGTGCAGGTACTGGTATTCACCCTTCTGGTGGCCCATGGCCTCCAGCGCGACGTTGGCGATGACTTCGTTCGCGTTCATGTTGGTGGAAGTACCGGCACCACCCTGGATCATGTCCACCACGAACTGGTCGTGGTAATCGCCTTTGATCAGGCGGGCGCAGGCGGCACTGATGGCCGCGTGCTTGGCATCGCTCAGGTGACCCAGCTCACGGTTGGCGTCGGCAGCAGCCTGCTTGACCATGGCCAGGGCCACGACCAGCTTCGGGTAGTGCGACAGCGGAACACCGGAGAGGTGGAAGTTGTTGGCAGCGCGCAGGGTCTGGATGCCGTAGTAGGCATCGGCAGGGACTTCAAGGGTACCAAGCAGATCTTTTTCGACGCGGAACGATGCAGCGGAGGACATGATGGATATCATCTCGATTTTGACCCGGCACCTGCCGGAATGGCGGCAATCCTAGGCCCGAACGGGATTTTGCGGCCAATGCTGTTGCACGCTAACCTATGCACAAACGGCATAGTGTTTCATGTGACGCCAATTGACATTCGAGCGTGTTCCATTTTGGTGCACGCCGGGAGATCTGCTTCATGAACCTCGAAAGCAAGTGGCTGGAGGACTTCAGTGCCCTGGCCTCCACCCGCAGTTTTTCCCAGGCGGCCGAGCGACGTTTCGTCACCCAGCCCGCCTTCAGCCGGCGTATACGCAGCCTGGAAGCGGCGTTGGGCCTGACCTTGGTGAATCGTTCCCGCACACCGATTGAGCTGACTGAGGCTGGCCAGCTTTTTCTCGTCACCGCCCGCACCGTTGTCGACCAGTTGAGCGAAGTTCTGCGCCACTTGCATCACCTTGAGGGTGGCCAGGGCGAGGTCATCCAGGTAGCCGCAGCGCACTCTCTGGCCTCGGGCTTTTTCCCGCGCTGGGTGGCCCAATTACGCAATGAAGGCCTGAACATAGCGACCCGCCTGGTTGCGACTAACGTCGGAGACGCAGTACATGCATTAAGGGAAGGGGGATGTGACCTGATGCTGGCGTTCTATGACCCTGATGCCGCCCTGCAGATGGATGCCGAGATCTTCCCGTCATTGCACATGGGTGACACTGAAATGCTCCCGGTATGTGCCGTGGATGGCGACGGCAGGCCACTGTTCGACCTCGAAGGCGATGCCAGCGTGCCGCTGCTGGCCTACAGCGCCGGTGCCTTCCTTGGCCGTTCGGTGAACCTGCTCTTGCGCCAGCGCAACCTGCGCTACACCACCGTTTATGAAACCGCGATGGCCGACAGCCTGAAGAGCATGGCGCTCGAAGGCATGGGCATTGCGTGGGTGCCACGCCTGTCGATGCGCGGTGAACTGGAGCGTGGCGAACTGGCGATCTGCGGCGGCGCCCAGTGGCATGTGCCGCTTGAGATCCGCCTGTATCGCTGCGCCCTGGTGCGCAAGGCCAATGTCAGGCTGCTATGGCGCAAGCTTGAGTCGGCTGGCAGTCAGAGCGAGGCTTGACGGTCACTGCTGATGGCTGCGCAGGTGGTCAACAATGTTCTGACGATTGTCATCGCTGTAGCGGTAGCAGTGCGAGCGGTCCCAGGCGCGTTCCGGGTAGACATACGTTTCGCATTTGTACAGCAGCGGCGTCCTGATGGTTTCTGCATGCTCATGTGTGGCCCCGAGCATGTGGCCGATTTCGTGCCCCAGGCTGGCGTAACTGGTGCGAGAGGCAATGGCGCTGTTGCCTTGGAACTGTGCCAGGCCCTGCACCGTGCTGCCGTTGTCGAGTAGCTCATATACGTTCTCGGTCACCAGGATCGACTTGTTGATGCCGCTTGGATAATGCTGGAACCTGAGTTCGGCCACGGCGTCCTGAAAGGCCTGAAGTGTCGAGCGGGCATTGTTCCTTGCGGCGTATTCGATATCGGTGATGCCCGGAATGTCGCGATGGTAGACCACCTCGATCGGCTGCGAGGTGAATGCGTGCATCTCGTCTTCCCAGTGTTTCAAATAATCGCGGTACAGCGATTGTTCACTCACCGATGCAAGTTCATCGTGCAGGTAAACGTGGATGATCAGGGTTTCGCTGGCTTTGGCTACGGGTAAACGCAGCGCGAACGCTAGCACCATTAACATGGCAAGGGGCTTGATGCGGAGCATGGTGGAACCTCCATTGTGGGGAAGCGTCGAGGTTCCGACATCGCTGGCGTAAGATGCACCGGGAAGACTTGGCGCAGGGCTGGCGGACCGCTAAAAAGTTGTCCCGCGAGACAGCTTGCCCTTTGATCCGACATGTGCTTGTGGGGGTGGGCGGCCCGCCCGGAAATACGCTACAATCCCGCGCCTTCGGCCGACCCGGTCGATTCAGAATCCGTATGACAAGCCACGCTGGCCCACCTGCGTGGCTTGTTGCTTTTAGCGCGCCTGAAGGCGCTTGCAGGAGAGGCTCGACGATGAGTGCACTGGTTGGCGTGATCATGGGCTCCAAGTCCGATTGGTCCACCCTTAGCCACACCGCCGATATGCTGGAAAAACTCGGCATTCCCTACGAAGTGAAGGTGGTTTCCGCGCACCGCACCCCGGACTTGCTGTTCCAGTACGCCGAAGAGGCCGAAGGGCGTGGTATCGAGGTGATCATTGCCGGTGCCGGTGGCGCTGCCCACTTGCCAGGCATGTGTGCTGCCAAGACCCACCTGCCGGTGCTGGGCGTGCCCGTCCAGTCGTCGATGCTGTCGGGCGTCGACTCGCTGCTGTCGATCGTGCAGATGCCTGCCGGTGTGCCGGTGGCCACCCTGGCCATCGGCCGCGCTGGCGCCGTCAACGCTGCGCTGCTGTCGGCGAGCATCCTCGGCGCCAAGTACCCGCAGTACCACGCGGCGCTCAAGCAGTTCCGCACCGAGCAGACCGACACGGTGCTGGACAATCCAGACCCGCGCCAGGCTTGAGGCTGAACCCATGAAGATCGGTGTAATCGGTGGCGGCCAACTGGGCCGCATGCTGGCCCTGGCGGGCACTCCGCTGGGCATGAACTTCGCCTTCCTCGACCCGGCGCCCGACGCCTGTGCCGCCGCGCTGGGCGAGCACCTGCGTGGCGACTATGGCGACCAGGCTCACCTGCGCCAACTGGCCGACGAAGTCGACCTGGTGACCTTCGAGTTCGAAAGCGTCCCGGCCGAGACCGTGGCTTTCCTGTCGCAGTTCGTGCCGGTCTACCCGAGCGCCGAAGCCCTGCGCATCGCCCGTGACCGCCTGTTCGAGAAGAGCATGTTCCGCGACCTGGGGATCCCGACCCCGGCCTTCGCCGACATCCTCTCGCAGGCAGACCTCGACGCGGCAGTTGCCAGCATCGGCCTGCCGGCAGTACTGAAGACCCGCACCCTGGGCTACGACGGCAAGGGCCAGAAGGTGCTGCGCACACCTGAAGACGTGGTTGGCACCTTTGCCGAACTGGGCAGCGTGCCTTGCCTGCTGGAAGGCTTCGTGCCGTTCACTGGCGAAGTATCGCTGGTAGCCGTGCGGGCCCGCGATGGCGAAACCCGCTTCTACCCGTTGGTGCACAACACCCATGAGAGCGGCATCCTGAAACTGTCGGTGGCCAGCGAAGCGCACCCGTTGCAGGGCCTGGCCGAAGACTATGTCGGCCGTGTGCTCAAGCAACTGGATTATGTCGGCGTGATGGCCTTCGAGTTCTTCGAAGTCGACGGTGGCCTGAAGGCCAACGAAATCGCCCCGCGTGTGCACAACTCCGGGCACTGGACCATCGAAGGTGCCGAGTGCAGCCAGTTCGAGAACCACTTGCGCGCCGTGGCCGGCCTGCCGCTGGGCTCGACTGCCAAGGTCGGTGAGAGCGCCATGCTGAACTTCATCGGTGAAGTGCCTGCGGTGGAAAAGGTCGTGGCCATCGACGGCTGCCACCTGCACCACTACGGCAAGGCCTTCAAGGTCGGGCGCAAGGTCGGCCATGCCACCCTGCGCTGCCAGGACATGGCCAGCCTGAAGGCCAGGATTGCCGAAGTAGAAGCGCTGATCAGCAACTGATCGAACTTCTGCCCAAGGTCTGCCCTCTGAAAATGGCAACTAGCCAAAGCGCTGTCTAGGCTTTGGCTTGTTCCATCTTCACTTCAGAGGGATTGCCATGGGCATCATTGGAACCATCTTCATCGGCCTCATCGTTGGCCTGCTGGCCCGCTTCCTCAAGCCGGGCGACGACAGCATGGGCTGGATCATGACCATTCTGCTGGGTATCGCCGGCTCTCTGCTCGCCACCTATGGCGGCCAGGCACTGGGGATCTACCAGGCGGGCCAGGCCGCAGGATTCGTCGGCGCGCTGGTGGGTGCGATCATCCTTCTGGTGATCTACGGATTCATCAAGAAACGTTGAATACTGGTTAGAATGCCCGGCAATTCATCCCGAGTTGCCGAGCATTTCCATGCGTGCTTTTTTCCTCATCCCGTTGCTTCTGGCCAGCACCCTGGCCCATGCCGAACTGCCCGAGACCGACTGGCTGGAGCTGATGCCCAAGTCTGACCAGAAAGCCCTCGAAGCGATGCCCGAGATCGACCACAACTCACCGGAAGCCAGTGGTACCTTCACTGCCAAGGGTGGCCTCAAGCAGAGCAAGGGCTTGCCGGCAGTCATGTATTCGACCAAGACCGTGGCTGCCATGAACGGCAAGGACATCCGCCTGGGCGGCTACCCGGTGCCACTGGAAAGCGATGCCAAGGGCAACAGTACCGTGTTCTTCCTTGTGCCTTACCCAGGCGCGTGCATCCACGTGCCGCCACCGCCGCCCAACCAGCTGGTGCTGGTGCGGTATCCGAAAGGCTTGAAGATCGATGACATCTACACGCCACTCTGGGTCAGCGGCAAGCTCAAGGTAGAGAAGGTCAGCAATGACCTGGCCGATGCGGCCTATGCGCTGGATGCGGGGAAGGTGAGGGTGGTGGAAGACGCCGACCTCTGATTGCCTTTACTGGCCTCTTCGCGGGTAAACCCGCGAAGAGGCCGGGCCTGCCGAAGCAGGAGTCAGAGCGCTCCGCTACCGATCCGGACCTGCAGCGACCGGCTGGCCCCCGGCTTGAGCTCCACCACATCGTCCCAGACGTTCGCCGTCTCGATGCACAGCATCCGCTGCCAGCCGTCATCGGCCATGTCCGCCAGTTCCTTGGCCCGTTCGGTCCACGGGTTCCAGATCACCGCCGAGCGTGAACCGTTGCAGGTCAAGCTAATCCGCCGCGCCCAGTGCGGGTCGACGATGCTCAGCTGCTGCGGCGTATCCAGGTAGATCCGGTCGGTTTCTCCGGCAAAACCCAGCACACCCTGCTGCTGGCGCTGTTCCCAGTCGGCCAGGGTTTCGATGTATTGCAGCCCCTCGACCCCTTCGACCCGCGCCTGGCGCACGTCGCTGACGGCGAAGTAGCTGTGCAGGGCCTGGCTGATGGTCACGGGGCTATTGCCCATGTTGCGGCTGTTCAGGGACACGGTGAGATCGTCGCCGAGCACGATGTGCAGCTTCAGTTCGACATCATGCGGCCAGTCCGGCAGTTCGCCCTGGGCCTCTGGCAGCTCGAACTCGATGTGCAGGTCAGCGCCTTTTTCTTCGACGCCCAGCAATTGCCAGTCACGCGTGCGCGCCAAGCCATGGGCGGGAGCCTGCTCGCCACGGTACATGGCCTGCACGGATGCGGGGTTGCGCTGCAAGTTGCCAAACCACGGCCAGCACACCGGCACACCGGCGCGCACCGATTTGCCCTGGCGGAAGATGGCCTGGTCGCTCAGCCATAGCAGCGGTGGCTCGCCAACACGCTGGTAGCTGAGGATCTGCGCGCCCTGCTGGGCGATCAGTAGTTCGGCGCGATCGCTGCTGATGCGCCAGCAGTTGAGTTCGCCGTGTTGCTCGGATTCGACCTTGAAGGTAGCCATTGCGCTTGTCTCATTGATTGCCTGTGGGCCTTGGACCCGGTGACGTGCAATGAGTTTACCGCTCGCAAGGCTCAGCGACGAGGCACCGAGCGGGTGCGGCCACTGCCATCGATGGCGACGAATACGAACGTCGCTTCAGTGACCTTGCGCCATTCGCTGGACAGCGGGTCGTCACTCCACACCTCGACCATCATGCGGATCGAGCTGCGGCCGATTTCCAAGGTCTGGGTATAGAACGACAGTTGCGCGCCCACAGCCACCGGCACCAGAAATGCCATGCGGTCGATGGATACGGTGGCCACTCGGCCGCCCGCGACGCGGCTGGCCATGGCGGTACCGGCGAGGTCCATCTGCGCGACCAACCAGCCGCCGAAGATGTCGCCGAAGCCATTGGTTTCGCGCGGCAATGCAGTGATCTGCAAGGCCAGGTCACCTTGTGGGATAGGATCTTCTTGTTCGAGCTCAATCATGCGATGGGGCCTCTGACCCGTGACGCTTCGTTGGTGTGGCGCAAGGCCGGGAAAACGATTCAGCTGACAACATACTACGCTGATTCCGCTTCGCTGGGCGCCCATAGGGAAACTCTGCGAAACCGTCTGACATCAAGCCCGGCGTTTTCGCACAACTTCCCACGGTTAAAGCAACCTTTTCCTACGAGCGGCCAGTATATATAGCCAATCGCCAGGCGACGACCGCACATTCACGAATAACTGTATGGTTTTTGTATCGCTTTCAGCGCAGCTCGGCAATTTGCTATCTTCGCTCCTCGCCCCCCGCCAGAAGCCGCGTGCCAAGCGGCCTGCATGACCTACAAGAGAACAACGAGCGATGACCTCCGTGCCGAGCAGTATCGAGCAGCCTTCGCGGCCGCTGACCCGCAGTGACTACAAGACCCTCTCACTGTCCGCCCTGGGTGGAGCCCTGGAGTTCTACGACTTCATCATCTTCGTGTTCTTCGCCACGGTGGTCGGCAAGCTGTTCTTCCCGCCTGACATGCCCGAATGGCTGCGCCTGATGCAGACCTTTGGCATCTTCGCCGCCGGTTACCTGGCACGGCCGCTGGGTGGCATCGTCATGGCCCATTTCGGCGACCTTCTCGGGCGCAAGAAGATGTTCACCCTGAGCATTTTCATGATGGCCCTGCCGACCCTGATCATGGGCCTGCTGCCGACTTATGCACAGATCGGCCTTTGGGCGCCGGTCCTCCTGTTGCTGATGCGTGTGATCCAGGGCGCGGCCATCGGTGGTGAAGTACCGGGCGCCTGGGTGTTCGTCTCCGAACACGTGCCGGCACGCAACACCGGCTACGCCTGTGGCACCCTGACCGCCGGCCTGACGGCAGGGATCCTGCTCGGTTCGCTGGTGGCGACCCTGATCAACACCCTCTACAGCGCCGAAGAAGTGGCCGACTATGCCTGGCGTATCCCGTTCCTGCTTGGCGGTGTGTTCGGCCTGTTCTCGGTGTACCTGCGCCGCTGGCTGCACGAAACCCCGGTGTTCGCCGAGATGCAGCAGCGCAAGGCATTGGCCGAAGAACTGCCGCTGCGCGCGGTGCTGCGTGATCACCGTGGCCCGATCATCCTGTCGATGCTGCTGACCTGGGTGTTGTCTGCCGGCATCGTGGTAGTGATCCTGATGACCCCGGCGTTGCTGCAGAGCATCTATCACGTCAGCCCCACCGACTCGCTCAAGGCCAACAGCCTGGCGATCGTGCTGCTCAGCTTCGGCTGCATCGGTGCCGGCAGCCTGGCCGACCGCTTCGGTGCGGGCCGGGTGTTCGTAATCGGCAGCCTGCTGCTGCTGGCCAGCTCCTGGACCTTCTACCACAGCCTGCCGACCCATCCTGAGCTGCTGTTCCCGCTGTATGCGCTGACCGGCCTGTGCGTGGGGGTGATCGGGGCAGTGCCGTATGTGATGGTCAAGGCGTTCCCGGCGGTGGTGCGCTTCAGCGGGCTGTCGTTCTCCTACAATGTCGCCTACGCCATCTTCGGCGGCCTGACGCCAATGGTGGTGACGGCGTTGCTCAAGGTCAGCCCGATGGCACCTGCCTATTACGTTGCCGGCCTGTGCGCCGTCGGTCTGGCGGTGGGCCTCTACCTGCTCGCCAACAAGCGCTGATCTGCACCAAAGCTACTGGCCTCTTCGCGGCTAAAGCCGCTCCCACAGGTATGGTGCAGGCCTTGAGGGTCTGTGCCACTGTCTGTAGGAGCGGCTTTAGCCGCGAAGGGGCCAGACCTGTTTTCAGTGATGGCCTTTCATCCATTTGTCACATTTGAGTCATATCGTATTCATGCGGCCTGCAGATACTGGGCCCCGTTCCATCCAACACCCCCATATTCCTGCTAGGAGCAAGGCATGAAACTGAAGCGTTTGATGGCGGCCCTCACCTTTGCCGCCGCTGGCGTTGCCACCGCCAACGCGGTAGCCGCTGTCGACCCTGCGATCCCGACCTACACCAAGACCACCGGTGTTTCGGGCAACCTCTCCAGCGTCGGTTCCGACACCCTCGCGAACCTGATGACTCTGTGGGCCGAGGCCTACAAGAAGGAATATCCAAACGTAAACATCCAGATTCAGGCTGCCGGCTCTTCTACAGCGCCACCCGCGCTGACCGAAGGTACCGCCAACCTCGGCCCCATGAGCCGCAAGATGAAGGACGTCGAGCTGCAGGCCTTCGAGCAGAAGTACGGCTACAAGCCGACCGCCATCCCGGTCGCCGTCGACGCCCTGGCCGTATTCGTGCACAAGGACAACCCGATCAAGGGCCTGACCATGGAGCAGGTCGATGCGATCTTCTCGTCTACCCGCCTGTGTGGCGCCAAAGCCGACGTAAAGACCTGGGGCGACCTGGGCGTGACCGGCGACCTGGCCAACAAGCCGGTGCAGCTGTTCGGCCGCAACTCGGTGTCGGGTACCTATGGCTACTTCAAGGAAGAAGCCCTGTGTAAAGGCGACTTCAAGCCTAATGTCAACGAACAGCCTGGCTCGGCGTCGGTCGTACAGGCGATCAGCTCCTCGCTGAACGGCATCGGTTACTCGGGCATCGGCTACAAGACTGCCAGCGTCAAGACCGTGCCACTGGCCAAGAAAGGCAGCACCGAGTTCATTGAAGACAACGAAACCAATGCCCTGAACGGCAAATATCCGCTGTCGCGCTTCCTCTACGTCTACGTCAACAAGGCGCCGAACAAGCCTCTGGCCCCGCTGGAAGCCGAGTTCGTCAAGCTGGTCCTGTCGCAAGCTGGCCAGCAGGTCGTGGTGAAGGACGGTTACATCCCGCTGCCGGCCAAAGTGGTCGACAAGACCTTGGCTGACCTGGGCCTGTCCCACTCGGACAACGTTGCAAAGAAGTAACTGACTGAGGATGAGGCCGGTGCTGATGGCCGGCCTCTTCCACGACTTTCCAGTCCGGTGCCAGGGCTCCTGTGCAGCGGGCTTTTTTGCGTCATCTCACTGTCATGTTTTTGTCATACGGGACCGCTAGGGTGTGCGCATGAATGATCTGGCCAATTCCACAATGACCCCAAACTCCCCGCCCGTGCGGATTGACTTCAATACGCCCGAGTTGCAACGCAAGCGCCGCATGCGCGCCCTCAAGGATCGCCTGACCCGTTGGTATGTGCTGGTCGGCGGGCTTGCCGTGCTGGCAGCCATCACGCTGATCTTCTTCTATCTGGCTTATGTGGTGCTGCCATTGTTCCAGGGCGCCGAGCTGACCAGCAAGAAGGCCCTGGAGCCTGCCTGGCTGCAGCAGGACGCCGGCAAGCCACTGATGATTGCCCTAGAAGAGCAGAACCTGGTCGGCATGCGCGTTTCGGACAAGGGTCAGGCCATTTTCTTCGACACCAAGAGCGGTAACCCGCTCAGCCGCATCGACCTGCCGTTGCCGGCAGGTACCCAGGTCAGTTCCATCAGTGCGGACCAGCCTGGCAGTCCGCTGGTGGTGCTCGGTCTGTCCAATGGCCAGGCACTGGTGTTCCACCACACCTACAAGGTCACCTACCCGGACAACAAGAAAACCATCACTCCAGGCATCGATTATCCATACGGCCAGGCACCGTTCGTGCTCGACGAGCAGGGCCGCGCGCTGGAACACGTGAGTGTCAACGTCAACGGCGACACCCTGCTGCTGGCTGGATCCACGGGTGCGCACCTGCAGGTGGTCGAGCTGTCGCGCAGCGAAAACATGCTGACCGGCGAGACCAGCACCGAGCAGAGCCGTATCGAATTGCCGCAGATGACCGAAGTGGTGAAGAACATCTTCATCGACCCGCGTCAGCAGTGGTTGTACGTGATCAACGGTCGCGCCACCGCCGATGTCTTCAGCCTGCGCGACAAGAGCCTCAATGGCCGCTACAAGCTGGCGGAAAGCGCCGACACCGAAATCACCGCCACCGCCCAGCTGGTGGGTGGCATCTCGTTGATCATCGGCGATTCCAAGGGCGGCCTGGCCCAGTGGTTCATGGCCCGCGACCCGGATGGCGAGCAGCGCTTCAAGCAGATCCGTACCTTCAAGATGGGTGAGGCAGCGATCGCCCAGATCGATGCCGAAGAACGTCGCAAGGGCTTCATCGCCCTGGATGCCGACGGCAAGCTTGGCGTGTTCCACAGCACGGCGCACCGCACCTTGCTGGTCGAACAGGCCGCCGAGGGGCCTGGCATCCTGGCCCTGTCGCCGCGTGCCAACCGCATCATCATTGAAGAAGGTGGCAAGCTGCTGCCGCTGAGCCTGCGCAACCCGCACCCGGAAATCTCCTTCAGCGCCTTGTGGGGCAAGGTCTGGTACGAGAACTACGACGAGCCCAAGTACGTCTGGCAGTCGACTGCCTCGAACACCGACTTCGAACCCAAGCTGAGCCTCTCGCCGCTAACCTTCGGTACCCTCAAGGCCGCGTTCTACGCGATGATCCTGGCGGCTCCGCTGGCCATTGCCGCCGCCATCTACACCGCCTACTTCATGGCCCCGGGCATGCGCCGCAAGGTCAAGCCGGTAATCGAGCTGATGGAAGCGATGCCGACGGTGATCCTCGGCTTCTTCGCCGGCCTGTTCCTCGCACCTTACCTGGAAGGCCACCTGCCTGGCGTATTCAGCCTGTTCCTGATCATGCCGCTCGGCATTCTGTTGACCGGCTTCACCTGGAGCCGCCTGCCGGAGTCTGTCCGCCTGCGCGTCCCGGATGGTTGGGAAGCGGCAATCCTGATTCCGGTGATCCTGGCGATCGGCTGGTTTGCCCTGGCGGTCAGCCCGTATCTCGAGAGCTGGTTCTTCGGTGGCGACATGCGCCTTTGGATCGAGCACACGCTTGGCCTGCGCTACGACCAGCGCAACGCCCTGGTGGTCGGTATCGCCATGGGCTTCGCGGTCATCCCGAACATCTACTCGATCGCCGAAGACGCCGTGTTCAGCGTGCCGCGCAGCCTGACTCTGGGTTCCCTGGCCCTGGGTGCGACGCCGTGGCAGACCCTGACCCGCGTGGTCATCCTCACCGCCAGCCCGGGCATCTTCTCGGCACTGATGATCGGCATGGGCCGTGCGGTGGGCGAGACCATGATCGTGCTGATGGCCACCGGCAACACCCCGGTGATGGAACTGAACCTGTTCGAAGGCATGCGCACGCTGGCCGCCAACGTGGCGGTCGAAATGCCTGAATCGGAAGTTGGCGGCAGCCACTATCGCGTGCTGTTCCTCGCCGCCCTCGTGCTGCTGATGTTCACCTTCGTCATGAACACCTTGGCCGAGCTGATTCGCCAGCGTCTGCGCAAGAAATACTCGTCGCTTTGATAGAAAGGTAGCGATCCGTGAAAAAGGATTCCCTCAAAGGCTGGTTCAAGAGCGGCGCCCCAGGCGTCTGGATCAGCGGTGGCGCGGTAGCCATGGCGGTGATCATGACCGTTGGCCTGCTGGCGGTGATCGCCGTGCGCGGCCTGGGCCACTTCTGGCCAGCCGACTTGATCCAGGCCACTTACCAGGTGCCGGGCCAGGCCGACCATGTTGTCATCGGCGAAGTGGTGCAGAAGGAAGAAGTCCCGCGTGCCCGCCTCAAGGGCGCCGGCTTGCCGGTGCCGGACGATGGCCCTGAGTTCATGACCCGCGAGCTGGTCAAGGTGGGTAACCGCGACCTCAATGGCAGCGACTTCACCTGGGTGGTCGGCGAATGGCTGGTGGACGAGCAGCGCCCGGCCGACCTGATCGCCCTGGAGCGCCGCGAGTGGGGCAACTTCTACGGCTACCTGGTCAGCGTCAAGGAAGACGGCCGCGTGGTAGCCCAAGGCCCGGCGGCCTGGAACGAGCTGCAAGCCCGTCTGAAGCGTGCCAACCAGCTCAACAGCGAACTGCAAACCCTCGAGAAGAAAGACATCGGGACTATCAACCATGGCCTCGAGCGCCTGCGCCTGCACGGCCGCAAACTGGAGCTGGAGGGCAAGCTGGACGCCACCGCCCAGGCCGACATGGACGCCGAACGCGCCGAGCTGAACAGCCGCTACAAGGCCGTCGAGGACCGCCTGCTGGGCCTGCACCAGGCCTTCGCCCGTGACAGCCTGGTGGCCCGCGACGGCAACGGCCGCGAAGTGGAAATCAACCTGAGCAAAGTGGTGCATGCCATCCAGCCGAATGCCATGTCCGGCTTCAGCAAGATGGGTACCTATTTCGCCAAGGTCTGGGAATTCCTCAGCGACGACCCGCGTGAAGCCAACACCGAGGGCGGCATCTTCCCGGCCATCTTCGGCACCGTGATGATGACCCTGATCATGGCGGTAATCGTCACGCCGTTCGGCGTGCTGGCCGCGGTCTACCTGCGTGAATACGCCAGGCAAGGCCCGGTGACCCGCCTGATCCGCATCGCAGTGAACAACCTGGCCGGGGTGCCGGCGATCGTCTACGGCGTGTTTGGCCTGGGCTTCTTCGTCTATGTACTGGGCGGCTCGATCGACCGCCTGTTCTTCCCCGAAGCGCTGCCCGCGCCGACCCTGGGTACCCCGGGCTTGCTGTGGGCTTCGCTGACCCTGGCGCTGCTGGCCGTGCCGGTGGTGATCGTAGCCACCGAGGAAGGCCTGGCGCGGATTCCACGGACCGTGCGCGAAGGCTCCCTGGCACTGGGGGCGACCAAGGCCGAAACCCTGTGGAAGATCGTCCTGCCTATGGCCAGCCCGGCGATGATGACCGGCATGATCCTCGCCGTGGCCCGTGCCGCCGGTGAAGTGGCGCCGCTGATGCTGGTGGGTGTGGTGAAGCTGGCGCCATCGCTGCCGCTGGACGGCAACTACCCGTACCTGCACCTGGACCAGAAGATCATGCACCTGGGCTTCCACATCTACGACGTCGGTTTCCAGAGCCCTAACGTCGAAGCGGCGCGACCGCTGGTATACGCGACCGCGCTGCTGCTGGTGCTGGTGATCGCCACCCTCAACCTGTCGGCGGTGTGGATCCGCAACCACCTGCGCGAGAAGTACAAGGCGCTCGACAGCTGAGCCTGAACTGCAAGCGTGCCGCCTGCCAATCGGCGGCCCTTTGAAACGTATTGATAGCGTATGGAGTTGACCATGCAGCATGATTCCCATACCCACGGCATCGACATGTCTGCCCTGGGTCGCGACAAGCAGGGCCTGCGCCTGGCTGAAGAAACCGTGGCCATCGAAGTGCCGGGCCTGAGCCTGTTCTACGGCGACAAACAAGCCCTGTTCGACGTGCAGATGAACATCCCCAAGCAACGCGTGACTGCCTTCATTGGCCCGTCCGGCTGCGGCAAGTCGACCCTGCTGCGCACCTTCAATCGCATGAATGACCTGGTCGACGGTTGCCGCGTGGAAGGTGCCATCAACCTTTACGGCAACAACATCTACCGCAAGGGCGAAGACGTGGCCGAGCTGCGTCGCCGGGTCGGCATGGTGTTCCAGAAGCCCAACCCGTTCCCCAAGACCATTTACGAGAACGTGGTCTATGGCCTGCGTATCCAGGGCATCAACAAGAAACGCGTGCTGGATGAAGCCGTGGAATGGGCACTGCGGGGCGCCGCCTTGTGGGACGAGGTCAAAGACCGCCTGCACGAGTCCGCCCTGGGCCTGTCCGGCGGCCAGCAGCAGCGTCTGGTGATCGCCCGTACCATCGCCGTGGAGCCTGAGGTGCTGCTGCTCGACGAACCGTGCTCGGCGCTGGACCCGATCTCGACGCTGAAGGTCGAAGAGCTGATCTACGAACTGAAATCCAAGTACACCATCGTCATCGTGACCCACAACATGCAACAGGCGGCACGTGTTTCGGACTACACCGCCTTCATGTACATGGGCAAACTGGTTGAATTCGGCGATACCGACACCCTGTTCACCAACCCGGCAAAAAAGCAGACCGAAGACTACATCACCGGTCGTTACGGCTAAGCGCCGCTCGTGATAAGCACCAGGCCCCTGTAGGAGCGGGTTTACCCGCGAAGCAGGCGGCTCGGTTTCTGGCACCGGCTTCGCCGGTGTTCGCGGGTAAACCCGCTCCTACAGGGCCGCGCTACCAAAGGAAAACACGATGATCAACAAAGAAAGCCTGACGCACCATATTTCCCAGCAGTTCAACGCCGAACTCGAAGAGGTGCGCAGCCATTTGCTGGCCATGGGTGGCCTGGTCGAAAAGCAGGTGAACGATGCCGTCACCGCGCTGATCGAGGCCGACTCGGGCCTGGCCCAGCAGGTGCGTGAAGTCGATGAACAGATCAACCAGATGGAGCGCAACATCGACGAGGAATGCCTGCGCATTCTCGCCCGCCGCCAGCCGGCGGCCTCCGACCTGCGCCTGATCATCAGTATCTCCAAGTCGGTGATCGATCTGGAGCGCATTGGTGACGAATCGACGAAGATCGCTCGCCGCGCCATCCAGCTGTGCGAAGAAGGCGAGTCGCCGCGCGGCTACGTCGAGGTGCGCCACATCGGCGACCAGGTGCGCAACATGGTGCGCGATGCCCTCGATGCCTTCGCTCGCTTCGATGCCGACCTGGCACTGTCGGTGGCCCAGTACGACAAGACCATCGACCGCGAGTACAAGACCGCCCTGCGTGAACTGGTCACCTACATGATGGAAGACCCGCGCTCGATCTCGCGGGTGCTCAGCGTGATCTGGGTGTTGCGTTCGCTGGAGCGGATCGGCGACCACGCGCGAAACATCTCGGAGCTGGTGATCTACCTGGTGCGCGGCACCGATGTCCGTCACATGGGCCTCAAGCGCATGAAGGCTGAAGTCGAAGGCACTGCGGGGGACGCGGCCGAAAGCGCTAATGTTCCGGGCAAACCTGACGATAAATAAGATTGCTCCCGAGCATCGACGCCCGGCCCGTGCCGGGCGTTTGCGTGTGTGGCAGAGCAATCAGCAGGCACCCGCGAACGATGCGAAGAAGTCCCGGCGTGACCCTAGAGTTGGCAAGTGGCCACCCTTGCGCGGTAGGCTAGTCGGGTTCAAGAGGAGTATCGATGAGTAAAGTCAATGTGCTGGTCGTGGATGACGCGCCGTTCATTCGTGACCTGGTCAGGAAGTGCCTGCGCAATGCCTTCCCGGGCATGGTCATCGAAGACGCGGTCAATGGTCGCAAGGCCATGGCCATGCTGGCCAAGGAGCCGTTCGACCTGGTGCTGTGCGACTGGGAGATGCCGGAGATGTCTGGCCTTGAGTTGCTGACCTGGTGCCGTCAGCAGCCCGAGATGAAGGACCTGCAGTTCATCATGGTGACCAGCCGTGGTGACAAGGAGAACGTGATCCAGGCCATCCAGGCTGGCGTCTCCGACTTCGTCGGCAAGCCGTTCACCAACGAGCAGCTGCTGACCAAGGTGAAGAAAGCCCTGAGCAAGATCGGCAAGCTGGAGAGTCTGATGGCCGGTGCACCGGCACGGGTGAATTCGGCCTTCGCCAACGACTCGTTGAGCGCACTGACCGGTGGCAAGCCTGAAGCGGCCAAGGTGGCGGCACCTGCTGCTGCCGCCGCGGCCAAGCCTTTGCTCAATGCGCCGAAGCCTCAGACGGCTGCGGCTGCGGCGGCCCAGGTCGGGCGGGGGCAGGGTCAGCTGCGCCTGGCCAGCGGTACCCAGCCCTGCGTGATCAAGGCGCTGAGCCTCAAGGAAGCGTTGTTGGTGGTGCGCCGCTGTGCAGCGCTGCCACAGGTGCTGGAGGGCGCTGTGCTCGACCTGGAGCAGGGTGAGAACGCCGAAGTGGCGCGTCTGAACGGCTACCTGCACGCCATCGCGGCGCTGGAACCCAAGCCAGAAAGTGACTGGCTGCAGCTGACCTTCAAGTTCGTCGACCAGGATGCGCAGAAACTCGACTACCTGTCGCGCCTGATTGCCCGCGGGACCCAGCAGAAGCACTTCACCCCCGGCGCCTAGTTCGGTCGTAGATCGATCCCTGTGGGAGCGGGTAAACCCGCTCCCACAGGTGCGTATATGCCTCCCGACCAACTGTCATACCCATCGCCAACCCCGCTGCTAGTCTTCGACAGACCATACCTGTCAAAAAGCCACCATCATGCCAGCCGCCGCCCGCTTGTTGCTTTTCTGTGCCTTGCTTTCGGCCTCGGCGTCGAGCATGGGCATGACGATCTACAAGACCGTCGACAACACCGGCGTGGTCTCGTACTCCGATCGCTACAGCCCGGGGGCGAAAGCCTTCGAGCTAAGCGAGCCGATCCTCGATCGCATTGATGGCAAGGTGCGCCTGCAGGCCGAAACCTTCCCGGGCGGTGTGCGCTTCATGGTGCACAACGACCTGTACGTGCCGATGCAGGTCGAGCTGCGGATCGACAAGCTGAGCAACGCCTTCGGTGGCAACCAGCCGCGCAACATACGCGCCGTGGTGGGGCCGCGTTCGAGCAAGGTGCTGAGTTCAGTGCTGGCGGCACCCGGTGGCAAATTGCAGTACGCCACAAGCTTTCAGTACGCCATGGGCGATCCTGGCCAGCGCTCTCTCGCCTACCGCTACCCGTTCCCCTGGAAGGGCGGGCCATTCCGCCTGACCCAAGGGCCGAACGGCCGCTTCAGCCACTTCGGCCCCAGGAGCCGCTATGCGATGGACATCGCCATGCCGGAGGGCACGCCGATCATTGCGGCCCGCGGCGGTATGGTGGTGAAGGTCGAGAATGGCCAGAGTGGCCGAGGCAGCAACCCGGCAGGCAATTTCGTGCGGATTCTGCACCCCGACGGCACCATGGGCGTTTACCTGCACCTGATGCAGGGTTCGGTGGTGGTTCGCGAAGGGCAGCAGGTGGTCGTGGGGCAGGCCCTGGCGAAGTCGGGCAATACCGGTAACAGCACCGGGCCCCACCTGCATTTCGTGGTGCAGCGCAATGTCGGGCTGGCGCTGGAGTCGATACCCTTCCAGTTCGACCGTCCGCTGGGCGGGTTGCCAGACTTCACTGCTGGCAACCCCTAGGGTCAGTCGAGCTTGAGCACCTTGGCCAGGACGATCTTCGGGCCTTTCATCTTCTTGATGATGATGCGCAGGCCTTCGACTTCCAGCACTTCCTCCTCCTCAGGCACGCGCTTGAGGGTTTCGTAGACCAGGCCGGCGAGGGTTTCTGCCTCGATGTGGTCGAGGTCGACACCGAGCAGGCGCTCGACCTTGAACAGCGGCGTATCGCCACGTACCAGCAGCTTGCCGGGCTGGTAGGCGAGGATGCCGCGTTCGGTCTTGCGGTGTTCGTCCTGGATGTCACCTACCAGCACTTCCAGCACGTCTTCCATGGTCAGGTAGCCGATCACCTTGCCGTCGGCTTCCTCCACCAGCACGAAGTGCGCGCCGCCCTTGCGGAACTGCTCCAGCAGCTGCGCCAGTGGCATGTGCCGCGACACGCGCTCCAAGGGGCGAGCCAGGTCGTCCAGGTCGATGGTTTCGGGCAGGTGCTCGAGTTCGGCAAGCTCCAGCAGCAAGTCCTTGATGTGCAGCAGGCCGGTGAACTCCTCGCGCTCGGCGTCGTACACCGGATAGCGGCTGAACTTGTGCCGGCGTACCAGGGCGAGGATCTCCTTGAGCGGGGCATGGGCGTCGATGCTGACCATGTCCTCACGTGAGTTGGCCCAGTCCACCACTTCCAACTCGCCCATTTCCACGGCCGAGGCGAGTACGCGCATGCCTTGGTCGCTCGGGTCCTGGCCACGGCTGGAGTGCAGGATCAGCTTGAGTTCTTCACGGCTGTAGTGGTGTTCGTGGTGCGGGCCGGGTTCACCCTGGCCGGCAATGCGCAGGATGGTGTTGGCGCTGGCGTTGAGCAGGTAGATGGCCGGGTACATGGTCCAGTAGAACAGGTACAGCGGCACGGCGGTCCACAGCGACAGCAGCTCGGGCTTGCGGATCGCCCACGACTTGGGCGCCAGTTCGCCGACCACGATGTGCAGGTACGAAATGACGAAGAAGGCAACAAAGAACGACACCGCCTTGACCACTTCGGCGCTGTCCACGCCCAGGTAAGCCAGCAGCGGTTCGAGCAAGTGGGCGAAAGCCGGTTCACCGACCCAGCCCAGGCCGAGCGAGGCGAGGGTGATGCCCAGCTGGCAGGCCGACAGGTAGGCGTCGAGCTGGTTGTGTACCTTGCGCAGGATGCTGCCGCGCCAGCCATGCAGTTCGGCAATGGACTCGACGCGGGTGGCGCGCAGCTTGACCATGGCGAACTCGGCGGCAACGAAGAAGCCGTTGAGCAGCACCAGCAGGAAGGCAAAGATGATCATGCCGAAATCGGCGAATAACGAGGCGAGGCTGATACCAGGGGAAGGGTCCATGATGGGGTTTTTACGGGGTCCGTCTTCGAGAAAGAGAAAAAAAGTGCCAGCTCTTGCTGGCACAGGGGATCCAATGTAGCGGCTGGGGCAGCAAAAGCAAAGGGCTGCAAGGCAGCCCTCGATACCTCAGGCTTTGCCGTTGGCCAATTGCGCCGGCCCGAAATGACAGGTGAAGGTGCTGCCATGCCCCGGCACGCTGCTGATTTCCAGCTTGCCACGATGGCGCATCAGCACGTGCTTGACGATCGCCAGCCCCAGGCCCGTGCCGCCAGTATTCGACGCACGGCTGGAGTCGACCCGGTAGAAGCGTTCGGTCAGCCGCGGCAGGTGCTTGGCGTCGATACCCACCCCGGAATCCTGCACCGACAGGTGCGCGCCGTGCTCGTCACCCCACCAGCGGATGCGGATGGTGCCTTCATCCTGGGTGTACTTCACGGCATTGAACACCAGGTTGGAGAAGGCGCTGCGCAGTTCCGATTCACTGCCCTTCAGGCGCAGCCCTGGCGCGGCTTCCAGGGTGATTTTCTGGTTACGTGGCCCGGACAGTGCCTGGGCATCCTGCTTGATCGCGATGAGCAAGGCATCGACCGCCACCGGCTGGTTATCCGACGGGTAGTCAGTGGCTTCCAGCTTGGCCAGCAACAGCAGGTCGTTGAGCAGGGTCTGCATGCGCGAGCCTTGCTGGTTCATCTGCTGCAGCGCCCGGGCCCAGCGCGGGTTGACGTCCTCGACGTTGTCCAGCAGGGTTTCCAGGTAGCCGGTGATCACCGTCAGCGGCGTGCGTAGCTCGTGGGAGACGTTGGCAACGAAATCCTTGCGCATCTGCTCCAGCTGGTGGATGCGGGTGACATCGCGCACCAGCATCAGGTGTTCATTGTTGCCGTAACGGGTGATGTGCAACTGCACGCGCAGGCGGTCGTTGATCGGTGAGGGGATTTCCAGTGGTTCGACGTAGTTCTGCGCCTCGAAGTATTCCTTGAAGCGCGGGTGGCGTACCAGGTTGGTGACCGGCTGGCCGCCGTCCTGGGGGGTCTTGAAGCCCAGCAACGTCTCTGCGGCACGGTTCCACCACTCCAGGTTGCCATCGCTGTCGAGCATGATCACCGCGTCGCGCAGTGCCGCAGTAGACTCCTGCACCCGGTCGATCACCGCCTGCAGGCGCCCGCGCACGCGCTGGTCGCGGCGTTGCAGATGGTAGATGCTGTCGAACACCTCGCCCCACAGGCCGTAGCCATCGGGCGGTGCTTCGTCGGGCTGGTGGTTGCGCAGCCAGTCATGCAGGCGCAACAGCTGCTTGAGTGTCCAGCCCAGATAGAGCGCCAGGCCGATGGCCAGGCTCCAGCCGTAATAGCCGCTGACCAGGCCGCCGATCAGGCAGACAGTGATCAGCAGCAACAGGTGGCGAATCAGGGTCGCGTGCCAGTTCTGGTTCAATTGACGGTCCTTGTACAACGACGTGCAGCTTGGCGCTTGTCGGCTCGATCAGCTCTTGGTCGAGAAGCGGTAGCCAGTGCCCCGGACGGTTTGTACCAGATTTTCGTAGGCCTCACCCAGTGCCTTGCGCAGGCGACGGATGTGCACGTCGACGGTGCGCTCCTCGACATACACATTGCCGCCCCACACCTGGTCGAGCAGCTGGCCACGGGTATAGGCGCGTTCCTGGTGAGTCATGAAGAACTGCAGCAGGCGGTATTCGGTAGGGCCCATCTCGGCCGGCTTGCCGTCGATGGTCACGCGGTGGCTGATCGGATCGAGCAGCAGGCCGCCGACTTCGATTGGCGCTTCGCTGTCGCTCGGGCCGGTGCGGCGCAGTACCGCCTTGAGCCGGGCTACCAGCTCACGGGGCGAGAACGGCTTGGTGATGTAGTCGTCGGCGCCGACTTCCAGGCCCTGGATCTTGTTGTCCTCTTCGCCCTTGGCAGTGAGCATGATGATCGGGATGTCGCCGGTCAGTTCGTCGCGTTTGAGGCGGCGTGCCAGCTCGATGCCGGAGGTGCCCGGCAGCATCCAGTCGAGCAGGATCAGGTCTGGTTTGCGGTCGACGATGATCGCGTGGGCTTGCTGGGAGTTTTCGGCTTCCAGGCAGTCATAGCCGGCCATTTCCAAGGCAACGGCGATCATCTCGCGAATCGGTGCTTCGTCGTCGACGATCAGAATGTTTCTGCCAACCATGCTCAAAACCTCTCCCGGGAATCGTGTCTTGGCCCGCATTAGATAACGGAATTATTGCAGCTGTGTGACAGGGTGTTGGCCGTTCTGGCGACATTCCATGACTGGGCTAGGCTTCACAGGGCCGCCGTGGCGGCAAACAACACGCAATCCACCCCCGAATTCATGGTGATTCCAATGACACGACATACGCTGAGCTGGATGGCCCTTTTCGCTGCACTGGCGCTGCCGGGGGTGGCGTCCGCCCACCATGCCATGGAGAAAGACGGCATGTGGGTCGACCACAATGGCATGACGCTGTACACGTTCGACAAGGATGCCGGCGGCAAGTCGATGTGCAATGGTGAGTGTGCAAAGAATTGGCCACCGTTGATGGTCAAGAAAGAGGATGAAGCCCCGAAAGACAAGTGGACCCATGTCACGCGCGACGACGGCTCGATGCAGTGGGCCTATGACGGCAAGCCGCTGTACACCTTCGTCAAGGACAAGAAAGCCGGTGACATGACCGGTGACGGCATGAAGGACGTCTGGCACGTCGCCAAGCCTTGAGATAGCTGGGGCCGCTTCCACAAGGTCCTGCATAAGCCGGTCGATGTGGGAGCGGCCTTGTGCCGCGAATGGGCTGCAAAGCAGCCCCGGTGGCTCAGCGCAATGCGTAATCCAGCACCACCCCGATGAACACCAGCAACCCCGCCCAGTGATTGTGCAGAAACGCCTTGAAGCACGATTCGCGGTCCAGCTTGCGTGTCGACCAGTATTCCCAGGCAAAGCACGCCGCCGCTCCCAGCAGCCCCAGGTGGAACCAGCCACCCAGCTCGAAGCGGCTGCCCGCCAGCAGCAGGCAGCCCAGTGACAGTAGCTGCAAGGTCAGGATGATCGCCCGGTCCGCCTCGCCGAACAGGATCGCGGTCGATTTCACCCCGATCTTCAGGTCGTCATCGCGATCGACCATGGCGTAGTAGGTGTCGTAACCCACTGTCCACAACAGGTTGGCGATGTACAGCAGCCATGCACTGGCGGGCAACTCGTCACCGGCCGCGGTAAAGGCCATGGGAATGCCCCAGGAATACGCGGCGCCCAGCACCACCTGCGGGTAATAGGTGTAGCGCTTCATGAATGGGTAGCAGAACGCCAGCGCCACTGCGCCGAACGATAGCCAAACGGTCCGGCTGTTGGTGCACAGCACCAGCAGGAAGCTCACCCCGACGAGGATGGCGAACAATGCCAGCGCCTCGCGCGACGTGACCCGGCCGCTGGCCAGCGGCCGGTCGGCGGTGCGTTTGACATGCCCATCGACCTTGCGGTCGGCGAAGTCGTTGATGCAGCAACCCGCAGCGCGCATCAGCACCACGCCAAGGCCGAAGATCAGCACGTTGGCCAGGGTGGGCGAGCCGTGCCCGGCGATCCATACCGCTGACAGGGTCGGCCACAGCAGCAGATAGATGCCGATCGGCCGATCCATGCGGCTGAGCTGGACAAAGTCCCAGGCTCGGGGGTGCAGGCGGTTGAGCGACTTGAGCAGTTGCAGGTACATCAGCGGTTTTCCTCCTTGGCCGCTTGCCACAGTGCAGGCAGGAAAACTTCGGCCACCAGCAGGTCGAGGCCGTTACGGGCGAAGCGCGAGCGGCGCCCCCAGAGCCCAGCTTGCGAGGCATCGGCTGGCAACCAGCCTTGTGGATAACGGCACACCTCGATCGGGTGGCGGATGAATGCCTGGTCGCAGAACAGCAATTCGCCCAGCGAACGGCTACCCAGGGTTTCCAGGTCCAGCCCGCCGCGTTCCAGGGCGCTGCGGCTGGCCACGCTGCGGGCAAACACCCAAGGCTCGCCATGCCCGCGCAGGAACACTTCGCGCACCCAGCCTTCTGCACCTGGCGCAAGGTTCAGGGCCCCGCATTCGTCATCGCGCAGCGGTTGCCAGCCTTCGAACAGGGGGGTGACGCTGAAGTGGCCCTGGGACAGCTGGGTGAGGCGCCGAGTCAGGGAGCCTTCGTCGAACAGCCAGTCCAGGGTTGGCTGGTCGGTTCCAGTGGCCAGCTGTGAATACGGCAGCCACGCGACAGCGGCTGCTTGCGGGGATTCGTACGACACGTCGGTATGCTTGATTACAGCCAGAGAGGCGGCGAGCTTAGCATGATTGCCTTGAGTGCTTGCATAATGCCGGGCTACAACAAAGCCTGATCGACACCGAGGAAAATGACCTGATGAAAAAGTGGCAGTGTATTGTCTGTGGCCTGATCTATGACGAAGCCGAAGGCTGGCCGGATGACGGCATCCCGCCTGGTACCCGCTGGGAAGACGTACCGGCAGACTGGCTGTGCCCTGACTGCGGTGTGGGCAAGAGCGACTTCGAAATGATCGCCATCGGCTAAAAAAGGAAGGCAGCGCATGACGTCCCCCGTGGTAATTATCGGTACCGGCCTGGCCGGCTATAACCTGGCACGTGAATTTCGCAAGCTCGATGGTGACACGCCGCTGCTGCTGATTACCGCCGATGATGGCCGGTCCTACTCCAAGCCCATGCTCTCCACGGGCTTTGCCAAGCAGAAGGACGCCGATGGCCTGTGCATGGCCGAACCTGGCGCGATGGCCGAGCAGCTCAAGGCCGAGGTTCGCACCCATACCCGCATCAGTGGCATCGATCCGGGCCACAAGCGCCTGTGGGTTGGCGAAGAGGCAATCGAATATCGCGACCTGGTACTGGCCTGGGGGGCGCAGACCGTGCAGGTGCCAGTCGAAGGTGATGGTGCCGGGCGGATTTTCCCGATCAACGACCTTGAAGACTATGCGCGCTTCCGTGCTGCGGCGGCGGGCAAGCAGCGGGTGCTGATTCTCGGCGCCGGCCTGATCGGGTGCGAGTTTGCCAACGACATGCGTCTGGGCGGCTTCGAGGTCGATGTGGTGGCGCCTTGCGAGCAGGTGATGCCGACCTTGTTGCACCCGGCTGCCGCCGCTGCCGTGCAAGCCGGCCTGCAAGGGCTGGGCGTACGCTTCCACCTCGGCCCGGTGCTGGCTCGCCTGCAGCAGGCAGGAGAGGGGCTTGAGGCGCACCTGTCCGATGGACAAGTGATCATCTGCGACCTGGTGGTCTCGGCCATCGGCCTGCGCCCGCGTACCGACCTTGCCGCTGCTGCCGGCTTGCAGACCAACCGCGGCGTGGTAGTGGATCGTCAGCTGCGCACTTCGCACAGCAACATCTTCGCCCTTGGCGACTGTGCCGAAGTCGACGGCATCAACCTGCTGTACGTGATGCCGTTGATGGCCTGCGCTCGTGCCTTGGCGCAGACCCTGGCCGGCAACCCGACCCAAGTCAGCTACGGGCCGATGCCGATTACCGTGAAGACCCCGGCTTGCCCACTGGTGGTATCACCGCCGCCACCGGGCCGTGAAGGCAATTGGCAGGTCGAAGGGCAGGGTAGCGACCTGAAATTGCTCTGCCATGCCGCCGACGGCCAGTTGCTCGGCTATGCCCTGACTGGCAGCGCCGTCATGTCAAAACTTGCGCTGAATCGGCAGTTGCCCGCTCTCATGGCGTAAATAGCTGGCGTTCTGTCGGATTTATCCTGTTGTTGCCTGCACAATGGCCGCCCAGATACTGGCGCGGCCTTGGTGGGCGTGCCATTCTCAGTTCCGTCTGCCGCAGATTAGAGCCTGCGGTGCCTTGAACGCTGCTTCAATGGCAGCACGGCATAACAACAAGAAATCCCGTCAAAGAGGCTTCACTATGCGTAAACCAGAACTCGCCGCTGTCATTGCCGAAAAGGCTGACCTGACCAAGGAAAAAGCCAACCAGGTGCTGAACGCCATTCTCGACAGCATCACCGGTGCCCTGGACAAGGACACGGTTACCCTGGTCGGTTTCGGTACCTTCGAAAAACGTCATCGTGGTGCCCGCACTGGCAAGAACCCGCAAACCGGTCAACCGGTGAAGATCAAAGCCAGCAACACCGTTGCCTTCAAGCCTGGCAAGAACCTGCGCGACAGTGTTAACACCCCCGCCAAGCCAGCCAAGAAAAAGTGATCCACTGCTGACCTCCAGAGTCATCCAAACGGGCGCCTCAGGGCGCCCGTTATGCATTCTGGAGACTAAATGTCGCGAACTTGCGTAATTAGTTCAGGAAAAGGATAAACTCCGTACTTCAGTCATTTTTTACTCGAGGCGCGTTGATGAAGTTTCGCTTTCTTCTTTGGGCCATGGGGCTGCTGATGGCCAGGGCCAGCCGCAACAACCCGGCGTTTCAGCAGCAACTCAAGGACAAAGACCTGGTGTTCCAGATGCAGACGCTGGACGGCAAGGTAGCGCGGCACTTCATCGTCAGCGGTGAGCGCATCAGCAGCAAGGGTGGCAGCCATCCGCAGCCGGCCTTCGCCATCGCCTTCAAGGACGCCGCCTACGGCTTTGCCACGATGCAGGCGAGCAACAAGCAGCTGGCGTTCATGCAGGGCATTCAGGACAAGAACATCCAGATCAAGGGCAATCCGGCGCTGGTGATGTGGTTCCAGGGGCTGATGAAGTACCTGAAACCCAAGAAGAAAGGCTGAAGAACGACTGACTCGTCCGCCGTGGGAGCGGGCTTGCCCCGCGAACACCGGCGAAGCCGGTGCCATACACCGAGGCGCCTGCTTCGCGGGTCAAGCCCGCTCCCACAAGGGTCTCAGTCAGCTTTAATGGGGGGCGTTGAGCTGCGACGCCAGGTCACGCAGCAAAGCCTCGGCTTCGAGTACCTTGTTCACCACATCCTCCGCCTTGTCCCGGGTGATCCCCACACGCTCCAGCAGGTCCTCGGGAATCTGCTCCTGAGGCCCCGAGCCGATGCCCCGCGAGCGCAGCAGTCGGGTCGCCAGGCACACCAGGTTCGGGTAGGCCGAAAACTCGCCTTCATACGTCGGATCATGCTGGAAACGCAGCGCGGTCGACAGCTCTTCCGGCATGTCCCACAGCTTCATCAGCCAAGCGCCGATCTGCTCGCGGCTGATGCCCAGCAGGTGTTGTTCCACGTAGGTGTGGCACAGGTGCGGGTTGACCTCGAGGTGGCGGCAGATCAACGAGAAATGTGGCGGGAATACGTGCGCCAGCAACAGGTAGCCGAAGTTGTGCAGCAGCCCCGCCAGGTAGGTCAGGCCAGCCTCCGGACGCTCGGCACGTGGCATGGCGCGGGTCAGGCCTTCGATGATGGCCGCAGTGTAGATCGACTGCTGCCAGTACGGCGTGGCCTGCTGCGGGTGGTCCTTGGGCAGGCTCAGGGTTTTGCCCAGCGCCAGGCCGAGTGCCAGGTTGATGACCAGGTCGAAGCCCAGGACGCGGACGATGGCGTCTTCCACCGAACGGATCTTGCCGGGTGAGGCGTAGTAGGGCGAAGCGGCCCAGCTGACCACCTGCGCGGCCAGGGCCGGGTCGGTTTCGACCACGCCGGTGATGTCATCGATGCTGGCGTTGGGGTCGACCCGCAGCTTGATGATCTTTTGCGCCGTATCGGCCAGTGGCGGGATCTCGATGGTTTCTTCCAGGCGCTTCTGGATGCGCCGGGCCGTGAAGGCCTGGACCGCCAGGGTGATTTCCCTGGAATCGTCATCCGGGCGATCGAGGTTGGGGCGGATGTCGCGCACGGGCTGGCCGAAACTGCCGGCGCTGGCCTTGGCGAGCATGCGCTTGAAGTCATTACGGTGAATCTTGAGCAGCAGGCCGGCTTCACCAGACTGGATGAACAGGTGTTCGGCGTCGAGCAGTTTGCCTTCGTACAGGCAAGGCGAGCTGGTCAGGGCCGGAATGGCCGGCAGGGCCTTGAGCTTGTGCTTGTCGAGCATCTGCCTGAGGCGTGGCAACGGCACGGCCTTGAGCTTGCGACCGGTCAGCTCTTCGAGGCGGTTGAGGTCCAGGAGCTTGCTCTGCGGGAACAGTACCAGCAGGGCGCCAATCTCGTCATCGAGCAGGATCGCCTGCACCCGGGACGCGGCCGGTAGCGCTGGATGTTCCGCCACCTCTTCAAAGGCAACGTGCAGTTTTTCGAGCAACAGCCGGATTACAGACGGTGCGTGCGGGGTTGCAGTGTCCAGGGCAACTTCAGTCATGGTCTGTATCCACTCGTTCTTTTAAACGCGAAGTATAACCAGCCTGTTGGCAAAGCTGGATCCATTCTGGGACGGGCGTCACACCTGCCCATATTGTTGACCGTGGCGCAGCCAGCGGTCGAGCAGCGGGCTGACGTGGTCGGGCCAGCGCGCCAGCAACGCCTGGGCCGCATCACGCACCGCCGGCAGCAAGTCGGCGTCGCGCATGAGGTCGGCGACCTTGAACTGCAGCAGGCCGGTCTGCCGTGTGCCGAGCATTTCGCCGGGCCCGCGCAGTTCCAGGTCTTTCTCGGCAATGATGAAGCCATCATTGGTTTCCCGCATGATCCCCAGGCGTTCGCGGCCAATCTGCGACAGCGGCGGGTGATACAGCAGCACGCAGTGGCTCACCGCGCTGCCCCGGCCAACCCGGCCACGCAGCTGGTGCAACTGGGCCAAGCCCAGGCGCTCGGGGTTTTCGATGATCATCAGGCTGGCGTTGGGCACGTCTACGCCGACCTCGATCACCGTGGTGGCGACCAGCAGTTGCAGGTTGCCTTGCTTGAACTCAGCCATGACCTCGGCCTTTTCTGCCGGTTTCATGCGGCCATGGATCAGGCCTACGCGCAATTCGCCCAGCGCACTGCCAAGCTCTTCGAAAGTGCTTTCGGCCGCCTGGCAGGTCAGCTCTTCGGATTCCTCGATCAGCGTGCACACCCAGTAGGCCTGGCGCCCCTCGGCGCAGGCGGCGCGGACCCGCTCGACCACTTCGAAGCGGCGGCTGTCGACGACCAGCACGGTATTCACCGGCGTGCGCCCTGGTGGCAATTCATCGAGTACCGAGGTATCGAGGTCGGCATAGGCGCTCATGGCCAAGGTACGCGGGATCGGCGTGGCGGTCATGATCAGCTGGTGCGGGCAGAGCTCGCCGGCGACGCCTTTCTTGCGCAGGGCCAGACGTTGCTGCACGCCGAAGCGGTGCTGTTCGTCGATGATCGCCAAGGCCAGGTGCTTGAAGCGAACCTCTTCCTGGAACAGCGCGTGGGTACCGACCACCATGGGCGCGCCGCCGGCGATCTGTTCAAGGGCGCTGGCGCGGGCCTTGCCCTTGAGCTTGCCGGCCAGCCAGGCGACTTCGATACCCAGAGGCTCGAGCCAGCGCTTGAAGGTGATGTAGTGCTGCTCGGCAAGGATCTCGGTAGGCGCCATCAGCGCCACCTGGTAGCCAGCTTCCAGGGCTTGCAGAGCGGCAAGGGCGGCGACCACCGTCTTGCCGGCGCCGACGTCGCCCTGCACCAGGCGCATCATGGGTTCGTGCTGGCTGAGGTCATAGGCGATTTCGTTGGCTACCCGTTGCTGTGCCCCGGTCGGCTGGAAACCGAGATTGGCCAGGTATTGCGCCTGCAGGCGCCTGGCCTTGGGCAGTACCGGCGCACGCAAGCTGCGCAGGCTCTCGCGCAGGCGCTGTTGCGACAGCTGGTGGGTCAGCAGCTCTTCGAAGGCCAGGCGGTGCTGGGCCCAGTGCTGGCCTTCGGCGAGCTCGTCGAGGTCGGCGTCGGCTGGCGGGTTGTGCAGGTAGCGGATGGCATCGTCCAGCGGTGCCAGGTGGTAGTCGCGAGCCAGCTCGTCGGGCAGCCAGTCGGGCAGGCTGCGCGGCCCGAGCATGCCCAGGCTCTGTTGGCAGAGCGCGCGCAGGCGCTGTTGGGTAAGGCCTTCGGTGGACGGGTAGATCGGCGTCAGGGTCTGTTCGACCGGTGGCGGCGGCTCGTCGCCATTCAGTGCACGGTACTCGGGGTGGTAGATCTCCAGGCCCGAGGCGCCGGGGCGGGCTTCGCCGTAGCAGCGCAGGTGAGTGCCGCGCTTGAGGCCTTCCTTCTGCGCATTGCTGAAGTGGTAGAAGCGCAGGCTCAACACGCCCGTGCCGTCACCCAGGCGCACCACCAGGCTGCGGCGCTTGCCCATGGTTACGTCGGCACCGCTGACCACACCCTCGATCACCGCATCCTGGCCCGGGCGCAACTGGCCGATCGGCACCACGCGGGTACGGTCCTGATAGCGCAGGGGCAGGTGGAACAGCACATCCTGCAGGTTCTCCAGGCCGACCTTGGCGAGCTTCTCCGCCATGGCATCGCCTACGCCCTTGAGCGCGGTGACCGAAACCTTCGACAGCTCAGTCATGGATCAGGCCGGTTGTTCCACAGGCGGCTTGGCCACCGAGCAGAGGCGGATCGAGTCGGCAAGGATCTCGATTGCCTTCGGCCGCGGGAAGCTGGCGCGCCAGGCGATGGCGACGGTACGGAATGGCGCAGGCGGGGTGAGTGGGCGTACTTCGATGACCCCGGGGGCATAATGATGGCTATGCACGGCCGACAGCGGCAGGATCGACACCCCCAGGCCGGAAGCGACCATGTGGCGGATGGTTTCCAGCGAACTGGACTCGACCGTGGTGTGCTTGGAGCCTTCGCCCCCTTTGTTCAGTGTCGGGCAGGCTTCCAGCACCTGGTCGCGGAAGCAGTGGCCCTCGCCGAGCAACAGCAGGCTCTTGTCGTTGAGCATCGCAGTATCGATGGTCTTTTTCGCCGTCCAAGGGTGGTCGGCGGGCATCAAGGCACAGAACGGCTCGTCGTACAGTGGCAGGGTCAACACGTCAGCTTCGTTGAACGGCAGGGCAATGATCACCGCGTCCAGTTCGCCGTTGCGCAGCTTCTCTCGCAGCACATGGGTGAAGTTTTCTTCGATGTACAGCGGCATCTGCGGCGCAACCCGGTGCAGCTGTGGAATCAGGTGCGGGAAGAGGTACGGGCCAACGGTATAGATGGCGCCGACCTTGAGCGGGGCGGTCAGCTGGTTCTTGCCGGCCTGGGCCAGCTCGCGAATGCCCTGGGCCTGCTCCAGTACCTTCTGCGCCTGGGCCACGATGCTTTCGCCGACCGGGGTCAGGCGCACCGCGCTTTTGCTGCGCTCGAAGATCAGCACGCCAAGCTCGTCCTCAAGCTTCTTCACGCCGACCGACAGGGTCGGCTGGCTGACGTGGCAGCGCTCGGCAGCATGGCCGAAGTGCTGCTCCTGGGCGAGCGTGACGATGTAGCGTAATTCTGTGAGGGTCATAACGTGCGTCCATGAAGTTGCGGCCCCAGCATAGCGGCTGCAATCGATAGACGCACGTTATCAGACTTGCCGATTTGTGACAGAAACAAAAGTATCAGCGACGGTCCAGCGAGTAGACGAACGGTGCCACGACTTCGATCGTGCCATTGGTCAGCAGCTCGGCTGGCGGCTTGGGTACCGTACCGGCGCGGCGGATCATTTCCAGGGTCGCCCGGTCCAGGGCCGCGCTGCCGGAGCCGCCTGCCATGGAGTAGGAGACCACCTTGCCTTCGGCGTCGACCACGAAGCGCAGGCGGTTGATGCCCTGCAGGCCTCGGCGGCGAGCGTCCTCCGGGTAGCGCTTGTACTTCGCCAGGTGGCGCAGCAGGTCGCTCTGCCAGGTTGGCAGTGCCTGGCTGTTGGAGGCGATGCTTGGCGCCGGTGCCGCCGACTTTTGCGGTGGCGTGTTGCTTGGCGGTGTATCAGCTACCTGTTCCTTGGCCGGTGGTTCATCTTTCGGCGGCTCAGGCTTCTTCTCAGGCTTCGGTGGCTGAGGCTTGGGCTTCGGCTTGGGCGGCTTGGCGATGGCGATCTTCGGTTTCGGCGCCTCGACCAACTTTGGCAACGGCGGTTCTTCGACCGGTGCTGGCGGCTGTGGGGCGGCTTTCGGTGGTGGCGGCGGCGCGGGTTCGGGCAGCGGTGCCAGCTCGACCATCATGGCTGCCGGCGGCAGCTCGATAGCCTGGGGCACCGACCAGTTCAGCGTCAGCAGCACGGCGACCACGTGCACGCCCAGCACGATCGCCAGGCTGCCACCGTAGCGCGCCACGGTTGAGCGCGTTTTCGTCATTTCTTGGCTGCCGTCTCGAGACCTACCAGACCGACCTTGAGGTAGCCGGCCGCGCGCATGTTGTTCATCACCTCCATCAGGTCACCGTAATCCACGCCCTTGTCGGCCTGGAAGAAGATGGTGGTTTCCTTGTCGCCCTTGGTCTTGGCGTCGAGCATCGGGCCAAGCTGTTCGGGGGCAGGGACCTGATCGTCGCCGACATACAGCTTCTGGTCGGCCTTGACGCTGACGAACACTGGTTTTTCAGGCCTCGGTGCCGGCTTGGCGGTCGAGGCCGGCAGGTCGACCTTGATGTCGACCGTGGCCAACGGGGCTGCGACCATGAAGATGATCAGCAGCACCAGCATCACGTCGATGAACGGCGTAACGTTGATTTCGTGGTTTTCGGCGAGGTCGTCGCCACCTTCGTTGAGATGCAGGCCCATGGTTTACCCCACTTTCACCATGTGCGGGGCGGCGCGGTCGCTGCCCTGATGATCCAGATCACGGCTGACCAGCAGCAGTACCTGGGCGGAGGCGTCGGACACCTGCGCCTTGTAGCCGGCGATGGAGCGGGCGAAGACGTTGTAGATGACCACGGCCGGGATCGCTGCAACCAGGCCCAGTGCGGTAGCCAGGAGGGCCTCGGCGATGCCTGGGGCGACGACGGCCAGATTGGTGGTCTGGGTCTTGGCGATGCCGATGAAGCTGTTCATGATGCCCCACACGGTACCGAACAGGCCAACGAACGGGGCGGTCGAGCCGATGGTGGCGAGCACGCCGGTGCCGCTGCTCATGGTGCGGCCACTGGCAGCTACCAGGCGCTCCAGGCGGAAGCTGACGCGTTCCTTGATGCCTTCTTTCTCGCGGGCGTTGGCCGACAGGCGCATCTCTTCGAGGGCATCGTGGACCAGGGTATGGGCCAGGGTGCCTTCAGTATTGGCGACAGTGCTGGCTTCTTTCAGGCTCACCGACTTCTTCAATGCGGCGATTTCGCCACGCAGGCGGCGCTTGGCGCCCATCAACTCGAAGCCCTTGGCGATCCAGATCGTCCAGGTGATGATCGAAGCGATGGCCAAGCCGATCATGACGGCTTTGACGACGATATCCGCGTTCTTGTACATGCCCCATGGGGACAAGTCATGGGCCATGCCCAGCGAGGTGTCTTCAACCAGTTCCTGCACGGCCGGGTCGGCGGAAGCAGGTGCTGCGACCGGGGTAGCGGCCTGGCCTTCTGCAGCAGCGGGCGCCGGGGTGGCTGGCGCGGTGGCAGCGGCCGGGGCGGCGGCGTTGGCGGCAGGCTCATCGGCCATGGCTACCGGGGCCAGCACCAGGCTGAACAGCAGCGCGGCGATGGCGCGCCAGGCGCGCGACGGGGTTGGCGAAGCGGAAAGTTGAATACGTGTCATGCTGGCCGGACCTGATGAAGAAGAAAGTGAGCGTTCTCCAGGGCCTCGATGTAGGCCGAGAACAGATAGGGGTGCCATTATTGCAAGTAATTCTTGTTAACAAAAGTAATCTTGTTGCTTTTTTCACCCGCGGTCTAGCCGCCTATCGTGTAATACGGCTAGCCTGATCCTTTGGTCTAGGGAGTTTTGCGATGTCAGACCTTTCCGCAGTTATCGTGGGATGTGGTGATGTAGGCGGCCGGTTGGCCCGCCAGCTGCTGGCCAGAGGCTGGCAAGTCAGTGGATTGCGCCGCTCGGTCGCGCAGTTGCCGGAGGGCGTTGCGGCCATTGCTGCCGACCTGTCCGACCCTGCCATTCCACAGGCATGGCCACAGCGCTCACCGGACTACCTGGTGTACTGCGTCGCCGCCAGCCAGCATGACGAGGCAGGTTACCAGAGCGCCTACGTCGATGGTTTGCGCCATGTGCTTGCGTGGCTGGCCGAGCGCGGCCAGCGCCCGCGGCGTTTGCTGTTCGTCTCCAGCAGCAGCGTGTTTGCGCAAAAGGACGGTGAATGGATCGACGAAACCGCGCCGACAGAACCTGAAGGTTATTCCGGGAAAGTCATGCTGGAGGCCGAACGGTTGGCGCTGGCAAGCGGCATTCCTGCCAGCGTGATTCGTCTGACTGGCATCTATGGCCCGGGTCGCGAGTGGCTGCTGAGCCAGGTGCGCCAGGGCTATCGGGTGGCCGAGGAGCCGCCGCTGTATGGCAACCGGATTCATGCCGAGGATGCTGCGAGCCTGATGGCCTTCTTGCTACAGGCCGACGCCGATGGCGTGGCGCTGGAGGAGTGCTACATCGGCGTCGACGACGACCCGGCGCCGCTGGCCGATGTGGTGGCCTGGCTGCGGGAGTACATGGGGGTTACCGAGTGGTCCGATGATCAGCGCGTTCGCCGCACCGGCAGCAAGCGTTGCAGCAACGCCCGGGTGCGGGCGTTGGGCTGGGCGCCTGAGTATCCGAGCTACAAGGAAGGCTATGCCGCCATCCTCGCAGGCGAGGGCTGATCCATCAGCCTGCGCATTGCTTTCTTTGTGGGAGCGGGTTTACCCGCGAACACGGGCGAAGCCCGTGCCATCCATCGCGGGGGCCCTTTCGCGGGTAAACCCGCTCCCACAGGGGATGGCACCCGATTTGAAGGAGTGCCTCAGTCCCGCTCCAGCACCCACTGCTGAGTACCGGCCGCCAATTGCGGAATCTCGTCCGCCTGGGCCGTGTTCACCGCCTGGAAGATCGCCAGCTTGTCGCCATCACGCTTGAAGATGAACGGTGCGCCGCGCTGGTTGCGCTCCAGCCACAGGCTGTCGTTGTTGCCACCCATGCTGGCGCAGTCGCCGGCCAGGCACAGGGCGAAACGGTCCGGGCCTGGCAGGCCGGTGACGTTGCCAGTGTCGCTGAAGCGGACGGTGGCGCCTTTGCCCTGGCCTTCGATGATCTTCCAGTCGCCACCGAGGTAAGCCTGGTACAGCGCCTTCTCGAAGCTGCCGCCCAGAGGCGCATTGCCGGGCTGCTTGGCGCGCACGAAGGTCTGCTCGGCGCCGCTCTGTGTGGTGGCTTTCAGTTCATCGCCATCCAGTTCGAGCTGTTCGGTCTGGCCGCCCTGGAAGCTGGCCTGCCATTGCTTCTGGTTGGCGATCAGCTGGCCGTCGGCGGCCTCGAAACCATTGCTGTAGCTGGCCCGCTGGTTCGCGACATCGAGCTTCCACTCGAACACCGGGCCGTGCTCGTTCAGCGCCTGGCGCAGGCTGCCGCCTTTGCTGGCGGCCTTGATGGCGGCCTGGTTGATCCAGGTGCCGTTGAAATCTTCGGGTTTGTGGCTGGCGCAGCCGCCCAGAAGCAGGGCTACCAGCGCGAGGGGAAGTGCGTGACGCATGACGGGATAACCTTGCTGAGGAGGGGTGACGGGCAGGGTGCCCGTCACCAAGGGCATCATTCGATGACCAGGATGGCGTCCATTTCGACCTGGGCGCCTTTTGGCAGTGCAGCAACGCCGATGGCAGCGCGGGCTGGGTATGGCTGCTCGAAGTAGCGGCCCATCACCTCGTTGACCTTGGCAAAGTGGCTCAGGTCGGTCAGGAAGATGTTCAGTTTGACGATGTCCTTGAACGAACCGCCTGCCGCTTCGGCCACGGCCTTGAGGTTCTCGAACACCTGTACTGTCTGGGCTTCGAAGCCTTCGACCAGTTCCATGGTCTTAGGGTCCAGCGGGATCTGGCCCGACATGTAGACGGTGTTGCCGGCCTTGATCGCCTGGGAGTAGGTGCCGATAGCGGCAGGGGCCTTGTCGCTGTTGATGACGGTCTTGCTCATGATGACTCCTTGCGGTTGGCGGACTACGTACGCATGCGGGTGATGCGGACCACGCCGGTCAAGGTACGCAGCTTCTTGATCACACGTGCCAGGTGCACACGGTCGTGCACGCTGACCACCAGTTGGACCACGCTGATACGGCCGTCGCGTTCGTCCATGCTGATCTTCTCGATATTGCCGTCGGCAGCGTTGACGCTGCTGGCCAGCAGGGCGATCAGGCCGCGCTGGTGTTCAAGCTCGACACGCAGCTCGACGTTGAACTCGCCTGCGATGTCCTTGGCCCACGAGAGCTGTACGCACTTCTCGGGGTTGTGGCGAATTTCGCTGATGTTGCGGCAGTTTTCCAGGTGCACGACCATGCCTTTGCCCGCCGACAAGTGGCCAACGATCGGGTCCCCCGGGATTGGCGTGCAGCACTTGGCGTAGCTCAGCACCAGGCCTTCGGTACCGCGGATCGCCAGCGGGCCTTCCGGCGCCGGCAGCGGTTCGCCTTCGGCCGACAGCAGGCGGCGGGCGACCACGTAGGCCATGCGGTTGCCGAGGCCGATGTCTTCGAGCAGGTCTTCGATCAGTTCCAGGCGGTACTCGGCAAGGATCGCCTGGATACGCTCCTGGGGGATCTTCTCGAGGCTGCTGTCGAAGCCGGTCAGCACCTTGTTCAGCAGGCGCTCACCGAGGCTGATCGACTCGGAGCGACGCTGTTGCTTGAGGGCGTGGCGAATGTGCGTGCGCGCCTTGCCGGTGACAACGAAATTGAGCCAGGCCGGGTTTGGCCGTGCGCCCGGGGCGCTGACGATTTCCACCGTCGAGCCGCTCTGCAGCGGTTCGGACAGCGGTGCCAGGCGCCGGTTGATGCGGCAGGCGATGCAGCTGTTGCCGACGTCGGTGTGCACCGCGTAGGCGAAATCGACGGCTGTGGAGCCTTTGGGCAGCTCCATGATCCGGCCTTTGGGCGTGAACACGTAGACCTCGTCCGGGAACAGGTCGATCTTCACGCTCTCGATGAATTCCAGCGAGTTGCCAGCACGCTGCTGCAGCTCCAGGATGCCCTTGACCCATTGGCGCGCCCGGGCGTGGCTGCCCTTGGGCTGCTCGTCTTCGTTGGACTTGTACAGCCAGTGCGCGGCGATACCGTTGTTGGCCATCTCTTCCATCTCGCGGGTACGGATCTGGATTTCGATGGGCACGCCGTGCATGCCAAACAGCGTAGTGTGCAACGACTGGTAGCCGTTGGCCTTGGGGATTGCGATGTAATCCTTGAAGCGACCGGGTAGCGGCTTGTACAGGTTATGCACGGCGCCGAGCACGCGGTAGCAGGTGTCGACCTTGTCGACGATGATGCGGAAGGCGTATACGTCCATGATCTCGTTGAAGGCGCGGCGCTTGCCACGCATCTTCTTGTAGATGCCATAGAGGTGCTTCTGCCGTCCGCTGACTTCGCCTTCGATACCATCGGCGGCCAGGCAATTGGCCAGCGATTGCTCGATCTTGGCGACAATCTCTTTACGGTTGCCGCGTGCGCTCTTCACCGCCCGGTGGATCAGCGACGAACGCATCGGGTGCATGGCCTTGAAGCCTAGGTCCTCGAACTCCACGCGCACCGTGTGCATGCCCAGTCGGTTGGCGATGGGGGCGTAGATCTCGAGGGTTTCCTTGGCGATGCGCCGGCGTTTTTCACCGGACAGCACTTCCAGGGTGCGCATGTTGTGCAGGCGGTCGGCCAGCTTGACCAGGATCACGCGGATATCGCGGGCCATGGCCATGGCCATCTTCTGGAAGTTTTCGGCCTGCGCCTCGGCCTTGGTTTCGAAGTTCATCTGGGTCAGCTTGCTGACCCCGTCGACCAGTTCGGCCACGGTCTCGCCAAACTGCTGGCAGAGGGCTTCCTTGGCGATGCCGGTGTCTTCGATCACGTCGTGCAGCATGGCCGCCATCAGGCTCTGATGGTCCATGTGCATGTCGGCGAGGATGCTGGCCACTGCCAGCGGATGGGTCACGTAGGGCTCGCCGCTGCGGCGGCGCTGCCCGTCGTGTGCCTGTTCGGCGTAAAAATAGGCGCGCCGAACCAGGTTGACCTGTTCGGGCCCCAGATAGGTCGACAGCCGTTCGGCTAAGGCTTCTATGCCCGGCATGGTTTCACCTCTTGCCGAGGAAGAGGGCCTTGTGCCGCGCGACGTCGACAGGGCATCGATCAGACAGCCTCGTTGGACTCGTCCTCGAACGCGGCGAAGACCGGATCCTCGGTAACGATCTCTTCGGCGGCGATGAACTCAGGGGTCACGATACCTTCGGCGATTTCGCGCAGGGCGACCACGGTCGGTTTGTCGTTTTCCCACGCTACGCGGGGCTCTTTGCCGCCGGTAGCCAGCTGACGGGCGCGCTTGGTCGAGAGCATGACCAGCTCAAAACGGTTATCCACGTGTTCCAGGCAGTCTTCAACAGTTACGCGGGCCATGGTCTTCCTCAGTAGCAAATGCGGTAGGCGTGCAGCCCAATTCGGGCAGGCGGACTCGATAGTTTAAAAAATCACCAGCCAATAGGGAAGCGCTGTTTTGTCGGGTGATCACCTTCGAGGCCGGTGTCTGCTTCTTCGCGGGCAAGTCCCACAGGAATGATGTATTTCTCACCAGCGCCGCGCACCCTGCGGGAGCGGGCTTACCCGCGAAAGGGCCGGAACAAACACCCTCGATACATGATCCCGACGATAACCTCAGAGCATTGCATCCCGCAACCGCGGCGTCAGTTCCTCGAACAAGGTCTGCACCGAGCGCAACGCCCGGCAATCCGGCCGGGTCAACAGCCACAGCTGGGTATCGCAGCCCGGCAGCGGCCCACTCAACGCGTCGACCCCTGGAAGCGCATCGACCATATAGTCCGGCAATGCCGCCACGCCCAGCCCGGTGCTCACCAACTGGGCGATGGTCGACATGCCGCTGCACTGGTAGCGCGGGCTCAGCCCCGGGTACTGCTGGTTGCGCCAGACCACGGTAGGGTGGTCCTGCATCGAGTCGTCCGGGGCGATCCACGGCACGCTGCTGGCCGACTCGTTCAGGCGCTCGCGCCACTGCGGCTGACCACAGATCACATAAGAGGTGGAGCCCAGGCAGCGACCGACCAGGTGCTCCGGTGGGGTGTTGGTCAGGCGCAAGGCGATGTCGGCATCGCGGCGGCTTAGGTTGGCGAAGGTGTTTGAGGTACCCATCTCCAGCGACAACGCCGGGTAGTTCGGCATGAACGCCGCCAGCGCTGGCAGCAGCAGGCTGTGCATCACCGCCTCGGTGCAGGTCAGGCGCACGGTGCCGCTGACCACTTGCTCGCCGCTGGTCATGGCGATGCGTGCGGCATCCAGCGCCTGCTCGGCGCGCTCTGCCTGCTCGGCCAGGGCCTGGGCCGTGTCGGTCGGCAGGTAGCCTTTTCGGCTTTTCACGAACAGCGCGGTGCCCAGCGCCGACTCCAGCCGGCGAATCGAGCGGAATACGGTCGAAACGTCGACCTTGAGCAGTTCGGCGGCCTTGGCCAGTGAGCGCCCGCGTTCCAGTGCCAGGACCAGAGAAAGGTCGGCGTGGGTAATCTGATATTGCATTGGTGCACGCTCTGCTTGCCGAATTGCCAATGTCTGTTGCATGAGGGCCATTTTATAGTGAAACGGCCCCCGGGAATCAATGCGCCCGGTCGGGTAACCAATCCCCACGATGGGAAAGTGAAAAGAACAACAGCTGCAACCATCGTCGCCCGTGAGGCGCCAGCCGTATCCCCACATCGCCGCAGCAAATCATAGGATGTAAGCCATGACGTCGGTCACCCCGTGCGCCAGTACTTCCAGCGAGATGAATGACTTCCTTCAGGCCCATCCGGATACGCAGTACGTCGATCTGCTGATTTCCGACATGAACGGCGTGGTACGCGGCAAGCGCATCGAGCGCGCCAGCCTGCACAAGGTGTACGAGAAGGGTATCAACCTGCCGGCCTCATTGTTCGCCCTTGATATCAATGGCTCGACCGTAGAAAGCACCGGCCTGGGCCTCGATATCGGCGACGCCGACCGCATCTGTTACCCGATTGCCGGTACGCTCTGTAACGAGCCATGGCAAAAGCGCCCGACCGCGCAGCTGCTGATGACCATGCACGAACTGGAAGGCGAACCGTTCTTCGCCGACCCGCGCGAGGTGCTGCGTCAGGTGGTGAGCAAGTTCGACGCCATGGGCCTGGATATCTGCGCCGCGTTCGAGCTGGAGTTCTACCTGATCGACCAGGACAACCTCAACGGTCGCCCGCAACCGCCACGCTCGCCGATTTCGGGCAAGCGCCCACAGTCGACCCAGGTGTACCTGATCGACGACCTCGACGAATACGCCGATTGCCTGCAGGACATGCTCGAAGCGGCCAAGGAGCAAGGCCTGCCAGCCGATGCCATCGTCAAGGAGAGCGCCCCGGCGCAGTTCGAAGTCAACCTGCACCACGTCGCCGACCCGATGAAGGCCTGCGACTACGCAATCCTGCTCAAGCGCCTGATCAAGAACGTCGCCTACGACCATGAAATGGACACCACTTTCATGGCCAAGCCCTACCCGGGCCAGGCGGGCAACGGCCTGCACGTGCACATCTCGCTGCTGGACAAGAAAACCGGCAAGAACATCTTTGCCCATGAAGACCCGCTGCAAAGCGACGCCCTGCGCCACGCCATCGGGGGTGTGCTGGAGACCATGCCGGCGTCGATGGCCTTCCTCTGCCCGAACATCAACTCCTATCGCCGCTTCGGTGCGCAGTTCTATGTACCGAACGCGCCGAGCTGGGGCCTGGACAACCGCACCGTGGCCGTACGCGTACCGACCGACAGCAGCGAGAACGTCCGTATCGAGCACCGCGTCGCCGGTGCCGATGCCAACCCTTACCTGATGCTGGCGGCCATCCTGGCCGGTATTCACCACGGTTTGACCAGCAAGATCGAGCCGGGTGCACCGATCGAAGGCAACTCTTACGAACAGCTGGAGCAGAGCCTGCCGAACAATCTGCGTGACGCCCTGCGTGCGCTGGATGACAGCGAAGTCCTCAACCAATACATCAGCCCGGACTACATCGATATCTTCGTGGCCTGCAAGGAAAGTGAGCTGGCCGAATTCGAAGTTTCGATTTCCGACCTCGAGTACAACTGGTACCTGCACACGGTGTAAGCCCATGAGCGCAATTGCGGTCCCCTTGATCGGTATCAGCGCCTGCCGCCAGCAGGTCGGGAAGAACTCGTCGCACACGGTGGGCGACAAGTACGTGGAGGCCGCCGGCTTCGCCGGATTGCCACTGATTCTGCCGGCGCGCGACGGCGGCAGTGACACGCAGGCGCTGCTGGCCCAGCTCGACGGCATTGTTTTTACGGGCTCGCCTTCAAATATCGAGCCGCATCATTACAATGGCGCCCCCAGCGCCGAAGGGACCCGGCACGACCTTGCCCGTGACCGGCTGACCCTGCCCTTGCTGCAGGCGGCGATTGCCGCTGGCGTGCCGGTGTTCTGCATCTGCCGTGGCTTTCAGGAACTGAACGTGGCTCTGGGCGGCAGCCTGCATCAGCGCGTGCAGGCGTTGCCTGGCTACATGGATCATCGTGAACCCGAGGATGCACCCCTTGAAGTCCAATATGGCCCTCGTCATCCCGTCAGCATTGCGCCTGGCGGGTTGTTCGAGCGCCTGGGCCTGGCTGCGCAGTTCGAGGTCAACTCGTTGCACAGCCAGGGTATCGACCGCCTGGCCCCAGGCCTGCGGGTCGAGGCACGGGCCCCCGATGGCCTGATCGAAGCGGTGTCGATGCCTGACGCGCCCGGCTTTGTGCTTGGTGTGCAGTGGCACCCGGAATGGCGTTTCGCCGAAAACCCGGTCTCCCGGAGCCTTTTCCAGGCGTTCCGCGAGGCCTGCATTGCCCATGCTGCACGGGAGGCCTGACAGCCAGTCAGCCAAAAGTCCGGGATGACTCACCCCCGCCAGCGCGCTTTCAATGAGTGGAAGCAGGCCCTGGGAACAAGGCTTGTGAAAACAATTCCAATAGTTACGGCAAAAACTCATGAGCAATTACACAGAAGCCGGCCGCCCACCCGATGTGGCCGACTCGGGCAGCACCCAGCGCAGCAAAGGCCTGGCCAAGGGCCGACTTGGCCTGCTGGCCAGCGTGGTGCTGGGCATTTCCACCATTGCCCCGGTCTACACCCTGACCGGCGCCCTTGGCCCGACCGTACGTGAGGTCGGTGCTCATCTTCCCGCCGTGTTCATCGTCGGCTTCTTGCCAATGCTGCTGGTTGCCCTGGGCTACCGCGAGCTGAATTCGGCCGAGCCGGACAGCGGCACTTCGTTCACCTGGTCGGCCCGCGCCTTTGGCCCGATGATCGGCTGGATCGGCGGCTGGGGGCTGGTGGTTGCCACAACCATCGTGCTGTCCAACCTGGCGGGCGTTGCCGTGGACTTCTTCTATCTGTTCCTCAGCCAGATCACTGGCCAGCATGAGCTGGCGGCGCTGGCCGACAACCTGTTGATCAACGTCACCACCTGTTGCGTGTTCATCGCCATGGCCGTGTGGATCTGTTGCCGCGGCATGGCCACCACCATGACCGTGCAGTACGGGTTGGTGGCACTGCAGCTGATGGTACTGCTTGGCTTTGCCTTTGCGGCCTTTGGCGGCACCACCGCACCGCCGCCGCTGGAGTTCGATTTCGCCTGGTTCAACCCGTTCGGTGTCGAGTCGTTCTCGGCCTTTGCGGCGGGGCTTTCGCTGTCGATCTTCATTTTCTGGGGCTGGGACGTCTGTCTTACCGTCAGCGAAGAGTCGATCGGCAGCGACGAGGTGCCGGGCAAGGCTGCCACCTGGACCGTGTTGCTGATCCTTGGCCTGTACCTGGTCACCGCCATTGCCACCCTTCAGTTCGCCGGCATCAGCGAGCATGGCCTGGGCCTGAACAACCCGCGCATCCAGGAAAACGTGTTTGCCCACCTAGCCGGCCCGGTGATGGGGCCGCTGGCGATCCTGATGTCGATCGCCGTGCTGGCGAGCACCGCAGCGTCGCTGCAATCGACCTTCGTGTCGCCGGCGCGCACGCTGTTGGCCATGGGCTATTACGGCGCGGTGCCGCAGAAATTCGCCAGCGTCTGCCCCCGTTCGCAAACCCCGCGTTACGCGACCATCTGCGCCGGCGTGGCGGCAGGGCTGTTCTACGTGACCATGCGTACCCTGAGCGAGAACGTGCTGGCTGACACCATCACGGCGCTGGGGATGATGATCTGCTTCTACTATTCGCTGACCGCGTTCGCCTGCGTCTGGTACTTCCGCGACAGCTTGTTCGGCAGCCTGCGCCACTTCTTCATGCGTGGCCTGTGCCCGCTGGTGGGTGGGGTGATCCTGTCGGTGATCTTCGTGCGCACGGCCATCGACAGCGCCTCGCCGGACTTCGGCAGTGGCTCGCATGTGGCGGGGCTGGGGTTGGTGTTCGTGATTGCGGCGATCATTTCGGCATTGGGCATCGTGCTGATGATGATTTCGCGGATGCGTGCGCCGGCTTACTTCCTCGGGGCGACCCTGCGTCAGCAGGCCACCCTGCCACTGCAGGACTAAGTAATTGGGGCCGCTTTGCGGCCCCATTTGGTCTATCAGGCGAGTAGTTCTTTCAGCAGCCCACTGTAACGCTGCTGCTGCTTCTTCAGCAGCAACCGGTTGGCCACGAATACTGCCTTCAACTCTTCCAGCGCCACATCGAAATCGTCATTGATGATGACGTACTCGTACTCGTCGTAGTGCACCATCTCGCTGACCGCTTCCTTCATGCGCCCGGCGATGATCGCTTCGCTGTCCTGACCGCGGCCATCCAGACGCTCGCGCAGGGCCTGCCGGCTCGGCGGCAGGATGAACACCGAACGTGCCTCAGGCATCAACTTGCGCACCTGCTGGGCGCCTTGCCAGTCGATTTCCAGGATCAGGTCATTGCCCCGGTCCAATACCTCCTGCAGCGCGCTGCGGGAAGTCCCGTAGAAGTTGCCGAACACTTCGGCATGCTCAAGGAAGTCACCCTTGGCGATCAGCGCCTTGAACTCGTCATGGCTGACGAAGTGGTAGTTCACGCCGTGCTCTTCGCCCGGGCGCATGGCACGGGTGGTGTGCGATACCGAGACGCTGACGCGCGGGTCGGCCTTGATCAGGGCGGTGACCAGACTGGTCTTGCCGGCGCCGGACGGTGCCGAAACGATATAGAGGGTGCCGCTGCTTTGATTCATGGTCGGGGAGGCCTTACTCGATGTTCTGTACTTGTTCACGCATCTGTTCGATCAACACCTTCAGGTTGACCGCCGCTTGCGTGCTGCGTGGGTCGAAGGCCTTGGAGCCCAGGGTGTTGGCTTCACGGTTGAGTTCCTGCATCAGGAAGTCCAGGCGCCGGCCAGCAGCACCGCCGGACTTGAGCACCCGGCGCACTTCGTTGACGTGGGTGCTGAGGCGGTCGAGTTCCTCGGCGACGTCGCTCTTCTGCGCCAGTAATACCATCTCCTGCTCCAGGCGCTGCGGGTCGAGCTCGGCCCTGAGGTCACTGAAACGGTCGATGATCTTCTGCCGCTGGGCGGCGAGCATCTGCGGCACCAGGGCACGCAGAGTGGTGACTTCGGTGGCCATGTTGTCCAGGCGCTCATTGATCAGCCGGGCCAGCTCCTGGCCTTCGCGCAGGCGCCCGGCCTTGAGTTCGGCCAGGGCCTCGTCGAACAGCGCCACGGCCTCGGCGTTCAGGGCCTGCGGGTCAGTGGCGTCGGCCACCAGCACGCCCGGCCAGGACAGCACTTCCAGCGGGTTGAGCGCGGCCGGTTGCCTGATCAGGCTGGCCACCTCTTCAGCGGCGGCGACCAGTTGTGCAGCGCGCTCGCGGTCGACCTTGAGCGGCTTGCCGTCGCTGTCTTCGTGCAGGCGCAGGGTGCATTCCACCTTGCCGCGCGACAGGCCCTGGCGCAGGCCTTCACGTACCGCGCCTTCCAGGTCGCGCAGGGCGTCCGGCAGGCGCAGGTGAGGTTCAAGGTAACGGTGGTTGACCGAGCGCAGTTCCCAGACCAGGGTGCCTTGGCTGCCTGCACGCTCGACACGAGCAAAAGCGGTCATGCTGTGCACCATGGAAAGTACCTCGCGTAAATGAATTGAAGGCGCGCGATTGTAGCGCAGTGCGCACGTGACGCCCAATCCACCCATGTTACAGAGCGCGTGGCGGTGAGTGGGAAAACTCGACAGGCTGCCCGGGGCGCGACAATAGGCATGTCCTCTGTGGGCGACGGGCTCTATAATGGCGGGCAGATTCAAAGTCCCAGTACAGGTATCCCAGATGAAACGTCCAAGTGGTCGCGCCGCCGATCAGCTCCGCTCGATCCGCATCACCCGCAACTACACCAAGCACGCCGAAGGGTCGGTACTGGTCGAGTTCGGTGACACCAAGGTCATCTGCACGGTCAGCGTCGAAAACGGCGTACCGCGCTTTCTCAAAGGCCAGGGCCAGGGCTGGCTGACCGCCGAGTACGGCATGCTGCCGCGTTCCACCGGCGAGCGTAACCAGCGCGAAGCCAGCCGTGGCAAGCAAGGTGGCCGCACCCTGGAAATCCAGCGTCTGATCGGCCGTTCGCTGCGTGCCGCACTGGACATGAGCAAACTCGGTGACATCACCCTGTACATCGACTGCGACGTGATCCAGGCCGATGGCGGCACCCGCACCGCATCGATCACTGGCGCCATGGTCGCCCTGTGCGACGCCCTGGCCGTGATCAAGAAACGCGGTGGCCTGAAGGCCGGCAACCCGCTCAAGCACATGATCGCCGCCGTATCGGTGGGTATGTACCAGGGCGAAGCGGTACTTGACCTGGACTACCTGGAAGATTCCGCTGCAGAAACCGACCTCAACGTGGTCATGACCAGCGCCGGTGGTTTCATCGAAGTGCAGGGCACCGCCGAAGGTGCACCGTTCCAGCCTGCAGACTTCAACGCCATGCTGGCGCTGGCGCAGAAGGGCATGAACGAAATCTTCGAACTGCAGCAGGCCGCACTGGCCGACTGATTGTTCAGATAGACACAAAAAAGCCGACATCACTGTCGGCTTTTTTGTGTCTGAGCAGCGCTCAGATGGTCAACGTCCAGTCGTAGTCGACGATCAGCGGCGCATGTTGCGAGAAACGCGGCTGACGCGGCAGTCGGGCGTTGCGCACGAAGCGGCGCAGGCCCGGGGTGAGGATCTGGTAGTCGAACCGGTAGCCCAGGTTGAGCATCTCGGCCTGCTCGTTGTCCGGCCACCAGCTGTACTGGTCGCCTTCACGGCTGACTTCACGCAAGGCATCGACGTAGCCCATGTCGCCGGTGATCGCATCCATCCATGCCCGCTCTGGCGGCAGGAAGCCCGGCGACTGCTGGCTGTCACGCCAGTTCTTGATGTCGAGCTTCTGCTGCGCCACGTAGAACGAGCCGCAATAGATGTATTCGCGACGCTTGCGACGCTGTTTGTCCAGGTACTTGGCGAAGTCGTCCATCAACTTGAACTTCTGGTTCAAGTCTTCGTCGCCGTTCATGCCCGAAGGCAACAGCAGGCTGGCAATACTGACTTTGTCGAAATCTGCTTGCAGATAACGCCCGTAGCGGTCGGCTGTCTCGAAACCCAGGCCGGTGATGACTGCCTTGGGCTGCATGCGCGAGTAGAGTGCCACGCCACCTTGGGCGGGTACCTCCGCGTCGCAGGCATAAAGGAAATAGCCATCGAGCTGGAAAGCTGGGTCGTCGAGTTCAAAGGCCGAGGCGCGGGTATCCTGAAGGCAGATGACGTCGGCATTCTGGGCTTGCAGCCAGCTGAGCAATCCACGCTCGGCCGCAGCCTGAATGCCATTCACGTTCACACTGATGATCCGCATAAATGGCCCCAAAAATCTCGTGCGTGTATGATACCCGAGCTCAACCCATTTAGCTAAATCCGTGGTGTCCGGGACTTTACATGCAGCCGTATCAGCGCGACTTCATCCGTTTTGCCATCGATCGCGGCGTACTGCGCTTCGGTGAATTCACCCTGAAATCGGGGCGTACCAGCCCGTATTTCTTCAATGCCGGCCTGTTCAACAGCGGTTCCGCCCTTGCGCAACTGGGCCGTTGCTATGCGGCAGCCATCGTCGACAGCAAGATCCCGTTCGACGTGCTGTTCGGCCCGGCCTACAAGGGTATTCCCCTCGCGGCGGCCACTGCCGTGGCGCTGGCCGAGCAGCATCAGCTCGACGTGCCTTGGTGCTTCAACCGCAAGGAAGCCAAGGACCACGGCGAAGGCGGCAGCCTGGTCGGCGCACCGCTGGCTGGAGAGGTGCTGATCATCGACGACGTGATCACTGCCGGTACCGCCATCCGTGAGGTCATGCAGATCATCAACGCCCAGCAGGCCAAGGCCGCTGGCGTGTTAATCGCGCTGAACCGCGAAGAACGCGGCAATGGCGAGCTGTCGGCGATCCAGGAAGTGGAGCGTGATTTCGGGATTCCGGTGGTCAGCATCGTTTCGCTGACCCAGGTACTGGAGTTCCTGGCAGACGATCCGCAGCTGAAGCAGCACCTGCCGGCTGTCGAGGCCTACCGGGCGCAGTACGGGATCTGATCCTGGCCTGGTAACGAAAAAAGGCGACCTTTTGTGAAGGTCGCCTTTTTTGTGCCGCCTGTTCCGGCTTCTTCGCGGGTGAACCCGCTCCCACTGAATCTCCACGCGGCCAAAGCCGGTGCTATTCCTGTAGGAGCGGGTTTCCCCGCGAAGAGGCCTGAGCCGGTTAACCGTGACGCTTGCGGTTGGTGATCAGGGTACCGACGCCGCTGTCGGTGAAGATCTCCAGCAGCACGGCGTTTGGCACGCGGCCGTCGATGATGTGCGAGCTGTTCACGCCGCCTTGCACTGCATCCAGCGCGCACTTGATCTTCGGCAGCATGCCGCCGTAGATGGTGCCGTCGGCGATCAGTTCGTTGACCTGCTCGGTGGTCAGGCCGGTCAGGACCTGGCCCTGCTTGTCCATCAGGCCGGCGATGTTGGTCAGCAGCATCAGCTTTTCAGCCTTCAGTGCTTCGGCAACCTTGCCTGCCACGAGGTCGGCGTTGATGTTGTACGACTCACCGTTGGCACCCACGCCGATTGGCGCGATCACCGGGATGAAGTCACCTTTGACCAGCATGTTCAGCAGGTCGGTGTTGACGCTCACCACTTCGCCGACGTGACCGATGTCGATGATTTCCGGCTGGGTCATCTCTGGGGTCTGGCGGCTGACGGTGAGCTTCTTCGCACGAATCAGCTCGGCATCCTTGCCGGTCAGGCCGATGGCGCTGCCGCCATGGCGGTTGATCAGGTTGACGATGTCCTTGTTGACCTGGCCGCCGAGGACCATTTCCACCACGTCCATGGTCGCCGCGTCGGTGACGCGCATGCCATCGATGAAGTGGCTCTCGATCGACAGGCGCTTGAGCAGGTCGCCGATCTGCGGGCCGCCACCGTGCACGACCACCGGGTTGATGCCCACGGCCTTCATCAGCACGATGTCACGGGCAAAGCCGGTCTTGAGCTCTTCGCTCTCCATCGCGTTGCCGCCGTACTTGATCACCAGGGTCTTGCCGACAAAGCGGCGGATGTAAGGCAGTGCTTCGGACAAAACCTCGGCTACATGGGAAGCGGCATCGCGATCGAGGGTCATGCAGGGCTCCTGTAAGGAACAGATAGTCGGTCAGAACGGCAGTTGCAACTCAGGGGCTACCCGCAGCAACTGGGCACGGAATACATCCTTGATACGTTGCAACTCGGCGGCGCTTTCAGCCTCGAAACGCAGCACCAGCACCGGCGTGGTGTTGGAAGCGCGGACCAGGCCCCAGCCGCTGGCGTAATCGACCCGCACACCGTCGATGGTGGTCAGGTTGGCTTCGCCCCAGTCGGCGTCGCGTTGCAGTGCATCAATGATGCTGAATTTACCCTCGTCGGTCACATCAATATTGATTTCCGGCGTGGAAATATCGTTCGGGAAGGCGGCGAACAGCGCTTCGGCGCTCTGCGAGGCCTTGCTGAGGATCTCCAGCAGGCGCGCGGCGCTGTAGATGCCGTCGTCGAAACCATACCAGCGCTCTTTGATGAAGATGTGCCCGCTCATCTCGCCAGCCAGCAGCGAGCCAGTCTGCTTCATCTTCTTCTTGATCAGCGAATGGCCGGTCTTCCACATCAGGGCGCGGCCACCGTGCTGTTCGATCAGCGGGGTCAGGCGGCGGGTGCATTTGACGTCGAAGATGATCTCGGCACCCGGATTGCGTTCCAGCACGTCCAGGGCGAACAGCATCAGCAGACGATCGGGATAGACGATATTACCGGTATTGGTCACCACGCCCACGCGGTCGCCGTCGCCGTCGAAGGCCAGGCCAATGTCGGCGCCGGTTTCCTTGACCTTGGCGATCAGATCTTCGAGGTTTTCCGGCTTGCCCGGGTCCGGGTGGTGATTGGGGAAATTGCCGTCGACGTCGCAGAACAGCGGGATGACTTCGCAGCCCAGGGCTTCGATCAGCTGCGGCGCTACCACGCCGGCGGCGCCGTTACCGCAGTCCACCACGACCTTGAGCTTCTTCGCCAGCTTTACGTCCGCGATGATCTGCTGGAAGTAGCGATCAAGGATTTCGACCTTCTGCACGCTGCCTTCGCCGCGCGGCACGTCGTTGCTCTTCAGGCGGGTCAGCAGGGCCTGGATCTGCTCGTTGGCCAGAGTGTCGCCAGCGATGACGATCTTGAAGCCGTTGTAGTCAGACGGGTTGTGGCTACCGGTGAGCATCACGCCCGATTTGCCGGCCAGCACGTTGGCGGCGTAGTACAGGGCAGGGGTCGGCACCAGGCCGACGTCGCTGACCTGGCAACCGGCATCGACCAGGCCTTTGATCAGCTGCTCGACCAGCATCGGGCCGGACAGGCGGCCATCGCGGCCAACGGAAATCTGCGGTTCGCCCTGGGCAATGGTCTGTGCGCCGATGGCGCGGCCGATCCAGTAGGCGGTTTCGCCGTGCAGGGTCTTGCCGACCACGCCACGGATGTCATAAGCGCGGAAAATGCTGTCTGGCAGCGCGGCGGGTGCCAGGTTGGCCATGTCGTTCATCTCGGGAAACTCCATTAGTCAGAGGCTTTCTGGGCAGGCGCAAACTGAGCGCTTGGACGGTGGATTCGCCTGAGAGTTCGCCATCCATGGCCTGAACGGTCGTTGCCTGGCTCAGTGGCTGCCGGAATGGCCGAAGCCGCCTGTGCCACGCTGGCTCTCGTCGAAGTGCTCGACGATGTCGAAATGCGCTTGTACCACAGGAACCAGGACAAGCTGTGCAATGCGCTCGCCGACAGCGATGGTGAATGGCGTGTTGCCACGGTTCCAGCACGACACCATCAGCTCGCCCTGGTAGTCCGAGTCGATCAGGCCGACCAGGTTGCCGAGCACGATGCCGTGTTTGTGGCCAAGGCCCGAGCGGGGCAGGATCATGGCCGCCAGGCCCGGGTCGCCGATGTAGATCGACAGGCCGGTCGGGATCAGCACGGTTTGGCCCGGCTCAAGGACGGTGTCCTCTTTCAGCAAGGCGCGCAGGTCGAGGCCGGCGGAACCTGGGGTAGCGTATTGCGGCAGCGGGAATTCGCTGCCCAGGCGTGGGTCGAGGATCTTGGCTTGAAGAGCGTGCATGTAACTTATTGAACCTGATTGAGCCGTTCGGCGATGAAGGCGACCAGTTGCCGGGCGATCTTGCCCTTGCTGGTCTGCGCGAAGAGGGTCTGGTGCTGCTGGCGGTCGATCACGGTCAGGGCGTTCTCCTCGCTGTTGAAGCCGATGCTGGGGTTGGCCACATCATTGGCGACGATCAGGTCGAGGTTCTTGTCCTTGAGCTTGCGCGTGGCGTAATCGAGCAAGTGTTCGGTCTCGGCGGCGAAGCCGACGCTGAACGGGCGGTCGGCGCGGCCAGCGAGGGTGGCAAGGATATCGGGATTGCGCACCATCTGCAGCAGCATGCCGTCGCCGGTCGTAGGATCTTTCTTTAACTTTTGCGGGGCGACTACTTCTGGGCGGTAGTCCGCGACCGCTGCGGAAGCGATGAACAGGTCACACGGCATGGCCGCTTCACAGGCCGCAAGCATGTCCCGCGCGCTGACTACGTCGATACGCTGCACGCGGTCGGGGGTCTGCAGGTGCACGGGGCCAGTGACGAGGGTCACCCGGGCACCGGCTTCGGCGGCCGCCTCGGCCAGGGCGAAGCCCATCTTGCCGGAGCTATGATTGGTGATGTAGCGCACCGGGTCGATGTTTTCCTGGGTCGGGCCGGCGGTAATCAGCACGTGCTTGCCGGTCAGCGCCTGGCGCTTGAAGCTCTCCGCGGCGCACCAGGCCAGGTCGGTGGCTTCGAGCATGCGGCCCAGGCCCACGTCGCCACAGGCCTGGCTGCCGGAGGCCGGGCCGAACACCTGGATGCCACGGCTTTTGAGCAGGTCGAGGTTGGCCTGAGTGGCCGGGTCGCGCCACATCGCCTGGTTCATCGCTGGGGCTACGGCCACGGTGGCGTCTGTAGCCAGCACCAGGGTGGTCAGCAGGTCGTCGGCCATGCCTTGGGCCAGGCGCGCCATGAGGTCGGCGGTGGCCGGGGCAATCAGTACCAGGTCGGCCCACTTGGCCAGTTCGATGTGGCCCATGGCCGCTTCGGCGGCAGGGTCGAGCAGATCCATGTGCACCGGGTGGCCGGACAGCGCCTGCAGGGTCAGCGGGGTGATGAATTCGGCACCACCACGGGTCATGACGACGCGCACCTGCGCGCCGTGCTCCAGGAGTCGGCGAATCAGTTCGGCACTTTTGTAGGCGGCAATGCCACCTCCGACGCCGAGAACGATGCGCTTGCGATACAGCCGCTGCATAGGCTTGCCTTTTTCCAGTGAGAGCGGGCGGCGACGTTTGAACATGCCTGCGGCAGAACGTCGCATGTACGAGGCGAAATAGATTAACACAGGGCCGAAACGGGCCGCAGCAAGGGCAGGGAGCGGGGATGAATATCAGGGAATGGCCGGCTGAAGAGCGGCCGAGGGAGAAGCTGCTGCAGCGTGGGGCCGGGAGCTTGACCGATGCGGAATTGCTTGCCGTATTTCTCGGCTCTGGCGTGCGCGGGTGCAATGTCGTGGAGTTGTCGCGACGGTTGTTGGTGAAGTTCGGTGGCTTGCGGCAGTTGCTGGAAGCCGAGCGGGACGCCTTTGTCGGCGAGCTCGGCCTGGGGCCGGTGCGATACGGCCAATTGCAGGCATTGCTGGAGATCGGGCGCAGGCACCTTGCCACGACCATTGAACGAGAATCGGCGATGGACAGCCCGGCGGCAGTGCGGCGCTATCTGAAGTCGATGCTGAGGCATGAGGTGAGCGAGGTGTTCGGCTGCCTGTTTCTGGATTCCAAGCACCGGCCGCTGGCATTCGAGATCCTGTTCAGGGGCACGATTGACCGTGCGAGCGTCTACCCGCGGGAAGTGGTGCGTCGGGCGCTGCAGCACAATGCGGCGGCGCTGATCCTGTGCCATAACCATCCCTCGGGCAATTGCGAGCCGAGCCAGGATGATGTGCACCTGACGCTGTCGCTGAAGCGGGGGTTGGGGTTGATCGATGTGCGGGTGCTGGATCACATCATCATCGGTGATGGCGAGCCGCTGTCGATGGTCGAGCATGGGTGGATTGTGGCTTAGGGCTTTGTGCAGGCTGTGCCGGCCTCTTCGCGGGTAAATCCGCTCCCACAGGTACCGCGCGATACCTGTGGGAGCGGGCGAGCCCGCGAAGAGGCCAGTACTGGCTTACTTGGTCACCGACACCTTGCTGAAATCCAGCCGCCCGAACGGGCTTACCTGATAACCCTCGACTCCCTGGCGCAACAGCGTCGCCGCTGTCGGATGCGCCAGCGGCACCCACAGTGCTTGCTGCTGGATCAGCGTCTGCGCCTGCTGGTACAGCCGGCTACGCACGCTCTGGTCGTTGGTGGTGCGCCCTGCACTGATCAGCTGGTCCAGGCGGTTGTCGCAGAATCGTGCAAAGTTGGTCCCCGATTGCACCGCCGCGCAGGAAAACTGCGGGCTGAGGAAGTTGTCAGGGTCGCCGTTGTCGCCGGCCCAGCCCATGAACAGCAGATCGTGTTCGCCGGCCTTGGCCCGGCGAATCAGCTCGCCCCACTCGATCACCCGGATCTCGGCCTTGATGCCGATCTTCGCCAGGTCGGCCTGGAGCATTTGCGCGCCCAGGCTCGGGTTGGGATTGAGCAGGCTGCCCGACGGACGGGTCCAGAGGGTGGTATTGAAGCCGTCAGCCAGGCCAGCCTTGGCCAGCAGCGCCTTGGCCTTGGCCAGGTTCAGCGGGTAGCCGGGCAGGTCCTTGGCGTAGCTCCAGGTGTTGGGCGGGTAGGGGCCGTTGGCAGCGGTGGCGGTGTCTTCGAATACGGCCTTGAGGTAGGCCTGCTTGTCGAAGGCGAGGTTGATCGCCTGGCGCACCTCAGGCTTGTCCAGCGGCGGGTGTTCGCTGTTGATGGCGACAAAGGCGGTCATGAATGCCGGGGTGGTGGCGACCTTCAGGTTGCCGTCCTTGCCGGCCTCGGCGATGTCCACCGGCTTGGGCGAAAGGGCGACCTGGCATTCGTTGCGCTTGAGTTTTTGCAGGCGCACGTTGGCGTCGGCGGTGATGGCGAAGATCAGCGGGTCGACTGCCGGCTTGCCGTCGAAGTAATCAGGGTTGGCGCGATAACGCACCACAGCGTCCTTCTGGAAGCGCTGGAAAACGAACGGGCCGGTGCCGATCGGTTGGCTGTTGAGCTTTTCCGGGGTGCCGTCCTTCATCAGCTTGTCGGCGTACTCGGCCGAGTAGATCGAGGCGAAGCCCATGCTCAGGGTGGCCAGGAAGGTGGCGTCGGCGTGGGTCAGGGTGAAGCGCACAGTGTTCGGCTCGGGCGCTTCGATCGTCTTGATCAAGCTGGCCAGTTGCAGCGACTGAGCATGCGGGTAGCCGCCTGGAGCGGTCTTGTGCCAGGCGTGGGCGGGGTAGAGCATGCGCTGGAAGCTGAACAGCACGTCGTCGGCGTTCAGTTCGCGGGTGGGCTTGAAGTACGGCGTAGTGTGGAACTTCACCCCACCGCGCAGCGTGAAATCGTAGGTCAGGCCATCGGCCGACACCGTCCAGCTCTGCGCCAGGCTTGGCACCACCTTGCCCTGGCCCGCGTCGAACTCGACCAGGCGGTTCATCAGCACGTCGGCCGAAGCGTTGGTGGTGGTCAGCGAGTTGTACTGGACTACGTCGAAGCCTTCGGGGCTGGCCTCGGTGCAGACGCTAAGCGGGGCGGCCTGAGCAACGCCTGCGGCGAACAGGGATGTGAACAATAAGGAAAGGGCGGCAGCACGCATGGTGGCTCCTTGGCTGGTCGATGGCCCATCTGCCGGTGCAGTCTGGAAACGTCCTACCCTAGTGGGGCCGACCGCAAATGGCCACACCCTTTTTTACGAAAACGGCGACGAGTGGTCGACGCTGGGCAAGACCTGCCGCTATGCTGGGCGGCGAGCTTGATCGAGGGGCTTGAAGGTCGGCAATGACTACGTGGGATATCACGAGATGTTGTTGCAACCGAGTCTTTCTGGTATAAAGCAGCGCTCTTTTCTAGGGGCTCGGCCTGTCGCATCAGCGGATCCGGTCGGTAAGACCTCCAGAATCACGGCGCCTGGCGCCAAAGACTGAGAGATTAAGCGGCCAACCCATGCCGGGTTGGGCATGTGGTTTTAGAGGGCTGAGTCATGTCGAGAGTCTGTCAAGTTACTGGTAAGGGTCCAGTAACCGGGAACAACATTTCCCACGCAAACAACAAAACCCGTCGTCGTTTCCTGCCGAACCTGCAGCACCACCGTTTCTGGGTTGAGTCCGAGAAGCGTTTCGTGCGTCTGCGCGTATCCGCCAAAGGCATGCGTATCATCGACAAGCGCGGCATCGACGCCGTTCTGGTTGATATCCGTAAAGCTGGCGCCAAGGTTTAAGGGAGAACATCATGCGTGAATTGATCCGTCTGGTTTCGAGTGCCGGTACCGGCCACTTCTACACCACCGACAAGAACAAGCGCACCACCCCGGACAAAATCGAGATCAAGAAATACGATCCGGTTGTTCGCAAGCACGTGGTGTACAAGGAAGCCAAGATCAAGTAATTGATCGGCGACCTGAAAAAAAACCCGCATCCGAAAGGACGCGGGTTTTTTTATGCCTGCGATGGGGTTCAGTTGAAGGCGAAGCCCGTGATCAGTTGATTGGCATCGGCACGGATGTGAATGCGGTTGCTGTCGAAGTCACGGGTGCTGAACTCGTTGGGCCCCACGATACGGGTGCGGCCGGTCAGTTCCCTGATGATTTCTTTGACCGATGGCTCGTAAGGGGTGCCGATCAGATGGGCGAGGGTTTGCAGGACTTCGTCATTGTTCATGTGCAATTTCCTTTGATGTGGGGATGGCCCGATGCGGGCTGGGTCATCCTCCTGCATGCCTGCAAACCGGCTGCGCTACATAGTTACTTCTGCTCGAACATCACGTAGATCTTGCGGCACGGTTCCAGCACTTCCCAGGTGCCCTTGAAGCCTGCCGGGATGACGAACCGGTCACCGGCACGCAGGGTCTTGGCCCCGCCCTCCTGGTCGCGCAGTACCGAGACGCCTTGCACGATCTCGCAATATTCATGTTCGGTGTAGCTCACCGTCCATTGCCCGATTTCCCCTTCCCAGACGCCTGCAGCGAACTGCCCGCATGGGCTGGAGTAATGGTTGTAGACAGCCTGGTCCGGCTCGCCCTTGAGGATTTTTTCCGCCGCCGGGCGGTAGCGTTCAGCCTCGGTGAGAACCTGGGCGAAGTCGATGATGCTGTCGATGCTCATGGTGCGGCTCCTTTTGTTGTTTAATAAAATGCACATCAGTAGGCTTTTAGGCCGTTCGTGTCAAATATATTGATACTTTACCCAGCCTGGTTTAGGGTATCGCTTGCCAGTGTGCGTTCGTCGCCCGGCCAGAATTCTGACAACGCCTGTGAGTCCTCAGTGCGGCGTTGCACCTAAACAAGAGGAGGAGTTTCGTATGACCACCCTGACCCGTGCGGATTGGGAACAACGTGCCCAGCAACTGAAGATCGAAGGCCGCGCCTTCATCAACGGCGAATACACCGACGCCGCATCCGGTGAAACATTCGACTGCCTGAGCCCGGTCGACGGACGCTTCCTGGCCAAGGTTGCCAGCTGCGACCTGGCCGACGCCAACCGCGCCGTGGAAAACGCCCGTGCCACCTTCGATTCCGGCGTCTGGTCGCAACTGGCCCCGGCCAAGCGCAAGGCCACGCTGATCCGCTTCGCCGACCTGCTGCGTAAAAACGTGGAGGAGCTGGCGCTGCTGGAAACCCTGGACATGGGCAAGCCGATCAGTGACTCCTCCAGCATCGACATCCCGGGTGCGGCGCAAGCCATTCACTGGACTGCCGAAGCCATCGACAAAGTCTACGACGAAGTTGCCCCGACCCCACACGACCAGCTCGGCCTGGTTACCCGTGAGCCAGTCGGCGTGGTCGGCGCTATCGTGCCTTGGAATTTCCCGCTGCTGATGGCTTGCTGGAAGCTCGGCCCGGCGCTTGCCACCGGTAACTCGGTAGTGCTCAAGCCGTCCGAAAAATCTCCACTGACCGCCATCCGCATTGCTCAGCTGGCGATCGAAGCGGGTATTCCGGCGGGCGTACTGAACGTGCTGCCAGGTTACGGCCATACCGTAGGCAAGGCCCTGGCCCTGCATATGGACGTCGATACCTTGGTGTTCACAGGTTCCACCAAGATCGCCAAGCAGTTGATGGTCTACGCGGGCGAATCGAACATGAAGCGCATCTGGCTGGAAGCCGGTGGCAAGAGCCCGAACATCGTCTTTGCTGACGCCCCGGACCTGCAGGCCGCCGCTGAAGCTGCCGCCAGCGCCATCGCCTTCAACCAGGGTGAAGTGTGTACTGCCGGTTCGCGTCTGCTGGTCGAGCGCTCGATCAAGGACAAGTTCCTGCCAATGGTGGTCGAGGCCCTCAAGGGCTGGAAGCCAGGCAACCCGCTGGACCCACAGACCACTGTCGGTGCCCTGGTCGATACCCAGCAGATGAACACCGTGCTGTCGTACATCGACGCCGGCCACAAGGACGGCGCCAAGCTGCTGGCCGGTGGCAAGCGCACCCTTGAAGAGACCGGTGGCACCTACGTCGAGCCGACCATCTTCGACGGCGTGACCAACGCCATGCGCATCGCCCAGGAAGAAATCTTCGGCCCAGTGCTGTCGGTGATCGCCTTCGACACCGCCGAAGAAGCCATCGCCATCGCCAACGACACCCCGTACGGCCTGGCCGCCGGCATCTGGACCTCGGACATTTCCAAGGCCCACAAGACTGCCCGAGCCGTGCGCGCTGGCAGCGTCTGGGTCAACCAGTACGACGGCGGCGACATGACCGCACCGTTCGGCGGCTTCAAGCAGTCGGGCAACGGCCGTGACAAGTCGCTGCACGCGCTGGAGAAGTACACCGAGCTGAAAGCGACCTGGATCAAGCTGTAATCCGGTAGCCTTTTTCGCGGGCAAGCCCGCTCCCACAGGTACTGCGCTGCTCTCGATGCCAGCGCCGCACCTGTGGGAGCGGGCTTGCCCGCGAATGGACCTGGAACAATCTGCCTGGGAGGCTGCAATGCGTTGGGGAACCTATTTTGCCGTGCTGGCGTCGGTGCTCAGTGTCGGGCTTGCGCTCGGTGTGAGCATGCCGCTGGTGTCCCTGCGCCTTGAGGCATGGGGCTACGGTGGGTTCGCCATCGGCGTGATGGCGGCGATGCCGGCGCTGGGCGTGCTGCTCGGCGCCAGCCTGGCCAGCCGCCTGGCCGGCTGGGTCGGCGTACCCTCGGCGATGCGCCTGTGCCTGTGGGGTGGGGCGCTGTCCATTGGGCTGGTGGCGCTGCTGCCGAGCTACCCGCTGTGGCTGGCCCTGCGTTTGCTTATCGGCATGTCGCTGACCGTGGTGTTCATCCTCGGCGAAAGTTGGATCAACCAGTTGGTGGTCGAGCAGTGGCGCGGCCGCCTGGTGGCCTTGTACGGCAGCAGCTACGCCTTGAGCCAGCTGGCCGGGCCTCTGGTGCTGGGCTTCCTGGGTTCCGACGATGACTTCGGCTTCTGGGCCGCGACCGCCCTTTTGCTGCTGGCACCATTACTGTTGTTGGGCCGCGGTGGCGCACCGAGCACCGAGGCATGCATCGTAACCTTCGGCGACCTGTTCGCCTTCTGCCGGCGTTTGCCGGTGATCGCCTGGGCTGTCGCCTTGTTCGCCGCGTTTGAAGCGATGATTCTGACGCTGTTGCCGGTGTATTGCCTGCAGCAGGGTTTCACTACCGAAATTGCCTTGTTCATGGTCAGCACCGTGGTGGTAGGCGATGCCGTGCTGCAGCTGCCGATCGGGGCGCTGGCCGACCACCTGTCGCGGCAGGCCCTGTTCACCGGTTGTGCCGTGACCTTGATGGTGACCAGCCTGGCGATTCCGTTGTTGCTGGAGACGTTGGCGATCTGGCCCCTGTGGGTACTGTTCGGCGCTAGTGCCGGTGGCTTGTTCACCTTGTCGCTGATCTTGATCGGTGAGCGTTACCGCGATGATGCCCTGGTGCGGGCCAATGCTCATGTGGCGCAGCTGTGGGGCATCGGGTGCCTGCTCGGGCCATTGCTGGCTGGGGCGGGCAGCCAATGGATCAGCGGCCATGCACTGCTGTGGCTGATGGCGGCAGGGGCGGCCGGCCTGGTACTGCTGACCCGCAGGCGCGGTGCGTTCGAGCCAGCCTCGGCCTGAGCCTACAGCATCTTCTCCAGGCCAACGGCCTTGCTGATCCAGGCATTGAAGCGTCGCCAGAGGCCACCTGGCTCTGAGGTCAGCATGTGCCGATGGCCATTGTCCTCGGTGGCCCACACCAGCTTGTCACCCACCAGTTTCACCTGATAGCTCAGTGCCGGCGCCATACCCTGCTGGGCCAACTCGCGGGTGTATTCGGCCAGCTCCGGGCTGTCCACCAGCACGCCGACCTCGGTGTTCCACAGCACTGAACGGGGGTCGAAGTTGAACGAGCCGATGAAGGTCTTGCGCCGGTCGAAGACGATGGCCTTGGTGTGCAAGCTCGAATCCGAACTGCTGCCGTGGAAGCTCAGGCGCGCAGGTGTCGGGTCGCCCGGCTGACGACGCAGTTCGAACAGCTGCACGCCGTGTTCGAGCAGTGCACGGCGATAGGGTGCATAGCCGCCATGAACAGCCGGCACATCGGTGGCCTCCAGCGAGTTGGTCAGCAACTTCACCGAAGCCCCGGCGTCGGCCCGGCCGGTCAGGTACAGCAGGCCCGGCTCGCCCGGTACGAAATAGGCCGACATCAGGATCAGCTCATGCTGCACGCCGGCCAGGTCCGGCGCCAGCTGCTGGCTCATCAGCAACTGTGGGTCCGGCTCATTATCGGCCAGCACCTTGCTCGGGGCGTCCCACAGCGCTTGGGCGTGGGCCCAGATCAGCTCGTTGCGCCATACATCCAGGCGCGGCTGCGACTGGTAGGACATGAGCCGGTCGTACAGGGCCTTGCGCTCTACCCGCGCCTGGGCCAGGGACACTTCCAGGCGCTGGCGGCTGGCGCGCAGGTCGTCGGCATCCGGCGCCTGCCAGAGGAAATCGGTGATCGGCCGGCTCAGGGCGCTGTTCCAGTACTGGTCGAAGCTGTGCCCTAATTGTTCGGCCACCGGACCGACGCCGAGCAGGTCGATGTCGGTGAAATTGAGGTTGGGTTCGGCATCGAAGTACTCGTCACCCAGGTTGCGCCCGCCGACGATGGCCATGCTGTTGTCCACCAGGAACAGCTTGTTGTGCATGCGCCGGTGCTGGCGCGACAGGTTGAACAGGCGGCCGACTGCCCGCGTCGCCCCGGTGCTGCGCCCCAGGTGCAAGGGGTTGAACACGCGGATCTGGATGTTCGGGTGGGCATCGAGGGTGCCCATGATGGTGTCCAGGCCATCGCTGGTGGTGTCGTCGAGCAGGATGCGCACGCGCACGCCGCGGTCGGCTGCGCGCAGCAGTTCGTGCACCAGGGCGCGGGTGCTCAGGCCATCGTGGACAATGTAGTACTGCAGGTCGATGCTCGCTTGCGCATTGCGGATCAACTCGGCGCGGGCGCGAAATGCCTCGTTGCTGTTGGGCAGCAGGCGAAAGCCCGAGCGCCCCTCATAGGGCGCGGCCTGGCGCAGTACCGAGCGGCCGAAGGCCGACTCGCTGGCCGGCAGCGCCTGGCTGGTTTCGCGGGGCGTGCCGATGCTGGCACAGCCATTGAGGCCGAGCAGCAGCACCAGCAGCAGAGGCAAGGCTCGCTGGAGTCTCAAGGGGGTATCGTCCTGTACGGCAAAGCGCTAAGGGGTTGGACTGCCAAAGGCGGCGCAAAGTTACGCTTGGGCGCTATCTTCAGCCAGTAGACGAAGGGCGGTTTCACCGACCTTGCGCACCGCCGCTTCGATTTGCGGTGTTGGCCGGGCAGCGAAATTCATGCGCAGACAATGGCGGAACTTGCCCGAGGCCGAGAAGATGCTGCCCACGGCGATCTGCACACCCTGGTCCAGTAAAGCGCGGTTCAGCCGTAGCGTATCGAAATGTTCAGGCAATTCCACCCACAGCATGAAACCGCCCTGCGGCCGGCTGACCCGGGTGCCGGCCGGGAAATAACAGGTTACCCAGTCGCTCATCAGGTCGCGACCACGCTGGTACTGGCTGCGCATGCGTCGCACATGGGGCTGGTAGTGACCGGCGGCAATGAAGTCGGCGATCGCCAGTTGCGGCTGGCTGGCGGTGCTGCCGGTGCTGATGTATTTCATGTGCAGCACCCGCTCCAGATAACGACCGGGGGCGACCCAGCCGATACGCAGGCCTGGGGCGAGGGTCTTGGAGAACGAACTGCACAGCAGCACGCGGCCGTCGTCGTCGAACGACTTGAGGGTGCGCGGGCGCGGGTAGGTGTAGGCCAGATCGCCATACACGTCGTCTTCCAGGATCGCCACATCGTAGCGCTGGGCCAGGCTCAGCAGGGCCTTCTTGCGCGCCTCGGGCATGATATAGCCGAGCGGGTTGTTACAGCTCGGGGTGATCTGGATAAGCTTGATCGGCCATTGTTCAAGCGCCAACTCCAGGGCTTCAAGGCTGATGCCGGTGACCGGGTCGGTAGGGATTTCCAGGGCCTTCATGCCCAGGCCCTTGAGGGTCTGCATGGCGCCGTGGAAGCTTGGCGAGTCGACCGCAACGATATCGCCTGGCTCGCACACTGCGCGGATGCTGCACGACAGCGCCTCGTGGCAGCCCGTGGTCACCACCAGGTCGGCCGGGTTCAGGCGGCAGCCGGAGTCGAGCGTCAGCCGGGCGATCTGCTCGCGCAGGGCCAGGTTGCCATGGATGTTGTCGTAGTACAGGCCCGGCATGTCCTGGCGTCGGCTCAGTTGAGCGAGGCTGCGCAGCAGCGGCTTGAGGGTCGGGCTGTCGATGTCGGGCATGCCGCGGCCGAGCTGGATGACGTCCTGACGCGGGGTACTGCGCACCAGTTCGAGCACCTGTTCCCATTGCGAGATATCCACCGGGCGTTGGGCCGGGCGGCTGACGGCGGGCAGGGCAGGGAGGTGGCGATGGTCGCTGACGAAGTAACCGGACTTGGGCCGTGGCGATACCATGCCGCTGTCTTCTAGCATGCGGTAGGCCTGCTGTACGGTGCTCAGGCTGACCCCATGCTCAACGCTCAGGGCGCGCACCGATGGCAGGCGCTGGCCGGGGCGGTAGAGGCCCTGTTCGATGCGCGCACCGAGCAGTTCGGCGAGGTTCAGGTAGAGGGTCAAGGCATACTCCTACGCTTCTTGTAGGAAGCGACCAGTACAGTTGCGGTGAAAATACAGCATTCAGGTGTAAGACGGCCAATTCTGTATGGGAATAATAAGCCTGTATTGGTTCTGTATTGCCAGGCCCATCGTCGCGCATGCTTTCTCCACGGTTACACACTGAACGGGAGAGAGCAGCGATGGGTGGCATGAGCGATGTGCGCTTGCAACTGTTGGCCAAGGAACTGGACGCCGGGCAGCAGACCAAGGTTTTCAACGCACCGGAAGGGCTCGGGCGTTGGGGGCTGATGCTGCATCGCTGGCACACCCGCCGGGCCTTGCTGCAGCTGGACGATGACCAGCTGCGGGATATCGGGCTGAGCTGGGAACAGGCACGTACCGAGGGGCGTAAACCCTTCTGGAGAGACTGAGGCGGTCAACTGTAGGAGCGCTGGTTTTCAAACCAGCTCTTTCAGGCGATGCCAGAGCATCCCCAGCGCCAGGATCGGCGAGCGCAGGTGCTTGCCGCCGGGGAAGGTGACGTGCGGCACCTTGGCGAACAGGTCGAAGCGCCCGCTTTCCTGGCCGCTGATCGCTTCACCCAGCAGGCGTGCGGCCAAGTGCGTGGCATTCAGGCCGTGGCCGGAATAGGCCTGGGCGTAATAGACATTCGGCTGGCTGGCCAGGCGGCCGACCTGGGGCAGGCGGTTGGCGCCGATGCCGATCATGCCGCCCCACTGATAATCGATGCGCACATCGGCCAGCTGCGGGAACACCTTGAGCATCTTCGGCCGCATGTAGGCCGCGATGTCTTTAGGGTCGCGTCCGGAATAGTGGCAGGCACCCCCGAACAGCAGGCGGCGGTCGGCCGACAGGCGATAGTAGTCCAGCGCTACGCGTTGGTCGCACACCGCCATGTTCTGCGGCAGCAACTGATGCGCGCGCTCTTCGCTGAGTGGCTCGGTGGCAATGATGTAGCTGCCGGCTGGCAGCACCTTGCCGCCCAGCTCGCGGTTGAGGTCGTTGTGGTAGGCGTTGCAGCACAGCACGAGTGTCTTGGCGCGCACCCGGCCCTGGGCAGTGTGCACCTGCACTTCAGGGCCGTAGTCGATGCGCGTGACCTCGGACTGCTCGAACAGCTTTACGCCCAGGCGACTGGCGACAGCCGCTTCACCCAAGGCCAGGTTGAGCGGGTGCAGGTGGCCCGAGCCCATGTCGATCAGGCCGCCGACATAACGGTCGGAACCCACTACGCTATGCATGTCGTCCTTGCCGACCAGGCGCAGTTCGTGGCGGTAGCCCAGGCTGCGCAGTTCATCGGCATCCTCGGCAAACCCTTTCAGCTCGTCGGGTTTGTTGGCCAGGTCGCAGTAGCCCCAGGTCAGGTCGCAGGCGATGGCGTGGCGCTCGACCCGTTCGCGGACGATTTCCACGGCTTCCAGGCCCATCAGCTTCATGCTGCGTACGCCGTCTTCTCCTATCACCGGCAGAAACTGCTCCAGGCCGTGGCCGACGCCGCGGATCAGCTGGCCGCCATTGCGCCCGCTGGCACCCCAGCCGAGCTTGCGGGCTTCCAGGAGGACTACCGAGAAGCCGCGCTCGGCCAGTTCGATAGCCGTGTTCAGCCCCGAATAGCCGCCACCGACGATACACACATCGGCGTTGTGTTCGCCTTGCAGGAAGGAATGGTCCGGGTGGGGCGCGCTGCTGGCGGCGTAATAGGAGGCGGCGTGCTGCGCGCTGTGGATCATGGGCGAAGTCCTGTTGCTGTTCTGAAAGTGGCAGAATAAGCCGTGGCCTGACAGTTGGCCTTATAATTCAGCCTGATTTAAATTTCATGTGTTTTCCCGGCCATGTCCTGCAACCGTCACAAAATCCATTTCCTGCGCGAACTCATTCCTTCATTCGAATGCGAGCCCGGCTGCCACGACTGCTGCGGCCCGGTCACCACTTCGTCCGAAGAGATGGCCCGCCTGCCGCGCAAGACCCAGGCCGAGCAGGATGCCGCGCTGGAGCACCTGAACTGCGTGCACCTGGGCCCCAATGGCTGCACCGTCTATGAAGAGCGGCCACTGATCTGCCGCTTGTTCGGCACCACGCCGCGCATGGCCTGCCCGCGCGGGCGTGGCCCGGAGCCGATGATCGAGCCCGAAGCCGAGCAACTGGTCCACCAGTTCATCGCCAGCACCCGCCAGGTGCTGGTCTAGGTTCAGTCAGGGATCGGCAGGCAGAGGCTCTCTTTCACCTCTTCCATCACGATGTAGCTCTTCGACTCGCGCACGTGTGGCAGCTTCAGCAGGATGTCGCCGAGCAGCTTGCGGTACGAGGCCATTTCCGAAATGCGCGCTTTCACCAGGTAGTCGAAGTCGCCGGACACCAGGTGGCACTCCAGCACATGGGGCAGCTTGAGCACCGCCCGGCGGAACTCCTCGAAGGTGTCGCCGGACTTGTAGTCCAGGCTGATTTCCACGAACACCAGCAGGCTGCCCTTGAGGTGCTGCGGATTCAGCCGGGCGTTGTAGCCCATGATGATGCCCTCGCGCTCCAGGCGGCGTACGCGCTCGGTGCAAGGGGTGGTGGACAGCCCGACTTTCTCGCCCAGTTCGGTGAAGGATATACGCCCGTCATTCTGCAGGATACGCAGGATGTTACGGTCGATCTTGTCCAGTTCACGCTTGCTCTGGTGCTGGGTTCTCATAGGGGATGCCCCTCCGTGAAAGGCGATTTTGCCGAGAATTCTCGCCAATAATAGGCTTTTATATAGTGAATTGCACTGGGCTGAGATTCTTATACTGCGCGCATCCATGCCATATCAACAAAATAGCGGTGCGCCGCGTGCGAGGGATGAACGATGCGAGTATTGGTACTTGGTAGCGGTGTGATCGGTACCGCCAGTGCCTATTATCTGGCCCGGCAAGGCTTCGAGGTGACCGTGGTCGACCGCCAACCGGCAGTGGCCCTGGAAACCAGCTTCGCCAACGCCGGCCAGATCTCGCCCGGCTATGCCTCGCCCTGGGCCGCCCCAGGCGTACCGCTGAAAGCCATCAAGTGGCTGCTGGAGCGCCACGCGCCCCTGGCCATCAAGCTGACCGGTGATGTCGACCAGTACCTGTGGATGGCGCAGATGCTGCGCAACTGCACCGCCAGCCGCTATGCGGTGAACAAGGAGCGCATGGTGCGCTTGTCCGAGTACAGCCGAGACTGCCTTGACGAACTGCGTGCCGAAACCGGTATCGCCTACGAAAACCGTAGCCTGGGGACTACCCAGCTGTTCCGCACGCAGGCCCAGGTGGACGCTGCGGCCAAGGACATTGCCGTGCTCGAACAGTCCGGGGTGCCCTACGAACTGCTCGACCGCGACGGCATCGCCCGCGTCGAACCGGCCCTGGCCGGGGTGAAGGACATCCTTGCCGGCGCCCTGCGCCTGCCCAACGACCAGACCGGCGACTGCCAGCTGTTCACCACCAAGCTCGCCGAAATGGCCGTGAAACTGGGCGTGGAATTCCGCTTCGGTCAGGACATCCAGCGGCTGGACTTCGCCGGTGACCGCATCAACGGCGTATGGATCGACGGCAAGCTGGAAACCGCCGACCGCTACGTGCTGGCCCTGGGCAGCTACTCGCCGCAGATGCTCAAGCCACTGGGCATCAAAGCCCCGGTGTATCCGCTCAAGGGTTACTCGCTGACCGTGCCGATCACCGATGCCGACATGGCGCCGACCTCGACCATTCTCGACGAGACCTACAAGGTCGCGATCACCCGTTTCGACAACCGTATCCGCGTGGGCGGCATGGCTGAGATCGCCGGCTTTGACCTGTCGCTGAACCCGCGTAGACGCGAAACGCTGGAGATGATCGTCGACGACCTTTATCCTCGCGGCGGCGACCTGAGCCAGGCCAGTTTCTGGACCGGCCTGCGCCCGGCGACTCCGGACGGTACGCCGATCGTGGGGGCCACCGCGTTCCGCAACCTGTTCCTCAACACCGGCCACGGTACGTTGGGCTGGACCATGGCGTGCGGTTCCGGCCGCCTGCTGGCTGACCTGATTGCGCGCAAGAAGCCGCAGATCAGTGCTGAAGGCCTGGACATCTCCCGGTATGGCAACAGCCCGGAAGTCGCCAAGCACGGTCAGACCGCGCCTGCCCACCAGCAGTAAGGTCGCCTGTACCGCACTCTTCGCGGCTAAAAGCCGCTCCTGCAGGCATGTGCGATCCCTGTAGGAGCGGCTTCAGCCGCGAAGAACCCGACACCGTTTTCAACCTGTGAATCACCATAAGGCAGCCGCCATGCGTCCCGCCCGCGCCCTGATCGACTTGCAAGCCCTCCGTCACAACTACCGCCTGGCCCGTGAACTGTCCGGCGCCAAGGCCCTTGCCGTGGTCAAGGCCGACGCCTACGGCCACGGCGCCGTGCGTTGCGCCCTGGCCCTGGAGCCCGAGGCCGACGGCTTTGCTGTGGCCTGCATCGAGGAAGCGCTGGAGTTGCGCGCTGCCGGCATCAAGGCGCCGGTGCTGCTGCTCGAAGGCTTTTTCGAAGCCAGTGAACTGGCGCTGATCGCCGAACACGGCCTGTGGTGTGTGGTGCATTCGCTGTGGCAGCTCGAAGCCATCGAGCAGACCCAGGTGCACAAGCCACTGACTATCTGGCTCAAGCTCGACAGCGGCATGCACCGCGTCGGCCTGCACCCCAAGGACTACCGCGACGCCTACCAACGCCTGCTGGCCAGCGGCAAGGTTTCGCGCATCGTGCTGATGAGCCACTTTGCCCGCGCCGACGAGCCGGAGGCCGATGCCACCGAGCAGCAGATTGCCGTGTTCAACGCCGCCCGCGAAGGCCTGGCTGCCGAGTGCAGCCTGCGCAATTCGCCCGGTGTGCTGGCCTGGCCGCAGGCCCCGAGCGACTGGGTACGCCCAGGCATCATGCTGTATGGCGCCAGCCCCTTCGAAGCCGACCAGGCCCAGGCCGCACGGCTGCAGCCGGTGATGACCCTGCAATCGCGGGTCATCAGCGTGCGCGAGCTGCCCGCCGGGGAGCCAGTGGGTTACGGCGCCAAGTTCGTCAGCCCGCGGCCGACCCGCGTTGGCGTGGTTGCCATGGGCTACGCCGACGGCTACCCGCGCCATGCCCCCACCGGCACCCCGGTAGTGGTCGCTGGCAAGCGCAGCCAGCTGATTGGCCGCGTGTCGATGGACATGCTCTGCATCGACCTGACCGACGTGCCCGAAGCCACCGTCGGCAGCCCGGTCGAGCTGTGGGGCAAACAGGTGCTGGCCAGTGATGTGGCCATGCAGGCCGGTACCATTCCGTACCAGATCTTCTGCAACCTGAGGCGTGTGCCGCTGGACTATCACGGCGAATAAGACGCCGAAGCGGACAGCGTGAGGGGCGGTGTGTTGTAAATACTGAACGGCATTGCCATGATATCGTTCACATTCACCCCGCCATCTCACCGTTTCAGGAGGCGCAAGCTTTGGACGTCGGCGAACGACTGCAAGCCATCCGCAAGCTCAAGGGCCTTTCCCAGCGGGAACTCGCCAAGCGCGCGGGGGTGACCAACAGCACCATCTCGATGATCGAGAAGAACAGCGTGAGCCCTTCGATCAGTTCGCTGCGCAAGGTGCTCAGCGGCATTCCCATGTCGATGGTCGAATTCTTTTCGGTGGAGCTTGAGGCCGAAAGCCCGGCACAGATCGTCTACAAGGCCCATGAGCTGATCGACATCTCCGACGGCGCAGTGACCATGAAACTGGTCGGCAAGTCACACCCCAACCGCGCCATTGCCTTCCTCACCGAGGTCTATCCACCCGGGGCGGACACCGGTGCCGAGATGCTCACCCACGATGGTGAAGAAACCGGCATCCTGCTCGAGGGCAGGCTAGAGCTGGTGGTGGGCAACGAGATCTTCATCCTCGAAGCGGGCGACAGCTATTACTTCGAAAGCACCCGCCCGCACCGTTTTCGCAACCCGTTCGACGCGCCTGCGCGGCTGATCAGCGCGGCTACTCCTTCGAACTTTTGATCCAGCGCAGTGCATTGCTTCGGCAATACCCCTTTCCCGAGTAGGGTCGTTCCACGGTATCCGGGTTCCCGCTATACTTTTCAACGCTCGCATTACCGTGGCCGCGGGCGTGATTAGCCACCATGAGGGTGTTCGCGTGAACCAAATCAAGAAGATGCTGGCCGTACCAGCAGCCGTACTCGCCCTTTGGGCAATGAGCGCAACCGCAGCGACCAACGATGAGCTTGCCAAACGCCTTGAGCCGGTCGGCCAGGTGTGTGTGCAGGGCCAGGAATGCAAGGGTATGGAAGTAGCCGCCGCAGCCGGCGGTGGTGGGGCCAAGACCCCGGATGAGGTGATTGCCAAGCACTGCAACGCCTGCCACGGCACGGGCTTGCTCGGGGCACCGAAGATTGGCGATACCGCTGCGTGGAAAGAGCGCGCCGACCATCAGGGCGGCCTGGACGGGATTCTGGCCAAGGCCATTACCGGCATCAACGCCATGCCGCCAAAGGGCACCTGCGCGGACTGCTCGGATGATGACCTGAAAGGGGCCATCAAGAAGATGTCCGGGCTCTGAGCCACAGATGAATTGCACAAGGCCCGCCTTCTTTGGCGGGCTTTGTTTTTGGGTTGCCTGTGCCGGCCCAGGCAACCAACCCGCTTGAGCCCATGTCCAACCCCTGACCCCATGGATGATTCAGGAGGCCCCGATGCACCTCTGCTCCATCGACCAGGCCGTCGAGCAAGTCCTTTCCAAGTTGCCAGCTCACATCCACATGGGCCTGCCGCTGGGCCTGGGCAAACCCAATGCCTTCGTCAACGCGCTCTACGCCCGCGTCCGCGACCTGCCTGAGCGCCAGCTGACCATCTACACCGCGCTGTCCCTGGGCCGCCCAAACCTTGGCGATGGCTTGCAACGGCGCTTCCTCGAGCCCTTCGTCGAGCGCGTGTTCGCCGACTATGAAGAACTCACCTACCTCGCCGACCTGCGCAACGACAGCCTGCCGCCGAACATCCGCGTCGAGCAGTTCTTCATGCAACCCGGCAGCCTGCTGCACAGCGAAACCGCCCAGCAGGACTACATCAGCAGCAACTACAGCCACGCCGCGCGTGACATCAACGCCAAAGGCCTGAATCTGGTCGCCCAACTGGCCGCTGCCACGCCCGAGAAACCCGTCCACCTGAGCCTGGCCTGCAACCCCGACATCACCCTCGACCTGCAGCCGATGATCGCAAAGCGTCGTGCGGCAGGGGAAACCATCCTCATGCTCGGCCAGGTTCACAGCGAGTTGCCCTACATGCCGGGCGATGCCGAACTGCCGATCGATGCGTTCGACCTGCTGATCGACGAAGCGGAGCAGCGCCGACTGTTCTCCACCCCCAACATGCCTGTCACCACGCAGGATCACTGCATTGGTTTGCACGCAAGTTCACTGGTGCGCGACGGTGGCACGCTGCAAATCGGCATCGGAGCCATGGGCGATGCACTGGCGGCGGCATTGCTGGCGCGCCAGGGCGACAACGCAGGCTACCGTGCCTTGCTCGACGAACTGGATGTCGGCCCCTGGCAGACGCTGATCGAGCGCGAAGGCGGCCTGGAGGCCTTCGCCCAAGGCCTTTACGGCTGCAGCGAGATGTTCGTCAACGGTCTGCTGGCGCTGGTCGAAGCGGGCGTGGTGCGCCGCCCGGCAGATGAGCAGGGTGTGCTGGTGCATGGCGGTTTCTTCCTCGGCCCGCAGGCGTTCTACCAGCGCTTGCGCGAGATGCCGCTGGAGCAGCGCGCCCGGTTCGCCATGACCCGCATCAGCTTCATCAACGAATTGTACGGCCAGGAAGAGCTCAAGCGCCGCCAGCGCCGCGATGCGCGCTTCGTCAACACGGTGTTCGGCATGACCCTGCTTGGCGCTGGCGTGGCCGACCAGCTGGAGGACGGGCGGGTGCTTAGCGGCGTCGGCGGGCAGTACAATTTCGTGGCCCAGGGCCATGCGCTGGAGGGCGGGCGCTCGATACTGCTGCTGCGCAGCTGGCGCGAGTCGGGGGGTGAGGTGACGTCCAACCTGTTCTGGAACTACGGCCATTGCACCATTCCCCGGCACCTGCGCGATATCGTGGTAACCGAATATGGCATCGCCGATTTGCGCGGGCAGACCGACAGCGAAGTGATTGCGCGGTTGCTGGCGGTGAGCGATTCGCGGTTCCAGGGGGAGCTGATGGAACAGGCCAAGCGCGCCGGCAAGCTGGCGAGCGATTTTCAGCTGGATGCGCGGTTTAGTGACAATACGCCGGAGCGCCTGGAAGCAATCAGGGCGCGTCATGGGCGGTTGTTCCCGGAATATCCGCTCGGTACGGATTTCACGGCTGAGGAGCGGGATTTGTTGCGCGCGCTGAACTGGCTGAAAAGCAAGTTCAAGCTGAGCGAGGTGCTGGAGCTGGGCAAGGCGGCACTGGAGGCACCGGGGCCGGAGGGGTATGAGGCGCACCTGGCGCGGATGCAGCTGGATCGGCCGCAGGGGTTGAAGGAGGAGCTGTATCAGCGGTTGTTGCTGGCGGGCTTGGCGGCTAGCCGATAGATAGGTGCTTTGGCCATTCGCGGGACAAGCCCGCTCCCACAGGATATTCACTAGCCTTCAGGCTGGTGGGGGCTATGTGGGAGCGGGCTTGTCCCGCGAAGCAGGCGACGCGGTTACTCGATGAACGAAACCACACCACCTTCCAGCGATTTCACCCGGGCCAGCGATTCGACGCGGTAGCCCTGGCTGTCCAGCTCGGCACGGCCGCCCTGGAACGACTTCTCGATGACGATGCCCAGGCCGGCAACGGTGGCGCCGGCCTGCTTGATGATCGAGATCAGCGCCTGCGATGCCTTGCCGTTGGCCAGGAAGTCGTCGATCACCAGCACGCGGTCGCTGCTGTTGAGGTGGCGCGGCGAAATGGCCACGGTGTTTTCGGTCTGCTTGGTGAAGGAATACACCGAGGCGGTCAGCAGGTTCTCGGTCAGGGTCAGCGACTGGTGCTTGCGCGCGAAGATCACCGGTACGCCCAGCTTCAGGCCGGTCATCACCGCCGGGGCAATGCCCGAGGCTTCGATGGTGACGATCTTGGTCACGCCGGCATCGGCGAACAGGCGGGCAAACTCGTCACCGATCAGCTGCATCAGCGCCGGGTCGATCTGGTGGTTGAGAAACGCGTCGACTTTGAGAACCTGATCGGAAAGCACGATGCCTTCTTCGCGAATCTTCTGATGCAGTGCTTCCACTGTGGTATTCCTCGAAACGAAGGTGGCCGCTGAAAGCGGCAGATTTAAAGGATAAGGGTTGATCAGCGTTTGAGCATTGCCCGGATGTCGGCCAGGGCGTTGTTGCCGCGTGCGGCCTTCACCTCGACCGGCGCGTCGTCCAGGCCTTCCCAGGCCAGGTCGTCGGGCGGTAGTTCGTCGAGGAACCGGCTGGGTGTGCAGTCGATGATTTCGCCGTACTGCTTGCGCTTGGCGGCGAAGGTGAAGGCCAGGGTCTGGCGTGCGCGGGTGATGCCCACGTAGGCCAGGCGGCGTTCCTCTTCGATGGTGTCGGCCTCGATGCTCGAGCGGTGGGGAAGGATCTCTTCCTCCATGCCCATGATGAACACGTAGGGGAACTCCAGACCCTTGGAGGCATGCAGGGTCATCATCTGCACACCTTCGGCGTTTTCTTCCTCTTCCTGCTGGCGCTCGAGCATGTCGCGCAGCACCAGCTTGCCGATGGCGTCCTCGATGGTCATGTCACCCTCTTCGTCCTTCTCGAGGGTGTTCTTCAGCGCTTCGACCAGGAACCAGACGTTGCTGATGCGGAACTCCGCTGCCTTGTCGCTGGCGGTTTGCTGGCGAATCCAGTTCTCGTAGTCGATGTCGCGGATCATCTCGTGCAGCGCGGCGATCGGGTCTTCCAGGGCAACCTTGTGGCGCACCCCGTCGAGCCAGTGCTTGAAGCGCTGCAGGCGCTCGGTGTAGCGAGCATCCAGGTGCTCACCCAGGCCCAGCTCCTCGCTGGCGGCGTACATCGAGATGCCGCGCTCGGTGGCGTAGTTACCGAGCTTTTCCAGGGTGGTCGAGCCGATTTCCCGGCGCGGTACGTTGATCACCCGCAGGTACGCGTTGTCGTCATCCGGGTTCACCAGCAGGCGCAGGTAGGCCATCAGGTCCTTGACCTCCTGGCGGCCGAAGAAGCTGTTGCCGCCCGACAGGCGATACGGCACCTGGTGGTGCTGCAACTTCAGCTCGATCAGTTTGGCCTGGTAGTTGCCGCGGTAAAGGATCGCAAAGTCGCTGTACGGGCGGTTGGTGCGCAGGTGCAGGGTGAGGATTTCCATGGCCACCCGCTCGGCCTCGGCTTCCTCGTTCTTGCAGCGGATCACGCGGATCTCGTCGCCTACGCCCATCTCGCTCCACAGCTGCTTTTCGAAAGCATGCGGGTTGTTGGCGATCAACACGTTGGCGCAGCGCAGGATGCGGCTGGTGGAGCGGTAGTTCTGCTCGAGCATGACGATCTTCAAGGAGGGGTAGTCCTCCTTGAGCAGCATCAGGTTCTCTGGGCGTGCGCCACGCCAGGCATAGATCGACTGGTCGTCATCGCCCACCACGGTGAACTGGTTGCGCATGCCAATCAGCATCTTCACCAGCAGGTACTGGCTGGCGTTGGTGTCCTGGTATTCGTCCACAAGCAGGTAGCGCACGCGGTTCTGCCAGCGTTCGAGCACGTCGGGGTGCTCCTGGAACAGCTTGACCGGCAGCAGGATCAGGTCGTCGAAGTCCACCGCGTTGAACGCCTTGAGCGTGCGCTGGTAGTGGGTGTAGACGATGGCAGCGGTCTGCTCGCGAGGGTTGCGCGCCTTTTCCAGGGCCTCGGCGGGCAGGATCAGGTCGTTCTTCCAGGCACCGATCATGTTCTTGATCTCGTCGATGCCGTCGTCGCCGGAGTATTCCTTCTGCATGATGTCCGACAGCAGTGCCTTGATGTCGGATTCGTCGAAGATCGAGAAGCCCGGCTTGTAGCCCAGGCGTTCATGCTCCTTGCGGATGATGTTCAGGCCCAGGTTGTGGAAGGTACACACCGTCAGGCCGCGGCCTTCCCCCGGACGCAGCAGGGTGGCGACCCGCTCCTTCATCTCGCGCGCGGCCTTGTTGGTGAAGGTCATCGCCACGATGTACTGGGCACGGATGCCGCAGTTCTGGATGAGGTGGGCAATCTTGCGCGTGATGACGCTGGTCTTGCCCGAGCCAGCACCGGCGAGCACCAATAGAGGGCCGCCGACGTAGTCACGGGCTTCCTGTTGCCGGGGATTGAGTCGGGACATGCTAGAAACCGGGGGTCGCCAGAAAATAGCCGCGCATTCTAACAGGCATGGGCCAGTTGTGGCGCGACCGTCTGACGTTTGGGTCAGACTTTTGTTTTGGCATGAGCATTAGTGAAACTAATGCTATTCACGGAAAAAATCGTAATTGCCGGTTTCGCGACTTTCGCGCAGGATGCACGTCAAAATGCGACGGGCGGCACTGTAGGCAAAGGATATGTCTAAAAGTGAAAATCATTTTCACTTATGCAGTAGCATATCCGACATCCAACGCTACACCTTTCGAGCCTTTGAGGAGCCCGCTTGTCCACGCCTGTCGAACCTTTGCGTTTGCTGCTGTTGGCTGATGAGCCGGAATGGGCCGCCTTATTACGCGAATGCCTGCTGCCGCTGGACGGTAGCGCAGTTTTGCTGACCGCGCCGAACTGGGCGGCGGTCGATACCCTGTTCAGCCATGATCGCCAGGCCGTGGTGCTGGCCACGCCGGAGTTGCAGCCTGCACCCGGGCGTTGCGAACTGCCGACCATCCTGTTGCTCGACCACGAACCCGACACGCCGCCCACCGGGGTCAGCGACTGGCTGGTACGTGACCAGCTCAACGTCGATGCCTTGCGCCGCTCGCTGCGCCATGTGCGCGAGCGCGGTGTACTGGTGGCGACGTTGCAGCGCCTGGCCGAGCAGGACCCGCTCACCGGCATCGCCAATCGCCAGGGATTCCAGGCCCTGCTGACCACGCGCCTGGCGGAGAACGAAGGCCGCGGCGTGGCCCTCGGCCACCTGGACCTGGACAACTTCCGTCATGTCAACGATGCCCTTGGCCATCAGTGCGGCGACCGCCTGATACTGCAGGTAGTAGCGCGCCTCAAGCAGCAACTGGAAGCCGGCGACCAGCTGGCGCGCCTGGGCAGCGACGAGTTTGCCCTGCTGATCGACACGCGCCGCGATGCCAACCGCGCCGAATGGATCGCCGAACGTATCGTCGAGGCGCTGGCCGAACCCTACTGGATCGACGGCGAGAGCCTGCTGCTCGGCTGCAGCCTGGGCCTGGCCCACGCCCGCGCCCAAGGTGGCCCTGACCCGCTGATGTGGCATGCGCACATTGCCATGCGCCAGGCAAAAGGTAGCCAGGGCTGCACCTTCCACGTATTCAACGAACGCATCAACCGCAATGCGCGCAGCCTGGCCGACCTGGAAAGCGAGCTGCGCCGGGCGCTGCGCCGCGACGAACTGGAGCTGCACTACCAGCCGCGGCTGAACATGGCCGATGGACGCATCGTCGGCCTGGAGGCCTTGGTGCGCTGGCGCCATGCCGAGCGCGGCCTGCTGCCACCGAGCGAGTTCGTGCCGCTGGCTGAGCAGAGCGGGTTGATCGTGCCGCTGGGCTACTGGGTGATTTCCCGTGCCCTGCGCGATATGCAGGCGCTGCGCGAACAGGGGCTTGCACCGCTGCACATGGCGGTGAACCTGAGTTTCCGCCAGTTCCAGGACAGCCAGTTACTGGCGACCCTGAGCCGGCTGATCATCGAGCACGGTGTGGATGCCCGTTGGCTTGAATTCGAACTGACCGAAACCGCGGTGATGCGCCGCAACGAACGGGTGCGCCAGACCATGGACGCCCTCGGGCGGCTGGGGGTGCGCTTCTCGCTGGATGACTTCGGTACCGGTTTCTCGTCGTTCGTGCACCTGAACAGCCTGCCGATCACTTTGCTCAAGGTCGACCGCAGCTTCGTTGCCGAGATGGAGATGCGCGAAGAGAACCGCAAGCTGGTGCACGCCATGATCAACCTGGCACATAACCTCAACCTGGAGGTAGTAGCCGAAGGTGTGGAAAGCCAGGAGCAGATGGACCTGCTGCGCGGGTTCGGTTGTGATCAGGTGCAAGGGTTCCTGGTCAGCAAGCCGCTGCCGGTGGGGGAGTTGATCGGCTTCCTGCAGCAAGCGTCCGACCGCCCTCTGTTGGCTGCCCTCTAGGGGCGTGCCCGCGAATAGGCCCTCAAGTCAGGCCGAAACGGCAGCCCCAACCCCGGCCTTGCCCAGCAACCGCTTCATCCGCCACTCAAAGCCGATTGTCAACGCCACCGCCGCACAGGCCAGCCCCAACGCCAGCCCCCACCACACCCCCACGGCCCCGCCGCCCAGGGTGAAGGTGAGCAGCCAGGCGCTCGGCGCCCCTACCAGCCAGTAGCAGCACAGCCCGATCAGGAAGGTCGTCTTGGCGTCCTTCAAGCCACGCATCGAGCCCATGGCGATGGTCTGCATGCCATCGAACAGCTCAAACCAGGCCGCCACCATCAGCAACTGCACCGCCAGCTGGTAGATCGCGGCGAAGCCGGGGTCGCTGCGGTCGATGAACAGCCCTACCAGCGGCTCCGGCATCAGCAGGAACAACGCTGCAAAGGCAAACATGATCGTTGCGCCGAAGCCGATCCCCACCCGCCCGGCGCTGCGTGCGGCCAACAGATTGCCGGCGCCGTAGTACAGGCCCACGCGCATGGTTACCGCATACGACAGCCCGGTCGGCACCATGAACGCCGTGGATACAATCTGCAGGGCAACCTGGTGTGCCGCCAGTTGCGTGCTGCCCAGCACGCCCATGCACAGTGCGGCGAAGGCGAACAGCCCGACTTCCACCATGTAGGTGCCGCCAATCGGCAGGCCCAACCGCCACAGCTCACGCAGGGCCGGCAGGGAAGGGCGCGACAGCCCTTTGCGCAGCGGGTAGGCGGCATAGGCCGGGTGCCAGCGGATGTACAGCGCCAGCGCGATGGCCATGCCCATCGACACCACGGCCGTGACCAGGCCGATACCCATCAGGCCCAGCTTCGGCAGGCCGAACATGCCTTCGATCAGGGCGATGTTGAACAGGTAATTGAGCACCGTGCCGACCAGGCTGATGACCATTACCGGGGTCGAGCGCCCCAGCGCGCTGGTGAAGCCGCGCAGGGCCATGAAGGTCAGGTAGCCGGGCAGGGCCAGTGGCAGCAGGGTGAGGAACTCGGCAGCCGAATTGACGTTCTCCGGCTGCTGGCCGAACAGCAGCAGTACCGGTTTCAGGTTCCACAGCACCAGAGCCGCCGCCAGTGCCAGGCCCCAGGCCAGCCACAGGCCGTTCTGCGCCAGGCGCGTGGCGCCCTCGATGTCGTTGGCACCCTTGCGAATCGCCACCAGGGTGCCGACGGCGGCGATCACGCCCAGGCAGAAGATCGACACGAACGAATAGCTCGCCGCGCCCAGCCCGCCACCGGCCAGGGCCTGCGGGCTGATGCGCGCCATCATCAAGGTGTCGGTGAGCACCATCAGCATGTGCGCCAACTGCGAGGCGATCAGCGGCCCGGCCAGGCGCAGCAAAGCCTTGAGTTCTTTGGTGGGCGCGACGTGCATGGGTGAGGTCCTTGTGCCTGATCCTGTGAGCGAGGGACGATTCTGAGGCTTCGGTCAAGTTTGCACAAAAGGATAAATGCGATGGTTGGCATGAGTTGAACTCATGCATATATGATTCTGTGCATTCCAATCCCAGCCCCGGATGACAGGTGCCTTATGTCCCGCCAGCTCCCCCCCTTGTATGCACTGCGCGCATTCGAAGCGGCTGCGCGGTTGAGTTCGTTCACCCGCGCCGGTGAAGAGCTGTCGATTACCCAGAGCGCAGTGAGCCGGCATATCCGCACCCTCGAAGAACATTTCGACTGTCGGCTGTTCGTACGCAGTGGCCGCAGCCTGCAACTGACCGAGGCGGCCCGGGTGCTGCTGCCCGGTGTGCGTGAAGGCTTCGCTGCGCTGGAGCGGGCCTGCGATACCTTGCGTGGGGAAGACGACATCCTGCGCATGAAGGCGCCTTCGACCCTGACCATGCGCTGGCTGCTGGCGCGGCTGAGCCGCTTCCGGCACCTGCAACCTGGCAACGAGGTGCAACTGACCAGCGCCTGGATGGATGTCGACCATGTCGACTTCAACCAGGAACCGTTCGATTGCGCGGTGCTGCTCAGCGACGGGGTGTTCCCGTCGGATTGGGAGGTGCGTCGGTTGTTTTCCGAGTTGTTGATCCCGGTGGGTGCACCGGACCTGCTGAAGGAGGGGCGGTGGGACGAGCGGCGCCTGGCGAGCATCGAGTTGCTGCACCCGACGCCCGACAAGCGTGACTGGCGCGAATGGCTGGAGCGCATGGGCCTTAGCGACAAGGTGTCGCTCAAGGGCGGGCAGGTGTTCGACACCCTGGAGCTGGGCATGATTGCTGCTGCGCGGGGATACGGCATTTCAATGGGCGATTTGCTTATGGTCGCCGAAGATGTGGCCCAGGGGCGCCTGAGCCTGCCATGGCCCACGGCGGTGCCCAGTGGCATGGATTACTACCTGGTGTGGCCGCGAACCCGGCCGGGCGGGGAGCGGTTGCGGCGGTTGAGCGTGTTTCTGCAAGAGGAGGCGGCAGCCGTGGACCTGCCAGCGGTGGACATCCTGCCCACTCTTTGACTGTCTGTACCCGCGAAGAGGACGAAACAAGGAAAACGTTTGCGAATACCCCGGTCCGACACTCAAGTATTCACCAGCGACGCCGATCCAGTGGCACCAGCGTCCCGGAAGAGGGCGCGATTTCCCGACTAAAACAAGCGGGTGGTCAGCGTGATCAGGACGATCCCGGCCTCTTGCCAGGAGCTTCATCATGTCTCAACCGCGTGCCCGAATTGCTTCGCAGCTCGGTGTCGCCCTCGCCATCGTGCTGGCGCTGGTGATTTCCGGCAGTACCTTGTTCGCCCTGCGTGCGCTGGATGACGCCAACCTCGCCACCCGCCAGGCCCACCTGGCCAGCGAGGCGCGACTGCTGGCCGACCAGCTCGATACCTTCCACGGGTCGCTCAAGGACAACACCCAGCGCCTGAGCGGCCTGTTCGAGCGCCGCTTCGCCTCGGGCCTGTCGCTGCACACTGGCGAAACCGTGCAGGTCGCCGGTCAAAGCACGCCCGCCCTGTACCTGGGCGACCAGCTGCTGAACAATGACTTCCAGGTGGTCGACGAATTCCAGCAGATGACTGCCGGCATTGCGACGCTGTTCGTGCGCAGCGGTGATGACTTCGTGCGCATCAGCACCAACCTGAAGAAACAGGACGGCACCCGCGCCATCGGCACCCAGCTCGACCGTCAGCATCCTGCCTACAGCAAGCTGCTGGCCGGGCAGATGTACGTCGGCCGCGCCGTGCTGTTCGAGCGCAACTACATGACCCGCTACGTGCCCGTCAGCGACAGCAGCGGCCGGGTGATTGCCGTGCTGTTCGTCGGCTTCGACTACACCGACGCACAGAATGCCCAGTTCTCCAACCTCAAGCGCTTCCGCATCGGCGCAACCGGTTCGTTGGCCATACGCGATAACCAGGGCCAATGGCTGGTGCCGCCGGCCAACGCCGACCAGGACCTGTTCAGTGCCAGCGCGCCGTTCGCCGAGGGCCCCTGGACTGTGGTCGCGAGCATGCCCAAGGCGGAAATCCGCGAGGTGACCTGGAGCGTCGGCCTGCGTCTTGCCATCGGCAGCTTGCTGGCGATGCTGCTGGCCGTGGCCGCCACCCTTTGGCTGCTGCGCCGCAAGCTGCGCCCGCTGGATGATCTGGTGCGTCAGGCCGAGGCACTGGGTGCCGGCGACCTGAATGCGCGCCTAAGTGTGACCAGCCATGACGAGATCGGCCAGCTGGCCCGCAGCTTCAACCAGATGGGCGAGGCGCTGGCGACCATGGTCGAGCACATCCGCAGTGCTTCCGAGCAGGTCAGCAGCCGTGCGCGTTCGCTGTCCGGGTTGTCTACCGGTGCCTGTGAAGGCATGGATCAGCAGTCCGGCGAGATCACCAGCATGGCCGGTGCGGTGGAGGAATTCAGCGCGACGTCGATGAACATTGCCGACAACATGGCGGGTACCGAGCGCATGGCCCGCGACAACGCCCAGCAGACCCGCATCGGCCGCAGTGCCATGGACGAAGCGTCGAGCTCGCTGCGCCAGATTGCCGAAGCGCTGGGTGGCACCGCCACTGTCATGGACAGCCTGGGCGCTCGTTCGCAGGAGATTGGCGGCATCATCAGCGTGATCACCGCGATTGCCGAACAGACCAATCTGCTGGCATTGAACGCCGCCATCGAGGCTGCCCGTGCCGGTGAACAGGGCCGTGGGTTTGCCGTGGTCGCAGATGAGGTGCGTGGGCTGGCCGCGCGCACGCGTCAGGCCACCGATGAGATTTCCGGGATGATCACCAGCATCCAGCAGCAGACCGGGCACGCCATCCATACCCTGGAGCAGGGTAACCTGCTGATGCAGGAAGGCCTGGCGCGCAACGACAAGGTCGCCGAAGCGCTGGCGCGGATCGATGAGCAGAGCCGTACGGCGGGTGAGCAATTTGCCGTGATCAGCACGGCGACCCAGGAGCAGAGCAGCACGGCCACCGTGCTCAGCCGCAACCTGCAGAGCATTGCCCAGGCCAACAGTGAGCAGCGTGATGTAGCCAATGAGCTGGCCTTGACCGCGCGCGAGCTGGAAGGGTTGGCGGCGCAACTGCGCCAGGAAGTGGACCGCTTCCGCTGAACCGCAGGGGGCGCAAAGCGCCCCCGGCAAGCCTGAGGCTTACAGTGAACCCAGGTTCAGCGCTTGAGCACAGGCCTGCAACGAGCGCTGCTCGCTCTGCGCATACAGCGCCAGCTCATCCTGCACCTGTAGCCCCAGCGCCGCTTCGAAAGCCTCGCGGTTGGCATTGCTGCCATACTCGGCCTGCCCCGCATCCCCCAGGTTCGACTGGAAGATCCCTGCCGCGCTCACCGGCAGGAAGTCCTCGTACACCAGTGCCTCGTAGTGCACATGGCCGGCCGCGATCAGGCCTTCCAAGGTGGTCGGGCGATCCGCCTGCTCCCGCGCTGCCAGGCCCTGCTCGGTAGCAAAGTAGCGGAAGTAGGCCAGCCCCTGCTCACGCATCTGCGCCAGGTCATCCGGGAATGCAGCGAAGCTTTCCTGCAGCAGCGCCATGTAGCGCTCGGCGTTGGCCTCGGCTGGCGCGCCCCCCAGGCCGGCGCGGGTGGCATCGAGCAGTTGGTCGTACAGCTGTCGGCCCTTCGGCGTCAGTGCGGCACCGCGCTGTTCGATCTCGCCGAAACGGGCGGTGTGGCTGCCCTGGTGATCGCTGAATGCAACCTTCTCCTGCAGCGCCTTGAAGCTGGTCTGGCGCAGCAGGATAGGGTGGCGGCGGGTGGGCGGGCCTTCGACCACGGCTTTCGGCGGGATGCCCTTGGCCGGCATGCCCACCTGGATCGCGTCGATGTCCAGGGTGCGTGGAGTCAGGTGGTTGATGTGCGGGCCTTTGAAGGCCACCACGTCGGCGATCAGGCGGTGCTGGTCATGCAGCTGCTGATACTGCTCGGCGGTGACCGTGGCGTCCTGGTGCCAGCGGAAGGTGTGCAGGGCTTCACGAACGAATTCGCCGGCATCGGCCGCGTTCAGGCCGCCATCGCGCTCGGATTGCTCAATGAGTTCGAGTGCGCGAGCGGTAAAGATCTTGCGCTTGGCCAGGATGCCCTGAGCCAGTTCGCGCAGGGGCAGGTTGTCGATCAGCTCCAGGCGCAGCAGCGACGTGAACACGCGGAACGGGCTGACATGCAGCGACTGCTCGTGCACAGCGCGGAACGCGGTGGAGTGCACCGGCACGCCGGCCGAACTGAGGTCATAGTAGCCGACCGGCGCCATGCCCATCACCGCGAACAGCCGGGCGATGGTCGCCAGCTCTTCGGCGGTGCCGACGCGGATGGCGCCGTGGCGCTCCTGGTCCAGGCGTTCGATCTCGCCGGTCCAGCGCAGGGCCTCGGCCACCTTGGGCTGCTCGGCCATGACCTGCTGGTTGATTTCGCTCACCAGCTCCAGCAACGTGCCGTACAGCGGCACTTCCTGTTTGTACATGAGCGACATGGCGGCAGAGAACTGCGCACGGATGCTGTCGGGGCTGACGAAATCGTGGGCGGGCATCGCTAGCTTCCTGGGTAGGTTCGGATGCTTACATGAAAGCTGGGAATGCACCTGGCCCACAAGCGAAAAAAAGTGAGTCAGTCATTCCGTTTTTGATCGACCTTAGGGCCATGGGGCCGCAGAGCGGCCCCGGCAATCTCAAGCCTGAAGCTGCTCGCGAATCCATTCCACCAGAGCCCGTACTTTCGGCACCTCCGCCGCATGCTCGGCATACGCCAGGTAGTGCTTGCCGGCACTGCGCATCGCATGATTCCACGGAATGACCAAACTGCCCTCGGCCAGCTCCTTGGCCACCAGATACTGCGGCACCAACGCCACCCCACACCCGGCCTGCGCCGCACTCAGCGCCATATAGAACGTATCGAAGCGCGGCCCATGGTAGGCGCTGACGCTGTGCAACCCCAACTCCAGGAACCATTCATGCCAGGCCTCGGGCCGCGACGTACTCTGCAACAGCACCAGTTCGGCCAGTTCACCGGCATCGCTCAGTGCACGGCCGCCCAGCAACTCCGGCGCGCACACCGGCACTACCTCTTCACCGAACAGCTCCACGCAGGTGGCCCCCGGCCAGGTGCCCTGGCCATAGAAGAACACCACATCGGCCGAGCCCTGCAGCAAGGCAAACGGCTCCATTTCGTTGCGGATGTCGAGGTGGATGTTTGCGTGCCGTTTGCCGAAGCCCTTGAGGTGGGGGATCAGCCAGCGCACGCCAAAACTCGGTTGAGTGGCTACTTTCAATATCTCGGTCTGCTCGCCGTAGGTGAGCACGTAGCGGCTGGACATGTCGACCTGGGTAAGGATCTTGTTGACCTCGGCCAGGTACAGGCTGCCAGCGGGGGTGAGTTGCAGGCGCCTGCGGATGCGCAGGAACAGGTGGTGGCGCAGCATCTCCTCGAGCTGCGCCACCTGCTTGCTGACCGCGCTCTGGGTCAGGTGCAGCTCTTCGGCGGCACGGGTAAAGCTCAAGTGACGGGCTGCAGCTTCGAAGCACTGCAGGGCGGTCATGGAGGGCACCAGGCGTTTGGACATAGCGTTCTCTGCGGCTCAAATCATTACCTGACGGAATGATATGCGGAATAAAGGTCGTTTGTTGCACCGGTGTGATCGGATTAATACTGATCCACATCATTTTTCCACCCCATCACCCGATGTAGGAGAAGCACAAATGGTTGCTGGATTGCTCGAGCGCCTTGGCGTTGCCGCCGAGGCTTACACCCAGGGCGACTACCCTGTTCACACGCCGATCGACGGCAGCCAGATCGCCTCGGTGAAATTGCTCGGCAAGGCCGAGACCATCGCCCGCATCGATCAGGCCCAGAGCGCCTTCGAAGCCTGGCGCAGCGTGCCGGCCCCGCGCCGTGGCGAGCTGGTGCGCCTGTTCGGCGAAGTGCTGCGTGAGCACAAGGCCGACCTCGGCGAGCTGGTCTCGATCGAAGCCGGCAAGATCACCCAGGAAGGCCTGGGCGAAGTGCAGGAAATGATCGACATCTGCGACTTCGCCGTCGGCCTGTCGCGCCAGCTGTATGGCCTGACCATCGCTTCCGAGCGCCCAGGCCACCACATGCGTGAAACCTGGCACCCGCTGGGTGTGGTCGGCGTGATCAGCGCCTTCAACTTCCCGGTTGCGGTATGGGCCTGGAACACTGCGCTGGCCTTGGTGGCGGGTAATTCGGTGGTATGGAAGCCGTCCGAGAAGACCCCGCTGACCGCCCTGGCTTGCCAGGCGTTGTTCGAGAAAGCCCTGAAAGCCTTCGGTGAAGCCCCGGCTGGCCTGGCGCAACTGGTGATCGGTGGCCGTGAAGCTGGCGAAGCCATGGTCGACGACCCACGTGTACCGTTGGTCAGCGCCACCGGCAGCACCCGCATGGGCCGTGAAGTCGGCCCACGCGTAGCCGCCCGCTTTGGCCGCAGCATTCTGGAGCTGGGTGGCAACAATGCCATGATCCTGGCCCCGAGCGCCGACCTCGATCTGGCCGTGCGCGGTATCTTGTTCTCCGCGGTCGGCACCGCTGGCCAGCGTTGCACCACCCTGCGTCGCCTGATCGTCCACCGTTCGATCAAGGATGAAGTGGTAGCCCGCGTCAAAGCCGCCTACGGCAAAGTGCGCATCGGTGACCCGCGCAAGGACAATCTGGTCGGCCCACTGATCGACAAGCAGTCGTTCGACGCCATGCAGGGTGCGCTGGCCAAGGCCCGTGACGAAGGTGGCCAGGTATTTGGTGGCGAACGCCAGCTGGCCGAGCAGTATCCGAATGCCTACTACGTGTCGCCCGCCATTGCTGAAATGCCGGCCCAGAGCGATGTGGTGCGCCATGAAACCTTCGCGCCGATCCTCTACGTGCTGGCTTACGACGATTTCGAAGAGGCCCTGCGCCTGAACAACGAAGTGCCGCAAGGCCTGTCGTCGTGCATCTTCACCACCGACATTCGCGAGGCCGAGCGCTTCCAGAGTGCTTCGGGCAGTGACTGCGGCATCGCCAACGTCAACATCGGCACCAGCGGCGCCGAGATCGGCGGGGCGTTCGGTGGCGAGAAGGAGACTGGCGGTGGTCGTGAGTCCGGTTCCGATGCCTGGAAAGGCTACATGCGTCGCCAGACCAACACCGTGAACTACTCGCGCGAGCTGCCGCTGGCGCAGGGTATCGTCTTCGACTGATGGAATGATGCTGCATGGCCGGGGGCCTTGCCCCCGGTTCGCGGGGCAAGCCCGCGCCTACAGGGATCGTGCAGGCGATGGAGATCCCTGTAGGAGCGGGCTTGTCCCGCGATGGGCTGCGAAGCAGCCCCAATAAGAACAACACTGCTGGAGCCGGGCCATGTCCGAACTGCGTCAACAATGCTTGTGGGAACATGTCAGCCAACCCACCGTCGCCAGCCAGGCCCTGGCCGGTGAGCACAAGGCCGATGTCTGCGTGATCGGCGGCGGCATTACCGGCCTGTCAGCGGCCATCCACCTGCTCGAACAGGGCAAGTCGGTGATCTTGCTGGAGGCCTGGAAGATCGGCCACGGCGGCTCCGGTCGCAACGTCGGCCTGGTCAACGCCGGCACCTGGATCCGTCCCGACGACGTCGAGGCAACCCTTGGCCAGCAGCAGGGCAGCCGCCTGAACAAGGTGCTTGGTGAGGCCCCGGCTGAAGTGTTCGCCATGATCGAACGCCTCGGCATCGACTGCCAGGCCCAGCACAAAGGCACGCTGCACATGGCGCACAACGCCACCGGCATCGCCGACCTCGAAGCTCGTCATGAACAATGGCGCCGCCGTGGTGCCGACGTCGAGCTGCTGACCGGCGCCCAGTGCCAGGAATACTGCGGTACCGACAAGATTTCCGCCGCGCTGCTCGACCGCCGCGCCGGCACCATCAACCCGATGGGCTACACCCAGGGCCTGGCCGCCGCCGTGGCGCGCCTGGGCGGCAGGCTGTTCCAGCAATCCTCGGTCGAAGGCCTCGAGCGCGATGGCGATGCCTGGCGGGTGAAGACCGCACGTGGCTCGGTACGCGCCGAGAAAGTGGTGATTTCCACGGGCGCCTACACCGAAGGCGACTGGAGCAACCTGCAGAAGCAGTTCTTCCGTGGCTACTACTATCAGGTCGCGTCCAAGCCGCTGCATGGCGCAGCCGCCGACAAGGTGCTGCCGCACGGCCAGGGTTCCTGGGACACCCGCACCGTGCTCAGCAGCATCCGCCGTGACGATCAGGGGCGTCTGTTACTGGGCAGCCTCGGCCGGGTCGACAACAAGCCGGCCTGGTTCGTGCGCAGCTGGGCCGACCGGATCCAGAGCCATTACTACCCGCACCTGGGCAAGGTCGAGTGGGAAATGCACTGGACCGGCTGCATCGACTTCACCCCGGACCACCTGATGCGGTTGTTCGAACCGGCGCCGGGACTGGTGGCGGTGACGGGCTATAACGGCCGCGGCAATACCACCGGCACCGTGATTGGCCGGGCGTTTGCCGAGTTGCTGCTGAAGGGCGAGGCGGACAGCCTGCCGATCCCGTTCTCGCCGATGAAGGGCGTGAGTGCGCCTTCGCTGCGCACGGCGTTCTATGAGTCCGGTTTCTCGCTGTATCACGCGGGGCAATGCCTGAGGGTTGTGTTGTAGCCGCTGGCCCCTTCGCGGGTAAACCCGCTCTCACAGGTGCCATGCAATCCCGAAGATTGGGGTAGTCCTGTGGGAGCGGGCTTGCCCCGCGAAAGGGCCGGTACAGGCTTACTTGTGCAACCAGCTCAAGAAGCCGCCTTTCTTGATCGAAACCGGCTTCTGCAGCAACAGCGACTCCCGGCTCTGGCGCCGGAACCGTTGCAACTTGCTCAGCGCCGTCTGCACTTCCCCACGCTGCTGCAGGCAGCTCTTCACCTGTTCCTTCTCGATCCGATACAGCACGCAACTGGTCAAGGTCCGGAATTCGGCAAACGAGTCATCCTCATCGATGATCCCCTCGATCCCCAGCACCTCACCCGGCCCCATGCGCCCGGCCTCCAGCAGCTTGTCACCATCGCGCACCGACGCTGAAACCACGCCGCTGCCAATCACCAGCAAATGCTCGGACTGCTCGCCCACCTCCAGGATCACCTGGTCAGCCAGGTACTCCACAGCGGTCATGCGCTGGCTCAAGGCATCCCGCTCTTCGCTGGTCAGCGAGCGGAACACCCGCACCTCGTCCAGCACTTCGCGCTGGCGGCTGCGCGGTGGCAAGGCCAGGTCGACATTCCACATCACTCCGCTGGCTTCCAGATGACGGTGCGCCAGGTCGAACAGCTGGTTACGGGCATCGGTCTTGCCGGCCATGTCCGCGATGAAGCCGCTGGCCTCGTACTCCACCGACTCCAGTGTCGAGGCCTTCACCGTGACCTTGGGCTTGGGTGAGGCGAGGATTGCGCTGGTGCCCTGCAGGGCTTTTTCCAGCGCATCGAACACCCGCTTGGGGCGCACCTTGGCCGGCACCACCACACAGATCGATACCCCGTTCACATCGGCCGGGCGGCTGTGGTTGAGCAGCCGCGCCTTGGCCGCCACCGAGTTGGGGATCACCGCCAGGCTGCCACTGCCGGTGAGCAGGCGCGTGGCGCGCCAGTCGATGTCCAGCACCTTGCCCTCGGTGCCGTCGATGGAGATCGAGTCGCCAATCTGATAGGGCCGCGTGGTGTTCAGCACGATGCCGCTGAACACGTCGGCCAGGGTGCTTTGCAGCGCCAGGCCGATGACGATGGCCATCACCCCGGAAGTGGCCAGCAGGCCCTTCACCGGCAGTTGCAGCACATAGCCCGCAGCCGCGACCACGGCCGCGAGGAAGATCAGCGCCCCCAGTACATCCTGCAGCAGGCGCCCGCCGTGGCTGCCACGGGCGACCAGCAGCAAGCCGAACACTACTGTCACCGTGCGCGCGCCAAACAGCCACCAGCCGATGGCCAGTACCGTGGCGATCAGATTGCGCGGGACGTCGTCGGGCCACGGCGGCGGTTGCAGCGGGCTCATGCCTGCGGCCACCAGCACCGCGCTGAACAGCAGGAAGATCACCAGCCGCGTACCGATGCGCCAGGCCCGGCGCTGGATCGGGAGCAATTGCCAGAGCACGAGGTCGAGCAGGATCAGGGCGGAGCCGAGCAACAACGGGGACGACTGGATGAACGCCAGCATGGAGGTCTCGGAGGTGAGAAGAGGGGTGTGCGTAGTAATAGAGCAGCTTGGTCGGGCAAGCAATGAGGCCAGCAAAACCACTGCCAAGTGATCGTTCCTTAAATGGAACGCTAAAGCCAAAAAGCACTATCTACCGCGTCAAAGGTGATGGTTTTAATCTTCTCCCATCAACGCGAAACACCCAACTTACTGAACATCAAAACCCTTAGGAGCTACCACCATGACCAACTTCAAATACAACCGCCTGAACAAAGACGACGCCGCCGTTCTGCTGGTCGACCACCAGGCTGGCCTGCTGTCCCTGGTCCGCGACATCGAGCCGGACGCGTTCAAGAACAACGTCCTGGCCCTGGCCGACCTGGCCAAGTTCTTCAACCTGCCGACCATCCTCACCACCAGCTTCGAGCAAGGCCCCAACGGCCCGCTGGTGCCGGAGCTGAAAGCGCTGTTCCCGGATGCCCCGTACATTGCCCGCCCTGGCCAGATCAACGCCTGGGACAACGAAGATTTCGTCAAGGCGGTGAAGGCCACTGGCAAGAAGCAGCTGATCATTGCCGGCGTGGTGACCGAAGTGTGCGTAGCCTTCCCGGCGCTGGCTGCCCTGGAAGAAGAGTTCGAGGTGTTCGTGGTGACCGATGCCTCCGGCACCTTCAACGAAATGACCCGTGATGCTGCCCATGACCGCATGAGCCGGGCCGGTGCCCAGCTGATGACCTGGTTCGGCGTGGCCTGTGAGCTGCACCGCGACTGGCGCAACGACATCGAAGGCCTGGCTGCGCTGTGCTCCAACCACATCCCGGACTACCGCAACCTGATGACCAGCTACAACGCCTTCAACGCCAACAAGTAAGCCGCTCCCCCGGGCACCGCCAGGCGGTGCCCGGCAAGGGCAGCACACCCATCCAATCCTCCGCCCGTCCGCCGTTGCAAAGTGGATGCGGCAAGCTCATCCCAAGGAACGCCGATGAACACCGCACTCCAAGACAACCGCAACGTGGTGACCCTGGTCATCCAGCACAAGGCCCGTGCCGAGTCGCTGGCGGCTTACGAAGCGTGGCTCAAGCGCACGGTCAGTGCCGCCCGCAGGCAGCCGGGGCACCTGGACGTCAACGTCATCCGCCCTGATGAAGGCGGGCTGCACTTCACGACCGTGGTGCGTTTCGCCGACGCTGGCCTGCTGCAGGCCTGGGTCAACTCGGCCGAACGCCAGGCGCTGGTTAACGAAGTATTGCCGTTGCTCGACGGCGGTGACCAAACCCAGGTGCACGACGATCCGGAGTTCTGGTTCACCCCGCCGAGCGTCAACGCGGCACAACCGCCGCGCTGGAAGCAGGCGCTGCTGACTTACCTGGTGATCTGCCCGATGACCATGGTCGTTCCCCATCTGCTGGCGCCGTTGTTCGCGCGATTCCCGCAGCTCGGCGGCCCGATCAGCGGCAACTTGATCGGCAACCTGTTCGTCATCCTGCCCGTGGTGTTCTACATCATGCCGTGGGTGACCCGTCGCTGCGCCACCTGGCTGCGCGGCTGAGCCAACGCTTCAACGACGCTTTCAACTGCAGACTTTCAAGGAGATACCGACATGACCACTCTCGTTACCCGCGACGGCACTTCGATCTATTACAAGGACTGGGGCAGCGGCAAACCGGTGCTGTTCAGCCACGGCTGGCCACTGGACGCCGACATGTGGGACTCGCAGATGGAGTTCCTGGCCAGCCGCGGTTATCGCGCCATCGCTTTCGACCGCCGTGGCTTCGGCCGTTCGAGCCAGCCGTGGACCGGCTACGACTACGACACCTTTGCCGACGACATCGCCCAGCTGATCGAACACCTCGACCTGCGTGAAGTGACGCTGGTCGGCTTCTCGATGGGGGGCGGTGATGTCAGCCGCTACATTGCCCGCCACGGCAGCGAGCGGGTAGCGGGCCTGGTGCTGCTGGGGGCAGTGACGCCGGTGTTCGGCAAGCGTGAGGACAACCCGGAAGGCGTCGACCTGTCGGTATTCGAAGGTATCGTGGCTGGCCTGCGTGCTGACCGTGCGCAGTTCATCGCCGATTTTGCCACGCCGTTCTATGGCCTGAACCATGGTCAGCAGGTGTCCCAGGGTGTGCAGACTCAGACGCTGAACATTGCGCTCATGGCCTCGATCAAGGGCACCCTGGATTGCGTGACCGCATTCTCGCAGACCGACTTCCGCCCGGACATGGCCAGGATCGACGTGCCAACCCTGGTGATCCATGGCGATGACGACCAGATTGTGCCGTTCGAAGCCACCGGCAAGCGGGCGGCGGAGCTGATCCGCGGGGCTGAGCTGAAGGTGTACGCCGGTGCGCCGCACGGGTTTGCCGTGACGCATGCGCAGCAGCTGAATGAAGACCTGCTGGCATTCCTCCAGAAGTAATCGGGGAGGCCTTCGCGGGCGCTGTGGGAGCGGGCGTGCCCGCGAAGAGGCCAGCCCTGGCAGCACAAAGCTTGAACAGGGCTAACCTTCTACAACCCACCGCACATCCATCCAAGCCCTGACCCTGTATCAGCCGGCATGCTCTGCAGTTGCGCCTGCCGCCGCCGCACCCAGACGGAGAAGCCCATGTCCCAGGACCGCAACGACAAGACCCGTCGCCAGTTCCTCGCCACCAGCACCGTGCTAGGTGCCGCCGGCGCCCTCTGGTCCGCATTGCCCTTCACCGGCCAAGCCGGTTCCGCCCACGCATCCATCCAAGGAGGTTCCATGACCGCCGACCTGATTCTGTTCAACGGCAAACTGCACACCGTTGATCGCGAAAAGCCCACCGCCACTGCCGTTGCCATCAAAGACGGCCGCTTCATCGCCGTGGGCAATGACGCCGAGGCCATGGCCCACAAGGGCAGCGCCACGCAGATCATCGACCTCAAGCAGCGCACGGTGATCCCTGGTCTCAACGACTCGCACCTGCACCTGATCCGCGGTGGCCTGAACTACAACCTGGAACTGCGCTGGGAAGGCGTGCCGTCGGTGGCCGATGCCCTGCGCATGCTCAAGGACCAGGCCGCGCGTACACCGACGCCGCAATGGGTGCGTGTGGTCGGTGGCTGGAACGAATTCCAGTTCGCCGAAAAACGCATGCCGACGCTGGAAGAGATCAACCAGGCCGCCCCCGACACCCCGGTGTTCCTGCTGCACCTGTACGACCGTGCGCTGCTCAACCGTGCCGCGCTCAAGGCTGTCGGCTATGACAAGACCACGCCAAACCCACCGGGTGGCGAGATCCAGCGCGACAAGTTCGGCAACCCGACCGGCATGCTCATCGCCCGCCCCAATGCGATGATCCTCTACGCTACCTTGGCCAAGGGGCCGAAGCTGCCACTGGAGTACCAGATCAACTCCACCCGCCAGTTCATGCGCGAGCTGAACCGCCTGGGCCTGACCAGTGCGATCGACGCCGGTGGCGGTTACCAGAACTTCCCCGACGACTATTCGGTGATCCAGGAGCTGGCCGACAACAATCAGCTGACCGTCCGCATCGCCTATAACCTGTTCACCCAGAAGCCCAAGGAAGAGTTGGACGACTTCCGTAAATGGACCTCCAGCGTCAAGCTGCACAGCGGCACCGACTTCCTGCGCCACAACGGCGCTGGCGAGATGCTGGTGTTCTCCGCCGCCGACTTCGAGGACTTCCTCGAGCCGCGCCCCGACCTGCCGCAGACCATGGAAGAAGAGCTGGAACCGGTGGTGCGCCACCTGGTCGAGCAACGCTGGCCGTTCCGCCTGCACGCCACTTACAACGAATCGATCACGCGCATGCTCGACGTGTTCGAGAAGGTCAATCGCGACATCCCGTTCAACGGCCTGCCGTGGTTCTTCGACCACGCCGAAACCATCACCCCGCAAAACATCGAGCGCGTACGTGCCCTGGGCGGCGGCATCGCCATCCAGGACCGCATGGCCTTCCAGGGCGAGTACTTCGTCGACCGCTACGGCGCCAAGGCCGCCGAGCAGACCCCGCCGATCAAGCGCATGCTCGAGATGGGCGTGCCGGTGGGTGCCGGTACCGATGCCACCCGCGTATCCAGCTACAACCCGTGGACCTCGCTGTACTGGCTGGTCAGTGGCAAAACGGTCGGCGGCATGGAGCTGTACAAGGAGGGCCTGGACCGCGAAACCGCTCTGCAACTGTTCACTCAGGGCAGTGCCTGGTTCTCCAGCGAGCAGGGCAAGAAGGGCCAGATCAAGGTGGGCCAGCTGGCCGACCTGGCGGCACTGTCGCTGGACTTCTTCAGTGTCGATGAGGAAGCGATCAAGGGCATCGAATCGGTGCTCACCATTGTCGATGGTAAGGTCGTGTACGGTGCCGGCGAATTCGACCGTCTTGGCCCGCCGCAGGTGCCGGTGCTGCCAGAATGGTCGCCGGTGACCAAGGTGCCGGGGCACTGGCGCGTGGGAACGCCGTCGCTGGCGGCAGCCGTGCACCAGTGCTCGGGGCCATGTGGGGTGCATGCGCACAGCCATGACAAGGCGCGTAAATCGAGTGTGCCGGTAAATGACTTCCAGGGCTTCTGGGGTGCGCTGGGTTGCTCGTGCTTCGCGTTCTAAGCTGACGTGATGGCGAAAGGAAGGGGCCGCGATGGCCCCTTTTTTTGTTTCTGCCCGAGCCTCGGCAATCAGCGCCGTCTGCTGACAGCATGAGCTCAGAAACTGCCTTTGAGCGGGTACTCGATGATCAGGTAGATACGGTCGATGTCATCGCCGGCCTGGGCTTGGTTGGCTCTGTGGCTGACGTGTGAAAACGACAGGCTGAGGTCTTTCGCTGCGCCCGACTGCACCACGTATTTCAGGTCGACGTCACGCTCCCAGTGCTTGCCGCCCTGGCCGTACTGGTTCATGTAGGCGCCGCCTGCAGGTGCATGGCTGCCGTCGATGCCACGGCCGCTGACGTAGCGGCCCATCAGGCTCAGGCCCGGCACGCCGAGGGTAGCGAAGTCGAGGTCGTAGCGCAGTTGCCACGAGCGCTCGCCGGGGCCGTTGAAGTCGGCGTATTTGATCGAGTTGGCCAGGTAGATGGAATCGCCGCCGACGAAGTCGAACGGGGTATTCCCCTCAACCTTCTGGTAAGCCACGCTCAGCGCCTGAGCGCCGAAGCTGTACTTGGCCAGCACACTGTATGCGAGGGTGTCGATTGTTCCTGCGCTGGCGTTGCCGGTATCGCGGGTCTTGTAGAGGTTGCCATCCAGGCGCCAATTGCCTTCGGCCAGGTTCAGGTTGAGGTAGGCCTGGCGCCAGGTGTCTTCCAGCTCCCCGGCGTACAACGCGCCACCGAACGGGCCGTGTGGCGCGAAGGTGGCACCGGCCAGGCTGATGGCGCGATTATCCGTCGTCGCGCCATAGCCGCTGAAGTCATCATGCGCCGAGCTGTTGTCCTGATTGTTGAACGCAGTGAAACGGCCTGCCTGCAAACGCCAATCGGGCAAAGCTGTGTTCTCCAGGAACCAGCCGGTGGCGTATTCAGGGTGCAGACGTTTGTCGCCTGTGTCGAATACAGGCGTCTCCACCATCATCTCGCCGTAGCGCAGCTGGGTGTTGCCCAAACGCAGCTTGAGCGCGGCGCCGGCACTGGAGTAGTCGGACTCGGCGCGACCGTCGCTGTCACGGGGCAGCAGGCCGGTGCCGGCATGGCCGCGGCCGCCGTCGAGCTTGAGACCGAGGAAACCGTGGGCGTCGAGGCCGACGCCGACCGTGCCCTCGGTGAAACCTGAGCGAACCTCGCCGATGAAGCCTTGCGCCCATTCCTGACGATAGTTCTGGCCGCTGGCGGAGGGCGAGCGAAAGTCGCTGTGCAGGAAGTAGTTGCGGCTGAGCAGCGACCAGCCGGGTTCATCTGCCTGGGCAATGGCGGGGCAGAGGGCGAGGGCGGCGAACAGGGCGCGGCCTGGCCCGTGATTGGCGCGGATCATGGAGGCTCCGAGGGGGATGATCCGGGACTGTGGCGCAATAGCGGCCACGGGTCTTGCACGCGTGTGCTGGCGTTGGGGGTGCCTGTGGCAGCCCCTTCGTGAAGCAGCCTATTGGCTGAAGGCCTGCGCAATCGCCTCGATCACTACCCGCACCCTTGCCGTATGGCGCACGTCCTGATGGGTCACCAGCCAGATGTCGTAAGGCCTGCCGCGGTTCCAGACCTGCTGCAAGCCTGCCCGTTGCCCCATCGGCACCGGCAGTTCACCCAGGCCTATTCCGCAGGCCAGCGCGTGGCGCACCATCAGTCCCGAGGTACAGGTCATGGCGATATGCCCTTGGTCGATCGGCTCACCGGCCAGTGTGACCTCCTTGCCACTGTCCAGATACGGTTGATACACCACCAGTTCGTGCCCGGCGAACGCACTGCCCGGCATAGGCTCGCCACGCCGCTGCAGATACTCATGCGAAGCGAACAAGCCGGTGCGCCAGCGCGCCAGGCGTCGCACGACCAGCTCGGGGTTGTCCGGCTTGAGCGTGCGCACGGCGATATCCGCCTCGCGCTGGCTGAGGTTGAGCATCTGCGTGGATGCGTGCAGTTGCACCTCGATCCCAGGGTGCTCCAAGCGCAACTGCGCGACCGTCGGGATGATGAATTCCGATGCAAAGGCATCGGTACTGGTGATGCGCACCACACCGCTCAGGCGTTCATCCAGCCCAAGGATCTGCCGCTGCAGGCCGGCAGCCGCAGCCTCCATCTCCAGCGCAGCCCGCATTGCGACCTCGCCGGCGCTGGTCAGCGAATAGCCGCTGGAGGTGCGCAGGAACAGCGTGGCGTCCAGCGCGCCTTCCAGCGAAGCGAGTCGGCGGCCGACGGTGGCCTGGTCCACGCCCAGGCTGCGGGCGGCACCGCGCAAGGTTTGCTCGCGGCACAACGCCAGAAACACGCGGGTGTCGTCCCAGTTCATCGAAGCCTTCCTCGGTGATGCAAAAATGCAGCGCAGGGATGAAAACTCGCTGCGTTATTTCTTCGTTCGGCGAATTTATGCTTTTCCCATCACCATCAGCAAGCGCCGATCAGGGCGCAAGGGAAGATCATGAACGCTTCGATTCAACGTGCGCCCTGGTTGCCGATCTGGGCCGGGCTGTGCGCCAGTCTGGTCGGGATCGGCCTGGCGCGGTTTGCTTATACGCCACTGATCCCGGCGTTGATCAATGCCCACTGGTTTGCCAGTTCCGCAGTGGTCTACCTCGGTGCAGCCAATCTGGCCGGCTATCTGGTCGGCGCGCTGATCGGCCGGCCGCTGGCCAAGCGTTGGTCGGGCGCAACGGTGCTGCGCGGCATGATGGTGCTGGTAAGCCTGACCTTCCTCGCCTGTGCCTGGCCGTTGTCAGTGAGCTGGTTCTTTGCCTGGCGTATGCTGTCGGGCGTGGCCGGCGGGGTGATCATGGTGCTGGTGGCGAGCGTCATTTTGCCCCATGTCAGCGCCACGCGGCGGGGCCTGGCCAGCGGCGCCATCTTCCTGGGCCTGGGCCTGGGCGTTGCAGCGTCGGCTAGCCTGGTGCCATGGCTGCTGGAGAAAGGGCTGCAACAGACCTGGCTGGGTCTGGCCGCGTTGGCGCTGCTCCTGACCTTCAGCAGCTGGGCCGGCTGGCCCGGCGAGCATGGGCTTCAGCCAGCGGCACCTGCATTGCCACAGTCGGCGGTTTCACCTGCGATTCTCGTACTGTTCGGGCAGTACGCCCTGATGGCTACGGCCTTGGTGGCGCCGATGATGTTCCTGGTCGACTACGTGAGCCGGGGCCTGGGCGCAGGCTCTCATGCGGGCGCTGCCATGTGGGGGCTATATGGCCTGGGCGCGATTGTCGGCCCGGTGTTGTATGGGCTGTTGGCCGACCACCTGGGGGCACGCGCCGGCATCCGCCTGGTGCTGCTGGCGCAGCTGGCCGCGCTCGGTGCCTTGCTGGTTAGTCACGATCTGCGGGTATTGGGGGCTGCGGCGCTGCTGATCGGCTCGTTCCCGCCGGGCATCGTGCCGCTGGCGCTGGCGCGGGTGCATCAGCTGGTCGAAGGCCACGCCCGGCAGAGCGCGACCTGGAGCCGGGCGACAGTTTCGTTCGCCAGTTTCCAGGCCATTGCCGGTTACGCTTATTCGGCGCTGTTCGCCGCCACGGATGGCCACTACGGCGCGCTGTTTGGCGTGGCAGCCGGGGCGGTGGTGCTGGCGCTGCTGGTCGACATGCTGCTCAAGGAACGTCAGGCCATGTCGCTGATCGCAAACTCCTCGGCCAGGTGATCGATCAGCGCCCGCACCGATGGCAGCAACCCACGCCGCGACGGGAAGATCGCATGCACGATGCCGCAGCGTGGGTGCCAGTCCGGGATCAGTTCCACCAGTCTTCCTGCCGCCAGGTCCTCGCGCACCGCGACTCGCGGCAAGTGCGCAATGCCCACCCCGGCCACCACGAAGTGGCGCAGGGCGAACAGGTCATCGGTCACCATGCGCGGGGTATGCGGGATGACGATGCTGCGGCTGCTGTCTTCACCCTGGAACAGCTCCCACTGATACTCCCGCTGGGCGCTGCCCCAATGCAGGCTCGGCAGGGTACTCAGCAACTGTGGGTCGAAGTCCTTGGGCAACTGCTCCAGGTACTGCGGCTGGCCGACCAGGCACTGGGTACTGTTGCTCAGCACCTTCATCACCATGTCGGTGTTCTCCAGCGGCGGGAAGCGCACCCGCAGGGCAATGTCAAAGCCCTCGTGCAGCAGGTCGACGCGGCGGTTGGTGCTCTCGATGAACAGCTCGACCTGCGGGTACTTGAGCATGTAGCGGGTCAGCATCGGCCCGACCCAGGAGTTGAGCAGGGTGGTCGGGCAACTGATGCGCACCAGCCCGCGCGGTTCGCTGCGGTTGCGCTCGATGATCTCTGCTGCGCCTTCGGCTTCCACGCGCATGGCCAGGCAGCGGTTGTAGTAGGCCTGGCCGATCTCGGTCAGCGAGCAGTGGCGGCTGGTGCGGTGCAGCAGGCGCACGCCCAGGCGGTCTTCGAGGTCGGCGATGCGCCGGCTGAGCTTCGACTTGGGCATGTCCAGCGCCCGCCCGGCCGGGGCGAAGCCACCGTGCTCGACGACTTGGGTGAAGTAGTAGAGGGAATTGAGGTCTTCCAATCATCGTTCTCCAGATAGAACGCTAAAGGCAATTTTCGCAGTCTACCGCCGTAAAGGTGATGATTTTAATCTGTGCCCATCAACGCGAAACACCCCAGATTGCTGAAAAATTCATAAACCTTAGGAGCACAGACCATGAGCAAATTCACCTACAGCCGCCTGAACAAAGACGACGCCGCCGTTCTGCTGGTCGACCACCAGGCTGGCCTGCTTTCCCTGGTCCGCGACATCGAGCCGGACAAATTCAAGAACAACGTGCTGGCCCTCGCCGACCTGGCCAAGTTCTTCAACCTGCCGACCATCCTCACCACCAGCTTCGAGCAAGGCCCCAACGGCCCGCTGGTGCCAGAACTGAAAGCGCTGTTCCCGGATGCCCCGTACATTGCCCGCCCTGGTCAGATCAACGCCTGGGACAACGAAGACTTCGTCAAGGCGGTGAAGGCCACTGGCAAGAAGCAGCTGATCATTGCCGGCGTGGTGACCGAAGTGTGCGTAGCCTTCCCGGCGCTGGCTGCCCTGGAAGAAGAGTTCGAGGTGTTCGTGGTGACTGATGCTTCTGGCACCTTCAACGAAATGACCCGTGATGCCGCACACGACCGTATGAGCCGGGCCGGTGCCCAGCTGATGACCTGGTTTGGCGTGGCTTGTGAGCTGCACCGCGACTGGCGCAACGACATCGAAGGGCTGGCGGCGCTGTGCTCCAACCACATTCCGGACTACCGCAATCTCATCACCAGCTATAACGCGCTGACTGCTGGTAAGTAACAGCGAGCGGTTCAAACAGAAAAGGCCGGCCCCAACGTGGGGCCGGCCTTTTCTTTTTGGGTACTGACAGCCCGCATCAGCACAGCCCCTGCGCAAGCGGCTGTGAGGATGATTTGGCTCCGGCTACATCCTTTTTGGGAAATCTCTTACATAGAGAAGCGGATGGCATCACGGCGCTAAGTGGGAAGTTCAAGAGCAGACTGGATAGCCCGGAAATCTTTCAGGAGTGTCCCCATGAGCCGCGCCAATGCCCGCTTGAAAAGTGTAAGGCATGACCTTACACTCAAACACCAATGATCAGGAGTTTCAGGCACAAAGGCCTGCGTCTGCTCCATCAACAGCGTGACTCGTCTGGGGTACGTGCAGATCATGTCAATCGCTTGCGACGCTTACTTGCTTCCCTGGAGGTCGCACAAGCGCCTGGAGACATGAACCGTCCTGGTAACCGCCTTCATCCTCTGCATGGAAAGCTGGACAGCTTTTGGGCAGTTAATGTCTCGGGTAACTGGCGTCTGGTGTTCCGCTTCGTTGGTACTGATGTGGAGCTTGTCGATTATCTCGATTACCACTAGGAGGTTTCATTCATGCCTATGTTCGATCCTCCCCACCCAGGGGAGTCCTTGCGAGAAGATGTGTTGCCCGCAATCGGCATGAGCGTCACTGAGTTAGCCCGCCATCTGGGCTATTCAAGGGGACAGTTATCCACAGTGCTCAATGGGCGCGCCGCCATTTCAGCCGATCTTGCGTATCGACTTGAGCTGGCAGGCCTTGGTGCTGCCCGGCAGTATCTTGCCGAACAGGCAGCCTACGATCTGTGGCAAGCCGCGCACCGTGAGCATCCACAGATAGCGCGGCTGGTGATTGCCTGACTACTCAGTCGGCATCCGAATCAAACAACCGCGCCAATTCCACTCGCGCCTCCTTGGCTGTTTGCATCACCTTGGCTCGGTCATCGCGCACAAGGCCCTGGGCCTCCAACACTTCCTCGTCATGCTGGGCAAAGCGTTGAATCCGGTCTGATGCCTGCTCATCGCTCAAGCCCAGCCCGACCAGCGCCCGGCGGGTCATCTCCAGGCTGGAATAGAAGGTCTCGCGAATCGGTTCCGCGCCCACATCCGCCAACTTGTGCACATGCTGGCGGTTACGCGCCCGGGCCAGCACTTTCAGGTGCGGGTACTGGCGCTTCACCCGGTCAGCGGTGTGGATGGCGGCCTCTGGGTCATCGATGGTGATGATGAAGTACTCCGCCTCACCGACCTTGGCCGCATGCAGCACCTCGGGGCGAAGAGGGTCGCCATAGAACACCGGCACTTGCTCGAACATGCGCGTCATCTCGATGGCGTCCACCGAGGTTTCCAGGGCAATGAACGGGATCTTCTGCGCCCGCAGGATGCGCGCGACGATCTGGCCCATGCGGCCCATGCCGACGATCACCACCCGCGGTGTGCCAGCGTCGATGGCCTTGTACTGCTCGGGCACTTCACGCGCCGGTTGCGGGCGCTTGAGGGCGCGGGCGCAGCCGAGCATCAGCAGTGGGGTGATGGCCATCGACAGGGTGATGGTCATCAGCAGCAGGTCGTAGGTCTGGGTGTCGAACAGGCCCTGGTCCTTGCCCAGCTTGAACACCACGAAAGCGAATTCGCCACCGGCAGCCAGCACCATGCCCAGGCGCAGCGCGCTGGCGCTGTTCAAGCCACCGGCCAGGCGGCCGACGGCGATCAGCAGCACCAACTTCACCGCCACCAGCAGCAGAGTCAGGCCCAGCAGCACCAGCGGCATTTCCAACAGCAGCCTCAGATTGGCGCCCATGCCGACGCTGATGAAGAACAGCCCCAGCAGCAGGCCCTTGAACGGCTCGATCTGCGATTCCAGCTCGTGGCGGTACTCCGAGTCGGCCAGCAGCAGACCGGCGAGGAAGGCGCCCAGGGCCATGGAAATGCCGGCTTCCTCCATCAGCCAGGCGGTGCCGATCACCACCAGCAGCGCGGTGGCGGTGGACACTTCCGGCAGGCCGGTGCGGGCCACGGTGCGGAACACCGGGCGCAGCAGGTAGCGGCCGCCGATGATGACCACGGCGATGCTGGCGAAGACCTTCAGGCCATGTTGCAGGCTGTCGCCGTGGCTGGTGTCCGGGCCGCTGGCGGCCAGCAACGGGACCAGGGCGATCAGCGGGATCGCGGCGATGTCCTGGAACAGCAGGATGGCGAACGCCAGGCGGCCATGGGGTGCATTGAGCTGCTTGGTCTCGGCCAGGCTTTGCAAGCCGAGCGCGGTGGACGACAGCGCCAGGCCGAGGCCGAGCACGACGGCCGCCGGCAGCGACTGGCCGAAGCCGAACAGGGCAATGGCGCCGATCACCGCGCCGGTCAGCAGCACCTGGGCGGTGCCGACGCCGAATACCGACCTGCGCATCAGCCACAGGCGCTTGGGCGACAGCTCGAGGCCAATGATGAACAGCAGCAGGACCACGCCCAGTTCGGAAATGTGCGCGACGCTTTCGGTGTCGCGGATCAGGCCCAGGGCCTGTGGGCCGATGGCCACGCCGGCGAGCAGGTAACCGATCACGGCCCCCAGCTGCAGGCGCTTGGCCAGTGGGACGGCGACGACTGCGGCGAGCAAAAAGATCACCGCGGTTTGCAGAAGGCTGCCTTCGTGTGGCATTGGCTCGTACTCCATGAGCTGCCGGGGCAGCGTTTGAACAGGTTGACGGACGATTCTGGAGGTTGGTCAGGCCGAAGACAATCTGCTGCCAGGAGGAAACATTGTCCCGTATGGATTGACAGTTTCAGCTCCCGCCAAACTGAGCCCGATACTGCGCCGGCGTCATGCCGATCCGCTCGCAGAACACCTTGCGCATATGCCGGTCGCTGCCAAACCCGCATCGGGTCGCCACCACCTTCAACGGCAGATCGCCGCATTCGAGCAACTTGCGCGCCTGGTCGATCCGCGCGTTCTGCAAGTACTGCAGCGGCGTGATCCCGACCTCACGCTGAAAAGTCCGGGCAAAGTTGCGCCCGCTCATGGCCACCAGGTCCGCCATCTTCTGCACCGTGAATGGCTGATCGATGTGATCGACGATGTAAGCCTGGACCCGGGCAATCGGCGAGCCATCCCGGGGTACCGCCGCCAGCAGCGGCCCGTAAGGCGTTTGCCCGCCTTGGCGGTGACGCGCCACCAGCAGCACCTTGGCGACTTCGAGAGCCAGCGCCTTGCCGTGATCCTCGGCGACGATGGCCAGCGCCAGGTCGATACCCGCCGTGATGCCGCCGGAGGTGATCAGGTCGCGGTCCATCACGTAGATGTGCTCGGTTTCGACCCTGGCGTCGGGAAATGCCTGGGCCAGGCGCTCCACGTAATTCCAGTGGGTAGTACAGCGATAGCCGTCGAGCAACCCGGCACGCCCGAGCACGAACGCTCCGGTGCAGATCGCACCGAAGCGCCGCGCCCTGGCAACGGCGGCAGGCAGCCAGCGCTCGATCGCCGGCAACGCGACGTGGTAAGCCCCCGGCCCACCCGGTACCAGCAGCAGGTCGATACTGACTGGCAATTGCTCCAGGCGCAGGTCGGCCATTACCTTCAGGCCGCAAGACCCGCGGATGGTCCCCTGGCCTTCAGCCACGGTCACCAACCGATAATGGTGGTCTTCAGGCAGGAACCGGTTGGCAATGGCAAAGGCATCCATCGGCCCGGTCACATCCAGCATCAGCACATCATCGAACAGCACCATGGCCACGGTGCGTTGGGTGTGGTTTTCCTGCATACCTCTTTCGCCTTGAATGCTGACCGCTTGTGGCGGCATGAAGCTGAGTAAGAAACGCATCTTAAGGTATCGGCCAAAAGGCCAGGGCCAGCAGCGCACAATTAACAACAATTCAGGTTTGGCTCAGGACTTTGTCATGCCCCGGCGGCGAGACTTTCTTCATTGAACAGGAGAGTCGCCATGCACCCTGGGACGCCCCAAGCGCTTCTGCACACTCCCGGCGCGCTGACACCCGCGCGGTTGCGTCAGGCCAAGGAATTGATGTTGCACAGTTCGCTGTCGATCAGCGAGATCGCCGCCGTATGCAACCTCACCCGCAGCCATTTCTCCCGGGCCTTCAAGGTCAACACCGGCCTCTCGCCCCAGGCCTGGCGCCTGCTGGCGCGCATGGAAAAGGCCAAGCGCCTGCTTGTCACCGAGGCGCCGATCACCCACGTGAGCCTGGAGTGCGGCTTCTGCGACCAGGCCCATTTCACCCGTGCCTTCAGCCGCCTGGTCGGCCAGCCGCCCAAGGCCTGGCGCCAGGCACAGGCATTTTCTTAAGCCGGCTCTATTCGCCGGTATAAGCCCTTGGGACAAGCCCCCAGGCAAGTCCCGCTCCGTTTTCCCAACCCAAGGAGTCACCCGATGAGCCAACCTGATTACAAGCGCCTGAACAAGGACGATGCCGTGGTGCTGCTGGTCGACCACCAGACTGGCCTGATCTCGCTGGTGCAGGACTTCTCGCCCAACGAGTTCAAGAACAACGTCCTGGCCCTGGGCGACCTGGCCAAGTTCTTCGGCCTGCCGACCATTCTCACCACCAGCTTCGAGCAAGGCCCCAACGGCCCGCTGGTGCCGGAGTTGAAAGAGATGTTCCCAGACGCGCCGTACATCGCTCGCCCAGGCCAGATCAACGCCTGGGACAACCAGGACTTCGTCAAGGCGATCAAGGCCACTGGCCGCAAGCAGCTGATCATCGCGGGTGTGGTGACCGACGTGTGCGTGGCGTTCCCGACCTTGTCGGCGCTGGCTGAAGGCTTCGAAGTGTTCGTGGTGACCGATGCTTCGGGCACCTTCAACGAGACCGTGCAGCAGGCGGCGTGGGTGCGCATGACCCAGGCAGGCGCACAGATGATGAACTGGTTCTCGGTGGCCTGTGAGCTGCACCGCGACTGGCGCAACGACATCGAAGGGCTGGGCAACCTGCTGTCGCAGCGGATCCCCAACTACCGCAACCTGATGAACAGCTATGCGGCGTTGAGCGCTCGTTGATGCAAACCTGTTCCGGCCCTGTGGGAGCGGGTTCACCCGCGAAGAGGCCGGAACAGGCTAAACGTTATTCACCGGCAAGGTGAAACGAATCCGGCACCCGCCGAACTCAGACACCAACGCCTGCAACTGCCCGCCATGGGCCTGCACCACCGAACTGCAGATCGCCAAGCCCATCCCCAGCCCTGCTTGCTTGGTGGTATGGAATGCATCAAACACCCGCGCCCGCTCATCTGCGGCAATGCCGGGCCCGTTGTCATCCACGCAGATCTCTATCCCGTCCCCGGTAACGACAGACGCAATCCGCAGCACACCATCACTGCGATAGCCCGCCAGCGCCTCCAGCGCGTTGGTGATCAGGTTGAACACCAGCTGCTGCAATTGCACCGGGTCGGCCATCACGCTCACCCCAGCCTGCAATTGTGTCTGCACGTCGACCGTGTGCTTGGCAGCGTCGGCCGAGGTCAGGCGCAGCACCTCGCGAATCAGCTCGTCGATCTTGACCGCCTTGAGCTGCATCGGCGCCTGCTTGGCCAGCGAGCGCAGTGCACGGACGATGTTGGCGGCGCGCTCGCTGTCGTTGCGAATATCTTCCAGGCCAGCCATCGCCTCTTCCAGGTTGGGTTCTGGGCGCTTGAGCCAACGCAGGCTGGCCGCGGCGTTGGAGGCTATCCCCAGCAGCGGTTGGCTGATCTCGTGGGCAATGGACGCCGAAAGTTCGTTCATCACCTGCAGGTGAGCGCTGCGCGCAAGTTCGGCGCGTGATCGGCGCAGTTCTTCTTCCATTTGCGCACGCACCTGGTTGTCCTCGGCCAGGCGGGTGTACAGCTTGGCGGTCTGCAGCGACACCGCCGCCTGCGCGGCGAGGATCTCCAGCATGGCCAGGCGCTGGCTGCCGAACAGGTTGGGCACCAGGCGGTTTTCCAGGTACACCAGGCCGATCAGGACCCCCCGGATCACCAGCGGCAGGCACAACACCGAGCGGGCATTGCGCGCGTGCAGCTCTTGGCGGAACGCCTCGGGGCAATCGCTCTGGGCGTCGTTGAGTACCAGCGGTTTCTTGGTGCGCATGGTGGCGTTGATGATCGACCGTGGCGCCTGGGTCATGAACTTCTGGCAATTGTCCATGTTCACGTGCAAACCGGCATCGTCGATATAGGCGAGGGCGGCCATCTGGAACTCAGCGCCACTGACGATCAGCAGTGCACCGTGATCGGCGCCGGAATGCTGGGTGAGGTGCCCCATCAGCGTTTCGATCAGGCCCTCGAGCAGCACTTCTTCGGACAACGCCCGCGCCGCCTCGATGCCGGCCTCCAGGTCCAGCCTGGCTTGCTGGGTGGCGCGGTAGGTTTGCTGAACGGGCTGGGTGCGCAGGAACGGGTGGAGGGCCTCCAGCTGGTGCACCTTGCCGGTCGCACCCCACATATGGAAGCAATCGCGGGCGATGCGCAGGTGCAGGTTGGCGCCGGAGATCAAGCCGCTGGGGATGCAGACCTCGGCCAGCTGTTCATGGGCCAGTGCCTGCTCGTGGATGAAACCGGCAGCGCTCGCGGCGATCTGCGCCTGGTCGAAGCAGCGAATGGCCGCCAGGCCGTCGCCTTCGAGCTTGGCGATCACCCCTTCGATCAGCAGCAGCTTGTTGCGAAAGGTCACCGGGTTGAAGCAGGCCCAGCGGCTGAAGCGCTCACGCAGGGATTGCAGGACGGCCAGCTTGTCGGCAAGGCTGCCGGGGGCCTCCGGGCTGCCCAAGGCCAGGCCGCGGAACAGGTGATAGTCTGCCAGGTTGATGTGTGCAGGTGCCGCCCAGGCGTTGTCGCCTGCTGCGCTCAGGCTACGCATGGCTTGCGCGATATCACCCAGGTAGAAGGCTGACATACCGTTGAACAGGTGCTGGAAGAACAGCGTGGTGGGTGAATTGACGTGCAGGGGCGAGGCCGTGCCGGGCATTGCGCTCAGGCTGGCGACGAACCCTTGTTGGGCGTGCAGGATCTGTTCGATATCGCGGTAGCCGAAACTGCGCACAGTGGCCAGGCCCTGCAGCACTTCTTCGGCGACCTCTGGCAGGTAGCGGCCCATGAACAGTGAGTCGGAAACCAGGTGGTTGCAGGCATAGCAGGTCATCGCCTGGTCGCCGCTCAAGCGGGTCGAATCGATGGCCTCCAGCGCCGTGCGACGGGCGAACTCCATGGGAGAGGTCCAGGCGCTGACCTGATCCAGGGCCAGCAGTGCGCTGGTGAGATCAGTTTCGAAACCGTGTCGCTCGATCAGCTTGAGCGCTGCCAGGCAGCAGGCGTGGCCGTCGTGGTAGTTGCCGAAGCGATCGGCGATCATCACCCCGTACCAGGCCAGGCCGTAGGTGCTGCCCGGGGCGACACCGTGCAACAACGACAGCTCCATGAGCTTGGCCAGATGCAGGAAGCGGATATCGTCCTGCACAAAAAACGACGACGACAAGGTAGCCAGCAGGCCGATGGCAACTGCCACTTCTTCCGAGTCGGTGCGCGGTAGCGACGCCAGGCAATGACGCCCTTTCTGTTCGATCAGGGCCTCTACCTGCGCATGGCTGGCCTCCACCTGCTGTGGGGCGACACCGCGAGCCAGGCTGATGCCCAAAAGCTCGAGGCCGGCGACGGCGGTGGTGATGGCGGCCTGGTAGTCGCCGCGCAAGGTGTGCAGGCGCGCCTGCAGCTTGCATACCCGCGCCCGGTCCAGCGGCGAGCGTGCCCGCTGAAGGCACTCCAAGAGTCGCTCCTTGGCAGCGGCCATGCGCGACAGTTGCAAGTCGCACTCCGCCGCCATGCAGGCGACAGCAAAGGCATGGGTGGCGCGGCTTTGCGGCGATGCACCGTGGAGCAACAGTTGCTCGCACACCTGCAGATGAGCTGCCGATTGTTCACAAGCACCGCTGTCGCGCGAGCGCAGTGCCGCTTCACGCAAAAGCTGCAGGAACACATCGCGTTCATCCGCTGCAAACCCGCGCGGGCTGGCGCGTTGCAGCTGACTGGCGATCTCGAAGACCACCTCCTGCAAGTCGTTGTGCCAAATCTGGAGCATGGCTTGGGCAATGCGTGCATGCAGTTGAGCGCGATCACACGCGGGCGTGAGTTGATAGGCGGCCTCCATCACCCGGTCATGGGCGAAGCTCAGGCCTTTCTGGCCCGGCAGCAGGAAGCCCGCGTCAATCAAGGCTTTCAACGGTTTATCCGGTGGTGCAAGCAGCAGGTGCAGCAGGCGCTCATCGCAGCGGCTGCCTGCCGCGCTGGCGACCCGCAGCACATCGCGCTGGGGAGCCGGCAGGCGTGCCAGGCGGTGGATCATCAGCTCGGCGACGTTGTCGGCGTAACGTTGCCGGGCTACGGCTTGCAGGCACCACGACCAGCGCATGGCCTGGGTGTCGAAAGTGAACAGCCGGTCCTCAATCATGGCCCTGAGGATCTGATTGATGAAGAACGGGTTGCCGGCGGTCTTGTCGTGCACCCGTTCGGCAACCTGCAACGCCTCGTCGGGGCTGACGTGGTAGCGTTCGCTGATCAGTTCGGTGACTGCACCGACGTCCAGTGGGCGCAGGTTCAATGTGGTGGTGCGCAGCGTTGCGGGGATTGCCAGCGGCGCGCCAGCAGTGGGCGTATCGATGCGTCGGGTGAAGATCAGCAGCAGGTTGTCCGGCGCCTGGGCGAGCAACTGCGCCAGTAACTGCCGTGTGCCATTATCAGCCCATTGCAGGCCATCGAAACACAGCACCAGCGGGTGTCCGGGGTAGCTGAACACTTGCAGGAACTCAACGATTGCCCGCTGTTCTTTCTGCAAAGCCAGGCGCGTGGGCTTTTCCGGCAACTCGGGCAGTGGGCCCACGATCAGTTGCAGGTCGGGAGCCAGTTTGCCGAGCAATCGACTGTGGCCTTCGATGCGCTGCAGGATCTCGCGGCGCAGGGTGTCGAGGTCCTGGCTGTTCTTCGCCAGCAGCTGGGTGGTCAGCGAACCGAGGATCTCTACCCAGGGCGCATAGGGCACGGCCAGGTCCGGGCTGTTGCACTTGCCGACAGCCCAGTAGCCTTCGGCATGCGCTTTGAGCGTGGCCTCGACCAGGCTGGATTTGCCCAGACCAGCAGCGCCGTTGATGAACAGCACCTGGGGCTTGCTGTCGCGACGCTGAGTATCGAGCATCAGGGCGATCAGCTTCTGTTCGGCAGTGCGGCCATACAAGCGCTCGCGACTGGGCGAAACCGGGTCGGCGCAGCCGGGCTCGAAGGGGGCGATGGTTTTGCTTGCGGTCCACTGCCGTTGGCAATGGGCCAGGTCAACGGCCAGGGCCCGGGCGCTCTGGTAGCGGGCGTCGGGTTCCTTTGCCAAGGCCTTGGCCAGGATCCGGCTCAGTGGCAGCGGCACCCGGCTGTCGACCTCACAGGCCGGGCGTGGCTGAACGCCAGCGTGCAGCTGGCGCCAGTGCTGGGTATCCCGCCCGGCCAACGGCAGCTCGCCCAGCAGCAGCTGGTAGAGAATCGCGCCCAGGGCGTAGATGTCGCTGCGTCGGTCGCTGCTGCTGCCATGGGGGCAGATCTGCTCCGGCGCCAGGTAGGCCCAGTTGCCGAGCGCGTTGCCCTGTTCGCTGATCAGCTCTGGTTTGTCGGCACGAAAACAGCCCAGCCGCACCCGTTGGTTCGCCTGCAGGCAGACATGTTCGGGCTGCAACGCACCATGCAGCACATTGCGCTCGTGGGCTTGAGCCAGGGCGTTGGCGGCATTTACCGCGATATCGAAGAACAGAGGCAGCTCAACCGGGCCTTCGTGGATCAGGTCGGCGATGGAGCGGCCGGTCGGGTACACCAGCAACGGGCCTTCGGCGCAGCGGACGAACGCTGAGGGGATGACCGCCCACTGCGGGTCCAGCTGCAAGCGGTAGTCGCGCTCCAGGCGCTGGCAGGCTGCGGGGACCTCGAGCGGGGCGCGCACGGCGATCCAGGCCTGGCGAGTGACGGGGTCGTGCAAGCGGAAATAGCTGAGTTCACCGTCCTGGCCCAGCTGCGTGATGGCGCAGCGATTCAGCCAGCCGTCGTCGATCGACTGGTCGAAATCGATCGGCCTGTTGGCGAGGCGTTCATCAAGCATAAAGCACCCCCTGCTAGCGACATCCTGGCGCACGAGTATACGCAGCCGCCCGCTCAAGAATGGGCGCTGCGGGCGGCTTGGCAGGAACGGGCACGCTGTTGTCCGTTATCAATACCTGGGGGCTGGAGGGCGCTTGTATAGTGAAGAGGCCACCTATCCCTCGGGATAATTGTCTGAATGCGTGTGCTCACCTAGGCTGCCCGAGGCTGCGCAAACGCCCATGCCCGCGAGAGGAAACCATGATCCGAATAGGCAACGCCCAGGTGTCGCTCGAGCGACGAGAAGCCTTTCTCGATGGCAAGCCGATCCTGTTGGGCGGGCGGGCATTCGAGGTGCTGGCCACGCTGATCAAGGCCAAGGGCCGGGTGGTTGGCAAGGATGAGCTGTTCAGCCAGGTGTGGGCCGGCACGGTGGTCGAAGACAACAACCTGCAGGTGCAGGTTTCGCTGTTGCGCAAGGCCTTCGGTGACCGCGGGCTGATTCAGACCGTGCCGCGGCGGGGTTACCGCCTGGCTGCGCAGGTCAGCTTCGAGGTTCCTTGCCTGGCGCTGGGCCAGTCACCGTTGTGCGCTGTGGCCGATGCCGCCGAACCGCTCGACGACGCTGCGCGCGTGCCAGTGCTGGTGGTGGATGACGACCCTTCGGTACGCAAGGCACTCGGTCGCCTGCTGGGTTCGCGGGATATTCCGCACCGGTTGTTCGCCAGCGCCGAAGCGTTGTTCGACGCTCGCCTGGAAAGCCCCTGCGCCTGCCTGCTGCTGGATATGCATCTGGCCGAAACCACCGGCCTTGAGGTTCAGGCTACGTTGCGCCGGTTGGCGCTCCCTTGGCCGATCGTGTTCATGACCGGCTTCGGCACCATTCCCATGACGGTCCAGGCCATGCGCGCCGGGGCCGTCGAGTTCCTGACCAAGCCCTTCGACGAAGACCAGTTGCTGGTGCTGCTGGATTCGGTACGCGCACGCGCCGTGATCGAGGGGCGCAAATGGCAGCATGCGCGGCAGGTCGAGGAAAAGTACCAGCACCTGACCCAGCGCGAGCGCCAGGTGTTCTCGCTGGTGGTCGGCGGTTTGTCGCACAAGCAGATCGCCAGGGAAATCGGCACCAGTGAAGTGACCACCAAGGTGCACAAGAAAAACATCATGAACAAGATGCAATCCCGCTCGCTACTGGAGCTGGTAGCCATGCACAGCGTCATCGAAGCCCGGCCCGGCGCATGAGCAGGGCGGTGTGCATCGTCGATGATGATGCGTCGGTGCGCAAAAGCCTGGGTAACCTGCTGCGCTCAGCAGGGTTCGAGTGCCTGGCGTTTGCGACGGGGGAGGTGTTCCTGGCCTCGAACCTGGCGCACGAGGCAGGCTGCTTGCTGCTCGACCTGAAAATGCCGGGGATTAACGGGCTGGACGTGCAGCGGGAGCTGGTGCGGCGGGGTTCGCTTTTGCCAGTCATCTGCATGTCGGCGCATTGGGACGAGCGAGCGCTGCAGGCGGCACTTCATAATGGCGCACGGGGATGTCTGGGCAAGCCGTTTTCCGAAGAGGTATTGCTCAAGGCGGTCGAAGAGGCGTTGGCAGGTGAATGAGCACACCTGAACAATCAATCGTTGGGCAAGCGGGCGATGCTCGTTGGCTGGATCGAACCGCGAGACCTTTGCCATGCCACGCCTCAAGCCCTTCCTCGAGCCGCAATCGGCGGCCTTGACTGCCAGCGGCCTGCTGTTCATGCGGGTGATGGCTGCCGTGCTGCTGTTTTCCATCCACGGGTTGCCCAAGCTACTGGACTGGAGCGGGGAATTGCAGCGCATCGAAGATCCGTTCGGCCTGGGGGCGCCGCTGACCCTGGGCCTTGCGGTGTTTGCCGAGGTGGTGTGCCCGGTGTTGCTGGTGCTGGGCGTGGTGGCACGGCTGGCTTGCCTGCCGGTGCTGGCAGTGTTGCTGGTGGCGCTGGTGGTGGTGCATCCGGAGTGGTCGCTGGAGCAAGGGCAGTTTGCCTGGTTGCTGGTGGCGCTTTATGGCGGTTTGGCGTTGACCGGGCCTGGGTTGTATTCGGTGTCCGGATTGATCGGTCGAAACAGGTTGTCCTGATCTTGACGCGGCCAAGCAGCCCGAAAGCACTAACTGCTCCCCGGCCGGTACTGCAAGGCCTCGGCCAGATGCCCCCGGCGGATCGCCTGGCTACCTTCCAGATCCGCCAATGTACGTGCAACCTTCAACAGCCGGTGCGCCGCCCGTAAAGAAAGCGTCAGCCGCTCGCAGGCGCTTTCCAGCCAAGCCTGGTCTGCCGCTGCCAGCTGACAATGGCTGCGCAACCCGTCCAGGTCCAGAAACGCATTGGCGCAGCCTTGACGTCGCTGCTGCACTTCGCGGGCCTCGGCCACCTTGGCGGCCACGTCGGCACTGGTTTCCCCGCTTGGCTGGTGGCTGAGCGTGGTGGTCTCGCGGGCCACGGTCAGGTGCAAGTCGATGCGGTCCAGCAATGGCCCTGACAGCTTGTTGCGATACCGTGCGATCTGCTCGGTGCTGCAGCGGCAGCGCCCGGTAGGGTCACCCAGGTAGCCGCAAGGGCAAGGGTTCATGGCCGCCACCAGTTGGAAGCGCGCCGGGAAGCGCACCTTGTCGCGCGCCCGGGCAATCACGATCTCGCCCGATTCCAGCGGCTCGCGCAGCACTTCCAGTACGCGTCTTTCGAACTCCGGCAGCTCGTCGAGAAACAGCACGCCATGGTGCGCCAAGGTGATTTCGCCTGGCTGCGGCCGACTGCTCCCACCTACCAGCGCTGGGCCTGAGGCAGAATGGTGCGGGTGGCGAAACGGCCGCTGCGGCCAGCTGTTCAGCGGCGTGTGGCCACTGACCGAGCGGATCGCCGCGACCTCCAGCGCCTCATTTTCATCCAGAGGCGGCAGCAGGCCGGGGAGGCGGCTGGCGAGCAGGGTCTTGCCCGTGCCGGGTGGCCCGGTGAACAGCAAGTTATGGGCCCCGGCTGCGGCTAACAGCAGTGCCCGCTTGGCCGCGACCTGGCCCTGGACCTCACTGAGGTCCGGATAAGGCTGTTGCTCAAGGATCAGGCCATTGGCGGCAAACGGGGCGAGTGGCACCTGCCCGTTGAGGTGCGCCACCAACTCGAGCAGGTGCCCTACCGCATACACCACAAGCCCGCCGGCCAGGCTGGCTTCCTCGGCATTTTCCCGGGGCACCACCAGCGCCCGGCCGGCCTCGCGCGCCGCCAGTGCTGCTGGCAACACGCCCTGCACCGGGCGTAGCTTGCCCGACAGGGCCAGCTCGCCCAGGCATTCCAGTTCGGCCAGCGCTGGTAACGGCACCTGGCCATCGGCGGCGAGGATACCCAGGGCGATAGCCAGGTCATAACGCCCGCCATCCTTGGGCAGGTCGGCCGGGGCGAGGTTCTGGGTGATGCGCCGCTGCGGGTAATTCAGCCCGGAATTGACGATCGCGCTGCGCACACGGTCCTTGCTCTCCTTGACCGTGGTTTCGGGCAGGCCGACCAGGGTGAGATTGGGCAGGCCGTTGGCCAGGTGCGTTTCGACGCTGACCGCCGGGGCCTGCACGCCGACCTGGGCGCGGCTATGGACGATGGCGAGGGACATGGACGCTCCGTTGTCGCTGGATATAAAGCCGCTTCCTGCGGGTTGTCACAGCCTAGTGAGTATCTGCAAGGTGAGCGCAAGAGAAATGCGACTTAACGTTGCACGACTGGATCCAATACTTTGCGAAGATCCCGGCTATGGCTTAGTGTTCAAGAGCGACTGTTGTTGCCAGTGGATGGCAACGCGACCCTTAAATGGACTTAAGGTACTGCCCGTGCAAACCCTCAATCGCATCCGCCAGCAGCTCCGAGAACGGGTGCAGGCCAATGAATACGCTGAGCTTAACCGCCTTTTCGATGCGCTCGAGACGCAATGGCTGCAGGCGCCACCCGGTGAGTGCCCGGTCTACCTCGAAGCTGTGCAAGGCCACCTGCTGGATTGGGACACACAGGGCGGCAAGGCCCTGACGCAAACCCTCAATGCGTGGATCGACGCCTGCCCCAAGGCTTATCACCCGCATGTGGTGATGGGTTTTCACTGCTTCAGCCGTGCCTGCCAGATCCGTGGGCCGGTTGGCTGCCATGACGTGTCGGAAGAACGCTGGCTGGCTACTGAACAGGCCTGCGAAAAGGCTGCGGCGCACTTTCTGCGTGCCATGGCGCTTAGCGCACAACCTGTGGCGGCAGTGATCGGCATGCTGCACATCAGTTCGCGCTTGCGCGAGCCAGGCTGGCTGGTCGAACTGTTCGATGGCCAGGTAGCGCGTTATCGGCCTAGCGCGCATGCCGATGTGGAGGTGCAGGAGGCCGCTGCGCCACTGTTGGTCAAATTCGGCCTGACGCCTTTGCAGGCGCTGCCGCAGGTATTGCCTGCCAGCTTGAGCGCGCGCTTGCATGAGCGGGGCGAGAGCGCCCGGGATTACTGGCTGCGCCATGCGCTGGCTTGGTTCAGCGGCTGCTTCGAGGCGGTTGAGGCCTATGCGACTTACCTGACCCCACGTTGGGGAGGCAGCGATGAGGCGGTCGATGCACTGGCCAGCGGGCCGCTGTGCCACGGCTGGCCTGAGGCACAGCGCAATGCGATTCGTTGGTTGGCGCTGGAAGAGACATTCTGGCTGCCGCACGCCAGGCAACTGCCGCAGATCGCGATTTGGCAAACTACCTTTGCCCAATGGGCACAGCGTGAACTCCGGCCCAAGGAGCGTGCCACGCTGCTGGCCCGGCGTGGGGCACTGAGGCGCTATTCGATGCGTGACTACGCCGGGGCGATGCGCGACTTTGTCGATAGCGTCGCGCTCTGCCCTGACCATGGTTTCGTCGCGACCATTGGCGAGCCTTTCCATAGCCTGGTGTGCCTGGTGCTGTTCCACGAGGCGCAGGACGATTCGCAGGTGCTGCGCACCGTCATCGAGCGGCTGTGCGATGACCGCCGACAGGCAGCGGCCTGTGCGCTGCGGGCGGCAGGGCACCAGTTTGGACTGTGGGGCTTTGGGCAATCTGCCGAGCAGGCTCGCACGTGGTTGCGCATGGCGGTCAGGCGCCAGTGCGGGAGCGAGGGGCAGGGCTTCGATGTGCTCGAAGTGCCGCGCCTGCTCTGGGCTGCCAGCCTGCATGAGGCCGCGTATTTCCTCTATGAAACCTTTGCGGAGCTTAAACTGCCGAATGCTGCCATCGCGCTGTACGATCTGCACCGTGGCGGGCTGGACAACACGCCCGCGCATTACCTCAGTGGCAAGGCTGCGGAGCACTGGCTGCTGTGCGCAGCGGAGTCTGGTCACCTCCAGGCCAGGTTCGACCTGGCTTGCCAACGCATGAACGCCATTAAAGGGCTGGAGGACCGCAAATCAATGCTGGCGGTCAAGCGGCTGCTGCTAGACGCACTGGGCGATCCGGAAATCCACGCCAAGGCGCAGTTGCAGCTGGGCATCCTGCTCCGCCAGTACGGTGATGCGCGGGAGCGTGTCGAGGCGGTTGGTTATCTGCACGGGCTGGCGGAGTACCCTGATCCGGGGATTGCCGCACGCGCTTGCGCAGAGCTTGGGCTGGCCTGGATGCAGGGCTGCGGCACGCGCAAGCAGAGCCGCTTCGCCGCAATCGAATGGGTCGATCGTGCCGTTGCGCTGCAGTCGAGCGATCCGCTCATCGAAGAAATACAGGCCGAGATCCGTAATTCGCACAGTCGGGTGAAGACGCTGTTCACCGTGTGCGGGGCGGCGTTGTTCCGTGGAGCGCTGCATGCCAGCGAGCTACCGCCCAAGGCCGCCGGGCAGCACAGGGCTTCGGCCTGATCCGAAGCTGGGGCTGTAACGCAGCCCCAGGGCTTTGGCTTGTTACTCTTGCGCAGCCGGCGCCAGCCGGGCTTCCAGCTCAGCCACTTGTTTCTCCAGGGCTTCGAGCCGGGCGCGGGTGCGCGCCAGCACGACCATCTGGCTGTCGAATTCTTCGCGGCTGACCAGGTCCAGCTTGCTGAAGGCGCCTTGCATCAACACTTTGAACTGGCTTTCCAGTTCAGCGCGGGGCTGGGCGGTATCGCTGCTGAACAGGCGCGAGGCCTGGTCGCTCAGGGCGTCGAGAAGGGCTTTGGGCGCGAGCATGTTCGGCTGTCCACTGAAACTGAGAAATGGCCCGCAGTGTAGCACGGGCAGATCTGCATCTTGGACTGCAGGCCGCTGCACACTTTTTGAGCAGTTTGCCGGGCCTGCCTGCACCGATGTTGTGCATGATTGCCATGCTGGCGACTGGCCAATCCCGACTGACTTACATAACTCGCTGTTTTCCGCCGCTTTAACGGAACTGGCAAGGTTTCTGCAAAGACCTGAACGAGCCATGCACTGATGCAGTTCTTTGTGACCAGGCAGTGCGCACGCGGAGCCGGATGCCGACGACGCGTTACAAAGCCAACCGCTGCGCTTAGACTTGAGACGGGTTTGTTTTCCTGGGGCAAGTCCACCAAATCGGGAGAGAGTTTCATGAAGCTAGTCACAGCCATCATCAAGCCGTTCAAGCTGGACGACGTGCGCGAGTCGCTGTCGGAAATCGGCGTGCAGGGCATTACCGTCACCGAAGTCAAAGGTTTCGGCCGGCAGAAGGGCCACACCGAGCTGTATCGCGGCGCGGAGTACGTGGTCGACTTCCTGCCCAAAGTGAAGATCGACGTCGCCATCGACGACAAGGACCTTGATCGAGTGATCGAAGCCATCACCAAGGCGGCCAACACCGGCAAGATCGGTGACGGCAAGATCTTCGTGGTGAATCTGGAGCAGGCGATCCGCATCCGTACCGGCGAAACCGATACCGACGCGATCTAAGCGCCGAAAAAGCCTCACCAAACCCAACGCCCCAGGAGAAAACAACATGACTCTGCGTAAGATCGCAGGGCTAGGAGCCCTATTGTCCCTCGTAATGCCCGGGCTTGCCCTGGCAGAGGAAGCAGCTGCCCCAGCGCTGAACTCCGGCGACACCGCCTGGATGCTCACCTCGACAGCGCTGGTGCTGTTCATGACCATTCCAGGTCTGGCCCTTTTCTACGGCGGCATGGTGCGTTCCAAGAACGTGCTGTCGGTGATGATGCAGTGCTTTGCCATCACTGGCCTGATCAGCATTCTCTGGGTCATTTATGGCTACAGCATGGCCTTCGATACCACTGGTATGGAAAAGGGCGTGCTCAACTTCAATTCTTTCGTCGGCGGCTTCTCCAAGGCGTTCCTGAGCGGCGTCACGCCGGCCAACCTGACTTCGGCCACTGCACTTTTCCCTGAGGCAGTGTTCATCACGTTCCAGATGACCTTCGCCATCATTACTCCGGCACTGATCGTCGGTGCCTTTGCCGAGCGCATGAAGTTCTCGGCGATGCTGGTGTTCATGGGTATCTGGTTCACCCTGGTCTACGCCCCGATCGCGCACATGGTCTGGAGTGGTGACGGCGCGCTGCTGTGGGACTGGGGCGTGCTCGACTTCGCTGGCGGCACCGTGGTGCACATCAACGCCGGTATCGCTGGCCTGGTCTGCTGCCTGGTCATGGGCAAGCGCAAGGGCTACCCGACCACCCCGATGGCTCCGCACAACCTGGGCTACACCTTGATGGGCGCGGCCATGCTGTGGATCGGCTGGTTTGGCTTCAACGCCGGTTCCGCCGCCGCCGCCAACGGCACTGCGGGCATGGCCATGCTGGTGACGCAGATCGCCACCGCCGCTGCTGCGCTGGGCTGGATGTTCGCCGAGTGGGTGTTCCACGGCAAACCCAGTGCCCTGGGCATCGCCTCGGGTGTGGTCGCCGGCCTGGTCGCCATCACGCCGGCCGCTGGGACCGTGGGCCCTATGGGCGCACTGGTGATTGGCCTGGTCTCCGGTGTGATCTGCTACTTCTGCGCCACCACCCTCAAGCGCAAGCTGGGTTACGACGACTCCCTGGACGCCTTCGGCGTGCATGGCATCGGCGGCATCATCGGTGCCATCCTGACCGGCGTGTTCGCGGCACCGGCCCTGGGCGGCTTCGGTGCAGTCACCGATATCGGTGCCCAGGTCTGGGTTCAGGCCAAGGGCGTAATCTTCACCGTGGTCTATACCGCCATCGTCACCTACGTGATCCTTAAGGTGCTGGATGTGGTGATGGGTCTGCGGGTCAACGAAGAAGAAGAGTCGGTCGGCCTCGACCTGGCTCAGCACAACGAACGCGGCTACAACCTGTAACCGCGACGCTGGTAAAACTTGCCCGGTTCGCCGGGCATTTTTTTGCCTGTTTTTTGCCATTTCGCGCAGTGCAAACGGTTTATCACTCACGTTCGCGACGTAGGCCAAAAACTTACAAGTCTTCGGGCATTTATGGTGCTTTGCTTTTTCCACGAGCGCGCTAGAATGCGCGCCAAAGAGTGTTGGGCGAGTAGTCCCCACGCTTCTCCAGCCTTTGCTAGGCTTGCCAATAGCGTGTGGCCAGCAGGGTTCAAGGATTTGTCAGGTCTTGCCAGGAGTAGGGCCTGCTGGGTGCCGCCTCCCATCAGGAGCGCCGACCCAAGGGCAGTGGCCTAACCCACGGCCAGTTGAATTTTCACTGGTGGCTGCCGGTCTACGGCTGCACCGGTCTATAACTAACCTGCTTTTCGCAAGTCATGAGGTAGAACATGAGCGACGACGATCTGGAAAATGATGACCTCGAAGTAGGCGACGAAGACGAGGCTGATGAAGGCCTCGAAGCGGCGGCTGACGATGGCGTGGAAGATGCTGGCGATGACGACAGCAGCCCGGCACCGACTTCCAAGGGCAAATCCAAGGCCGCTGTCTCGGTAGACGAGATGCCGAGCATGGAAGCCAAGCAGAAGGAGCGTGATGCCCTGGCCAAAGCGATGGAAGAGTTCCTTTCGCGCGGTGGCAAGGTGCAGGAAGTCGAGGCCAACGTGGTCGCCGACCCGCCCAAGAAGCCGGACAACAAGTACGGCAGCCGCCCTATCTGAGTGGCTGAATGCAAAAGAGCCCGCCGTCGCTGCGGGCTTTTTTGTGCCTGTTTGTCAGCGCCAGCGCGCCAGGACGTCAGGCAGTTGGGACAGCCGCTGAATCTCCGCATCCGGCGCCCTGTCACCCGCCCAGGCCTTGCCCTGCGGATTGAACCACACCGCGCGCAAACCGGCGCGCTGGGCGCCGGCGATGTCGTCGCCTGGGTGATCGCCTATATGCACCGCTGCACTGGCCTCGGATTCGCCACGCTTGAGGGCCTCCAAGAACGGTGCCGGGTCCGGCTTGCCGATGCCCAGATCCTCCGCGCACAGGGCAAAGCGGAAGTAATCCGCCAGCCCCAGTCGGCGTATGTCGGCGTTGCCGTTGGTGACCACGCCCAAGGTGTAGTGACGGCGCAGGACTTCCAGTACCGGCTGTACCTCGGGGAACACTTCGACCTGGTGGCGGGCATGGAGGAAAACTTCAAAGCCCTCGTTGGCCAGTTCCTGCGCCTGCTTCTCGCTGTAGCCGACGTCCTCCAGGGCGTGGAACAACACCCGTCGGCGCAGGGCGCTGATGCGGTGCTTGAGGCCCGGCTCGGCTTGCACCAGGCGTTCGCGAATGGCGAACAAGTGCTCCACCGGCACGCCGCCGAGGACTGGTGCGTTGGCTTCGAGCCAGTCGCGCAGCACGACCTCGGCGCTGGCAATCACGGGCGCGGTGTCCCACAGCGTGTCGTCGAGGTCGAAGGTGATCAGCTTGATGCTCATGAGTCTGTGCCTTTGCTGCGTTTGGCCCGAGGGTGGGCGCTGTCGTACACCGCGGCCAGGTGCTGGAAGTCCAGGTGGGTGTAGATCTGCGTGGTGCTGATGTCGGCGTGGCCGAGCATTTCCTGCACCGCACGCAGGTCCTGGGACGATTCCAGCACGTGGCTGGCGAAGGAGTGGCGAAGCATGTGCGGGTGCAGGTGCTGGCCTAGCTCGCGCTCGCCGGCAGCCTTGACCCGCAGTTGGATGGCGCGTGGGCTCATGCGATTGCCCTGGCGGGTGATGAACACGGCGCTGTCACGCGGCGCGCCGATGCCACGCAGCTTGAACCAGGCCTGCAACGCCTCGCGTGCCTTGCGCCCAACCGGTAGTACGCGGGTCTTGCTGCCCTTGCCGAGTACCTGCACCAGGCCGGCAGCCAGGTCGAGCTGTTCGAGGTCAAGGTTGTTCAGTTCGGACAGGCGCAGGCCGGAGGAATAGAACAATTCGAGGATGGCCTGGTCACGGCGGGCGATAAAGTCGTCATCGACGCCGCCATCGAGCAGCTGCAGGGCTCGGTCGGTGTCCAGCACCTTGGGCAGCCGGCGTTCGCCCTTGGGCGCACTCAGGCCGTTGGCCGGGTCGTGCTGGCACAGGCCTTCGCGATTGAGGTAGCGGTAGAGGCCGCGCACCGCCGACAGCAATCGTGCCAGGCTGCGCGAGGACTGGCCGTGATGGTGCAAGCGGGCGATAAGCTGGCGCAGCTGCTGAATCTGCAGGGCGCCCCAACCGGCGATGCCCTGGCTGTTGCAATATTCGATGACCTTGTCGAGGTCGCGGCGATAAGCCAGCAGGGTGTGTTCCGACACCTGGCGCTCGTTGCGCAGGTGTGCGCAATAAGCCTCCAGCTGGCGTTCCATCAGCGCACCGGACGCAGGGTATGGGTCACGCGCGGCACCACGCGGCCCAGTACTTCGGCGATGTAGCCAAGGAACAAGGTGCCGACGCTGCTCTTGTAGTGCTGCGGGTCGCGGCTGCCGATCGCCAGCACGCCATGCAACCCTTGATATTCGAGGGCGGCAACAGCACTGGAGCCGACTTCCTGCTGCTGCTCCTTGCCGAACAGGAAGGCCAGCTCGTGCTCGCGCAGGTTGCCGCTGACCGTCTTGCCACCGCCGAGCAGACCACCGATGGCCTGCTGGGCTTCGGCATTGCTGACCCAACGGCCAACGGGCGCCGCGTTGTCGCCAAACAGGATCAGGCTGACGAAAGGCACCTGGAATTCCTGGCGCAGGCTGTCTTCGACGGCCATTACCACTTCTTCCAGGCTGCCGGCGTCGAGCAGGTCGAGGATCAGCCGACGGGTCTTGTCGAACAGCCGGTCGTTGTCCCGGGCCACGTCCATCAGTTGCGACAGGCGATGGCGCATCTCGATGTTGCGGTCGCGCAGCAGCTTGAGCTGGCGTTCCACCAGCGACACGCTGTCACCGCGCTGGTGGGGGATGCGTTGTTCGATCAACAACTCGTCGTGCTCGGCGAAGAATGTAGGGTGGGCGCGCAGGTAGGCGACCACCGCGTCGGCATCGAGCTCATCGGACTGCTGGGGTACTGGCTGATCGGTCATGGCGGTTACTCGCTTAGAGACGAACCTGTCCTTCGAAGACGCGCACGGCTGGGCCTGTCATCAACACGGGCTTGCCAGGGCCGGCCCATTCGATGTTCAGACGGCCACCTGGCAGGTCGAGGGACACCGGAGAGTCCATCCAGCCCTGGCTGATGGCGGCCACGGCTGCGGCGCAGGCGCCGGTGCCACAGGCCTGGGTCTCGCCGGCACCACGCTCCCAGACCCGCAGGTTGGCGCGATGGCGGTCGATGACCTGGAGGAAGCCGGCATTCACCCGCTGCGGGAAGCGCGGGTGGTTTTCGATTTTCGGGCCCAGCTCATGGACCGGCGCGGTGTGCACGTCATCGACGCGCAGCACGGCATGCGGGTTGCCCATGGACACGGCGGCAATCGAATACAGCTGGCCGTCTACTTCCAGCGGGTAGTTCACTGCCTGTTCATCGGCAATGAACGGGATGTCTGCCGGGACGAAGCGCGGCGGGCCCATGTCGACACACACCTGGCCGTCGTTCTGCACGTCCAGCTCGATGATGCCGCCCTTGGTTTCCACGCGGATGCGCTTCTTCGCGGTCAAACGCTTGTCCAGCACGAAGCGGGCGAAGCAGCGCGCGCCGTTGCCGCACTGCTCGACCTCGGAGCCGTCGGCGTTGAAGATCCGGTAGCGGAAGTCCACTTCCGGGTTGCTCGGCGCCTCGACGATCAGCAGCTGGTCGAAGCCGATGCCGGTGTGACGGTCACCCCATTGCTTGGCGTGCTTGGGCTGGATGTGCGCGTGCTGGCTGACCAGGTCGAGGACCATGAAGTCGTTGCCCAGCCCATGCATCTTGGTAAAGCGCAGCAGCATGGGCTCACTCCGGCAGCAGGCTTTCGCCAGCGTACAGTTCGGCGATGGTCTCGCGGCGGCGGACTTCGAAAGCCTGGTCGCCGTCGACCAGGATTTCCGCACAACGGCCACGGGTGTTGTAGTTCGAGCTCATGACGAAACCATAGGCGCCCGCCGACTGTACGGCCAGCAGGTCACCTTCGGCCAAGTTCAGCACGCGGTCCTTGGCGAGGAAGTCGCCGGTTTCGCAGATCGGGCCGACCAGGTCATAGGCACGGCCTTCGCCGGCACGCGGGGTGACCGCGCTGACGCCCATCCAGGCCTGGTACAGGGCCGGGCGGATCAGGTCGTTCATCGCCGCGTCGATGATGGCGAAGTCCTTGTGTTCGGTATGCTTGAGGTATTCCACGCGGGTCAGCAGGGCACCGGCGTTGGCCACGATGTAGCGGCCTGGCTCGAACACCAGGGCCAGGTCACGGGTGCCCACGCGTTCACGGATGGCCTTGATGTAGTCGGCCACCAGCGGCGGCTCTTCGTCGCGATAGCGCACGCCAACGCCGCCGCCCAGGTCCAGGTGGCGCAGGTGGATGCCACATTCGGCCAGGCGGTCGACCAGGGCCAGCAGGCGGTCGAGGGCATCGAGGAACGGGTCGACGGTGGTCAGCTGCGAGCCGATGTGGCAGTCGACACCCACCACGTCCAGGTTGGGCAGCTGCGCGGCACGCACGTAGATGGCTTCGGCGTCGGCGATGGCGATGCCGAACTTGTTTTCCTTGAGGCCGGTGGAAATGTACGGGTGAGTGCCGGCATCGACGTCCGGGTTCACGCGCAGCGAGATCGGGGCAACCTTGCCCATCTCGGCGGCTACCACTTGCAGGCGTTCGAGTTCGTCGGTGGACTCGACGTTGAAGCAGTGCACGCCGACTTCCAGGGCGCGGCGCATGTCTTCGCGGGTCTTGCCGACGCCGGAGAACACCACGCGATCGGCGCGCCCGCCAGCGGCCAGCACGCGCTCGAGTTCACCGCCGGAAACGATGTCGAAACCCGCCCCCAGGCGCGCCAGGACGTTCAGCACGCCAAGGTTGGAGTTGGCCTTGACGGCGAAGCAGACCAGGTGATCGGTGCCTTGCAGGGCATCGGTGTAGCTGCGGTACTGGGCTTCGATGTGGGCGCGCGAGTACACGTAGGTCGGGGTGCCGAAGCGTTCGGCGATGGCCGACAGGGCCACGCCCTCCGCGAACAGTTCACCGTCGCGGTAGTTGAAAGCGTTCATCTGAATTCCTTACTGCTCTGGCGTCTGCTCGGGCTGGATTGGCTGCTCTTCCTGCGGCTGGACCGCTGGAGCATGCTGGTGCTGGTGCGACTTTTTCGGGCCTTTGCCGTCCTTGCCGTCTTCTGGCAGGTACAGAGGGCCCTTCTGACCGCAGGCCGAAACGAGGCAGGCAACCGCGACCAGCGCCGCGAGCGAGGAAATCAGGCGCTTCATGGGTGAAATCCTTTGAAATATGCAGTATTGCGCCCGAGTATACCGAGCGACCGGCGGATTGCCTATGCAAGAGCCGGTCCGTCGGGCGGGCTATGCTTAGGGACCTTCGCCGCCGGTAAGGGGCCGGTGCCGAGCACGGCTAAACCTTTGCATTCATGGCCCGGCGCCCGTATCTTGCCGGCTTGCCCGTAAAGCAGCCAATTCGAGGTTCCTGCAATGAGTTTGAGCGAAGCGCGTTTCCATGATCTGGTCGACGCGACCCAACAGGCCCTGGAAGACCTGTTCGACGAGAGCGGCCTGGACCTGGACATGGAAAATTCTGGCGGCGTGCTGACCGTCAAGTTCGAAGGCGGCGCCCAGCTGATCTTCAGTCGCCAGGAGCCGCTGCGCCAGCTGTGGCTGGCCGACCGTTCCGGCGGCTTCCACTTCGACTACGACGAAGAAAGCGGCAAGTGGGTGTGCGAGAAGAGCGAAGAGCTGCTGAACGAAATGCTCGAGCGTATCGTCTGGGAGCGGGCCGGCGAGAAGCTGGACTTCGACGAGATCTGACATGACCAGCCAGGCGCGGCCACCCAAGCCGCTGTACAGCAACGTCAGCCCGGCAGTGCCGTCGCCCTGCATCAGCGTCTGCCGGCTGGATGAGCAGCGGGTGTGCACCGGCTGCCACCGTCATGTCGAGCACATTCGCGAATGGCGCTCGGCTGACGACGAGCGGCGCCGGCAGATCTGCCGCGAAGCCGAGGCCCTGCGCGCACGGGCTTGAGTATTTGCCCGGCTGTGGTAGTGTCGGGTTTTGCGTCGGTGACGCCAAAGCATTCACAAACCCCGCCCTTGGGCGGGGTTTTGCTTTATCTGCCCGCAGCAAACCGCCTGTTCAAAGGAGTCTGACTGGATCATGAGCACCAAGCCTTCCCTCATCCTCACCCGATTGGACGTACAACGTCTCGAGCGCCTGATCGACAGCCTCGACGAAAATACGCCGGGTGTGCTCGCCTTGCAGGAGGAGCTGGACCGTGCCGCTCAGGTGGTCGGCCATGAGGAAGTGCCCGCCGGCGTGGTGACCATGAACTCGCGGGTGCATTGCCGTGAGCAAGCCAGTGGCAAGGACTATCATCTGACCCTGGTGTACCCGAAAGATGCCGGTGGAGAAGGCACGGTTTCTATTCTCGCGCCGATTGGTTGTGCGCTGCTGGGCTTGTCGGTGGGCGAGCAGATCGACTGGCCGGCGCCGGGGGGCAAGACCCTGAAACTGAAGTTGCTGGAAGTCGAATACCAGCCTGAAGCGGCTGGCGATTTCGACCTCTGAGATCCTTGGGGTCGCTTTGCGACCCTAAGGCTCCAGAGTAGCCTGCAACTTCGCCAATCCGTCATTCAGCGCCTGCTCCAGCTCACGCTTGTAGCGTAGGTACAGGCAGGTCGACCCCTGCTCATCCTCGAGCAGCTCGGACAGGTCCAGGTCGGTGATGTAGCAGCGGTAGTGCCCGGCACTACGCCGCTGGCCAAGGATCTGCCGGGCGACCACTTCATAAAGTTGGTCACCATGCTCCAGCTCGGAAAACTCCTGCTGGTCGCAATACAGCGTTACATGCCGTTCATCCCCCGCACCGGCCTGCAGAATGGCCTGAACCTCGTAATAAGGGTGGTCAACGCCGGCGCTGGGCGCCGGACGTGGCTCGATGCTGCGCGCCTTGCCTGGGCCAGAGGGCAACAGCTGGGCATAGTAGATAGCCAGTGATGCCTGTTGCAGAGGGTCGAGCGGGAGGCGGGCATCGTGGCGCACCACCACCGAACGCAGGAAACGCTGTAACGGCAGCAGCAGGTGGCTTTCGTCAAACAATGGCAGGCGCTGTTGCCACAGGGCGTTGTACTCGTCCAGCACGTACAGGTCGGCCCAGCCATCGAGCAGGCGGTAGAACACCTGAATGCAATTGCGCCGACCCTGTTCCAGTAGCAGCGGCAGGTCGCAGTCCTGCAGCGCATTGCCATCCAGGTGCAACGGGCTGTAGCGGCTGCGCACTTCGCCCAGGTGATCGAGCACGGCATCATGCCCCGCCAGGGTCGCCAAGCTGACTTGGCCGGGCACCAGCTCAAGCACGTGGGTGTACTGCGCCACTTGCAGCAGGTAGCGGTGATTCAGGCCCTGGTCGAGCAACAATTGCACCGTGTCGAAGATCTCCTCGACCCGCTGAGCGATGGCCTGGGCGCGGTTGTGGCAGAAACAGCGCACCCGCACCTGCGGGCGGTGGCTGCGCTGGCCAAGGCTGTTGAGGAAGTCTCGCAGGCAGCGCAGTAGCGCGTGATCACCGTCGTAGCGCTGTACCAGCACTTCGTTCCAGCTGTTGAGCGTGACCTGGTCGAGGGTCAGCACCAGGTTCTCGCGCACACCGGCATAGCTCAGCGAGTCGGTGCGCTCGGTGGTCATCAGGATGTTCAGGTCGCGGTGATGGCGCAGCGGATCGACGCCGACGTTGACCAGCAGCAGGATCTCGTCCGCCACGCTTGGCTGCAGCAGGCGTTCTTCGCTGACGCTGGCCAGCGGCAGCGCAATACGCTGCTGCAGGCTGCCCAGCAGGTTGAACAGCTCGAATTCGCTGAGGTCGCTGTCGCCGGGGTGCAGCGCCAGGCGTGTGCTGTTGTCGATGACGCCATTGCGGTGGGCCCAGGTCAGCAGCTCGAGCAATTCACGGCAGCGCTTGATCGGGCTGAAATGCTCCCATTCGTATACGCCCAGATTGCCGTTGTACAGGCCCCAGTGATGACTGCCAGGCTCCTTGCGGTTCGGTGACTGGACCAGCGTCAAGGTATCTTCGGCAATGTCCGGGGCAATGCCCGGGTTGATCACTTCGATCTTGCCGGCGCGGCGCTCGAAGGCGGCGTACAGGCGCCGGCCCAGGATATTCAGGTCACGCTGGTCGGCGCGGCTGGTGGCACCCTGGTTTTGCGCGAACTGGCCGAGAAAACGATAGCTATGGTTGAGCTCCGCCACCAGCTCACGGCGTTCGAGGGCGACCTGGCGCACCTTCCATTGGCTGCGGCTGTCGAGCATGACCAGCTGGCGCTCGTCCCAGCCCCACTCATCGGTAAGGCGCTGCAACAGTTGGCGCTGCCAGCCGTTGTTACGGCTGCGGTCCAGGCCACTCAGCTTCTTGTTGACCTTGAGGTAAAGGCTGCGCCTGACCAGCTCGAGCCGAGCGGTTTCACCGCGTTGCTGCAGATAGCGCTCGATGCGCCGGTACACCATCACATAGGGGTCGAGTTCGTCGAGGTTCAGATGATTGGCGAACACCGCCTGCTTGTAGTCCAGGCACAGGCAGCGCACGGTGGGGTGCTCGCTGGCATAAACTTCGGTCAGCAGCAGCTTGAGCAGTGACTTGTAGGGTGAATCGATGCCCTTGAACAACTGCCAAAGCCCGGCGCCGAGGTACTCGCCCGGCGGAATATGGGCGAGGTTGCCGAGGTCCAGGGCGTCCTGATTGCGGATGAAGCGCTTGGACAGCAGGGTCTCGGTATAGGCCTGATAGTTGTGCTCTTCATAGACCGGCACCAGCCACCACAGCGGCGTGCGCCCGGCCAGCCAGATGGCCGTGCGATAGAACTCGTCGAGCAGCAGGAAATGTTGCGTGGTGCCGCAGTCGTCGGAGCTCAGCTGGCTGTCGCGCTGGCCCTGGGAGAAGTTTTGCGGGTCGATCAGGAAGAAGTGCGCCTCGGCACCCTGGCTGGCCGCCCAGGCCTCCAGCTGCTGGCACTTGCGGCGCAGCTCCTCGCGCTCGGCCTCGCTCAGGCCAGGGGCATGGCAAACCCACAGGTCCATGTCGCTCTGCTCGGCCTGGGCCAGCGTACCGAGACTGCCCATCAGGAACAGGCCGTGGATCGGGCGTGGCGGGTTGCCATGACGGGTTTTGTAGGCGAACGAGCGAGCCAGGCGCTGGGCATCGGCAACCTGCTCGGCATCTGGCTCGAACCCCGCTACCCCGGCCGGTGTGGCGCCGGATACGTAACCGGGCAGCAGCGGGTGGTTGACGTGGAACAGCAGCGGCAGCAGCGTCAGAACCAGCTGCTGGCGGCTCGACAGGCCCTCCATTGCGCGTTCGAGCCGGCACTGGTTGATGTGCAGAAAGCGCGCACGCAATGTCGCCAGCACCTTGCGGTCGATGCCTTCGTCCAGGTCAGGGCGGATTTCGTGGGGGTGGTTCATTGCACACTCAGGGCGGGCCAGGAAAGCTGTGGCGAGTTTAGCCTGAGTGGAGCAGTCGGATAAGCGGAATATGGATTTTTGGCGCCATTTTTCTATCGCATCTCGGCGCAGTCTGTGTAGGAGCGAGTTCACTCGCGAACAAGGGCGCAGCCCTTGCCATGCACCGCGGTGCTTGCTTCGCGGGTAAACCCGCTCCCACAGGGCCGGTGCAGGTTCAGGCGGGCTGTGGGGCTTTGAGGACATTCAGCAACAGTTGCACGCTCTCCACCGCATCATGCCCCAGGCTGGTCAGGTAACCGCCATCGGGTTGATCGGTCAGTTGCTTGGCATGCAGGCGCTTGGCCGCAGCGACCAGGGCGGGGGAGGCATTGGCGTGAATCTTGATGCCTTCCTGGTTGCTGTCCAGGTTGAACAGGGCGAGCACTTCCAGTTCGGCGATCAGTTCGGGGGTAAAGGACATGGCGACTCCTGACTTCCAGACAAGGATGGCGGCACCGCCAGCGGTGCCTGATCCAAGAGTGTAGTCGGGTTATTCGTCGTCGCTTTGACCCATCTCCGGTGGCAGCTCGGGCAGGGCACGCAGGGCGGTCTCATACCACTCGCCGTTGAATGCGCGGTCTTCCTGGAGCATGTTGTCGATTTCAAAGGCCAGAACGTGGGCCATGAGGTTGAGGATGTCTTCGCGCTCATAGCCGACCAGGGTCAGCTTGTTGAAAGTGGCCTTGGCCGCTGGCGGCTCGCCGCTTTCGATCTGGTTCTCGATGGCTTCGGTCAGCGTCGCTTCGGCGAAGGCTTCGTCGTCATTGTCGATTTCGTCGTGTTCGCTCATGGCGCTACTCCTGGGGTGGGATGCACAGTTTGCCACGCCTGCGTTGGCAATGCCTGGTCATCGACAGGGCGCATGACGCTGGTCAGGCTTGCGCGGACGGTTTATAAGAGCCGGGCCATCCCCACACGGCCTGGAGGCTGTAACCCGATGCTCAAGCTTTACGGATTCTCGGTCAGCAACTACTACAACATGGTCAAGCTGGCCCTGCTGGAGAAAGGCCTGCCTTTCGAGGAAGTCACCTTCTATGGCGGGCAGGCGCCGCATGCGCTGGCAGTCAGCCCGCGGGGCAAGGTGCCGGTGCTGGAAACCGAACACGGCCTGCTCAGCGAAACCAGCGTAATCCTCGACTATATCGAGCAGACCCAAGGTGGCAAGGCGCTGCTGCCCAGCGACCCGTTCGGCCAGGCCAAGGTGCGCGAACTGGTGAAGGAAATCGAACTGTACATCGAGTTGCCGGCGCGTACCTGCTACGCCGAGTCGTTCTTCGGCATGCCGGTGGAGCCGCTGATCAAGGAGCGCGCGCGTGCCGACTTGCTGGCGGGGTTTGCCACGCTCAAGCGCAATGGCCGTTTCGCGCCTTATGTGGCCGGTGAGCAGCTGACCCTGGCCGACCTGATGTTCTTCTTCTCGGTGGACCTGGCGTGCGCGGTGGGCAAGAAAGTGCTGGGCATCGACTTCCTGGCGGACTTCCCGCAGGCGAAGGCGTTGCTGCAACTGCTGGGCGAGAACCCGCACATGGCGCGGATCGTGGCGGACAAGGAGGCCTCGATGCCGGCCTTCATGGAGATGATTCGCAGCGGCAAGCGCTGAAGGCTGGGGCTGCAGGGCAGCCCCATACTCTATTTAACGCGAAGCCAGCAGGGCCTTGCCGCGAGCCACGGCAGCACGCACCTGGGCTGGCGCGGTGCCGCCGATGTGGTTGCGGGCATTTACCGACCCTTCGAGGGTCAGCACGGCAAATACGTCCTGCTCGATCTGGTCGCTGAACTGGCGCAGTTCGTCCAGGCTCATCTCGGCCAGGTCCTTGCCGGTGTCGACGCCATACTTCACAGCGTGGCCGACGATCTCGTGGCAATCACGGAACGGCAGGCCGCGGCGGACCAGATAGTCGGCCAAGTCGGTCGCGGTGGAGAAGCCGCGCAGAGCCGCTTCGCGCATGATGGCGTGCTTGGGCTTGATCGCCGGGATCATGTCGGCGAAGGCGCGCAGCGAGTCGCGCAGGGTGTCGGCAGCGTCGAACAGCGGCTCTTTGTCCTCCTGGTTGTCCTTGTTGTAGGCCAGCGGCTGGCCTTTCATCAGGGTCAGCAGGCCGGTCAGGGCGCCGAATACACGGCCACTCTTGCCGCGCACCAGCTCCGGTACGTCCGGGTTCTTCTTCTGCGGCATGATCGAGCTGCCGGTGCAGAAGCGATCAGGCAGGTCGATGAACTGGAACTGGGCGCTGGTCCACAGCACCAGCTCTTCGGAGAAGCGCGACAGGTGCATCATCGCAACGCTGGCGGCGGCACAGAATTCGATGGCGAAGTCACGGTCCGAGACGCCGTCCAGCGAGTTGCCGGCCACGGCTTCGAAACCCAGCAGCTTGCAGGTCAGCTCACGGTCGATAGGGTAGGTGGTGCCGGCCAGTGCGGCACTGCCCAGCGGCATGCGGTTGGCGCGCTTGCGGCAGTCGACCAGGCGTTCGTAGTCGCGGCTGAGCATTTCGAACCAGGCCAGCAGGTGGTGACCGAAGGTGACCGGCTGGGCAGTCTGCAGGTGGGTGAAGCCAGGCATGATGGTTTCGGCTTCACGCTCGGCCTGCTCCAGCAGTCCCTGCTGCAGGCGGGTGATCTCGGCGAGGATCAGGTCGATCTCGTCACGCAGCCACAGGCGGATGTCGGTGGCCACCTGGTCGTTGCGGCTACGACCGGTATGCAGCTTCTTGCCGGTGATGCCGATACGGTCGGTCAGGCGTGCTTCGATGTTCATGTGCACGTCTTCGAGGTCGACACGCCAGTCGAAGTTGCCTGCCTCGATTTCGCCCTGGATGGTTTTCAGGCCATCGATGATGGTGTCGCGCTCGGCATCGCTGAGAACGCCGACCTGTGCCAGCATGGTGGCGTGGGCGATCGAACCCATGATGTCGTGGCGGTACAGGCGCTTGTCGAAGTCGACCGAGGCGGTGAAACGGGCGACGAAGGCGTCGACGGGCTCACTGAAGCGGCCGCCCCAGGACTGATTGGTCTTGTCGGTGCTCATGGATTCACTCTATGCAGGCGTGAACGAAAAAGTGGCGCCGATAATAGCAGGGTTGGGCCCGACACCGCAGGACATCGGTCGACAGAAACCGGTGGCAAATATCGGTAAAGGTGGGCGATGACGATATTCACCGATTGAACGGCAGTGTTCCACGGACCGTCTACAGTTGGACAGAGGACTGGCAGCTATTCTGCTGGCTCAGTGAATCTTTGGCCTTCGTATCGGTCTAGAGCGTGACCGCAGCGTCGCTCGACCTGCTCTTGTCTACGCTATACCTGTGCGAGACTCACTCAGGAATCCAGAGCAATTATGAATGTCCTGATCGTTGATGACGAACCCCAAGCCCGTGAACGCCTCACACGGCTATTCGCTGAACTGGAGGGTTACACCGTGCTGGAGCCCAGCGCCACCAACGGCGAGGAGGCCCTGACACTGATCGAAAGCCTCAAGCCGGATGTGGTCTTGCTGGACATCGGCATGCCAGGCCTGGATGGCTTGCAGGTCGCTGCGCGCCTGTGTGAACGCGAGGCGCCACCGTCCGTGGTGTTCTGTACCGGTGACGATGAATACGGTGCCGAGGCGTTCAAGGACAGCACCCTCAGCCATGTGACCAAGCCAATCCAGCCTCAGGCCCTGCGCGATGCCTTGCGCAAGGCCGAGAAGCCCAACCGTGCCCAGCTGGCGGCGTTGACCCGGCCGGGCAGCGAAGGCGGAGGCCCGCGCAGCCATATCAGTGCGCGTACGCGCAAAGGTATCGAGCTGATTCCATTGCCCCAGGTGATCTATTTCATCGCTGACCACAAGTACGTGACCTTGCGCCACGAAGCCGGTGAGGTGCTGCTCGACGAGCCGCTCAAGGCGTTGGAGGATGAATTCGGCGAGCGCTTCGTGCGTATCCACCGCAATGCGCTGGTCGCCCGCGAACGCATCGAACGCCTGCAACGCACGCCATTGGGGCATTTCCAGCTGTTCCTCAAGGGCCTTGACGGGGACGCCCTGACTGTCAGCCGCCGGCATGTGGCGGGCGTGCGCAAGATGATGCAGACACTCTAGGGCTGAGCCTGCACGGCAACGGCTGCGCCCTTGTTCGCGGCCAAAGCCGGTCCACAGGTATGGCGCCGCCTGTAGCAGCGGCTTTGGCCGCGAACGGCGCTGACGCTGACCCACATCTGCTAGCGATGCCGGTGATGCTGTTATCATCAGCGGCATTTCTCTGGATCGGGGCGTTTCATGTCCACTCGCGAAATCCGCATTGCCACCCGTAAAAGTGCCTTGGCCTTGTGGCAGGCCGAATACGTCAAAGCCCGCCTTGAGCAGGCGCACCCCGGTCTGCGGGTGACCTTGGTGCCCATGGTCAGCCGCGGTGACAAGTTGCTTGATGCACCGCTGGCGAAAATCGGCGGCAAGGGGCTGTTCGTCAAAGAACTGGAAACAGCGCTGCTGGACAACGAAGCCGACATCGCCGTGCATTCGATGAAGGATGTGCCCATGGACTTCCCTGATGGCCTGGGCCTGTTCTGCATCTGCGAGCGTGAAGACCCGCGTGATGCATTCGTCTCCATTACCTTCGCCAGCCTCGACGCCCTGCCGGCCGGCAGCATCGTCGGCACCTCCAGCCTGCGCCGCCAGGCCCAGCTGCTGGCCCGTCGGCCAGACCTGAAAATCCACTTCCTGCGCGGCAACGTCAACACGCGCCTGGCCAAGCTCGACGCCGGCGAATACGACGCCATCATCCTCGCGGCAGCAGGCCTGATCCGCCTGGGCTTCGAGGACCGTATCACCGATACCATCAGCGTCGACGACAGCCTGCCAGCCGGTGGCCAGGGCGCGGTAGGCATCGAGTGCCGCAGCGCCGACACCGAGATCCATGCCCTGCTGGCGCCACTGCACCATGCCGATACCGCCGACCGCGTGGTCGCCGAGCGTGCCTTGAACAAGCGCCTCAACGGTGGCTGTCAGGTGCCGATCGCCTGCTATGCGGTGCTCGAAGGCGATCAGTTGTGGCTGCGCGGCCTGGTGGGCCAGCCAAGTGGCGGTACCCTGCTGGTGGCGGATGCCCGTGCGCCGCGAGCGGCTGCCGAGGCCTTGGGCGTGCAAGTCGCCGAGGCCCTGCTGGGCCAGGGTGCCGAAGCCATTCTCAAGGAAGTTTACGGCGAGGCCGGGCATCCGTGAGCCCCTGGCGCCTGCTGCTGACCCGCCCTGAAGAGGACTGCGCGGCGCTGGCGCAGAGCCTGGCTGATGCCGGTGTGGCCAGCAGCTGCCTGCCGTTGCTGGCCATCGAGCCCGTCGCTCTGGCTGACGAGCAGCGTCGGCAGCTGGCCGGGCTGGCGCAGTACCAGGCGTTCATCGTGGTCAGCAAGCCGGCGGCCCGGCTGCTGCTTGGGCAACTGCAGGACGCTGGACTGCAAGCACCCCCCGCAGGCTGGTTTACCGTGGGTGAAGCGACGGCAGCAGTGTTGCAGTGCGCAGGCCTTCAAGTGACATTCCCCAAGCAAGGCGACGACAGCGAGGCCTTGCTCGCACTCCCGGGCCTGCGCCAGGCTATTGCGGCGCCCGAGGCGCGCGTGCTGATCGTTCGTGGTGTCGGAGGTCGCGAACTGCTGGCCGAGCGTCTTGCAGAGCAAGGTGCTAGTGTCGAATATCTGGAACTGTATCGTCGCTGCCTGCCGGCGTACCCGGCGGGCACGCTGATGCGCCGCATAGAAGCGGAACGCCTCAATGGCCTGGTGGTCAGCAGTGGGCAGGGTCTTGAACATTTGCAGCAGATGGCTGGCGCCGACTGGCCGCAGGTAGCCAGGCTGCCCTTGTTCGTGCCCAGCCCGCGGGTCGCTGAGCAGGCCCGGGCCGCCGGGGCCCAACAGGTTGTGGATTGCCGTGGCGCGAGTGCCACGGCCTTGCTGGCAGCCGTGCAGCGCAGTGCTGTACCTGCCTCTCAAGGCGCTTCGCACTAGCGCGAGGTGCCCCCATGCAAAGGATGGATACGTGAGCGAAACTGTCTTGCCCAACAATGATCAGCCGTCGGCGCAAGCGTCGGCGCAACCCGTCACCGACAAGCCTGTAAAGCGCTCTGGCAGTGGTCTGGCCGTGCTGGCGCTGTTGCTGGGTGCGGCCGGGGTCGCAGTCGGGGGTTGGGGTGTCTGGCAGGTGCGGCAGCTGCAGGGCAGTGAGGTGAGTCAGGGTCAGCACCTTGAAGCCCTCAACCAGCGCGCCGCGGCACTGCAGCAGCGTGAGCAGCAGATCAGTGCACAACTGGCCAGCCTGCCGGCCGCCAGTGAGCTGGAAGACCGTCGCCGCCTGGTGGCGCAATTGCAAGGCGACCAGCAGCGTCTGAGCCAGCGTCTGGAAACCGTACTCGGCGAAAGCCGCAAGGAGTGGCGCCTGGCCGAGGCCGAGCACCTGCTGCGCCTGGCTACCCTGCGCTTGTCGGCGCTGCAGGACATCACCAGCGCCAAGGCCCTGGTCGAAGGGGCCGACGAAATCCTCCGTGAACAGAGCGACCCTGGCGCTTTTGCCGCCCGCGAGCAATTGGCGCGCAGCCTGGCCACGCTCAACAGTACCCAGCAGCCGGACCGCACCGGTCTGTTCCTCAAACTCGCCGCCCAGCGCGAGCTGGTGCAGCAGCTCAGCGCCCAGTCTCCTGAATTTGCCAGCAACGCCGATGCGCTCGGTGCGCTGACGGCCGACGGTGATGGGGCCAGCCGCCTGTCGCAGTGGTGGGCAGAAATCTCCAAGTACTTCCAGATCGACTTCAACGCCGACGACAATGTGCGGCCGTTGCTGGCTGGCCAGCAGCTGAACCAGTTGCGCCTGGCCCTGAGCCTGACCATCGAGCAGGCGCAGTGGGCTGCGCTCAATGGCGAGGCCAAGGTCTATAACCAGGCACTGGATGATGCTCGTAGCGTACTGCTGGCCAACTTCAATGCCGACAACCCGCAAAGCAAGGCGATGCTCGACAGCCTCAACGCCTTGGCTGAGCAGCCCGTCTCGGTAGTGACCCCGGACCTGAGCGAAAGCCTGGCGGCGGTGCAGGCGTACATTCAACGCCGCCATCTGCCAGCCGAGGCTGAAGGGGGCAAGCCATGAAGCGGGTCTACTTGCTGGCCGTACTGGCGATCGTGGTCGCCGCAGCGCTGGGCATCGCGGTGGCCAAGCACAGTGGTTACGTGCTGATCGCCTACGGCGGTTTCCGTTACCAGTCCGGATTGTGGGCGGCGCTCGCGGCATTGGCTGCGGTGGTCGTCTTGCTGTTGCTGCTGCGTTATCTGGTCAGCCTGGTATTGACTTCCACTGGCGTGGTCAATCCATGGTCGCGGCGTAACCGCAGCCGGCGCGTGCGGATCGCCATCGAACAGGGCCAACTGGACTTGGCCGAGGGCCGCTGGGCCAGTGCCCAGCGCCATCTGCATCGTGCTGCCGAGGCAGAGCGCCAGCCGTTGCTGTATTACCTCGGTGCCGCCCGCGCCGCCAACGAACTGGGGCGCAAGGAGGACAGCGACAACCTGCTGGAGCGTGCGCTGGAGCGCCAGCCCCAGGCTGAGCTGGCGATTGCCCTGACCCATGCGCAACTGCAGATGGACCGCGGCGAGCGAGATGCTGCGCTGGAGACCCTGCTCGCCATGCAGGAGCGTCACCCGCATAACACCCAGGTCCTGCGCCTGTTGCAACGCCTGCATCTGGAGCGGGGCGACTGGTCGGCGCTGATCCGCCTGCTGCCGGACCTGCGCAAGAGCAAGGTGTTGCCGGCCGATGAGCTGGCCGCGCTGGAGAAACGCGCCTGGGGCCAAAACCTTGGCCTGGCGAGCACCCGAGGTGAGGATCCGCAGAGCGCCCGTCAGGCCCTTGAGCGCGCCTGGCAGCAGTTGACTGCGGCCCAGCGCCAAGAGCCGCAACTGGTATTGGCCTATGCCGAACAGCTACGCCAGGTGGGTGCCCAGGGCGAAGCCGAGCAGGTGCTGCGCACCGCACTCAAGCGCGAGTACGAAAGCCATCTGGCGCGCCTGTATGGCCTGGTACGGGGTGATGACCCGGCGCGTCAGCTACAGGCCGCCGAAGGCTGGCTGAAGGCCCACCCGGACGATCCGAGCCTGCTGCTCACCCTGGGCCGCCTGAGCCTGCAGAACCGCCTGTGGGGCAAGGCGCGCGACTATCTCGAAAGCAGCCTGCGGATGGAGCGTAATCCGGAAGCCTGCGCCGAGCTTGCGCGCCTGCTCGCCAGCCTGGGCGAAACCGAACGCAGCAATCAGCTGTTCGAGGAAGGCCTTGGCCTGCTTGATGAGCGCCTTCTGGCCTTGCCGTTGCCAGAAGCTGTACGCGCCTGAGCCCTCCATGAGCCCGCGCAACGGCGCGGGCTCATGGGTCGGGTGACCTGTTCTGCGTTACAAGTTGGATCTGCAACTTCTTCTTAGGAATTTTCCTACAGCTTGTATGGACTCTTCCCTTCCAATACAGCGACTTGTCACTCCAGTAGTGCCTTGAAACAAGCCCGGCCTTTCCTCTACCGTTCCAAGCCACTTCAACTTTCCCGGGACCTTTCTTCCCATGCCGATGGCCAGTCTGCGCACGCTTTTCATTCCGGCATGCCTTGCTTCGCTGGCAGTGCTGGGCGCTTCGTTTTATCTCGAAAGTGTCCTTGGGCTGGTGCCTTGCCCGCTGTGCTTCAGCCAGCGGCTGTTGTTGGGGGTCTATGCGCTGGTCTGTCTTAGCGCGGCGCTGCATGCACCCGGTATTACCGGGGTTCGGCTTTATGCACGAACGGCAATGCTGAGCGCGGCCAGCGGCGCGTTGCTCGCGGCGCGGCATGTGTGGTTGCAGGGGGCAGGTGATGCAAGCCACCTGTGCCCGTTGCCGCTCGGGCGCATGTTCGAGCTGTCCTGGCGAGACGCTGTGCGGCAACTGCTGCTCGGCGGTCCCGATTGCCGCTCGCTGACCTGGAGCTTCCTCGACCTGACCCTGCCGGAATGGAGCCTGCTGGCGTTTCTGCTGCTGGCGGCGCTGCCCTTGAGCTGCCTGCTGGCGTATCGTTTCCGCTCACTTGGCAATCCTTGACCTGGCGCATGCCGGTGGCCAATAGCGGACCAATGGTGGCGTATCGGGGTATTAAACACTTGTATGAACTTTGTCCGCTGCGTACCTTGATGCCAAGCACGCGCGGGAATAATCTCCCAGCACGCATACCTAAAACACAACTGCTCGATGCCGTCCTGCTGATGTCACCTTTGTGCTGCACGGTCGTGGTGCGAGGTGCAGCGGCATCTACCCAGAAGGGAAGAGATCGCCATGCTCGATAGTTGTCAGAACGCCCAGGAACGCTGGGGCGGGGTTCACAAGCTGATCGACCGTTGGCTCGCGGAGCGAGAGGAGCTGGTCCAGGCGTTCCGTACCTTGCGGGTCGCCAAGCCGGCGTTTGCCGACAAAGAAAAGAACCGCGACTTCTGCGCGGTGCTGGTCGACTATGTGTCAGCCTGGCACTTCGAAGTGAGTGAGCAGCTGGTCACCGAGGCCAAGGCGTTCGGGGATGAGAAGGCGCTGAAACTGGCCGAAGAGATCAACCCGCGAATCAACGACATTACCCAGATCGCACTGGCCTTCAACGATCATTGCGAGAAGGGTGAGTGCAAGGACACGGCGCGCTTCGCCGAGAAGCTCGGCAAGTTGGGCAGCCTGTTGCACGAACGCTTCGAGCTGGAAGACTGCCTGATCGAAGTGCTGCATAACGCGCACAAGGAAGAGGGTGCGGTCGAAGCCTGAAAGTCGGCGTCAGTCGCCGACCGCCAGCAACTCGATTTCGAATACCAGCGGGGTGTAGGGCGCGATCAGGTCACCTGCGCCCTCGGCACCGTAAGCCCGTGCCGAGGGGATCACCAGGCGCCAGGTCGAACCGGCTTTCATGTGTGGCAGGGCCACCTGCCAGCCGTCGATCACCGAGTCCAGGCTGAACCACTGCGGCTGCTGGTTCTGGTCGAACACCGAACCATCCGGCAGCCTGCCGACATAGCGCACCTGCACCTTGCCGCCGGCTGAGGGTTGCGCACCATTACCCGCTTTCAGTTCACTGTACAGCACGCCTTCGGGTAGTTCGTGCACACCGGCACGAGCCCGTTCGTTGGCCATGAAGCGTGTTTCCACGGCCTGGAGTTTGGTCACCTCGGCTTGTTCGGCGGCGGCACCGGCCTGTTCCTCATGCTGCTGGAGGATGGTCTCCATCCGTGCCTTGTCGAGTTTCAAAGGCTGGCCCTGATAGGACTGGCGCAGGCCTTCTACCAGCGCATCCAGTTGCAGGCCGGGCATTTCCTGACGCAGGCGCTCCCCCAGGCTGGCGCCGAGGCTGTAGGCCAGATCATGATCGGTGACAGGGGCGGTATCGTTGGCGGCGAGGGCGAATGGCGCCATCAGGCACAGGCCAAAAGCAAGATAACGCGGCATGGGTAACTCCAGCTCGATGAGCAAGGAAGTATGCCAGCGTTGTTGCCTCAACATGTGTAAATATCAGCAACGTTTTGTTAAGCAACTACACTTGCACGGAGCTGCAAGATAACAACTTTGCCCAGGCATGCAACGCGGCACCCTCAATACTGTCAACATGCCCTAGCGGCGGTAGCAGCAGAAGCATAGTATGAGCCGCAATCTCGTCAGCCAGGAGGTAAACCATGTCGGCTAAAAAGAAGCCAGTAAGTACGCCGTTACACCTGCTCCAGCAACTTTCGGGCAGCCTGCTCGAACACTTGGAAGAGGCCTGCTCGCAAGCGCTGGCTGATGCGGAGAAATTGCTGGCCAAGTTGGAAAAGCAGCGCGGCAAAGCTCAGGAAAAACTGCATAACGGTCGCCTGAAGTTGCAGGATGCGGCGAAGGCAGGCAAAGCCAAGGCGCAGAACAAGGCGCAAAAGGTGATTGGCGAACTTGAAGAACTGCTCGATTCGCTCAAGGAACGCCAGACCCAGACCCGTACTTACATTCAACACCTCAAGCGTGACGCCCAGGAAAGTCTGAAACTGGCTCAAGGTGTCGGCAAGGTACGCGAGGCTGCAAGCAAGGCACTCGACCAGCGTGCAGTAGCTGCCAAGACTGCGAAACCGGCTGCTGCCAAAGCACCGGCCCGCAGCACCGCCAAGCCAGCGGTCGCCAAGTCCCCGACCAAACCAGCCGCTGCCAAGGCTCCAGCCCGTGCTGCTGCCAAGGCAGCCGCCGCCAAGGCACCTGCACGCGCTGCCAATGCCAAGCCGGTTGCCAGCAAGGCCCCAGCCAAAACCGCTGCCGCCAAACCGGCTGCCAAAGCTGCTGCTGCCAAAACTCCAGCCAAGCCAGCGGCCGCCAAGCCTGCAGCAGCCAAAGCGCCGGCCAGAACCGCGTCCGCCAAGCCAGCCGCCAAACCCGTCGCTGCAAAGTCCACTGCTGCCAAGCCAGCCGCTAAAGCTGCTGCCGCCAAGGCTCCAGCCAAGCCTGCGGCAGCCAAACCTGCAGCAGCCAAAGCGGCCACCAAGCCAGCAGCACCCAAAGCGGCCGCCAAACCCGCAGCCGCCGCCAAACCAGCGGCAGCCAAAGCACCGGCCAAGCCCGCAGCCAAACCTGCAGCGAAGGCCCCGGCAAAACCCGTTGCAGCCAAACCTGCAGAAGCCAAACCGGCTGCACCCGCTGCCAGTGCGCCAGCGACCAACTCGGCCGCTCCCGCTCCCGCCTCGGCATCCACCAACACTCCAGCTCAGGCGCCGTCTTCGGCTTCCTGAAGCGCTGCCGCCACGACGCGCAAGCTAACCAGCGCGTCGTGGCCGCGTGCCTGGGCCGGTGCCAGCCGGTCAAGCCAATCGTCCATGGGCTCTAGCGAGCCTGTGGGCCATTGTTGCGCACAGGCTTGCAGCCTTTGCAGCAACTGTTTCTCCGCTTCCAGCTCCAGCCCCTTCAGCTGCTCACGCAACGCCGCCAGGTGCGCATCGTGCTGTGCAGGCGAACGCCATTGCTGGCGCAGGCGACGTAACGGCGCTACCACATCGTGTTGCCATGGCCCGGCAATCGCACGCAGGGCCTGAGCGCGTTCTTCGCTGCAGGGCACTGCACGCGCCTGCAACCAGGTTGCACACAGCAGCAGGCAGACGTCGCCCCCCATCGCCTGAACATTCAGGCAAGCCGTTTCGACTCCCGGGCGGGCATACAGCGCCAAGGCGTGACTCCACAGGTCGGTGTACATGATTCCACTCACGCTGCGGGCCGAGGAAGCTGGTAGACTCCGCGACCACTATGATCAGACTATCCAACCTCACTTTACAGCGTGGTCCGCAGCGCTTGCTAGAAGGCGCCGAGATGACCCTGCACGCCGGTCACAAGGCCGGCCTGATCGGCGCCAACGGCGCCGGAAAATCCAGCCTGTTCGCCCTGCTGCGCGGCGAACTGTCGCCCGATGCCGGCGATTGCCAGCTGCCCGGCGACTGGCGCATTGCCCACATGCGCCAGGAGGTCGATACCCTCGACCGCCTGGCCGTGGACTATGTGCTCGACGGTGACGCCCGCCTGCGCAAGGTCCAGGCCGAACTGGCCGTTGCCGAGCAGGCCCATGACGGCACTGCCCTGGCGCGCCTGCACAGTGAGCTGGAAGTTGCCGACGGCTACACCGCCGATGCCCGCGCTCGTAAATTGCTGGCGGGCCTGGGCTTCACCAACGAGCAGATGGACCGCCGCGTCGGTGACTTCTCCGGTGGCTGGCGGATGCGCCTGAACCTGGCCCAGGCGCTGATGTGCCCGTCTGACCTGCTGCTGCTCGACGAACCCACCAACCACCTCGATCTCGACGCGATCCTGTGGCTGGAAGACTGGCTCAAGGGTTACCCGGGCACGCTGTTGCTGATTTCCCACGACCGCGATTTCCTCGATGCCGTGGTCGACCATGTGCTGCATGTCGAGCAGCGCAAGCTCAACCTGTACAAGGGTGGTTACACCGCCTTCGAGCGCACCCGTGCCGAGCGCCTGGCCCAGCAGCAGCAGGCCTACGAGAAGCAGCAGGCGCAGCGCGCGCACATGGAGAAGTACATCGCCCGCTTCAAGGCCCAGGCCACCAAGGCCCGCCAGGCACAGAGCCGGATCAAGGCCCTGGAGCGCATGGAAGAGCTGTCGGCGGCGCATGTCGATTCGCCGTTCGACTTCGTCTTCCGCGAATCGCAGAAAATCTCCAGCCCGCTGCTGAGCCTGTCTGAAGGCCGCCTGGGCTATGGCGACAAGGCGATCCTCGACAAGGTCAAGCTGCAGCTGGTGCCCGGTGCACGCATCGGTCTGCTCGGCCCCAACGGCGCCGGCAAGTCCACCCTGATCAAGAACCTCGCGGGTGAACTCGAGCCGCTGTCGGGGCGCCTGGTACGTGGCGAGAACCTCGCCGTCGGCTACTTCGCCCAGCACCAGCTCGACTCGCTGGACGACAAGGCCAGCCCGCTTCTGCATCTGCAGCGCATCGCACCCACCGAGCGCGAGCAGACCCTGCGCGACTTCCTGGGTGGCTTCGACTTCCACGGCGACCGCGTCGACGAGCCGGTGGTGAATTTCTCCGGTGGTGAGAAGGCCCGCCTGGCCCTGGCGCTGATAGCCTGGGAGCGGCCGAACCTGCTGCTGCTCGACGAGCCGACCAACCACCTCGACCTGGAAATGCGCCTGGCGCTGACCATGGCCCTGCAGGAGTTTGCCGGTGCCGTGGTGGTGGTTTCCCACGACCGTCACCTGCTCAAGAGCACCACCGACGATTTCCTGCTGGTGGCAGATGGCAAGGTCGAGACCTTCGATGGCGATCTCGACGACTACAGCCGTTGGCTGGTCGAGTACCGCCAGCGCAGTGCGCCGGCCAGCAGTGCCCCGGTCAACCCGGACAAGACCGACAAGAAGGCCCAGCGCCAGGCCGCGGCAGCCTTGCGCCAGCAGTTGGCACCGCACAAGAAGGCGGCCGACAAGCTGGAGGCCGAGCTCAACCAGGTGCATGCGCAACTGGCCGAGATCGAGACTGCGTTGGGTGACGGTGGGGTTTACGAGGCGGCGCGCAAGGATGAGTTGCGCGATCTGCTGGCACGGCAGAGCAAGTTGAAGCAGCGTGAAGGCGAGCTTGAGGAAGCCTGGATGGAGGCTTTGGAAACGCTGGAGAGCATGCAGGCTGAGCTGGAAGCGCTTTCCTGAAAGGTCTCTATCGCCTGGGCTGGCCTCTTCGCGGATGAATCCGCTCCTACAGGGGCCAGTGCAGGCGATAGCTGCCTGCAGAATTTGCTGGTTATTTTTTCGCCTGAACCTTAGCTTAACGTTTTGCAACAATTGTTGAGCGAGGTGTGAAATGTCGATGGAAGTGTGGCTGGGCTTCTTTGCCGCCTGCTGGGTGATCAGCCTGTCGCCGGGTGCCGGGGCGATTGCCTCGATGTCCAGCGGACTACAGTACGGTTTCTGGCGTGGTTACTGGAACGCCCTGGGCCTGCAACTGGGCCTGGTCATGCAGATCGCCATCATTGCCGCCGGCGTCGGCGCCATCCTCGCCGCATCCGCCACCGCGTTCCAGCTCATCAAGTGGTTCGGCGTCGGCTACCTGGTCTACCTCGCCTACAAGCAATGGCGCGCCCTGCCCATGGACATGACCGACGAATCCGCCGTGCGCCCGATCGGCAAGCCGCTGAGCCTGGTATTTCGCGGCTTCCTGGTCAACGTCAGCAACCCCAAGGCACTGGTGTTCATGCTGGCCGTGCTGCCGCAGTTCATCAACCCTCACGCGCCGTTGCTGCCGCAATACATCGCGATCACCGTGACCATGGTCAGCGTCGACATGCTGGTGATGGCGGGGTACACCGGGCTGGCTTCGCGCGTGTTGCGGCTGCTGCGCACGCCCAAGCAGCAAAAGCGCCTGAACCGTACCTTTGCCGGGCTGTTCATCGGCGCGGCGACTTTCCTCGCCACCCTGCGCCGGGCGCCAATCTGATCGAATCCCGGGGCTGCCCTGCGGCCCCGGTCATTTCTGCTTGTCCACCAGCCCCTTGAGCAAGTCGACCGGCAACGGAAAGACAACACTCCGCCCAGTGCGGAACCTGGGTTCATGAACTCGAACAACAGGCCGTACACCCCGCCTTATCACCTGTCGTCACCTCGTTGACCTCTCTGCTTCAAGTTTAGCCATGCCGGCAGGCCCAAAGGCCTAAAATTGAAAGGTGGGGGGCGAAACCGGAGGTGCATCATGCGTATGGCCAAGACCCTGCAGCAGCGCCTGGACCAGGCCAACTGCGACTACGACATCATTCCCCACCCACATTCGGCCACCAGCCTGGAGTCGGCGCGCACGGCGGGCGTACCTGCCGAGCGGGTAGCCAAGTCGGTCATGCTCGACGACCGCCATGGCAACTACATCATGGCCGTGCTGCCAGCCAATCGGCACATGGACATGAGCAAGGTGCGCATGTCTGGCGCCTGGCAACTGACCCGCGAAAGCGCCTTGCCGATGCTGTTCGGCGACTGCGAAAGGGGCGCCATCCCGGCAATGGGTGACGCCTATCAGATAAAGATGCTGCTTGATTCGAGTCTTACCCGCCAGGGCGATGTCTACCTGGAGGCGGGTGACCACGATCACCTGATCCACATGAGCATGGAGCAGTACCTGAAACTGGTACCGCAAGCCGAAGTACGAGAACTGTGCTGATGACAACCAACCCATGCCGGGCCCATTGCTGGCGGGCCCGGTGCTAAGGAGGCAACATGGAAAAACCGAACCACCACTTCTCGGAAATCTTCAAGCAACTGGGCCTGCCTGATGACCCAGTCGAGATCGAACGCTTCATCACCACGCACTCGCCGTTGGATGACGGCGTGAAACTGGTAGACGCGCCTTTCTGGACGGAAGGGCAGCGGGCGTTTCTCAAGGAAAGCTATACGGCGGACGCTGACTGGATACCTATGATCGACCAGTTGAACGAGGCCCTTCATCCAAAGAAAAAATAAGTGCCGAGCGGCACCTGACGAGTGATCGGCCGTTGCTATGCTCAGGAAAAACAACAGGGGATAGCGTGATGAAAGATCCCTACGCACCAGGTTTCTGGTGCTCCGTGACGATCCTGGGCACCCTGACGGCCGGCTACTTCTACGGCATCCGCCACACCCAGCAGATGAACCAGGCCATACAGTTTCTCTACGCCGCCGCCGCCGTCACTGGCGCGGTGGCGTTGCTTGCCCTGACCTGGATTGCCTGGCAGCAGTTACGCTTGAACAAGCGTGAAGTGATTCAAGGGCGAACGTTGCTCACCATCTGGGACACCAAGGTTGCACTGCGCCGCGTCGAGACGGTGTTCGACCGCTATTTCTGGGGCAGCTACTGGCATTCCGGGCGCACCTTCGAGGAGGTGATGGGCGAGCTCAAGGGGACCCCGCTGGAGCAAAGCCTGGATGCATTGAAGCGCCAGTGCCGGGCGCTCGATCGGGAAATCCACGACCATCATCACCACTGGCTGGCCAATGCCCGCGACCTGTCCAGCGTGGCCACGGCCATGGCCCGCGAGCGGTATCAACTGGATCTGTGCGAGCCGTCGAGCCACGGCCATGGCAATACCGCGGTGCTCAACCGTGACCTGGAAGTGCTGGTATACACTTGGTCGGCGCGGCTGCGCAGCTTCGACCATCAACTGGACGAACTGGAGCGCGCCTACCACTGAGGCCGGCTATTCGCCGCGAATGTAGCCTTCCAGTTGCTTGATCAGGCCGGCCTGCTCGGCGATGGTTTCCTTCACCAGGTCACCGATCGACAGCAGCCCGAGCAGCTTGCCGTCCTCGACGACTGGCAGGTGGCGCAGATGGCGGTCGGTCATCTGTTGCATGCAGTAGTCCAGGCTCTTCTTTGGGTCCACGGTGATTACCGGCGCGCTCATGATCTCGCGCACCGGCGTGGCGGCTGAGGAGCGGCCCTTGAGTACCAGCTTGCGGGCATAGTCCCGTTCACTGACGATGCCCACTACCCGGTCGTTTTCGACGACAGGCAAGGCACCGACGTTTTTCTCCGCCAGCAGTTTCAGGGCGTCGAGCACCGAGTCATCCGGGCCGATGGTGTACACGGTCTGGTGCTGGGTCTTGGTCTTGAGGATTTGGTCGACGGTCTTCATGCGGGCCTCTGCAGGGAAAAATACGAGCTCCTTAGGTAAATAAAGCATCCGCGACGACAGCCTGCACGGCAATGCAGGAAACGGCATCGAGTCGATTGAAAAACGTCATGGGTACTTCCTGTACCGGCCTCTTCGCGGCTAAAGCCGCTCCTACAGGTGGGCGCGAACATCCTGTGGGGCCGCGAAGAGGCCAGTACAGCTGACTCAGAGCTTCGGCATCTGCCCAATCCGCGCGACCATTTCACTCACCACCTGCAGGTCGAGCATGAACTGTTCCACGGTCTTGAACTCGTTGTCGTTGTGCCCGGTGTACTTCACATCCGGCATGGCCAGACCGAACTGCACGCCGTTGGGCAGGTCATGCACCGAAGTGGCGCCGGCCGAGGTGCCGAATTCGTGTTTCATGCCCAGGTTTTCGCTGGCCACATCGAGCAACGCCTTGACCCATTCGCCCTCGGGGTTGCGGAACATCGGCTCGTCGAGGCTGTAGTCGAAGGCCACCGAAGTGTGGCTCTGGCGGGTCCATTTGCCCAGTTTGTCGGCCAGCTGGTCCTTGATCACGGCCAGTGGCTTGCCTTTGGGGATGCGCAGGTTCACGGCCAGCTTGAGGCCCTTGTCGTCCACGCCGACGAAGGTCAGCGAGGTGGTCAGCGGGCCCATGAATGCGTCCTCGAAGCCAATCCCCAGTTTCTTGCCCAGGTAGTCCAGGCCCCAGTTGTCGGCGGCGTAGCGGGCGGCATCGGTGAACTGGTTGTGCTTGAGCGGCACCTGCGGGCCCAGGCCATTGAGGAAGTCGAGCATGCGCGCCACCGGGTTGACGCCGGACTCTGGCTCCGAGGAGTGGGCAGACACACCGGTAACGGTGAGCAGCACGTTCTTGCCGTCGACCTTGGCGGTGATGCTGAAGTCATTGCCATGACGCTTCACATAGTCGGCCCCGGCCCTCTCCAGGTGCTTGGCAAGTTCCGCCGGGTTGTCGGCAACCAGGGTCGCCACCGACGTGGTCGGAATCTGGTTGGTCGCCAGGCCGCCGGTCAGGTTGACGATTTCTGCACCTTTGCCTGTGGCCGGGCGTTTGCTGAAGCGGGCCATGACCGTGCCGTAGCCTTTTTCGGCAATCACCACCGGATAACCGCCATCGAGGGCCAGATTGTAATCGGGGGTAGGGTTGCGCTCGAAGTAGTAGGGGATGGCATCGCCACTGGTTTCTTCGGTGGTGTCGATCAACAGCTTGAACTGCCGGGCCAGTGGCAGGTTTTCGTCCTTGGCCACTTTCAGCGCATACAGCGCAACGATGATGCCGTTCTTGTCATCTTCGGTGCCACGGCCGTACATGCGGTCACCGACGAGGGTGACCTTGAACGGGTCGAGGCGGGTGCCGTCGGCAAGCTTCCAGTTGTCCGGGTTGACCGGCACTACGTCAGCGTGGGCGTGGATGCCCACCACTTCCTTGCCTTCGCCCAGCGAGATCTCGTAGACGCGGTTGTCGACATTGCGGAAGGCCAGGCCGAAGCTCTCGGCCAATGCCTTGATTTTGTCGGCGATCTTCAGGAACTCGGGGTTTTCGTGCTGCGGCACGCCGTCGACGCTGAACGTGGGGATGGCGACCAGCTCGCGCAGGTTTTCTGTAGCGGCCTTGGCGTATTTGATGCGGGTATACAGGCCAAGCAGGCGGTTGATCTCGTTCTGCTGCTCGGCTGCAAGCGGCTTGCCGGCCAGGTAGGCGTCGAGGGTGGCAGCGAGGTTGTCGGCCTTGGCCAGGTCGCTGCCCTGGAGCTTACCGAGGAATTGCTTGAAGTCGGCCGGGTTGCTGCCGTCGAAAGCTTTGACGATGGCGGCAGACTGTTGCTGGGAGAGGTTGGCCTGGGCCGGTTGGGTGAACAGGCCAATGCTGGCCAGCATCAGAGCGGTGGAGAGTTTTTTCAGGTGCATGAGCACGCATTCCTTCGCGAATCATTGTCATGGGATACCCGTCGGGACGGGAAGGGACCCACGCTAACATCAATGACCCATGGCACGGGAGTGCCAGAAACGCGACATGTCGCACAAATGAAAAAGCCCCGGGCATGATCCCAGGGCTTTCTGATATGGCGCACTCGGCGGGATTCGAACCCACGACCCCTGCCTTCGGAGGGCAGTACTCTATCCAGCTGAGCTACGAGTGCAACGCGCACGCATGATACCTATCTGACTCGGCGGCGTCCATCGCCTTGATCTATGGCTGTTTTCTCGCTTGGTCCTTTAGGGCTAAAGCCGCTCTTACAGGTTCTTTAGCCGCGATAGGGCCGGTACAGGCCGCCACAAATCCATCTATCCATATGCAATTTCAGTATTTCCTCAGCGGTTCTTATGTCCTCTATCCTCTGGTCACAACTTGTTATAACAAGTAATCGATCAGCGAAGAGAATCATGGCCGAACTGCTCCCCCTGTCCCCGGTACCGCTCTATACCCAGCTCAAGGAACTGCTGCGCGAGCGCATCCTCGACGGTACTTATCCACCGCACAGTCGCATGCCCTCGGAAAGCGAGCTGGGCAAGGCTTTCGAGGTCAGCCGTATCACCGTGCGCCAGGCGTTGGGTGACCTGCAGAAAGAAGGGTTGATCTTCAAGATCCACGGCAAAGGCACCTTCGTCGCCAAGCCCAAGGCGTTCCAGAACGTCAGCACCCTGCAGGGCCTGGGCGAGTCGATGACGCAAATGGGCTACGAGGTGATCAACCGCCTGCGCAGTTTCCGTCACGTGCCGGCCAATGCGCTGGTCGCCGCGCGGCTGCAGGTCGAGGAAGGCAGCCTGGTCACCGAGATTCGCCGGGTGCGGTTGATCAACCGCGAGCCGGTTTCGCTGGAGCTGACCTGGCTGCCCAAGGCCGTTGGCGAAAAGCTGGAAAAGGCCGACCTGGTCACCCGCGACATCTTCCTGCTGTTGGAAAACGACTGCGGCATTGCGCTGGGCCACGCCGACCTGGCCATTGACGCGGTATTGGCAGACAGCGACCTGACCCAGGCGCTGGAAGTGGAAGAAGGCGCGCCGATCATGCGTATCGAGCGCCTGACCCACGCCGCCGACGGCACGCCGCTGGACTTCGAACACCTGTATTACCGCGGCGATGCCTTCCAGTACCGCCTGCGCATCGACCGTCAGAAGGGGAGCAAGGCATGAGCATCGAGACCCAGGACTACGACATCATCGTCATCGGTGGCGGCACCGCCGGGCCGATGGCGGCGATCAAGGCCAAGGAGCACGACAAGCAGCTGCGCGTGCTGCTGCTGGACAAGGCCAACGTCAAGCGCAGCGGCGCCATCAGCATGGGCATGGACGGCCTGAACAACGCCATCATTCCCGGCCATGCCACGCCCGAGCAGTACACCAAGGAAATCACCGTGGCCAACGACGGCATCGTCAACCAGGCCGCCGTGCATGCCTATGCCACCCACAGCTTCGAAACCATCGAGCAACTCGACCGCTGGGGTGTGAAGTTCGAGAAGGACGAAACTGGCGACTACGCGGTGAAGAAGGTCCACCACATGGGCGCCTATGTGCTGCCCATGCCTGAAGGACACGACATCAAGAAAGTGCTCTATCGCCAGCTCAAGCGCGCCCGGGTCGAGATCAGTAACCGCATGGTTTGCACCCGTGTGCTGCTCGACGCCGAAGGCGCGGCTGCCGGTGTCATGGGTTTTGATTGCCGCACCGGCGAGTTTCGCGTGGTACGGGCCAAGGCGGTGATCCTTGCCTGTGGCGCAGCCGGGCGCCTGGGCCTGCCATCTTCGGGTTACCTGATGGGCACCTACGAGAACCCGACCAATGCCGGCGACGGCTATGCCATGGCCTATCACGCTGGCGCCGAGCTGGCCAACCTCGAGTGTTTCCAGATCAACCCGCTGATCAAGGACTACAACGGCCCCGCCTGCGCCTACGTCACCGGCCCCCTGGGTGGCTACACCGCCAACAGCAAGGGCGAACGCTTCATCGAGTGCGATTACTGGAGCGGGCAGATGATGTGGGAGTTCCACCAGGAACTCGAAGGCGGCAACGGCCCGGTATTCCTCAAGCTCGACCACCTGGCCGAGGAAACCATCCAGAACATCGAAGAGATCCTGCACAGCAACGAGCGCCCCAGCCGCGGCCAGTTCCACGCCGGGCGTGGCACCGACTACCGCCAGCACATGGTCGAGATGCATATCTCCGAGATCGGCTTCTGCTCGGGGCATTCGGCCTCAGGGGTGTGGGTCAACGAGAAGGCCGAGACCAGCGTCAAGGGCCTGTATGCGGCCGGTGACATGGCGGCGGTGCCGCATAACTACATGCTCGGCGCGTTCACCTACGGCTGGTTTGCCGGCGTCAACGCCGCGCAGTACGTGGCCGGGCGGGAGCTGGCTGAGGTTGATGCCGGGCAGGTCGAGCGCGAACGCGCACGGGTGTTCGCGCCACTGCACCGTGAGCATGGCCTGCCGCCGGCGCAGGTCGAGTACAAGCTGCGGCGCATGGTGAACGATTACCTGCAGCCGCCAAAGGTGACCAAGAAGATGGAAATCGGCCTGGCGCGCTTCGCCGAAATCGAACGTGATCTCGAACAGATGAAAGCCAGCAACCCGCATGAGCTGATGCGGGCGATGGAAGTCTCGGTGATCCGCGACTGTGCCGAGATGGCGGCGCGGGCCTCGCTGTTCCGTGAGGAAAGCCGCTGGGGCCTTTACCACCACCGCGTGGACTTCCCCGAGCGCAACGATGGTGAATGGTTCTGCCATTGCCATCTGAAAAAGGGCGAAGACGGTGAAATGACCAGCTTCAAGAAAGCCGTCGAGCCGTACCTGATTGCGCTGGATGCCCAGGAACAGACTGCCTATGACCGGCTGCGGGTGAAAGCCGACGCTGCCTGAATGAAACAGAGGGCCGAAGGCCCCAAGGACCCCGTGAAATGGCCTACCAGCCCCAGGAAATCTTCTTTCGCAGCAGCGCCCCGGTCACCATCGACGAAGACAAGTGCATCGCCGAAAAGGGCTGCACCGTCTGTGTCGAGGTCTGCCCCATGGACCTGCTGGCGATCAACCCGGCCACGCAAAAGGCTTACATGGCATTCGACGAGTGCTGGTACTGCATGCCTTGCGAGAAAGACTGCCCCACCGGTGCGGTCAAGGTCGACATCCCGTACCTGCTGCGCTGACTCATCTGCGCCATCCGGGGAGCCACCGGACGCGCCCTCCTGCAATGCCCCTCGTTTCCCACCCCCAAGCCGGGCGGCGGAGACGATTCCAGCACTCAAAACGATTCGAGGGGAAACATCCATGCGCCTTGTAGCAACCGTGGCCGGCCTCGCGCTGGCGCTCACCGGCCTGAACGCCAGCGCCGAAACCATCCGCATCGCCATCGGCACCCAGGACACCACCATCAACTGTGCCACTGGCGGCCTGCTGATTCGCGAACTGGGCCTGCTCGACAAGTACCTGCCGCACGATGGCAAGTACAAGGACGCCCACTACCAGGTTGAGTGGAAGAACTTCACCAGCGGTGCACCGCTGACCAACGAGATGGTCGCCGGCAAGCTCGACTTCGGCGCCATGGCCGATTTCCCCGGTTCGTTCAACGGCGTCGCGCACCTGGATGCCGGCAAGCGCAGCCTGTTCATCAGTGTGCTGTCGGGCAGTGTGCATGGCAGCGGCAACGGCATCGTCGTGCCGGCGGCATCCAAGGTGCAATCGCTGGCAGAGCTCAAGGGCAAGACCATCTCCGTGCCGTTTGCCTCCACCGCCCACGGCATGTTGCTGCGCGCCATCGCAGCCCAGGGCTGGGACCCGCAGAACGACGTGCGGATCATCGCCCAGGCGCCGGAGATCGCCGGTTCCGCCCTGCGCAGCAACCGCATCGAAGCTCACGCCGACTTCGTGCCGTTCGCCGAGCTGTTCCCCAACCGCGGCTTTGCCCGCAAGATCTTCGATGGTGCCCAGGCCAACGCGCCGACATTCCATGGCGCCCTGGTCGATGCCGACTATGCGAAAAAGTACCCGGAAGTGGTCACCGCCTACCTGCGCGCCAGCCTCGAAGCGGACCGCCTGATCGCGGCCGAACCGGAAAAGTACAGCGAGCTGATCGAAAAGGTCACCGGCATCGAGGCCGAGGTCAATTACCTGTTCCACGGCCCGCTTGGCCTGCAGACCCGAGACCTGACCTGGAAGCCTGAATACCGCCAGGCAGTGGCGACCTCGATCGACACGCTCAAGCTGCTGAAGAAGACCGACCGCGGCCTCGACACCGACCAGTTCATCGACGACCAGTACATCCGCGCAGCCTTCAAGCAGGACGGCCTGGATTACGACAAGGCGCTGAAGAACTACGCGCCGCTGCCACTCAAGGCCAACGACGCGCTCACGGGCAAGCCGATCACCGACTTCAGCCGCCTGGCGCAGATCTGGGTGCGCGGTGAAGCCAAGGTTCGCCACTACGCCTCGCCGGAAGCCGCCCTCGGCGCGCTGGCTCAGCTGGAACAGGACGGCAAGGACATCCGCGCCATCTACGCCCAGGCTGCCGACAGCGGCATCAAGCTGTTGGCCAACCAGGCCTGGTTCGTGCGCAATGCCAAGGGCGAACTGGCCGCCTTCCTGCTCAAGGACCAGGCCGAGCAGTACGCCAAGGCCCATGGCGGCGAAGCGCTGGACTTCGTCAGTGCCAACCAGAAGCTGGTCGCCCAGCGCTGACCGGGAGGCATCGAGATGACCCGCGACCTCAAGCGCTGGCCCGTGCGCCTGGTTTCGCTGCTGGCCTGCCTGTTGTTCTGGCAGGCGGCGGCCAGCGTCAAGCTGGACCTTGGCCTGCTGACCTTCACCTATGTCCCCACGCCGCAGGCGGTGCTGAGTGCGGCTTGGCAGTTGCTGATCTCCAGCACCCTGCTGGCGCACCTGGGCAGCAGCCTGTCGCGGGTGTTTGCCGGTTATGCCGCCGCTGCGCTGCTGGGTGTGAGCCTGGGGCTGCTGATCGGCCGCTCGAAATGGGCAGAGGACACCTTGCTGCCGCCGCTCGAAGTGCTGCGGCCAATTCCGGCGGTGGCGTGGATCCCGCTGGCAATCCTGATGTTCCCGTCGTCGGAGCTGTCGATGGTGTTCATCACCTTCACCGGCGCGCTGTTTCCGATCCTGCTCAACACCGTGCATGGCGCGGAGGCCGTCGACCCGCGCCTGGTGGCTTCGGCGCGCAGCCTCGGTGCCGGGCGTTGGGCGATCCTGCGCGAGGTGGTATTGCCTGGCGCGTTGCCGAGCATCGTCACCGGCCTTGCCATCGGCATGGGCACCTCGTGGTTCTGCCTGGTCACTGCCGAGATGATCGCCGGTCAGTTCGGCATCGGCTATTACACCTGGGAGTCGTATACCCTGCAGAACTACCCGGACATCATCGTCGGCATGCTGCTGATCGGCGTACTGGGCATGGGCAGTAGCTCGCTGGTCAAGCACCTGGGTGCACTGGCCACGCCTTGGTACCGCACACGGAGGGCTGCCTGATGAACACCTATCAACAGGCGCCGGGGCGGATCGAGGGGCAGGGCCTGTCGATCCGCCTGGGGCAGGGCGGTGAGGCCTTCGAGGCGGTTCAGCGCCTCGACTTCGCTGTGGAGCCAGGGGAGTTCGTCTGCATCCTCGGGCCTTCCGGCTGCGGGAAGTCGACGTTGCTCGGTGCCCTGGCCGGGCATCTGGTGCCCAGCAGCGGCCAGCTGAGCGTGGATGGCCAAGCCATCATCGGGCCCTCGCCGCAGCGCGGCATGGTATTCCAGCACCATACCTTGCTGCCATGGCGCAGCGTGCTCGACAACGTCGCCTTCGGCTTGAAGATGCAAGGCCTGGGCAAGTCCGAACGCCGGCAGCAGGCATACGACATGCTGCAGCTGGTGGGCCTGGCGGACTTCGCCCAGCGCTGGCCCAGCCAGTTGTCCGGCGGCATGCAGCAGCGTGCCGAGATCGCCCGAGTGCTGATCAACCGCCCGCGGCTGCTGCTGATGGACGAGCCATTCGGCGCGCTGGACGCGCAAACCCGGTCGCGCATGCAGGAACTGCTGCTGGATATCTGGGCGCGCATTCGCACCACCGTGGTGTTCGTCACCCACGATATCGACGAAGCCTTGTTCCTGGCCGATCGGCTGCTGGTGATGAGCCCACGCCCCGGTCGCTTCATCGAGGACCTGCGCCTGGACTTTGCACGCCCGCGCCGCGCCGGCCTGCTGACCAGCCCCGAATTCACTCACCTGAAACGCCATTGCCTGGCCTTGTTGCGCCATGAAGAAGGCCGCGAACTGCCGCGCCTGACGCCGCTCGGCCTGCCGGCCACTGAACACCCACCGTTGAGGATTGCGCTATGACGGAACGAAGCACCGACAACCCCGAGATTCTAGACCTGCTGCCACGCCTCGAAGCCGACGACGCGGGTGTGCGACGCATTGCCTTGATCGAGCTGGCCGACCTGGAAGACCCCGATGCCTTGCCGTGGCTGACCGATGCGCTGCTGGTCGACGGTGCCGACGAAGTGCGTGCCGAGGCGGCGCAGCTGCTGGAAGCCTGGGAAGAACCGGAAGTGGTACAGGCACTGTGCGCGGCGTTGGCCGATGGCGCCGAAGCGGTTCGCCTGGCTGCCGCGCAGAGCCTCAGCGAGTTGAAGACCCCGGAAGCCGGGCAACTGATTTTGCCGTGGGCCACCCATGCCGATGCCTTTGTCCGCGCCAGTGCCTTGCGCGCCCTGCGCGAGCTGCGCCTGGAAGACGCTGCCAAGCCTGCGTTGCGGGCACTGGAGGACCAGGATGCGCTGGTGCGCCGCGAAGCGGTGGGGATTCTCGGTTGGCTCAAGCACGAGCCCGCGCTGCCTGCCTTGGCGAGACTGGCCGAGCATGAGCCCGACACCGAGGTACGTCGCGCAGCGATTGGCGCTTTGGGGCTTGCCCGTGACCTCGTCGTGTTGCCGGCGCTGGTGGGCGCCTTGCGCGATCCCGCCTGGCAAGTACGCGAAGAAGCCGCGACGACGTTGGGCAAGGTCGGCCATGCCCAGGCGGGCCCGGCACTGGTAGCGGCGCTGGACGATGGCTTCTGGCAAGTGCGCTTGCGCGCTGCCCGCTCACTGGGCCGCCTGCGTCACACCGAGGCGCTGGATACCTTGGCCGCCCTGCTGGGCCATGCCATCGCCAACCTGCGCAAGGAGGCCGCGCTGGCGCTCGGCGAACTGGGCCAGGCCCGCGCCCTGCCGGCATTGCAGGCGGCTGAGTCGGACAGCGATCCAGAAGTGCGCAAGGCCGTACGCATTGCCTTGGCGCAGCTGCGCGGGGCTGCGTGATGAACAGCCCCAGCGCAATCCGCAATCAACGCGAGGCGGGGCTGCTGAGCGTGCAGTGGACGGACGCCGAGCAGGTCATCAGCCACGCACGCTTGCGCGGTGCCTGCCCGTGCTCGCAATGCCGTGCCGCACGCCTGCGCGGCGCCATTGGCGTGGTGCAGGACGATGTGCGCGTGGTGCGCATCGAGCCGCAGGGTTACGGTGTGCAACTGGTGTTCAGTGATGGTCATGAACGCGGCATTTATCCCTGGGCGTACCTGCATGCCCTGCGCTAGGCGGGTGATGTCCAGGCCGAGCGCTGCTTGCTCGCAGCGCACCGCACCTACAGGGCAATCAGTTCGGGACGCAACCCTTCCACCCGGCGCGCTGGCGGCGGCAGGTAGCCCCCGTCACCCGTGATCTGATGCAGAACCTGCTCGCGCAATGCATGCAGGGCCACACCGGTACGCAGGCGCGGGTGTGGCAGGTCGATTTCCACCACCGACTTGATCCGCCCAGGGCGCGGCTCCAGCACCACCACCCGGTCGGCAAGGTAGGTGGCTTCCTCGGCATCGTGGGTCACCAGCAAGGTGGTGATGCCGGCGCGTTCGCGGATGGCCAGCAATTCGTCCTGCAGCTGCTGACGGGTCAGCGCGTCGAGCGCGCCGAACGGTTCGTCGAGCAACAGGATGCGCGGGCTGGCCACCAGGCCGCGGGCAATCGCCACGCGCTGGGCCATGCCACCCGACAGCTGGTGCGGGTAGGCCGACTCGAAACCCACCAGGCCCACCAGTTGCACGAATTCGTGCACACGGCGGGCCCGCTCGCCCTGGGTCAGGTGTTCGTTGACCAGGCCCAGGCCGATGTTCTGCTCTACCGTCAACCACGGGAACAGGCGATGTTCCTGGAACACGATGCCGCGCTCGCCGCCGATGCCGCTGACCGCTTGGCCATCGATGCGGATGCTGCCGCTGTAGTCGGTGTCCAGCCCGACCAGCAGGCGCAACAGGGTCGACTTGCCGCAGCCCGAGGCGCCGACGATGGCGATGAACTCGCCTTCGTTGATGGCCAGGTTGAAGTTGCGGATGGCCTCGAACGGCTGGCCATCGACGCTGAAGACCTTGCCGACGCCTTCGAAGCTGACCAGCGGCGGCGTGGTGTCGGCCTGATTGGCCGCGTGCAGGTGTGAAGCATTGAAGGCGTTCATGCGGTTCTCCAGCGCGTGGCGCGCGATTCGAGGCGTTGGCCGAGGGTGCCGAGCAGGGCGCCGACCAGGCCGATCAGGACCATCGCGGCCATCACCTGGTCCATGCGGAACAATTGCTGCGCGCCGATCATCAGGCTGGCGATGCCACCGTCCGAGGGCATGAAGTACTCGGCACCGATGGTGCCCAGCCAGGCGTAGATCAAGGACAGGCGCAAGCCGGCGAATATCGCCGGGGCGGCGCCGGGCAGCACCAGCAGGCGCAGGCGCTGCCACAGGTTCAGGCGCAGTGTGCGGGCCGCTTCGCCCAGTTGTGGCGAGAGGCTGGCGATGCCGCGCTGGGTGGCGATCAACAGCGGGAAGAATGCCGCCAGGCCGACGAACACGTGCTTGGCCCCTTCGCCGAGGCCGAACCAGGCCGTGAGCAAGGGTACCCAGGCAAACAGCGCCACTTGCCGCAGGGCCGACAGGCTTGGCCCGAACAGGCGTTCGGCCTTGGGCGACAGCCCCAGCAGCAACCCGCTCAGCAAGCCCGCGCCGCCACCCAGGAGCAGGCCGGTCAGGGTGCGCTGCAGGCTCAGCAGCATGGCTTCAGGCAGCGAGCCGTCGGCCAGGCCGCTGAACAGGGCGCGCAGCACATCCAGCGGGGAAGCGAGGATGTTCGGGTCGATCCAGCCCAGGCTGTTGCTCGCCTGCCACAGCGCGAGCAATGCCGCTGGCAGCAGCAGGCTTTGCCAACCCCGTGGAATGGGCCCGCGCTGTTGTTCGCCGGTGGCTGGTTGAGGCCAGAACAGCAGGCGCCTTTCCAGTGTCGAGAAGCCGCGCTCCAGCAGTGCGCCGACCAGGCCGATCACCAGGATGCACAACAGCACCAGATCGAGCATGAACAGCTGCCTGCCCCAGACCATCAGGTAGCCGATGCCCTCGCTGGAGGCCAGCAGCTCCACGGCGAGCAACGAGGTCCAGCCGGTCGCCAGGGCCAGACGCACCCCAGTGAGAAAGGCCGGCAGGGCCGCTGGCAGCAACAGGCGCAGGAACAACAAGTGACGCGGCAGGCGCAGCGCGGCGGCGGCTTCGCGCAGCTTCGGCTGGGCGTCGCGCACGCCGACCAGCGTGTGCAGGGTGACCGGCACCACGACGGCTTTCACCAACACCACCAGCTTGAGCAGTTCGCCGATACCGAAGAACAACATGAACAGCGGGATCCAGGCCAGGGTAGGGATTTGCGCCAAGGCCACGAAGGTTGGCAGTACCCAGGTCTGCGCATGGCGGGAGGTGCCCAGCCATGTGCCGAGCAGCAAGCCACAGCCGACACCCGTCAACAGCCCCCAGAACAGCCGCTGCAGACTTATCCACAAGTGCCCCCAAAGCTCACCGGAGCCAAACTCCAGCGCGCTTTGCCACACCAGCGAAGGCGCCGGCAGGATCTGCTCGCTCATCCAGTGTTGCCGGCTCGCCACTACCCACAGCAGCGCAATCAACACCGGCACTGCCCATGGCAAGACGCGGCCTTTGTGGGAGCGGCCTTGCGTCGCGATTGGGTCGCGCAGCGGCCCCCGAAGCCAGCCCCGCCCTCTGCTCAGAACTCCATTCATCGGCCATCTCTCGAAGCGTTCCAATGTTATTCACTTATGGAATTAAAAAATCACACAAGCAATACTCAAGAGATAAGAGCATGCAAACCATGCATGCGGAACCCCCTCGACGTTGCGTTTTCCTCATATTTTCCATGCGTTTCCCGCAAGCCACCCCGCGCCCCGCATGAATGCTCATTTATGTCTTTCAGTTACTAAAAAATGAAGTTTTGATCTTTGTAGGTTCTAACAAGACCTGCCTAGCTTCTGGCCAACGCGCCGGCCATCGCCGGTGGCAGCCTGCCAAGGAGCCTTGCCATGAAAACCCCGCTTCGCCACCTGATCACCGCACTCGGCCTGGCCTTTACCCTGGGCGCCCACGCAGCCGAGCCGGCCAGGCCGGAAAGCATCCGCATCGCGGTGCCCGACCTCAGCGCCGGCAGCAAGCACAGTGCGGGCGGTGTGGTCGACGTACTGCGCGACCAGCAACTGCTGGAAAAGGAATTTGCCAAAGACGGCATCCGCATCGACTGGCACTTCTTCAAGGGCGCTGGCCCCGTGGTCAACGAAGCCTTGGCCAATGGCCAGGCCGACTTCGCCTACCTGGGCGACCTGGCGGCGATCGTCGGCAAGGCCAACGGCCTGGACACCCGCGTGCTGTCAGCCGGGGTGCGTGGGGTGAAGAGCTATCTTGGCGTGGTGCCGGGGTCCGGCATCAAGACCCTGCACGACCTCAAGGGCAAGCGCGTGGCGGTGTTCCGCGGCACCGCCAACCAGTTGTCGTTCGCCAGCGCGCTGGCCAGCCAGGGGTTGTCCGAGCGCGACCTGAAAGTGATCAACCTCGACTTCAATGCCGCCAACGCTGCGCTGGCTGCAAAACAGATCGATGCCACCTGGGGGCTTTCCAACCTGTTGTCGCTGCGTGAGCGCGGGCTGGTCGAGCTGCCCGTCAACTCCCGCGACCTGGCAGGCGCCGGCAGCACCCAGGCGGTGCTGCTTGGCACGGGCGATTTCATTCGCAAATACCCCGAGCTGGTGCAGCGCCTGGTCAACGCCCAGGAGCAGGCCAGCAACTGGCTGCGCGACGAGCATAACCGCGAGGCTTACGTCGAGCTGGTCGCGAGCAACGCCAACTGGCCACGCAGCATCCTCAGCGATGACCTGGCCAACGAAGACCTGGCCCATTACTTCGATCCTCGCCTGGACGCCGATTTCATTGCCCAGTTGCAGCAGGGCGTCGACCTGGCCGCCCGCGAGCGCCTGATCCGCCGTGGCTTCCAGGTTTCAGAGTGGGTCGAACCGCGTTTCCTCGATGCCGCACTGCAATCCCAACAGGCCGTGCAGGCCGCCCGCTGAACCCCAAAAACCGACCATGACCGCAAGGACCACGACCATGAGCAATGCCGCACTAGCCTCTGCGCCACACGCCCTCGAACTCGACATCCAACCGGTTGCCGGCCGCATCGGCGCCGAAATCCGTGGGGTGAAGCTGTCCGCCGACCTCGATGCCGCTACCGTCGATGCCATCCAGGCTGCGCTGGTGAAGCACAAGGTGATTTTCTTCCGTGGCCAGACCCACCTGGACGACCAGGCCCAGGAAGGCTTCGCCAAGCTGCTCGGCGAGCCGGTCGCCCACCCCACCGTGCCAGTGGTGGACGGCACCAGCTACCTGTTGCAACTGGACGGCGCCGAAGGCCAGCGGGCCAACTCCTGGCACACCGACGTGACCTTCGTCGAGGCCTACCCCAAGGCCTCGATCCTGCGCAGCGTGGTGGCGCCGGCTTCCGGCGGCGACACCGTCTGGGCCAACACGGCCGCGGCCTATCAGGAGTTGCCAGAGCCGCTGCGTGAGCTGGCGGACAAGCTGTGGGCGGTGCACAGCAACGAATATGACTATGCGAGCGTCAAGCCTGATGTCGACCCGGCGAAGCTTGAGCGTTATCGCAAGGTATTCACCTCGACCGTCTACGAGACCGAGCACCCGGTGGTGCGGGTGCACCCCATCAGTGGTGAACGGGCGTTGCAACTGGGCCATTTCGTCAAGCGCATCAAAGGTTATTCACTGGCTGACTCGCAGCACCTGTTTGCGCTGTTGCAGGGGCATGTGACGCGGCTGGAGAACACCGTGCGCTGGCGCTGGCAGGCGGGCGATGTGGCGATCTGGGATAACCGCGCCACGCAGCATTATGCGGTGGATGATTACGGCACCCAGCCGCGCGTGGTGCGGCGGGTGACATTGGCCGGTGAAGTGCCGGTGGGGGTAGATGGACAGTTGAGCCGGACAACCCGCAAGGGGTAGGTCTGTAGAGGAACCCTGTGGGAGCGGGCATGTCGAGGCGTCGAACCGCCGCGAAGCAGGCGCCGCGATTGATGGCACCGGCTCTGCCGGTGTTCGCGGGCTCGCCCGCTCCCACAGAGACCGATGTCAGCCCTTAGATTTCGCTATCACAGGCGATCAACTGCCTGACCAACCCCTGAGCCAGCGGCGACAAGCCATACCCCACCCGGCTCACTATCCCATAGCGGGTGTAAAACGCCTCTTCCTGCTCCGGTAACAGGTCCACCAGTTTCAACGCCACCAGTCCCCCCTCCCTGTGGTAGGGCCGCAAGTTGGCATTGCAGGCAATGCCAATGGTGTCCGATTGCAGCACCACGTTCAGCAGCGCGTACCCATGCTCGCATTCCACCGTTGGCAGAAAGTCCTGGCGGCCGCTCAGGTCGCTGAGGATCTTGCGGATGTTCGGCGGCCGGAAAGTGGTGGCTAGCGGGTAACCGAATACGTCCCGCGCGCGCACTTCATTCTGCTCGGTCAGCGGGTGCCCGGCCCGGCAGCAAAAGTGCCAGCGCTGCGGTGCCAGCTTGTGCACGCGGTAATCCGGGTCGGACTCGAACTGACGCGTATCGGCAACGAAGAATTCGATCTCCTCGGCGATCAGCTTGCGGTTCAGCGCCTGCCAGTTATCCACATGGAAGCAGGTGCGCGCTGCCGGGTACTCGGCCACGAAGCGCGCCACTGCCTTTGGCACCAGGCCGCCAGCCGGTGCCGGGCCGGAGCCGAAGCGCACCACGCCGGTGGTGGCGCCGTTGAACTGGTGGATCTCGTTGACCAGGTTATGCGCGCCATGCACCAGCCGCCGCGAATGCTCCAGCACCAGCAAGCCCTGTCGCGTGGGTGAAAGCTCCTTGCTGGCACGGTCGACCAGACGACAGCCGATGTTGTGCTCCAGGGTCTGGATGCTGCGGCTGAAGGCCGATTGCGACAGATTCACCGCAGCCGCCGCGGCGACGAAACTGCGGTGCTCGACAAGGGCGATGAAGTGGCGGAGCTGGCGTAGGTCGATATGCATTTTCTACATGGAAACTTTCGGTCGAATGCAATTGATGAAGAGGGTCAGCACCCTTATAAAGGGAGTCACTTATTCCACAAAATATGATTTACAAATATTTATATCTCTTAAAAGAATATAAGCCCAACTGACCGCGATTCGGTTCCGCCAACGGAAATGCTCGCCCAGGGCCGCAGCCTCAAGGAGCATTTGCATGTCCGGACTTTCCCGTTGGCCTGCGCGCGCGTCGCGCTTCACCTTGCAACCCTTGGCCGCCGGCGTGTTGCTGGCAGCATCCAACGGCAGCTTTGCCGAAGAACCCGTCAGCAGCACGCCGGCCGTGGAGCAGGAAGCCAAGCTTGGCACCGTCACGGTCAATGCCCGCCGCCGCGAGGAAACCGCGCAGAGCGTGCCTACGCCCATCAGCGTGCTCAGCAGCGAAACCCTGGAAACCCAGCGCATCTACCGTGTGCAGGATCTGCAACAGCTGGTGCCCAGTACCAACGTCGCCTATGTGCATGCTCGCCAGTCGAGCATCTCGATTCGTGGCCTGGGCAACAACCCGGCCAGCGATGGCCTGGAAGGCAGCGTTGGTATCTATCTGGACAACGTCTACCTCGGCCGCCCGGGCATGGCGGTGTTCGACCTGCTCGATGTCGAGCAGCTGGAAGTCCTGCGCGGCCCGCAGGGCACGCTGTTCGGCAAGAACACCACGGCGGGGGTGCTGAACATCACCACCCGCAAACCGACCTTCCACTCGGAAGGCAGCATCCAGCAATCGATTGGCGAGGACGGCTACCTGCAGACCCAGGGCAGTTACTCCGGGCCGATCACCGAGACGCTGGCCGGGCGCATCAGTGCCTACCACACCGAAGACGATGGCTATGTGAAGAACATCCACAACGGCGACGACCTCAACGGTGGCAAACGCCAGGGCTTTCGTACCCAGTTGCTGTTCAAGCCGAGCGAAACCTTCAACCTGCGCTGGATCGGTGAGTACAACGAAGAAGATTCCAACAACGGCATCCTCAGCCTGTACAGCACCGGGCCGACCATCAATGGCGTCAACCGCTACGAAAGCCTGGCCGCCCAGGCAGGCGCGACGCTGGTATCGGGCAAGGACCGCAAGGTCAACTTCGACTCCGACCAACAAGTGACGGTGTTCCAGGGCGGTACCTCGGTCGAGGCCAACTGGACCCTGCCCAACGATTTCACCCTGACATCGATCAGCGCCTACCGCTGGTGGGACTTCACCCCGCGTAATGACGACGGCCTCGATGTGCCGGTGTTCTACAGCGCCGGGGTGTCGGTACGCGACAAGCAGTACTCCCAGGAAATCCGCCTGGCGTCGCCCACCGGTGGCGTCTTCGACTATGTGCTCGGCGCGTACTACTTCAAGCAGGACCTGGACAACAAGTCCTTCACCTATTACGGCCCTCAGGCGGACATCTGGAACATCACCCCGGCCGGCGCGCTGGCCAACGTCAATACCATCGGCAATGGGCATATCGATACCGACAGCTACGCGCTGTTCGCCCAGGGCACCTGGCACCTTACCGATCGCCTGGACTTCACCGCCGGCATTCGCGGCACCTACGAGGAAAAGAGCGCCTGGGTCACCCGCGATGCGCCAACCGGTGGTGCTGCCGTAACCGGTGCGGCCGCCGCTGCGCGCCAGGGCAGGGTGGGGGCGTACGATTCGGGCGACCTCAGCCAGTACAGCTTCAGCCCTTCCGGGCTGCTGGGGCTGAGCTACCGCTTCAACGAGCAATTGCTCGGCTACGCCACCCTGACCCACGGCGAGAAGTCTGGTGGCGTCAACCTCACCGTCGGCGCCGCGCCACGCCTGGGCACCGATTCGCTGCTGGTCGGCACCGAGCGGGCCAACAACGCCGAGTTGGGCCTCAAGAGCACGCTGTTCGATAACCGCCTGCAGCTCAACACCAACCTGTTCTGGACCGAGGTGCATGGCTACCAGGCCAACGTCTACGACCAGATCAACCGCGTGCAGTACCTGGCCAACGCAGGCAGCGTGCGCTCGCGAGGCCTGGAATTCGAAGCCACGGCGTTGCCGATCAAAGGCCTGACGGTGAACTTCAACGGTTCGTGGAACGACGTGCGCTACCTCAAGTACGACGACGCACCGTGCCCGCCGGAAGTGAGCCTGGCCAATGCCACGGCCACCTGCGACCTGTCCGGCCATCAAGTGGTTGGCGCTTCCAAGTACATCGCCAACCTCAACGGCGAATACAAGTGGCAGGCCAGCCAGCATGTCGAGCCGTACGTCACTGCCAGCTATGCGTTCCGCTCGCGGGCGGTGGGCACCATCGACGATTCCGACTTTGGCCAGATCCCCAGCTATGCGCTGGTCAACCTCTCCGCCGGTGTGCGCCTGGACCAGGGCGACGGCGTGGTAGACCTGTCGCTGTGGGTGAAGAACGCCGGCGACAAGACCTATTTCACCAGCCTGTGGAACTCCGCCAACGGCGGGTATGCCGGCGTGCTCGGTACCCCGCGCACCTTCGGCGCCACTGCCCGTTACGACTTCTGAGTAAAAAGGAGCTTTGCCATGAACGCCAAGACTGAAACCCCAGCACTGCCCGAAGGCGCCTGCCTCACTGCCAAGGTCCCCGAGCGCACCGACGCGCTGCTCGGCGATGTGGTGGTCAACCCGTACCGCCTGGCGCCGCTGACCGCGATCATCCGCGACGGTGGGCGCAGCCTGAGCGCCGCCCATGTACGGGTGCGCGGCAAGGGCGAGCGCGGTGTGGACATTGCCTACGAGGTATCCGAGCGCTCGCTGTGGACCTATGGCGGCATCCCGGTATTCGGCCTGTACCCGGACCACGTCAACCAGGTGGAAGTGACCTACAAGCTCGACGGCGAGCGCATCCGCGAGCAGTACCAGATCTACGCACCGGCCGTGCGCCTGCCGGTGGTCGCGAAGCAGACGGCGGCGTTGCCGGAAGTGGAACCGGTCAAGGTGGCGCCAGGTTTCGAGCAGCGCCTGTACCTGTTCAACCACTTGCAAGGCGACATCCCCGGTGGCCGTGCCTTCAAGTGGAACGGCCTGGGCGGCGCCGCGGAATGGGACCAGGTCGGCAACAACTGGATCTCCGACAGCAACGGTGACGTGCGCTGGTACCTGGACATTGAGCAGATCCACGACTCCAACCGCCGCGACGGCCTGGGCGGGACCATGGGCTTCCAGCAGACCCGCGACGGCAAGCTGATCTGGGGGCAAGGCCAGACTTACTCCAAGTTCGACCTGCTGGGCCGGCGTATCTGGCAGCGCAACCTGCCGGACAAGTTCGCCGACTTCTCCCACGAGATCCGCGAGACGGCCAACGGTACCTACCTGCTGCGGGTCGGCACCAGCGATTACCGTCGCCCGGACGGCAAGCGGGTGCGTTCGATCCGAGACCACATCATCGAGGTCAACGAGGCCGGCGACGTGCTGGACTTCTGGGACCTGAACCAGATCCTCGACCCCTATCGCGGCGACTTGCTGGAAACCCTGGGCAAGGCGGCGATCCAGTTGCCGGAAGGTGTGCACAAGCAGGATGACCGCCTGGCCAACGAACTGGCCGAAGGCGACTTGCCGTTCGGTGATACCCCAGGGGTGGGCACCGGGCGCAACTGGGCCCATGTCAATGCCATCGACTACGACGCCGATGCCGACAGCATCATCGTTTCAGCTCGCCATCAGGGTGTGGTGAAGATCGGCCGTGACAAGCAGGTGAAGTGGATTCTCGCTTCCCCCCAAGGTTGGCCGCAGCGCCTGCGCGAGAAGGTACTGACGCCCGTCGAGAGCGAAGGCTTCGACTGGTCCTGGACCCAGCACACCGCCTGGCTTACCGGCAAAGGCACGCTGACCGTGTTCGACAACGGCTGGGGGCGCGACTTTGCACCCACCAAGCTCAGCGGTAACTACAGCCGGGCGGTGGAGTACAGGATCGATGAAGCCAAGGGCACGGTCGAGCAGGTGTGGGAATACGGCAAGGAGCGTGGCGACGAGTGGTACAGCCCGGTGACTTCGGTGGTGGCCTATCGGCCAGAGACCGATACCCAGTTCATCTATTCGGCTTCGGTCAACTTCCTCACGCCCGAGAAGCTGACCACCACGGTGCTCAACGAGGTACGCCGTGGGACCCAGGAGGTGCTGGTGGAGCTCAAGGTGCACAGCCGCCAGCCGGGGTCCGTTGGTTACCGGGCGCTGGTGATCGACCTGGCCAAGGCGTTCTGATTCATTCCCTTCGGGAGGGCCGTCGGTCCTCCCATCACATTTCCTTCAGCCCATTCGTCTAACCTGTACCGGCCCTTTCGCGGGCACGCCCGCGAACAGGCCAGTTGCCTCCGTGCAGAATCATGAAATTTTGCCGGGGTGTTCAACCATTCGTTCTTTTTTTCGAACAGCCTATTGTCCAACACCCCAGCACCCGCTTAGGATTCGTTTGAGATTTCAAACGCTCGATGCCCTGCCTTGGGCGCTTTTCACACAATCAACAATTCGGGAAGCCGACATGCAGCTCAAAGACGCTCAGTTGTTCCGCCAGCAAGCCTTCATCAACGGTGAGTGGCTGGATGCGGACAGCGGCCAGACCATCAATGTGACCAACCCGGCCACTGGTGAAGTCATCGGTACCGTGCCGAAGATGGGCACCGCGGAAACCCGCCGCGCCATCGAAGCCGCCGACAAGGCCCTGCCGGCCTGGCGTGCACTGACCGCCAAGGAGCGTTCGGCCAAGCTGCGTCGCTGGTTCGAACTGATGATCGAGAACCAGGACGACCTGGCTCGCCTGATGACCACCGAACAAGGCAAGCCGCTGGCCGAAGCCAAGGGCGAAATCGCCTACGCTGCCTCGTTCATCGAGTGGTTCGCCGAAGAAGCCAAGCGCGTCTACGGTGACACCATCCCGGGCCACCAGCCAGACAAGCGCCTGATCGTCATCAAGCAGCCGATCGGCGTTACCGCGGCCATCACCCCGTGGAACTTCCCGGCCGCCATGATCACCCGTAAAGCCGGCCCGGCCCTGGCCGCTGGCTGCACCATGGTGCTCAAGCCTGCTTCGCAGACCCCGTACTCCGCCCTGGCCCTGGTCGAGCTGGCCAACCGTGCCGGCATCCCGGCTGGCGTGCTGAGCGTCGTTACCGGCAGCGCTGGCGAAGTCGGCGGCGAGCTGACCGGCAACTCCCTGGTACGCAAGCTGTCCTTCACCGGCTCGACCGAAATCGGTCGCCAGCTGATGGAAGAATGCGCCAAGGACATCAAGAAGGTTTCCCTGGAGCTGGGCGGCAACGCTCCGTTCATCGTGTTCGACGACGCCGACCTGGACAAGGCGGTCGAGGGCGCGATCATCTCCAAGTACCGCAACAACGGCCAGACCTGCGTCTGCGCCAACCGTATCTACGTGCAGGATGGCGTCTACGACGCGTTCGCCCAGAAGCTGGCCGCTGCTGTCGCCAAGCTGAAGATCGGTAACGGCCTGGAAGAAGGCACCACCACTGGCCCGCTGATCGACGGCAAGGCTGTCGCCAAGGTCCAGGAACACATCGAAGACGCCGTAGGCAAAGGCGCCAAGGTGCTGTCCGGTGGCAAGCTGATCGAAGGCAACTTCTTCGAGCCGACCATTCTGGTCGACGTGCCGAACACCGCTGCTGTCGCCAAGGAAGAGACCTTCGGCCCACTGGCGCCGCTGTTCCGCTTCAAAGACGAAGCCGAAGTGATCGCCATGTCCAACGACACCGAGTTCGGCCTGGCCTCGTACTTCTACGCCCGTGACATGAGCCGCGTGTTCCGTGTCGCCGAGGCCCTGGAATACGGCATGGTCGGTATCAACACCGGCCTGATCTCCAACGAAGTCGCGCCATTCGGCGGCATCAAGGCTTCGGGCCTGGGCCGCGAAGGTTCCAAATACGGTATCGAGGACTACCTCGAAATCAAATACCTGTGCATCAGCGTCTGATCGCCCGGTAGAAGGTTTTACCTCTGCCAGCGGGGCGCGAGAGCGACGTCTCGCTGGCCTTTTTGACATCGCAGTACCTGGTGGGCAGGGCGTTTACGGCAGTCGATCAACGAATACTGTTCGCGAACACACCCGGCCACCCCCGAATAAAAGCGCTGCTATCGGCGCAATGAGGGCTTTATGAGCAAGACCAACGAATCCTTGATGCAACGTCGTGTAGCCGCCGTCCCACGTGGCGTCGGCCAGATCCACCCGATCTTCGTGGAATCCGCGAAGAACTCGACGGTGATCGACGTTGAAGGCCGCGAACTGATCGACTTCGCCGGCGGCATCGCAGTACTGAACACCGGCCACCTCCACCCGAAAGTGGTTGCCGCTGTGCAAGAGCAGCTGACCAAGGTCAGCCACACCTGCTTCCAGGTGCTGGCCTACGAGCCTTACGTCGAGCTGTGCGAAAAGATCAACAAGCTGGTGCCAGGCGACTTCGACAAGAAGACCCTGCTGGTTTCCACTGGCTCCGAAGCCGTTGAAAACGCCGTCAAGATCGCCCGTGCTGCCACTGGCCGCGCTGGTGTGATCGCCTTCACCGGCGGCTACCACGGCCGTACCATGATGACCCTGGGCCTGACCGGCAAGGTCGTGCCGTACTCCGCTGGCATGGGCCTGATGCCAGGCGGCATCTTCCGCGCCCTGTTCCCGAGCGAACTGCACGGTGTCAGCGTTGACGACGCCATTGCTTCGGTCGAGCGCATCTTCAAGAACGATGCCGAGCCGCGCGACATCGCCGCGATCATCCTCGAGCCAGTCCAAGGCGAAGGCGGCTTCCTGCCAGCGCCGAAAGAGCTGATGAAGCGCCTGCGCGAGCTGTGCGACAAGCACGGCATCCTGCTGATCGCCGACGAAGTACAGACCGGCGCTGGCCGTACCGGCACCTTCTTCGCCATGGAACAGATGGGCGTCGCGCCTGACCTGACCACCTTCGCCAAGTCCATCGCTGGCGGCTTCCCGCTGGCCGGTGTGTGCGGCAAGGCCGAAATCATGGACGCCATCGCTCCGGGCGGCCTGGGCGGCACCTACGCCGGTTCGCCGATTGCCTGCGCCGCGGCCCTGGCCGTTATCCAGGTGTTCGAGGAAGAGAAACTGCTGGACCGCAGCAAGGCTGTTGGTGAGCGCCTGACCGCTGGCCTGCGCCAGATCCAGGAGAAGCACCCGATCATCGGCGACGTCCGCGGTCTGGGTTCGATGATCGCTGTGGAAGTCTTCGAAAAAGGCACCCACACCCCGAACGCTGCTGCGGTTGCCCAGGTTGTAGCCAAGGCGCGTGACAAGGGTCTGATCCTGCTGTCCTGCGGCACCTACGGCAACGTCCTGCGTATCCTGGTTCCGCTGACCGCCGAAGACGCGCTGCTGGACAAAGGCCTGGCCATCATCGAAGAGTGCTTCGCTGAACTCGCCTGATGTGATGCGCTTCATGAAAAAACCCGCCTAGGCGGGTTTTTTTTGTGCCCAGAAAAGCCGGGTCAGGCTATGGTGGTGGAAGGGATTCGCCTTGGAAGCTGCGAAGGACTGTGTGTCAGGGATATTCAGGAGTTGGCCATGAGTGCTGCAGACCCCACCCCACCTTGCGTATTGATCGCCGAGGGCGATCCTTGGGTACGGGATATGCTGAGCGAAATGCTGCTCAGCGTGCGTTGTGATGCCCGCTTGCAGGTCTGCGCCGACGGCTCGCAAGCGCTGACGGCGCTGGCCAGCAAACCTGACCTGATCATCGCAGCCCGTGAGTTGGCAGGCTGCGATGGCCTCGATCTGCTGCGCAACGTGCGCGCCAAAGGTCCCGAGCTGCCTTTCATTCTCATGAGCAACCGCAGCGATAGCGCCAGTGTGCGCGAAGCGCTACCGCTGCACCCCACGGCTTACCTGAGCAAGCCGCTGAACCTGGACAAGCTGCGTAAAAGCCTGGAAGAGTTGCTGCTGGCCGTAGGCGAGCGGATCACCTGCCCGGTGCCGCCGTTGCAGCCTGGCGCCAACCTGTCGGCCTACCTTGAACAACGCCGCGCCACCGCCGATGGCGGGCCGCTGTTCACCGATGTGCAGGTAGCGATCAAGCGTGCGCTCAACCCGCAGGGCCTGAACCTCAAGGTGCTCGAAGAGGAAGTGCGCGACGACCCGCAGATCACGGCAGTGCTCATCGCCGCCGCCAACAGTGCCAGCCTGCACCGTGACGCACCGGTGCAGACGCTGATGCAGGCGCTGAACAAGCTCGGCAGCACCCAGAGCATGAACCTCATTCTCGGCCTCACCCTCAAGCGCAGTGCGCGGCTGAGCGACCCGCTGCTGACCCAACATGCCACGCATTACTGGAACCTGTCGCTGCACACGGCCGAATACGCCCGCACGCTGGCGCGTATGCTCGAACTGGATCAGGAGCGCTGCTATTGCGCCGGCCTGCTGCATTGCCTGGGCGACCTGGCGGTGCTGCGTTGCCTGCAGGAGTGGCGCCTGGCCGGCGGCGAGCTGGACGAAGACCGGGTGCAGCTGTCGCTCAATGAGTTCGGCGCAGCGTTCGGCTCGGCGCTGCGTACCCGCTGGCGCTTGCCGCTGAGCCTGCGTGAGCTGATCGCGGCGATCTACCAGCTGGGTGGCGGGGTGTATTCGCGGGAAATCCTGGCCCTGAACCTGGCCGGGCAACTGGCGCGCCTGCCGGCGGATCAGGGGCTGGAGAAGATTGCCAACAGCAAGACGGCGCGTTTGCTGAAGGTGTCCCTGCCCGAACTGAGCCGCTTGCGCAAGGTGGAGAACCCTGAACCAAAGGCCGAGCCAGCACCGCAGCCCGCGCCCGACACCCCCGAACCTTGAGGGCGAATGCAACCGCCGCAGCCACCACCCGACAACGGGTTAAGATCCGGCAATCGCGACAAAACACGACGTTCTCTGTGGGATTTCCATTGCAATTAGCGATATTCCACTAATTTTCGTCGCCTCAACTGCAACTTTTCCTGTCGCGGCACGTCACATCGCGCGATCAGTGCATTCGCACTGACCGGCCCACAAGCTCAACCGCGATGTCTCCAGCGACCGCGACAGCAGCAACGCGCTCAAGCCGATCTTCGACGAAGAGCAGATCCGCGCCGGGTTCGAGATCGTCAATGCCTTTGCCAACGAGGCCGGCACGTTGCTGGCGAACAAGGCCAAGGAGGTCGATGCCAAGCGCAAGGCGGCCGACGAGGCAGACGCGAAAGCCAAGACAACTGCCGATTACGAGGCCGCCCAGGCGCTGCGCGATGAAGCTCAGCGTCTACGCGGCCAAGCCGATGGTATCGCCGGCAACTGGGGCTCGGGTGGCACCTACCGGCAGATCACCACGGCCCTGGTGGCGGCCGCCAGCGGCAATATCAGCGCGGGTAACGGCGCCTTCCTGCAGGGCCTGGTGGTCAACTATGTGCAGCAGCAAGGCGCGGGCTACATCGGCGATCTGGTGGCCAACGGCACGCTCGATGAAGGCTCGCCGCTGCATGCCGCCCTCCACGGCATCGTCGCCTGCGCCGGCGCTGCGGCCAGCAGCCAGAGCTGTGGCAGCGGGGCCGCAGGTGCAGCCGCGTCGAGCTTGCTGACCGGGCTGTTCTCCGAGGCCAGCCCGACCGAGAGCGAAAGCCAGCGAGAGGCCAAGCGCAACCTGATCGTCAGCCTGGTTACCGGCCTTGCGGCCACCACCGGGCTGGACGCCGCGACCGCGACCGGGGCGGCTGCGGGGGCTGTGGATAACAACTGGTTGGCCACGCAGCAGTTTGTGCAGGCGAAGAAGGAGGTAGAAGAAGCTGACGGCGTACTTGCCAAGATGCAGGTGATAGCCAAGTGGGGGTTCATCAGCAAAAGGCAGGACTTGCTGACCCAGACAGGCATTGGTGCAGGGCTTGTGGAGTCTGGTTTCGATGATGTCCAAGGGTTCGTCCAGTTGTTCCTTCACCCTGTAGACACTGTCAAAGCTATCGGCAAGTTGATCGACGATCCGCAAGTGCTCGCAGGGTATCCGGCTGAAGTACGCCAGCAGCTTCAGGAAAAGCTTGCCAGGATCGAAACGGCGCTCATCGAAGGTGGAGACGATAACGCCATGCAACTGGGACGTGACCTTGGTGAGCTTGTATGGGACGTCGGTGGGCTGGTTACAGGCGTAGGAGGAGTCGCTAAAGGCGGTGTCAAGTTGGCCAAGGCAGGTGTGAAACTTGGCACTGACAAGCTTGAACAGATGGCCGAAAGGCAAACGCTGAAGAACCTGGAATGGGCCGCCAAGGACGGTCCATATAGCGCCAGTCAACCTGCCGGATACGGTTCTCAGACTGTCACGCTCAACGGCCAGACGGTGAAGAACCCAGGTGACTTCTCATCGATGCTGCCTGAGTCTGCAGTTAAACCGCCGCTGCGCGTTGTTGAGATGGAGTCGGGGAGTAAGGGTGATTGGGCCAAGGGGCTGAACAAGCCTGAGCCGAATACCGTGTACAAGGTGGACGGGGACAAGGTTTATCGCACTGATGAACTGGGCCGAGTGGACAAGGTGGAGTCCACCCTCACACTCAACACCAAGGACCGCAACAAATATCAGCAATGCAAGGCAGGCAAATGTGGAGTCGAGGGCGATGAAGGTGGGCACCTCATCGCAAGTATTTTCAACGGCCCAGGCGAAAGCCTCAACATTTTGCCCATGAATGGCAATCTGAACAAAGGCGCTTGGAAGGTGATGGAGAATGAATGGGCCAGTGCGTTGAAGAAAGGTGATTCTGTGAGTGTTAAAATCGAGCCCAACTACACAGGCTCGTCCGTGAGGCCCGACAGCTTCACGGTGGACTATCAGATAGGGCGAGGGCGCCCCGTTCAGGAAATCTTCATCAATGCTCCGGGGGGCATATGACTAGTGACAACGAAATCTATCAAAGCATAGGCGAAATTTTGCTGGCCATTGCACCGGAGCATGCGACGGTCGTGTATCTGGATGCACAGGTGTCTCCTGAAGGGGACCATGGGAAGATGCTGTTCGACTACGACATCGAAGGTGGCGACACGCAGTGGTTCACGCCTGAAAGTGGGCGTGTCAGCAGAGACCTTCTACTGCAGTTGGTAAAGCTCAGAGCGTTTTTTGCGCAGAACAATTTGTTCGAGCAAGGCAAGCCTTGGAGAGGGTGCCGGATCAAGCTGGATCTACGGACGGCTAAATTCAGTGCTGACTTCAGATATGACTGAGGTGTATGGCCAGTTGCTGGTGTGGTAAATGCTTGAAGGATGTGAGTGTAAAGCTGGAGCGGCTCAGAGGAAGAGCAACGTGAGAGACGAGTTTTTTCAGCAATTTATCGAGGTTTTCGGAGAGGCGTGTACACGTAAAGCCGCTCCACATTCACGTGTCGAAAAATATCGCTCTAAACTGCCCGAAGCGCTTTTGAGGTATTGGCAGGAAGAGGGCTGGGCCTCTTACGCCCATGGTCTTTTCTGGACCGTGGACCCGGACGCTTACAAAGAAGCGCTCGACAGGATGCTCCAAGGCACTGAGTTTGCTGAGACTGATAACTATCACGTGATCGCCAGGAGTGCGTTTGGTTCTTTGTATGCGTGGGGCGAACGCTATCAGCGCACTATCACTGTCTCCAGTTTGGCGGGCGGAGTCGTCGCGCTAAAAAATCAGTTGAGAAAACGTGATCCGAACCCTGACACGGCTGTGGGTGTTCTGTTCGGTACGGCCATTCCTCAGTATTTCGATTTCAAGGACCGTGCGGGAGTGCCCTTGTTCAGCGGGCATTGAGCAAGCTTGGGGCAATCAACAAAACCAAATGTACGCTTTTGAGCCAGCATTGTGCATTGGCGGACGTGCCGATCTTGAGCATTTGGTGAAGGTCGACATGGATGTCCACTTGATGATTCTGGACCAGCTCCGGCGTTGATGGGGTAGGGCCTGTGGGATTGGGCGCTGCTTGCGCAGCGCATCGCGAGCCCGCTCCCACAGGGGCGAGCTAGATTTCAGAAATTGAGCAAGACAGTTGCTACCACATCTGCTTCGAGCCAATCACCCACGCACAATCCGGTTCTTACCCTGCCGCTTGGCCTGATACATCGCCGCATCAGCCCGCGCAAACAAGCTATCCAGCACCTCATCCTCATCCGTCAACCCGGTCAGCCCCTGGCTCACCGTCACGTTGTACGTCTCATCCCCATGGCTGAACCCCAGCCGCTGGATCTCACGCTGCAACCGCTCGGCAATCTGCTCCGCCACCTGGGCGTTGCAGCCCGGGAACACCGCGGCGAATTCTTCGCCACCAATCCGCCCGAACAGATCGCCCCGGCGTAGCACGGCCTTGCCGCTGTCGGCGATGCGCTGCAGCACCTGGTCGCCTTCCTGGTGGCCGTAGCTGTCGTTGATACGTTTGAAGTCATCAATGTCCAGTAGCAGGAAGGCCAGTGGCGTGCCGTCTTCACGGGCGCTGTCGAAGGCCTGTTGGGCGCACTCGAAGAAGTGCCGGCGGTTGCTGCTCTGGGTCAGTACATCGGTGGTGGCCAGGCGCTGCAGTTCGCCTTCGAGCTGCTTCTTTTCGGTGATGTCTTCGGCGATGCCGACGATGATCACCCGTTCGCCGTCGCCCTGCTGGTTGATGTAGCACTTGTCGCTGAGCCAGCGCACCTGGCCGCTGGCGTTGAGGATGCGGTACTCGCGGTCTTCCACTGCGCCTTTGAGCAGCACCTGGGCCAGGCTGCGCTCGGCGAACTCCAGGTCGTCGGGGTAGATGCTGTCGCGCCATTCGTTGTAGTCGGCCAGCACCAGGCTGGCCGGGCGACCGAAGATGCGCTCGTAGGCGGGGCTGACGTAGAGCACCTGGCGGGTTTCCCAGTCGAAGGCCCAGAGTACGGCGTTGACGCTGTCGAGCAGCGAGCTGTAGAGCTGTTCGCGCTCGCTCAGGCGGGCGACCTCGCCCTGGGCATGGAACAGGGCCAGCAAGGTTTGTGCAGCTTCGGGAGGCGGTGTACCTGAAAATGATGAGGGAGGGTTCTTGGCCATGAGCACGGAGCAGTTCTCATTGATGAGGCGCGCGGCCACTAACCGGCCCGCCACGCGGGCGATGTGCCGGGTTTGAGTGGATTTTCAGGAGGGAAGTTCCAGCAGGCACGCCCCGTTGCGGGGCGTGCCGATCAGCGGCTATCAGGCGCCGGTGGGGCGCAGGGAGTAGGTTTTGAGCTGTGCCGCGAAGTCGCGCAGGGCATGGATGCCGCTGGCCTCGGCCTCGTGTACCCAGTCCTTCATGGCTGCGAGCATATCGTGGCCGTTGGCACTGGTGCGAGCCCAGATCTGTTGCAGGGCCAGGCGTTTCTCGTAGATGGTTTTCAGTGCCTGGCTGTGGTCAAGCATGCGTTCGATGCGCACGTGGTGGCGGTCTTCCAGCAGGCTGGTTTCACGCGAGAGCAGGCGTTTGGCACGGCGGAAGCGGTGGCGCACCGAGGCATCGACCTTGGCCAGCTCCTGCTTGACCAGCGGGCCGATCACCAGCTTGCGGTACTGGGCCATGATCTGGAAACGGTTGTTGAGGATGGCCATGGCGGTGTCCATGTCCAGGCTGGCCTTGCCCTCGACGCGGTGGGCGATGGGTGCGACACGCTGCACCTTGGCCAGGCGCAGCAGGCAGAACAGGCGGATCCACGCCCAGCCCATGTCGAACTCCCAGCGCTTGACCGAAAGCTTGGCCGAGTTGGGGTAGGTGTGGTGGTTGTTGTGCAGTTCTTCGCCACCGATGACGATGCCCCACGGCACCAGGTTGGTGGCGGCGTCGCGGCATTCGAAGTTGCGGTAGCCCACCGCGTGGCCCAGGCCATTGACCACGCCGGCGGCCCAGAACGGAATCCACATCATCTGCACTGCCCAGATGGTGATGCCGATGGTGCCGAACAACAGCAGGTCGATGACCGCCATCAGCACGATGCCGCCGAGCTTGTAGCGCGAGTAGAGGTTGCGCTCGATCCAGTCCTCAGGGCAGTTCTTGCCGTAGACGCGCAAGGTTTCGGGGTTGCGTGCCTCTTCGCGGTAGAGTTCGGCGCCTTTGCGCAGTACCGTGCCCAGGCCCTTGTACACCGGGCTGTGCGGGTCGTCCGGGGTTTCGCACTTGGCGTGGTGCTTGCGGTGCACGGCCGTCCATTCGCGGGTGTTCTGCGCCGTGGTCAGCCACAGCCAGAAACGGAAGAAGTGCTTGAGCGCGCCGTTGAGCTCCAGGGCACGGTGGGCGGAGTAGCGATGCAGGTAGATGGTGACGCTGACGATGGTCACGTGGGTCATCAGCAGGGTAACGCCAACCAGTTGCCAGGCCGACAAGTCGAGCAGACCGTTGTACCACATAGGTGTAGAAGCCCTCGGGAATGCAGGGAGAAAGGTCTGATTATCCCTTGGCAGGGAAATAAAACCAGTCACGCTTTCAGATAGGAAGTCACGGCATGTTTCAGCCTTTATAATGCCCCATCCTTTTTTATGGGCTTTCCCCCCCGACATGTCTGTTTCCGTTCGCGACGCCTTGCGCATGGCCGCGCTGTATGTGGTGCTCTCGTTCCTCTGGCTGGTGCTGGCCGAGGTGGTCCTGCGCAGTATGTCTGACGACCCGCTGGCGTTGACCGTGGGCCGGCAGATCAACGTGGTGGTGTGGGTGCTGGTCAGTGCCCTGCTGATCTTTGTGTCCCGCGCCCGCCTGCTCAATTTCATCGGTATCGGCGCGCGCCTGCGCAGCGAGGACCGCGAACGTCTGCGCATGGCTGCGGCGGTATTCGACAGTACCCTGGAGGGTGTGCTGGTCACTGACCGCCAAGGCCTCATCGTGCACGTCAACCGCGCCTTCATGCGCATCACCGGCTACCAACAGGACGAAGTGCTGGGCCATCGCCCCAGCAAGTTCAAGTCGGGCCGCCACGGCGTTCCGTTCTATCAGCAGATCTATGCCGCCCTGGCCGAAAAGGGTGAGTGGAGCGGGGAGATCTGGAACCGCCGCAAAAGCGGTGAAATCTATCCGCAGTGGCAGACGATTTGCGCCATCCGTGACGACAGCGGCGAGCTGAGCCATTACGTGGCGGTGTTCAGCGACATCAGTGCGATCAAGCATTCCGAACAGGAACTGGCCTACCTGGCCCACCATGACCCGCTCACCGGGTTGCCCAACCGCCTGCTGTTCAACGACCGCGCCGAGCAGGCGCTGGCTGCGGCGCAGGCCAACAAGCGCGGCTGTGCCTTGCTGTTGCTCGACCTGGATCACTTTCAGAGCATCAACGACGGCCTTGGCCATACCATTGGCGACCAGTTGCTGAAGCTGGTTGGCGAGCGCCTGCGTGAGGCCGTTGGCAGCAACGTGACTCTGGCGCGCCTGGGCGGTGACGAGTTCGGTGTGCTGGCCGAGAACTGCCAGCAGGTTGGCCAGGCCGGCAAGCTGGCACAGGGCATTATCGAACGCATGCGTGAGCCCTTCGAATTCGACGATCACCGGCTGTTCATAAGTGCCAGCGTGGGCATCAGCCTGTTCCCCACCGACGCCCTGAGCGCCGAGCAGTTGTTGCGCAATGCCGATTCGGCGCTGTTCAAGGCCAAGGGTAATGGCCGCGCCTGCTATGCGCTGTATACCGAAGAGCTGACCGCCCACGCCCAGCACCGGGTGGAAACCGCAAGCGAGTTGCGCCGGGCGCTGGCCAATGATGAGCTGCGGGTGTTCTACCAACCGGTGCATGACCTGTTTACCGCACAGATGGTCGGTGTCGAGGCATTGGTCCGTTGGCAGCACCCGCAGCGTGGGTTGGTTCCGCCAAGCGATTTCATCCCCATCGCCGAACGCACCGGCCTGATTGCCGAGATCGATGCCTGGGTGTTGCGCGAAGCCTGCCGGCAGATGGTGCGGTGGCAGCAGGATGGGCGGACGTTGGCGTTCGTTGCCGTCAACATCTCCAGCCGCTTGTTCGGCCAGCGTGAGTTGTACCGGCAGGTGGCCGATGTACTGCATCAAACCGGGCTGGACCCGGCGTTACTGGAACTGGAAGTGACCGAGAGTGCGGTCATGGAAGACCCGGAAGTGGCGCTGGAGCAGTTGCACCGCCTGCGTGAGCTGGGGTTGAACCTGGCCATCGATGACTTCGGCACGGGGTATTCGTCGCTGCTGCGGCTCAAGCGCCTGCCGGTGCAGAAGCTGAAGATCGACCAAGGCTTCGTGGCCGGCTTGCCGCTGGATGATGACGACATCGCCATCGTCCGGGTGATCGTCGCACTGGCGCGGAGCATGGGCATGCAGGTGCATGCCGAGGGCATTGAACAGGCGGAGCAGGCGCGGTTTCTGCTTGAGCAGCAGTGCCAGCTGGGCCAGGGGTACTGGTTCGGGAGGCCGGTGCCGGCTGCGGATCTGCACTGGGGCTGAAAATGCGGGGGCCGCTTTGCGGCCCCATGCTTCAACGCTTGTTCAAGCCTTTCGCCAACCGGTCCCCACCCAGCTGGATCAGCGCCACCAAGGCCACCAGCATGGCGATCACGGTCAGCATGATCTGGCTGTCGAAGCGCTGATACCCATAGCGATAGGCAATATCCCCCAGCCCACCCGCGCCAATCGCCCCGGCCATGGCTGACGAGTTGATCAGCGTCACCAGGGTGATGGTGAACCCACCGACGATCCCCGGCAGCGCCTCGGGCAGCAGGACGTGCCAGACGATGTGCCAACGCCGGCAGCCCATGGCCTGCGCTGCCTCCACCAGGCCATGGTCGACTTCGCGCAGGCTGACCTCGGCAATCCGTGCGAAGAACGGCGTCGCGGCAATGGTCAGTGGCACCACGGCAGCCCACACGCCATAGGTGGTACCCACCACCAGCCGGGTGAAGGGAATCAGCGCGACCATCAGGATCAGGAACGGGATCGAGCGGAACAGATTGACGAAGGCACCCAGTACCCGGTTCAGCAGCGGTGCCTCGAAGATGCCGCCCTTGTCGCTGGTGACCAGCAGCACCGCCATCGGCACCCCCACCAGCAGCGCGACCAGCGAGGACACGCCGACCATCAGCAACGTGTCGAGCAAGCCTTCAAGCAAGCGATCAAACCACATGGCCCAGTACCTCCACGTCTTCGGCCCAGCGGCGGGCGCGTGCGAGCAATTGATGGGTGTCATGCGGCGAGCCCTGAATCGACAGGATAAGCTGCCCGAGCGCATGCTCGCCGATGGTCTCCACACCGCCCTGCAGCAGGCGCACGCGTCCGCCCAGTTCGCTGAACAGCTCGGACAATGCCGGCTCGCCCAGCAGGGTGAGCTTGAGCACCACTGCGCTGTCATGGCCCGCTGGGCTGGCGCGCAGTTTTGCCTGCAAAGCCGCGGGCAGTTTGGTCTGCAACGGGGCGAGCAGGGTCCGGGTGACTTCATGGTGGGGGTTGCCGAACACGCGCCAGACCTCGCCCTGTTCGACGATCGCGCCACGCTCCAGCACCACCACGCGGTGACATATGTCACGGATCACTGCCATTTCGTGGGTGATCAGCACCACGGTCAGGCCCAGGCGCTGGTTGATGTCGCGCAGCAGTTCGAGGATCGACGCCGTGGTCTCCGGGTCCAGCGCCGAGGTGGCTTCGTCGCACAGCAGGATCTCGGGGTCATGCACCAGCGCCCGGGCGATGCCGACGCGCTGCTTCTGCCCGCCAGACAGCTGCGCCGGATAGACGTGATGCTTTTCCTGCAAGCCAACCATCTCCAGCAGTTCGCGGACCTTGCGCTGGCGCTCGGCCTTGGCCACGCCCGCCACCTTCAGAGGCAGCTCGACGTTCTGCCACACGGTCTTGGCCGACATCAGGTTGAAGTGCTGGAAGATCATGCCGATGCGCCGGCGCAGCGCCACCAGGCGCTCTTCGTCGAACGGCGCAATGTCTACCTGATCGATCAGCACGCGGCCTTGGCTCGGCTGTTCGAGGCGGTTGATGGTGCGCAGCAGCGATGACTTGCCCGCGCCACTGCGGCCGATGATGCCGAAGATCTCACCGCGGCGGATGTTCAGGTCGATGCCCTGCAGTGCCGGCTGTTGCTGGCCCGGGTAGGTTTTGCCAAGGCCGATGAAGCGGACGTGGGCTTCGTTGACCTCCGGGCGCAGGGCCTGCTCCCTGGCCGTTGGCGGCGATGGTTGTGCGGTGGGCGCCCTGAGCGCGTTGGCCTGGCTCATGTCAGCCTTCCCAACCGGCCTGGTACAGGTTGCCATGGGCCTTGTTCAACGCTGCACGCACGGCAGGCGAGTGTTGGTAGATGTCGACGAACTTTGCCAGGCGCGGGTCGTCCTTGCTTTGCGGGCGGATGACGAACTGGATCACGTATTCCTTGTTTTCCAGCCCGTCGAACAGCAGCGCAGAGGTGGCATCGAAGCTGTTGGCCAGGCGGATGTAGGCCGGGTAGCCCTGCACCAGGTCGGCGTCGTCATAGGCGCGCACCAGTTGCACGGCTTCGACCTGGAGGATCTTGAGCTTCTTCGGGTTGGCGACGATGTCATCTTCGGTGGCTTTGTAGCCGACACCCGGCTTGAGCGTGATCAAGCCGGCCTTGGCCAGCAGCTGCAGGCCACGGCCGCTGTTGATCGGGTCGTTGGCGATGGCCACGCTGGCGCCTTCGGGCAGTTCGGCGAAGCTCTTGTACTTCTTCGAGTACAGGCCGACGTTATTGATGATCCCCGGGGCGTAGGGCACCAGGTTGAAACCGGCTGCAGCCTTGGCATTCTCCAGGAAGGGGATGTGCTGGAAGTAGTTCACGTCGATGTCGCCGCTGTTAAGGCTGACATTTGGCGCGATCCAGTCGCTGAACTCGATCAGCTTCACTTCCAGGCCTTGCTTGTGGGCTTCTTCCACCGCCGCTTCCAGGGGAATGGCAAAGGCCGCGGTGGTGCCGATCTTCAGCGGCTCGGCGGCGAACGCGCTGGCGGACAGGCCGAGGGTGATGGCGATGGCCGCGACGGGCCGGAACAGTTTCTCAAGCATGGTGCAGGGCTCCAGTCGGGGCAGGGGTTGGGGTGTTGCGGTAAGTGGAACCGGGGTGGTCGGCGGGCAGGTGCGGGTGGTCGCTGGCGAACAGCTTCTCGCGCAGGGTGCCGTCGGTGTAGGCGGTCTTGTAGCGGCCACGTTGCTGCAGTTGCGGGACCACCAGGTCGATGAAGTCCTCGTAGCTTTCCGGGGTGACGGTACGGGTCAGGTTGAAGCCGTCCAGGCCGGTTTCGTCGATCCAGGCGATCAGCTGTTCGGCTACCTGATCGGGTGCGCCGACCAAGGTGACATAGCGCCCGCCGAGGGCGTGCTGCTCCAGCAGGCGGCGGCGGGTCCAGGCGTTTTCCTGCAATTGGCGAGTGGCTGACTGGATGGCGTTGCCCTTGCTGGCGCCGATCGGCTCGTCCAGTCCGTAGGCGGCAAAGTCGATGCCGGTCGAGGCGGCGAAGTGCGCCACGCCGGCTTCGGCGCTGGCATGCTGCAGGTACTCGGCATATTTGGCCTGGGCCTGCTGCTCGGTGGGCGCGACGATCACCGTGATGCCCATGAACACCTTTACCGCCTGTGGATCGCGGCCGGCCGCCTGGGCGGCCGCGCGTACCTTGTCGACCTGGGCGCGGGTAGCGGCCTTGTCCTGGCCGCTGATGAACACGCACTCGGCATGGTTGCCGGCAAAGGCCAGGCCGCGCGGCGAGCTGCCTGCCTGGAACAGTACCGGCGTGCGCTGTGGCGAGGGTTCGCACAGGTGGTAGCCCTCGACCTTGTAGAACTCGCCCTGGTGGCGCACCTTGCGCACCTTGCCCGGCTCGGCGTAGACCCGGCGCTCGCGGTCGTTGACCACGGCGTCGTCGGCCCAGCTGCCTTCCAGCAGCTTGTACAGCACCTGCAGGTATTCATCGGCCTGGTCGTAGCGCCGGTCGTGCTCGGGCTGTTGCTCCAGGCCCATGGCGCGGGCGGCGCTGTCGAGGTAACCGGTGACGATGTTCCAGCCGACCCGGCCATTGCTCAGGTGGTCGAGGGTAGAGAGGCGTCGGGCGAACAGGTACGGCGCCTCGTAGGTGAGGTTGGCGGTGAGGCCGAACCCTAGGTGTCGAGTGACGGCAGCCATGGCCGAGACCAGCAGCAGCGGGTCGTTGACCGGCAGCTGGATCGACTCCTTCAGGGTGACGTCCACGGAATTGCCGTAGATGTCGTAGGTGCCGACGATGTCGGCGATGAACAGCCCGTCGAACAGCCCACGCTCCAGCAGGCGCGCCAGGTCGGTCCAGTATTCCAGGGTCTTGTACTGGGTCGAGGTGTCCCTTGGGTGGGTCCACAGGCCGTGGTTGATGTGCCCGATGCAGTTCATGTTGAAGGCATTGAGCAGGATCTGCTTGGGCATCAGATGGTCCCCCGGCGTGGAGGGTTTGTGTTGTTCAGGTAGTAGTTGCCGATGGCGTGGTACTTCCAGCGCACCGGGTCGTGCAGGGTGTGCACGCGGGCGTTGCGCCAGTGGCGGTCGAGGTTGTGTTCGGCCAGGGTGGCCTGGCTGCCGGCCAGTTCGAACAGCGTGGTGCCGGCGGCAAGGGACACTTCCGTGCTGATGGCCCGTGCTTCGGCAACGGCGATGGAGGCCGCGGCCACCGTGTCGGCAGTGCTGTCGGCCTGGGCGCGGTCGAGAATCTCGCCAGCACGTTCGAGCAAGGCTTCAGCGGCATGCAGGCGGATTACCAGCTGGCCGAAGCTTTTCAGCGTCAGTGGGTCGTCGCTGGCTTTGTCTAGACCGGAGTCGACCCATGGCCGGCTGCGCGTGCGCACGAAGTGCAGCGCGTCCTCCAGCGCGGCGCGGGCGATACCGGTATCGATGGCAGCGTGGAGAATCTGCGCCAGCGGGCCGACCGGCGTCGGGCGCTCGAAAGCACTCTGGAACGGCACCACGTCGTTGGCATCGACCCAGACGTTGTCGAAGGTCACCGAGCCGCTGCCAGTGGTGCGTTGGCCGAAACCGCTCCAGTCGTCAATCACCTGCAGGCCCTGGCTGTCGGCGGGGACGAAGGCCAGCTGCTGGCGGCCTTGGTCGTCGATCACCGAGGTCGGGATCCGTTGCGCATAGAGCGCCCCGGTGGCGTAGAACTTGCGGCCGTTTATGCGGTAACCGGCGCCGTCGTGGGTCAGGCGAGTGGTGCGGTCGTGGGCGGTTTTCGTACCCAGTTCGGCCAGGGCATTACCGAAACGGCGGCCGGCCAGTACTTCGGCGTACAGGCGCTGCTGCTGCTCGGGTCTGCCATTAACCCGCAGCACTTCGAGGGCATAGAAGTGGTTCTGCGGAATCTGGCCAAGGGATGCGTCAGCCTGGGCGATGCGGGCGATGACCTGGGCCAGGGTGACGTTGGACACGCCTGCGCCGCCGAAGCTTTTCGGGACGCTGATGGCCCACAGGCCGGAACGGGTGAACAGTTCCAGTTCGGCGTGGGGCAGGCGGCGTTCGCGGTCGCGCAGGGCGCTGTCCCGTTTGAGTTGCTGGGCGACTTGCTCGGCGACAGCCAGGGCCTGGCTGTCGCTGGTAATTACGGATGTTGTCATGCTGTTCTCCGGGGCCATGGGGCTGCAACGCAACCCCTGGGCCCGCCAGTCAGATCCAGGAATGCCGGGCGGGCAGGGTGCCGTTGAGGTGGTAAGCGCCCACTGCGTGGTACTTCCAGCGCACCGGGTCGTGGAGGGTGTGCACCCGGGCATTGCGCCAGTGCCGGTCGAGGTTGAACTCGGCCAGGGTGGCGCGGCTGCCAGCCAGCTCGAACAGTTTCTCGCTGGCCTGCAGCGAGATCTCCGTGGTCAGTACCTTGGCCTCGGCCACGGCAATCGATGCCCGCGCTGCGGCAGCAGCATCGATCGGCCCGGCATTGACCTCGTCGAGCACCCGCGCGGCCTTGCGCAGCAGCGCCTCGGCAGCATGCAGTTCAAGTTTCAGGCGGCCGATGTCGGCAATCACGTAGGGGTCATCGCTGGCGCGCTCGACCTTGGCCTCGATCCACGGCCGGGATTTTTCGCGCACGAAGGTGATGGCGTCGTCGATGGCTGCCTCGGCGATACCGGCATCGATGGCGGCCTGAATCAGCTGCGAGGCCGCACCCTGGATGTTGGGGATATCGCGCTGGCGCCAGTTGTCGATGACCAGTTCGGCATCGACCGGAACCTGATCGAGCAGCACGGTACCGCTGGCGGTGGTGCGCTGGCCGAAGCCGGACCAGTCGTCGACGATGCGCAGCCCCGGGCTGCCACGGCGGACGAACGCCAGGCGCTGGCGGCCTTCGTCGTCCAGAGCCTTGACCGCCACCCAGTGGGCGAACAGCGCGCCGGTGGAGTAGAACTTCTCACCGCTGATGCGATAGCCGTCACCGCTGCGGGTGATCCTCGCCTTGAGCGTCAGGGTGTCCTTGGTGCCGCGCTCGGGGCCGGCGTTGCCGATGCGCCAGCCGTCTAGCACGCTGCGGAAGATCAGCGCCTGCTGGGCCTCGGTAGCGGTCAGGCGCAGCAGTTGCAGCATGCCGAACTGGTTCTGCGGGATCTGCCCCAGGGCCGGGTCGGCGGCGCTGATCAGGCGGAACACCTCGGCGACGGTTTCGAACGAGACGTCGGGGCCGCCATAGGCCTTGGGCACGCTGATGCTGCCCAGGCCGCTGCGGGTGAACTGTTCGATTTCTGCCCATGGCAGCTTGCGTTGCTGGTCGCGGCGGGCGGCCTGCTCGCGGGCGGTCTCGGCGAGCTCACGGGCGGCTTGCAGGGCTTCGGCGTCGTTACGCAGTACCTTGGCCGGCAGCAGCAGGGGCGAGCTGTCGAGATCGCTGTGGAATGGGATATTTGGCTGGGTGGTCATCAGAACCGAACCTCACAAAGTGGATGCGTCGCTTCAGCTGATGGCGACAGACTTTTGCTGGTCCGGTGGTCCGGTTCATATACCCTAAAGGCTTATCAAAGGTTTATGAGCTAACTCTTTGGAATATGTATAGAAGAGGGAAATTGTATTGGACGTGCCGGCCTCTTCGCGGGGCAAGCCCGCTCCTACAAAGGAATCGCAGTCCCTGTAGGAGCGGGCTTGCCCAGCGAAAGGGCCGGTGAGGTTTACTCGGAGGCAGCAGTCCCGAGGAACTTGCGCAGGAACTGCCGGGTGCGCTCTTCCTTCGGGCTGGCAAACAGCGCCTTGGCCTCGCCCTGTTCCACGATCACGCCCTTGTCGAAGAAGATCACCCGGTTCGCCACATCCCTGGCAAAGCTCATCTCGTGGGTGACGATGATCATCGTGCGCTTCTCCTCGGCCAGGCCGCGGATGGTCGCCAGCACCTCGCCGACCAGTTCCGGGTCGAGGGCCGAGGTGGGCTCGTCGAACAGGATCACTTCAGGCTCCATGGCCAGCGCACGGGCAATGGCCACGCGCTGCTGCTGGCCACCGGAAAGGCGCCTTGGATAGGCGTCTTCCTTGCCCGCCAGGCCGACCTTGGCCAGCAACCGTCGTCCCAGGTCGATGGCCTGTTGGCGAGAGGTCTTCTTGACGATCACCGGGCCTTCGATGACGTTCTCCAGCGCAGTGCGGTGGGGGAACAGGTTGAAGTTCTGGAACACGAAGCCAGCTTGCTGGCGCAGGCGGCGGATCGCACTCTGCTGGCCGCCGAGCGGGCGGTTGGCATCGATGCTGATGTCGCCGATCTGGATCTGCCCGGCATCCGGGGTTTCCAGCAGGTTGAGGCAACGCAGGAAGGTGGTCTTGCCCGAGCCGCTGGGGCCGATGATGGCCACCACTTCACCGGGTTGCACGGTCAGGTCGATGCCGTTGAGCACGGTCTGGCCCTTGAACTGCTTGGTCAGGCCTTTGGCGACGATCATTTCATTGCTCCTGGTCGTGCTGGTTGACCCGCGCTTCCATGCGGTTCTGGAAGTGCGCGAGGATGCTGCAGAGGATCCAGTAGATCACTGCAACGGCCAGGTACATGGTGAATACTTCGAAGGTGCGCGCGGTAATCAGCTGGGCCTGGCGGAACAGCTCGGGCACCTGGATGGTCGCGGCCAGCGCGGTGTCCTTGACCAGCGAGATGAAGCTGTTGCCCAGTGGTGGCAGCGCGGTGCGCAGTGCCTGGGGCAGGATCGCCCGGCGCATGGCCTGGGTGCGGGTCATGCCGATGCTGGCCGCGGCTTCCCACTGGCCACGGTCGATCGAGGAGATCGCCGCACGCAGGATTTCGCAGATGTAAGCCGCCATGTTCAGTGACAGGCCGATCAGCGAGGCCGGGATAGGGTCGAGCTCGATGCCGATCTGCGGCATGCCGAAGTAGATCACGAACAGCTGCACCAGCAGCGGCGTGCCACGGAAAAACGACACGTAGATGCGTGCCAGCCAGTTCAGCGGCAAGATCTTCGACAGCCGCATCAGCGCCAGGGCAAAGCCCAGCACCAGGCCGAAGAACATGCCGCCCACACTGAGCAGCACCGTGTAACCCGCGCCCTTCAGCAAGAAGGGCGTGGAGTCGGCGACGAGTTGCAGGCTTTCAGCGATCATTTGGTGACATCGGCACCGAAGTATTTCTCGGACAGATTGGCCAGCGTGCCGTCGGCCTTGAGCTTGTCGATGGCCTTGTTGATCGCCTCCAGCAGCTCAGGCTCGCCCTTGCGCAGCGCTACGCCGCTTTCCAGGCGCGAGAAGGCGTCGCCAGCCAGTTGGGTGTCTTTGGCCTTCTGGGCGTACTCCAGCGCTGCCAGGCGGTCGATCAGGATGGCGTCGATGCGGCCGTTGCGCAGGTCGGCGAACTTGCTCGGGTCGTCTTCATAGGTGCGCACGTCTGCCTTTGGCACGTCCTGCTTCACCCATTGCTCGTAGTTGGTACCCAGGCCGACACCGACTTTCTTGCCGGCCAGGTCCTGCGCGCTCTTGATGTTCAGCTGCTCGGCCTTCTTCTTCAGGATCAGCGCCTGAATGCCGGAGATGGTGTAAGGCTCGGAGAAGTCGTATTTCTTCTTGCGCTCCTCGGAGATGGTCACCTGGTTGACCACCACGTCCAGGCGCTTGGACTCCAGCGCGGCGAGGATGCCGTCCCACTTGGTCGGCTGGATCTTGGCCTTGACCCCCAGCTCCTTGGCCAGCAGTTCGGACAGCTCGACCTCGAAGCCGGTCAGCTTGCCGTTTTCATCCTGGAAGCTGAACGGTGGGTAGGTACCCTCAAGGCCGACGTTGATCACGCCTTTGTCCTTGATGGTCTTCAGCTGCTCGCCGGCGAAGGCATGGCTGAGCAGGCCGGCACCCAGCAGGATGGCCAGGCTGGCGTTGAGAAGCGGTTTGGCAAATTTCGACATGGCATGGCCCCGCGCTTGTTGTGGAAGTAGTGGGTGGCGACTATAGAGTTGGCTTTATAGGTCAGGAAATAATAAAAACTTATTTTGTTATATCCATTTTTGATCTGTGCCGGGTTTTGGCTGCTTTGAGGGTAGGCCAGGATGCAGGCACCGTCATCGCGGCTTATGCCTGACTTAGCGCAGGATGGAATAAAGCGTTGTTTTTTCCAAGAGGCGGATTGCCGTAGAGTGGATTGCATAACGACAGATTGGCCACCCTGGGCAGGAGAACACCGTGAGCGAACAACCATCATCTGGGCACTGGCAACTGCAGAGCATCGTCAGTGGCTTGCGCGGCGCCCGCGAACAATGGCGTAGCCGCAACGGCCGCAGCAGCGGCGAGCAGGGCGGGCGCGAGCTGCCGTCGCGCGAGGCCATGCGGCAGATCCTGGAACAGCTGTGCGGGGCGCTGTTCCCGATGCGCCTGGGCCCGGTCGACCTGCGCGAAGAGAGCGAGGATTTCTACGTTGGCCATACCCTCGACGCGGCGCTGACCGCGTTGCTGGCCCAGGCGCGGCTGGAACTGCGTTACGCCGCCCGCCAGAGCAAGACGGAACTGGAGGGCGTCGATGCCCAGGCCCTGCGCCTGATCCAGGATTTCGCGGCGGCCCTGCCGGGGCTGCGCGTGCTGCTCGATACCGATGTGCTGGCGGCTTATCACGGCGACCCGGCCGCGCGCAGTGTGGACGAGGTACTGCTGTGCTATCCGGGGATCCTGGCGATCATCCATCACCGTCTGGCCCACCACCTTTACCAGGCCGGTTTGCCGCTGCTGGCGCGGATCAGTTCGGAGCTGGCGCATTCGGCCACGGGCATCGACATTCACCCCGGTGCGCAGATCGGCCAGAGCTTCTTCATCGACCATGGTACCGGTGTGGTGATTGGCGAGACCGCGATCATAGGTGAGCGGGTGCGTATCTATCAGGCCGTGACCCTGGGCGCCAAGCGCTTCCCGAGCGATGAATCGGGGACGCTGCACAAGGGGCTGGCTCGCCATCCGATCGTCGAGGACGACGTGGTGATCTATGCCGGGGCGACGATCCTGGGGCGGATTACCATCGGCAAGGGCTCGACCATTGGCGGCAACGTGTGGCTGACGCGCAGCGTGCCGGCCGAAAGCAACATCACCCAAGCCAACCTGCAGCTGGATTGCCAGGACAAGAATTGAGTTTTGCTTAGCCTGTGCCGGCCCTTTCGCGGCTGAAGCCGCTCCTACAGAGATAGCGTAACGCCTAGTGTGGTGCGGTCCCTGTCGGAGCGGGTTTACCCGCGAAGAGGCCATTGCAGGAGGGCACCAATCGGCGCCCCGGTTCGCTTTGAAAGCCGATCCATGTTTAACTTGAACGCTTGTTCAATGAAAAACGCTGGTCCGCTGCCGGTGTTCAACAGGAGGATTCCTTTGCTGAACCCGTTCATTCCGAACCTCACGTCGATCGACGAGGTGCCTGTCTCATGAGTGCACCGTCCCCATCCCTTGCCTCCGGCAAGATCCGCATGAACCCGCCGGTGTTCTACTTCGCGGCAACATTCATTCTCCTCTTCGGGCTGGTGGTCATAGCCTTCCCGCAGGCGGCCGGCGAGTGGTTGCTGGCGGCGCAGAACTGGGCGGCCAACACGGTCGGCTGGTACTACATGCTGGCCATGACCCTGTACCTGGTGTTCGTGGTGGTCACCGCCTTGTCTGGCTACGGCAAGATCAAGCTCGGTGCCGACCATGACGAACCCGAGTTCAGTTACCTGTCCTGGGCCGGCATGCTGTTCGCCGCCGGTATCAGCATCACGCTGTTCTTCTTCTGTGTCTCCGAACCGCTGACCCACATGCTGACCCCGCCCCAGGGCGAAGGCGGCACGGCCGAGGCAGGGCGCCAGGCGATGGAAATCCTGTTCCTGCACTGGGGCCTGCATGGCTGGGGTGTGTTTGCCTTCGTCGGCATGGCGCTGGCCTACTTCGCCTACCGGCACAACCTGCCGCTGGCCTTGCGTTCGGCGCTGTATCCGTTGATCGGCAAGCGCATCAACGGCCCGATCGGCTATGCCGTGGATGGTTTCGGCATCATCGCCACGGTATTCGGCCTGGGCGCAGACATGGGTTTTGGTGTGCTGCACCTGAACGCCGGCCTCGACTACCTGTTCGGCATCAGCCATAGCCAATGGGTGCAGGTGATCCTGATCGCGCTGATGATGGGCGCGGCAGTGGCGGTCGCGGTGGCGGGGGTGGAAAAGGGCGTGCGGGTGATGAGCGACATCAACCTGTTCCTGGCCTGCGCGCTGCTGCTGTTCGTGCTGTTCGCCGGGCCTACCCAGCATCTGTTCAATACCCTGATCCAGAACCTGGGCGATTACCTCGGCGCCTTGCCGCGCAAGAGCTTCGATGTGTATGCCTACGGTGAGCAACGTGACTGGCTGGGTGGCTGGACGGTGTTCTACTGGGCCTGGTGGATTGCCTGGGCACCGTTCGTGGGCTTGTTCATTGCGCGCATCTCGCGTGGCCGCACCATCCGTGAATTCGTCTTCGGCGTGTTGCTGATTCCGCTGGGCTTCACCCTGGCGTGGATGTCGATCTTCGGCAACAGCGCGCTGGACCAAGTGATCAACCATGGCATGACCGCGCTCGGCCAGTCGGCATTGGACAACCCGTCGATGAGCCTGTACCTGCTCCTGGAAACCTACCCGTGGAGCAAGGTAGTCATCGCCGTGACGGTGTTCATCAGTTTCGTGTTCTTCGTCACCTCGGCCGATTCCGGCACGGTGGTGCTGTCGACCCTGTCCGCCAAGGGCGGCGGTGCTGACGAAGACGGGCCGAACTGGCTGCGTATCTTCTGGGGCGCGATGACGGCGCTGATCACCAGCGGCCTGCTGTTCGCCGGCAGCATCGATTCGCTGAAGTCGGCAGTGGTGCTGACCTCACTGCCGTTCTCGCTGATCCTGCTGTGCATGATGTGGGGGCTGCACAAGGCCTTCTACCTGGAGGGCCAGCGGCAGATCGCGCAGATGCATTCGCTGGCACCCTTCGCCCAGTCACGCCGTGGCCGCGGTGGCTGGCGCCAACGCCTGAGCCAGGCCGTGCACTTCCCGTCGCGGGACGAGGTGTATCGCTTCATGGACGACGTGGTGCGCCCGGCGATTGCCGATGTGCGTGAGGTGTTCGAGCAGAAGGGCCTGGTGCTGGTGACCCAGGACGACCCGAGCCATGACAACGTCAGCCTGAAGGTAGGCCATGGCGAAGAGCAGCCGTTCATCTATCAGGTGCAGATGCGTGGCTACTTCACACCGTCGTTCGCGTTGGGTGGGCTGGGCACGCAGGAGTTGAAGAACCGCCGTTACTACCGGGCCGAAGTGCACCTGAGCGAAGGCAGCCAGAACTACGACCTGGTGGGCTACAGCAAGGAGCAGATCATCAACGACATCCTCGACCAGTACGAACGGCACATGCAGTTCTTGCATCTGGTCAGGTAATAACCTGTACCGGCCTCTTCGCGGGTTCACCCGCGAAGAGGCCGGTACAGGAAATCTCAGAAAGGCGCATCCCCAAGGATGGTCGCCCGGTGCATCACCCGCCGATTGGGCCGGTAATCATCCACCGCAAAATGCTGGGTCACCCGGTTGTCCCAGAACGCCACGTCATTTTCCTGCCAACGCCAGCGGATGCTGAACTCCGGCCGCGTCGCATGGGCGAACAGCAGTTTGAGCAGCGCCTCGCTCTCCAGCTCGCTCAGCTCATTGATGCGTGTGGTGAAGCCTTCATTGACGAACAATGCCTTGCGACCGCTTACCGGATGCGTGCGCACCACCGGGTGCGACAGCGGCGGGTTGTTGCGCCGGGTCGCCTCCCAGCGCGCCAGGTCGTCGGCCGTGGTGCCAAAGCGCTCCAGGGGGAACGACTTGGTGAAGTCATGGGTGGCAGTCAGGCCATCGAGCATTTCGCGCAGCGGCGCCGACAAGGCATCGAACGCCGCAATACCGCTGGCCCACAAGGTGTCGCCGCCATAGGCCGGCAGCTGTTTGGCGCTGAGTACCGCGCCCAGCGCCGGGGTCGGCAGGAAGGTCACGTCGGTGTGCCACACGGCGTTGTCACGCACGTCGGTGACGGCCGTGTCGAGGATCAGCACCTGCGGCGTCTCTGGCACATTGGGGTAGATCGGGTGGATATGCAGGTCGCCGAAGCGGGCGGCGAAACGTGCCTGTTGCTCCGGGTTGAGTGGCTGGTCGCGGAAGAACAGCACCTGATGCTCGAGCAGCGCCTGCTCGATGGCATCGCGTTGTTCGGCGCTGATGTCGCGGCTGATGTCCACGCCGCTGATCTGTGCGCCGAGCGCCGGGCTGAGGGGGGTAATGGTCAGGCTCATGTCGGTCTCTTCAATCGGGCGCCAGGGTGCTGGCGTGGTCAACAGGAATTCAGTGGCTTTGCCCGTGCCAGGGCACCAGCTTGCGTTGCAGGGCGCGCAGGCCCATCTCCAGGGCGAAGGCGATCAGGGCAATCAGCAGGATGCCCAGCACCACCACGTCGGTGACCAGGAACTGCGCCGCCGACTGCACCATGAAACCCAGGCCGCTGGTGGCGGCGATCAGCTCAGCGGCGACCAGGGTCGACCAGCCAACCCCTAAACCGATGCGGATCCCGGTCAGGATGTCGGGCAGGGCGCTGGGCAGGATCACGTGGCGGATCAGCTGCGCCCGGCTCGCGCCCAGCGACTGCGCCGCCCGCAGCTTGGCCGGGTCGACGGTACGCACCCCAGTGGCGGTGGCGATGGCGATCGGGGCGAAGATCGCCAGGTAGATCAGCAGCACCTTGGACAGCTCACCGATGCCGCACCAGATGACGATCAGCGGCAGGTAGGCCAGCGGCGGGATTGGCCGGTAGAACTCGATCAGCGGGTCGAGGATGCCACGGGCCACACGGTTGTAGCCGATGGCGATGCCGACCGGGATGGCGGTCAGGGTCGCGGCGGCCAGGGCCAGGCCGATACGGCCCAGGCTGGCGCCCAGGTGCTGCCACAGGCTGGCGTCCATATAGCCTTGGGTTAGCAGGGTCCAGGCCTTGGCCAGGATGTCGCCAGGCGAGGGCAGGAACAGCGGCTCGATCCAGCCGGCGGCCGTCACCAGCCACCAGGCGAGCAGCAGGCTGACCAGGGTCAGGGTGCTGATCCAGCGGGTGGACAATGGGCGGCGGGCTTGGGGGGCGGGCCGGGTTTGAGTGTCGCGTTTGCCGGCGACCGGCAGATCCAGGCTGCTCATGCACGCTCCTGCAGGCTTTGGCGTTGGGAGAACACGCGGGCCAGGACATGCTCGCGGGTTTCGATGAAGCGTGGGTCGGACTTGATCGCCCGGGCCGACTCGCCAGTCGCGTAGCGCTGGCCGAAGTCCAGTTGCAGGCGCTCGACCACGCGGCCGGGGTTGGGCGCCAGCAGCACCAGTTCGCTGGCCAGGAACACCGCTTCCTCAATGTCATGGGTGATCAGGAACACCGGTTTGGCGGTGCGCTGCCAGACTTGCAGCAGCAGTTCCTGCATCTGTTCGCGAGTGAAGGCGTCGAGGGCGCCGAACGGTTCGTCCATCAGCAGTACCCGCGGGTCGGCGGCCAGCGCCCGGGCCAGGCCCACGCGCTGTTTCTGGCCACCGGACAGCTGCCAGATGCGCCGTTTGCCGAAGCCGTCGAGGTCGACCAACGCCAGCATCTCGCGGGCCTTGGCCTCACGCTGGGCGCGCGGCACACCGGCCAGTTCCAGGCCGAAAGCGACGTTGCCCAGCACGTTCTGCCATGGCAGCAGGGCATCATCCTGGAACACCACGCCACGCTCGGCCCCGGGGCCTTGCACGGGCACGCCGTCGAGGCTGATGCGCCCGCCGCTCGGGGCAACGAAGCCGGCGATCAGGTTGAGCAGCGAGGTCTTGCCACTGCCGGATGGCCCCAGGGCCACCAGCAACTGGCGTGGCCCGAGGCTCAGGTTGATGTCGGCCAGCACCGGGGCGGTGGTGCCGGGGTACTGTGCGCTGATGCGCTCCAGTTCGAGCAAGGCCATGGCAGGCTCCGGATCAGTTTGGAAGGAATTTGTCGCTGACGTACGGCGAGTAATCCGGCAGCACGGCTTCGACTTTGCCTTGTTGCTTGAGGAAGGTGGCGGTATCGGTCAGTGCCTTGGTGGTCGGCGCGCCCAGGGCGCTGGCCTGGTCAGCGGCCAATGGGTAGACGTTGCCTTGCAGCAGCACCGGAATGTCGCTGGGCTTGGCACCGGACAGCTTGGCCAGCTTGTCGATGTTGCCCTTGTCGGCCAGCCAGGCTTTCGGGTCCTTGCGATAGTCGGCGTAGGCGTCGAGGGTGACCTTGGCGAACGCCTTGACCACGTCAGGGTGCTTGTCGGCAAAGTCTTTGCGCACGATCCAGGCATCGAATGTCGGTGCGCCTTTTTCGGCCAGTTCGCCCGAGGTGATCAGCACCTTGCCGTTTTCCTTGGCCACACCGAGTGCCGGGTCCCAGACGTAGGTCGCGTCGATGTCGCCGCGCTTCCAGGCCGCGATGATTGCCGGTGGCGCAAGGTTGAGGATCTGCACCTTGGACGGGTCGATGTTCCAGTTTTTCAGCGCGGCCAGCAGGCTGTAATGGCCGGTGGAAACGAACGGTACGGCGACTTTCTTGCCGATCAGGTCTTGTGGGGTCTTGATGCTGTCACGGGCGACCAGGGCTTCGCCGGCACCGATCTGGGTGGCGATGAGGAAGGTCTCGACCGGTAGCTTGCGGGTGGCGGCGGCAGCCAGAGGGCTTGAGCCGAGGTAGCCGATCTGGACGTCGCCACTGGCCACGGCGGTGATCACGTCCGCGCCGTTATCGAATTTGCGCCAGTCGATGCTGGCCTTGCTGGCTTTTTCATAATTGCCATCAACCTGGGCTACTTTGGCCGGGTCGACGGTGGTCTGGTAGGCAACGGTCAGGTCGGCGGCCTGGGCCAACCAGCTGGTGCTGGCGAGGGTCAGGGCGGCGAACAGGCGCAGCGGAGCGTGCGGGATCATGGTGAACCTCTCGTCAGGCAATGCTTGTAGTGGATGGCGAGAAGACTAGATGATCTAAGAAATCAAAAATAAATAACTTTTTAGAATTAGCTTAGGAGCCAAACGCTTTAACGCTGGCCACGGCTGGAAAAGGAGGCTGGCGAAACACTGATCCGCTGCTAACCTTTTTTTCCTTCGTAAGGCTGTGGAACCGGCTGCTGGTCGGCAAACGTTTGCAAATAACCTAAAGGTATGATTGACGTCGCCGATACAACTTTTCGCAGTAAAGGTTCCTACGATATTCCTTAAAAATCTTACAAATTCATAAAACGGTCATTTTGGATTTATAGGATTGTCATTATCCTGTAGCGCAGGGGGCGTCTTAGACCAAAGTCGAGAAATGTTTAGAAACGATTGACTAAATGGTCACGCTTTGGGGCTAATCGCCCATCCACGGTTGAGCAGGGCAACAGATCCTGCCGCCAGAGATACACAAGAATTAGAACGTAGAGGAGCAAAACATGTACAAGTCCAGCCTGGCTCTGGCCGTGGCAGTGGGGGTTTTCGCCCAAGCAGCAGGTGCCGCCGGTTTCGTCGAAGACAGCAAGCTGTCGCTCAGTTCGCGTACCATGTACTTCAACAACGACAACCGTGATGGCGGCGCTGACAACCGTGAGTCGGGTCAGGGCTTCAAGCTCGACTACATCTCCGGCTTCACGCCAGGCACCGTTGGTTTCGGTGTAGACGCCCAGGCCCTGTGGGGTATTCACCTGGATGGCGGCAAAGGCCACCACCCTGACGTCGGCACTTTCTTCCCAAGTGATAGCGACGGTTCGGCCGTAGACCAGTGGGCACGCTTCGGCGCCAACGCCAAGGCCCGCTTCTCGAAGACCGAGGTTCACTTCGGTAGCGCCCTGGCGCCAAACCTGCCGATCCTGGTTTCCAACGATGGTCGTCTGCTGCCACAGACCTTCGAAGGTGGCACCATCCAGTCGAAAGAGATCGATAACCTGACTGTCAACGCCGGCCAGCTGACCCACGCCATGGGCCGTGCTTCGAGCAACCGCACCGGCCTGTCGGTTGCCGGCGCTACTGCCGACAGCAACAAGTTCCGCTTCGGCGGCCTGGACTACAAACTCACTCCAGACCTGACCCTGCAGTACTACTACTCGAACCTGGAAGACTTCTACAAGCAGCACTTCCTGGGCGCGACTCACGTCTTCAAGATCGCTGACGACCAGTCGTTCAAGACCGACCTGCGCTACTTCGACAGCAGCAGCGACGGCAACAACGGTCACGGCGGCGGCTACAACTTCAACAACAACGGCGGCTACGCCAAGAACACTGGCAAGATCGACAACAAGACCTGGTCTGCCATGTTCACCTACACCCTCGGTGGCCACGCGCTCATGCTGGGTCGTCAGCAAGTCAGCGACGACGGCGGTTTCGTCTGGCTGAACCAGGGTAACGTGGTCGATGGCAACAACCGTCCTGAAGGTGCCGGTGGCTCCAGCTTCTACCTGTTCACCGACAGCATGATCAACCAGTTCGCCCGTGCTGGTGAGAACACCAACTTCGGCCAGTACTCCTACGACTTCGCCTCGCTGGGCGTTCCGGGCCTGAAGGCTTCGATTTCCTACCTGCGCGGTGACGACATTCGTTACAAGAGCGGCCACGGCACCTATAACGAGTGGGAACGTGACGCACGCGTCGACTACACCATTCAGCAAGGCACCCTCAAAGGCCTGGGCTTCAGCCTGCGCCAAGGCGTCTACCGTGGCGGTAGCAACGAAGCCAGCGCCGACCAGGATCAGGCTCGCTTCATCGTGAACTACACTTACAGCTTCCTGTAAGCCGTAGCCACACAGAAAGCCTCGCCTGGTGCGAGGCTTTTTTATGGCCGCGCGTTCGTATGCTCAAAGGTTATAAATAAATCATTATTTATTCTTTTTATTTCTCATCGAATGCAGGCACATTGAACCCACACGACAGAACACAGCACAGGAGCCGCACCCCATGAGCCTCAAACTCGGCGACATCGCCCCGGACTTCGAACAGGAATCCAGTGAAGGCAAGATCCGCTTCCATGAATGGCTGGGCAACAGCTGGGGTGTGCTGTTCTCTCACCCGGCGGACTTCACGCCGGTGTGCACCACCGAGCTGGGCCTGACCGCCAAGCTCAAGGACGACTTCGCCAAGCGCGGCGTGAAGGCCATCGCCCTGTCGGTCGACCCGGTCGAGTCGCACCACAAGTGGATCGAGGATATCAACGAGACCCAGAACACCGTGGTCAATTTCCCGATCATCGCCGACGCCGACCGCAAGGTCTCCGACTTGTACGACCTGATTCACCCCAACGCCAGCGACACCCTCACCGTGCGCTCGCTGTTCGTCATCGACCCGAACAAGAAGGTGCGCCTGACCATTACCTATCCGGCCAGTACCGGGCGCAACTTCAACGAGATCCTGCGGGTGATCGACTCGCTGCAGCTCACCGACAACCACAAGGTCGCTACACCAGGTAACTGGCAGGACGGCGACGAGGTGGTGATCGTGCCTTCGCTGAAGGACGAAGACGAAATCAAGCAGCGCTTCCCGAAAGGTTATCGGGCGGTGAAACCCTATCTGCGGCTGACCCCGCAACCTAACCGTTGATGAATTCCTCGTTGCATTGCTCTTAGCCATAGCAGGGATTTTCGGGCCGTTTCGACGGCCCTTTTTTATGGCTGCGATAAACGCCATGCCGATAGGTACCAATGGAATAAACAAATGAAAAAATATGATTTCTAGATATATGAACAGGCTGGTAATGTCACACCAACAGAACATCTGGCAACGCCGACACCACTGACCGGCCGAGCCATTCGCTCCACCACCTTACTCGCCCGTCAACGAGGCAAGCAGGTGCAACCCGAACCCCAATCGCACAGGAGAGCGCCATGCGCACAGTCTTCTTGCGTCGTGGTCTGGTCGCCCTGTTTGCGGCGGCTGTGTCCTTCGGCGCCATCACCCAAGCCCAGGCCGAGAGCCTGCGTATCGGTTATCAGAAATACGGCACCCTGGTGTTGCTCAAGGCCAAGGGCACGCTGGAGAAGCGCCTGGCCGAGCAGGGCGTGCAAGTGCAGTGGACCGAGTTCCCCGGTGGCCCGCAACTGCTCGAAGGGCTGAACGTCGGTTCCATCGATTTCGGTGTCACCGGCGAGACGCCGCCGGTATTCGCCCAGGCCGCTGGCGCCGATCTGCTCTACGTGGCCTACGAGCCGCCCGCGCCGCACAGCGAAGCCATCCTCGTGCCGAAAGGCTCGCCGATCCAGTCGGTGAAGGAGCTCAAAGGCAAGAAAGTCGCCCTCAACAAAGGCTCCAACGTTCACTATCTGTTGGTCCGTGCCCTGCAGGATGCTGGCCTCAATTACAGCGACATCCAGCCCGTCTACCTGCCGCCTGCCGATGCCCGCGCCGCTTTCGAACGCGGCAGCGTCGATGCCTGGGTGATCTGGGACCCCTACCAGGCTGCCGCCGAGCAGCAATTGCAGGCCCGCACCCTGCGTGACGGCAAGGGCCTAGTCGACAACCACCAGTTCTACCTGGCTACCCGCAACTACGCCACGCAGCACCCGGCGGTGATCAGCACCCTGATCGACGAGGTACGCGCGGTGGGTCAATGGTCCCAGGCCAACCCGCAGGAAGTCACCGATCAGGTCGCGCCACTGCTTGGCCTGCCCGCCGATATCACCCTGACCTCGGTTAAACGCCAGGGCTACGGTGCCCAGCCGCTCACCCCGCAAGTGGTGGCTGCACAACAGAAGATCGCCGACACCTTCCAGGCGCTCAAGCTGATTCCCAAGCCGCTGAGCATCAAGGACGTTATCTGGACACCCCCGGCCAAGGTCGCCACCGCGCCTTGATTGATCCGCCTGCGCCGGGGCGCCGCCCTGGCCTACGCCACCCTTGAGGAGACAACTCCAATGAGCCTTAACATTTTCTGGTTCCTCCCTACCCACGGTGACGGCAAGTACCTGGGCACCTCCGACGGCGCCCGCGCGGTCGATCACGGCTACCTGCAACAGATCGCCCAAGCCGCCGACCGCCTCGGTTTTGGAGGGGTGCTGATCCCTACCGGGCGGTCCTGCGAGGACTCCTGGCTGGTGGCAGCGTCGCTGATTCCGGTGACCCAGCGCCTGAAGTTCCTCGTGGCCCTGCGCCCGGGCATCATTTCGCCAACCGTGGCCGCCCGCCAGGCCGCTACCCTCGATCGGCTTTCCAACGGCCGTGCGCTGTTCAATCTGGTGACCGGTGGCGACCCGGATGAACTGGCCGGCGATGGCCTGCACCTGAACCACCAGGAGCGCTACGAAGCCTCGGTCGAGTTCACCCGCATCTGGCGCAAGGTGCTGGAAGGCGAAACCGTCGACTACGACGGCAAGCACATCCAGGTGAAGGGCGCCAAACTGCTCTATCCGCCGATTCAGCAGCCGCGCCCGCCGCTGTACTTCGGTGGCTCTTCGGAGGCCGCCCAGGACCTCGCCGCCGAGCAGGTCGAGCTGTACCTGACCTGGGGCGAGCCGCCAAGCGCGGTAGCGGAGAAAATCGCCCAGGTGCGTGAAAAGGCCGCTGCGCAGGGCCGCGAAGTCCGCTTTGGCATCCGCTTGCATGTGATCGTGCGTGAAACCAACGAAGAAGCCTGGGCTGCCGCAGACAAGCTGATCTCGCACCTGGACGACGACACCATCGCCCGTGCCCAGGCCTCGCTGGCCCGTTTCGACTCGGTCGGCCAGCAGCGCATGGCGGCCTTGCACAAGGGCAACCGTGACAATCTGGAGGTCAGCCCCAACCTCTGGGCCGGTGTCGGCTTGGTGCGTGGCGGTGCCGGTACCGCGCTGGTCGGCGATGGCCCGACCGTGGCAGCACGGGTCAAGGAATACGCCGAGCTGGGCATCGATACCTTCATCTTCTCCGGTTACCCACACCTGGAAGAGTCGTATCGGGTTGCCGAACTGCTGTTCCCGCACCTCGATGTGCAACGCCCGGAACAGGCCAAGGCGGGTGGTTACGTGAGCCCGTTCGGTGAAATGGTCGCCAACGACATCTTGCCCAAGTCCGTCGCGCAGAGCTGAGGGCCGGGCCATGAGTCGTAAAACTTCCACCACTCTGAGCCAGCGCCTGGCCCCGTGGGCACTGCCGGTGCTGCTTCTGGCGGCCTGGCAGCTGGCGGTCAGCGCCGGCTGGCTGTCGACCCGTATCCTGCCTGCGCCGAGCGCGGTGGTCAGTGCGGGTGTCGAGCTGGTGCGCAGCGGTGAAATCTGGACCCACCTGGCCATCAGCGGCTGGCGGGCCGGGCTGGGCTTCGTGATTGGCGGCAGCATCGGCCTGGTGCTGGGCTTCATCACCGGCCTGTCGAACTGGGGCGAACGCCTGCTCGACAGCTCGGTGCAGATGATCCGCAACGTGCCGCACCTGGCGCTGATCCCCCTGGTGATCCTGTGGTTCGGTATCGATGAGTCGGCGAAGATCTTCCTGGTCGCGCTGGGCACACTGTTCCCGATCTACCTGAACACCTACCACGGCATCCGCAATGTCGACCCGGCACTGGTGGAGATGGCACGCAGCTACGGCTTGTCCGGCTTCGGCCTGTTCCGTCAGGTGATCCTGCCCGGTGCACTGCCATCGATCCTGGTCGGTGTGCGCTTCGCCCTGGGCTTCATGTGGCTGACGCTGATCGTCGCCGAGACCATCTCGGCCAACTCCGGCATCGGTTACCTGGCCATGAATGCGCGTGAATTCCTGCAGACCGACGTCGTGGTGCTGGCCATCGTCCTGTACGCCGTGCTCGGCAAGCTCGCCGACCTTGCTGCCCGCGGCCTGGAGCGGGTGTGGCTGCGCTGGCACCCGGCCTACCAGGTGGCGAAGAAGGAGGGCGCATGACCGTGCTCAAAGAACAGCCTCCACGCCTGCTGCGTGGTATCCCGCTGGCCGCCAACGGCCTGCGCAAGGCCTTCGGCCAGCGGGAAGTGTTGAAAGGTATCGACCTGCATATCCCGGCCGGGCAGTTCGTGGCCATCGTCGGTCGCAGCGGTTGCGGCAAGAGCACCTTGCTGCGCTTGTTGGCCGGGCTCGACCAGCCGACTTCCGGACAGTTGCTGGCCGGAGCCGCTCCGCTGAGCGAAGCCCGCGAGGAAACCCGGCTGATGTTCCAGGAGGCGCGCCTGCTGCCCTGGAAGAAGGTGATCGACAACGTTGGCCTGGGGCTCAGCGGCAACTGGCGCCAGCGCGCCCTGGATGCGCTGGAGGCGGTCGGCCTGGCTGATCGCGCCAACGAATGGCCGGCGGCGTTGTCCGGTGGCCAGAAGCAGCGTGTGGCCCTGGCCCGGGCCCTGATCCACCAACCGCGCCTGCTGCTGCTGGATGAGCCGCTGGGCGCGCTGGATGCACTGACCCGCATCGAGATGCAGCAACTGATCGAACGCCTGTGGCGTCAGCACGGCTTTACCGTGCTGCTGGTGACCCACGACGTCAATGAGGCGGTAGCTGTCGCGGATCGGGTAATCCTGATCGAAGACGGCGAAGTCGGCCTCGACCTTACCGTTGACCTGGCCAGGCCAAGGGCGCGTGGTTCGCACCGCCTGGCCGCGCTGGAAAGCGAAGTGCTCAACCGTGTTCTGTCGGTCCCGGGTACTCCGCCCGAACCGGACCCTGTAGCCCCTTTGCCCACGCAACTGCGTTGGGCGCACTGAAGCCAAAGAGAAGGAATCAAGCCATGACCATCAAAGCGATCAACGTCCGTAACCAGTTCAAAGGCACCGTGAAAGAAATCCTCGAAGGCCCGGTACTCTCTGAAATCGACGTGCAGACTGCCTCGGGCGTCGTCACCTCGGTGATCACCACCCGCTCCGTGCGCGAGCTGGAGCTGCAGGTGGGCAGCGAAGTGATTGCCTTTGTGAAGTCGACTGAAGTGTCCATCGCCAAGCTGTGATGCAGCGCGTGACTGGGGCTGCACAGCGGCCCCAATATATTCAATTGGTACGCTTGGCCAGAAACGGCGGCAGATAAAGCCCCAGATACGCCTCGAATACCCGCTTGCCCTCTTCGGCCATGCGCGGGGTGATTGCCTCATGCAGCTGCACCGACCGCGCATACACCCGGTCGCTCAGCTCCATCGCCAGGGCGAACACATCCACATCTGTCGGCATCACCGGCAGGTGGAAGTGCTGGTCGAACAGCTTTTGCATCAGCTCGCCCAGTTCCATGTCGTGCTGCCGGTCGGCTTGCACCACTTCGCTGAGCCCATGCTGGGCCAAAATCAATTGCCGGGCTGCCGCATCCTCGTTGTAGATGTCGAGCATGCGCTGTTCGATCAATCGCGACAGCTCATGCCAGGTGGCAAACGCGCTGCTGTCGATCGGCGCACTCAATGCCTCGCGAAAGGCCCGGTGCACATCGGCGGTCAGCGCCTCCAGCAACGCCGGGACGCTGGCGAAGAAGTGATACACCGACGACGGTGGAATCTGCGCCCGCTCGGCCACGCTGTAGATCGACAGCGCCGCCACCCCTTGTTCAGCCAGCAACTCGCGCGCGGCTGCCAGGATCGCTTCGATCCTGGCCTGGCTGCTGGCGCGTGGCTTGCGCTGGACGGTGCTGCGGTTCATCAGTTGCTGATTGCCAGGATGCTGGCCTGGTAGGCGCCGACGAACAGGTCGAAATCGCCGACTTCCTCCTGCTCCAGCTCCGACTGCCTGGCCAGCGACTCGTGAGCCAACGTCTCGAAGGCCTGTTGCTGCTCGACTGACAGTGGCTGCTCGCGGAAGGTCTGTGCGTGCAGGCGGCTCTGGCGCAGGGAGAATTCGATGAAGGTTTCGTCGTGCTCGGTCATGCGCGCCAGCACCTGGGCCGACGGGGTCAGCGAGGCGTCATCGACCTTGGCCTGCTGGGCGGCCAGGGCCTTGGCGTGTTCGTCGCCACCTTGGGCACGGTCGAGCAGCTCCGCCAGCTGGCCGATGCGGCTGATCAGTTCGGTGGCCCATTCGCGCAGGGCGACAGGCTGGCCGTTGCGATGCAGTTCCAGGCCCGGACGACGGCCTTCCTTGACCACGCTGAGGAAGTTGCTGGTGCACTGACCACACTCACCGTTGTCCAGTTGCGGGCTTTCTGCAAGGGCGCAGAACAGCAGGAACGCGTCGAGGAAGCGCGCTTCGGTCAGGTCGATGCCTACCGGCAGGAAGGGGTTGATGTCCAGGCAGCGCACTTCGACATATTGCACGCCGCGCGAGGTCAGGGCCTGGATCGGCCGCTCGCCGGTGTAGGTGACGCGTTTCGGGCGGATGTTCGAGTAGTACTCGTTCTCGATCTGCAGGATGTTGGTATTCAGTTGCACCCATTCGCCATCGACGTGCGTACCGACCTCGACATAGGGCGGGTAGGGCGTGCCCACGGCCTTGCGCAGGCTGTCGGTGTAGCTGGCAAGGTTGTTGTAGCAGGGTGTGAGGCCGGCCTGGGCGTTGCTCTGGTAGCCCAGGTCGCTCATGCGCAGGCTGGTGGCATAAGGCAGGTACAGGGTTTCGGCGTCCAGTTCTTCGAGCTGGTGCGGGCGCCCGCGCAGGAAGCCCTTGTCCAGTGCTGGCGAGGCGCCGAACAGGTACATCAGCAGCCAACTGTAGCGGCGGAAGTTGCGGATCAGCGCAATGTACGCCGAGGACTGGTAGTCGCGATCGCTCTCCTCACCGCCTTCGGCATCGCGCAGCAGCGGCCACAGCGCTTCAGGCAGCGAGAAATTGTAATGAATACCGGCGATGCACTGCATGGTGCGGCCGTAGCGCAGGGCCAGGCCCTTGCGGTAGACGTGCTTGAGCTTACCGATGTTCGAAGTGCCGTACTCGGCGATCGGTATGTCCTCCTCGGCCGGCAACGTGCAAGGCATCGACGGACTCCACAAATACTCGTCGCGAAGCTTGCTGTAGACGAAACGGTGGGTCTGTTCGAGGCTTTCGAGCACCTCGGCCGGGTCGGCCAGCGCCGGCGTGATGAACTCCAGCAGCGACTCGGAATAGTCGGTGGTGATCTGCTCGTTGGTCAGCGCCGAGCCCAGTGCCTCGGGATGCGGGGTCTGGGCCAGGCGACCTTCGTCGGTCACGCGCAGGCATTCGCGCTCAATACCGTGCAGGCACTGCTTGAGCAGGGGGAGATTGGCGCCGAGCAGGCTCAGGCGGCGGTTGAGGAGGTCGCTCAAGATGTATTCCTTCACGCGTCAGTCGCCCCAATATGGGGGTAGAGCTGACGGTCTACAAGGGTAGGAAGAAAGGAACTGGCGTTGTCGCCTGGTTTACGCGGTTCCGGCAGTGCCAGCGCACTGCCGAAAAATACCGCAGATAGCCCTTGGTGAGCTAGAGAACCGCGAAGGTTCCTTGCGCTTTTGCTACCAGTTTGTCGCCTTGAACTACGTCGGCGTCGACCACCAGGGTACGGCGCCCGGCGTGCAGCACACGGGCAGTGCACAGCACTTCACCGTCGCTGACGGCGCGCAGGTAGTTGATCTTGCATTCGATGGTCACGCTCTGCTGGTCGAAACCGTGACTCGCCGAGCAGGCCAGGCCCATGGCGATGTCCACCAGGCTGAAGATCGCCCCGCCGTGCAGCTTCTGGCCACGGTTGCGCAGGTGTGGCTCGAGCGCCAGGGCCACCTCGGCAACGCCTGTATCCAGGCGTTGCACGCGGCAGCCAAGGAGCTGGCTGTAAGCGCTTTGGACCACTTCCTTGGGAATGTCCATCACTTCTTCTTCAGTTGCTTGGCGTTGGCGAACAGGGCAGCCATGGCATTGTTGGCCGGGGCTGCGGTGGCGGTTTCACGCTGGCGTGGCGCCTGCTGCTGGCGGTTGCCGCCATTGCCCCGGTTGCCACCACGGTTGCCGTCGACTTTCTCGCCCGGGGTGTCGCTCATGCGCATCGACAGGCCGACGCGCTTGCGCGGGATGTCGACTTCCATGACCTTGACCTTGACCACGTCACCGGCCTTGACCGCTTCACGCGGGTCCTTGACGAACTTCTCCGACAGCGCCGAGATATGCACAAGGCCGTCCTGGTGCACGCCGATGTCGACGAAGGCACCGAAGTTGGTGACGTTGGTCACCACGCCTTCGAGGATCATGCCCGGCTCCAGGTCCTTGAGGTCCTCGACGCCGTCCTGGAAGGTGGCGGTCTTGAACTCCGGGCGCGGGTCGCGGCCTGGTTTGTCCAGTTCCTGCAGGATGTCGGTGACGGTCGGCAGGCCGAAAGTCTCGTCGGTGAACTGCTTGGGGTCCAGGCGCTTGAGGAAGGCGCTGTCGCCAATCAGCGAGCGGATATCGCGGTCGGTGCCGGCGGCGATGCGCTGCACCAACGGGTAGGCCTCGGGGTGCACGGCGGAAGCGTCGAGCGGGTTGTCGCCGTTCATCACGCGCAGGAAGCCTGCGGCCTGTTCGAAGGTCTTCTCGCCCAGGCGGCTGACCTTTTTCAGTGCCGCTCGGGTGGCGAATGGGCCGTTGGCGTCGCGGTGGGCGACGATGTTCTGGGCCAGGGTCGCGTTCAGGCCCGAAATCCGGGTGAGCAGCGCGACCGAAGCGGTGTTGACGTCGACCCCCACGGCGTTCACGCAGTCCTCGACCACGGCGTCCAGGCCACGGGCCAGCTTGATTTGCGACACGTCGTGCTGGTACTGGCCGACACCGATGGATTTCGGGTCGATCTTGACCAGCTCGGCCAGCGGGTCCTGCAGGCGGCGGGCGATTGACACGGCGCCACGGATCGACACGTCCAGGTCCGGGAATTCGCGGGCGGCCAGTTCAGACGCCGAATACACCGAAGCACCTGCCTCGGAGACCATGACCTTGGTAATTTTCAGGGCGGGGTATTTCTTGACCAGCTCGGCCACCAGCTTGTCGCTCTCGCGGCTGGCGGTGCCGTTGCCGATGGCGATCAGCTCCACCGAGTGCTTCGCGCACAGCGCGGCCATGATGGAAATGGTGCGGTCCCAGTCGTTCTTCGGTGCATGCGGGTAGACCGTGGTGTGGTCCAGCAGCTTGCCGGTGGCATCGACCACGGCGATCTTGCAGCCGGTGCGCAGGCCCGGGTCGAAGCCCAGGGTGGCGCGCGGGCCGGCCGGGGCGGCCAACAGCAGGTCGTGCAGGTTGTGGGCGAAGACGTTGATCGCCTCGCTCTCGGCATTGTCGCGCAGCTCGCCGAACAGGTCGGTTTCCAGGTGAGTGTAGAGCTTGACCTTCCAGGTCCAGCGGACCACTTCAGCCAACCATTTGTCGGCCGGGCGGCCGCGGTTTTCGATGCCGACGTGGTTGCCGATCATCAGTTCGCACGGGTGCAGGGTCCCGGGCAATTCTTCGCCGACCTTGAGCGAGGCGCTCAGCACGCCTTCGTTGCGCCCGCGGAAAATCGCCAGGGCGCGGTGCGAAGGGGCCGTGCGCAGCAGCTCGTCATGGGCGAAGTAGTCGCGGAACTTCGCGCCGTCTTCTTCCTTGCCCGCCACCACGCGGGCGCTGAGCACCGCTTCCTGCTTGAGGAAATTGCGCAGCTTGTCGAGCAGGGCAGCGTCTTCGGCGAAGCGCTCCATGAGGATGTACTTGGCGCCTTCCAGCGCGGCCTTCACATCGGCCACGCCTCTTTCGGCGTCGACGAAGCGCGCGGCTTCGCTTTCCGGCGCCAGGCCGGGGTCGTTGAACAGGCCGTCGGCCAGTTCGCCGAGGCCGGCTTCCAGGGCGATCTGGCCCTTGGTGCGGCGCTTCTGCTTGTACGGCAGGTAGAGGTCTTCGAGACGCGTCTTGGTATCGGCCAGCTTGATCTCGCGGGCCAGTTCCGGCGTCAGCTTGCCCTGTTCCTCGATGCTGGACAGGATGCTGGCACGGCGCTCGTCGAGCTCGCGCAAATAGCGCAGGCGTTCTTCCAGATGGCGCAACTGGGTGTCGTCGAGGCTACCGGTCACTTCCTTGCGGTAACGGGCGATGAAAGGCACGGTCGAGCCTTCGTCCAACAGGCCCACGGCCGCCTCGACCTGCTGGGGGCGTACGCCCAGTTCCTCGGCGATACGGCTGTTGATGCTGTCCATGTAAACCACCTGACATTTTGTGAATACGGGGGTCGCCGGTGGGCCTTGAGCCCGGTGGCGCTGGATGAAAGCCGCGCATTATACCCATCGCAAACGGCTTGCGGTGATGGCGCCCGGCCAGCCGGAACTGGCGCCCGGGGAAAAATCTGCTAACAATGCTCACGCAACGTGCAGCAGTGGCTACGCCATAATGCGCGGCGATATCAGAGGAGTTATTCATGACCGGCACCGCAAACACCGCTGAAGGTGACAAGATTCTCATCGTCGACGACGACCCGGGGCTCAGCAGCCTGCTGGAACGTTTCTTCACCAGCAAGGGCTACCGCGCCCGTGCGGTGCCCAACACCGAACAGATGGACCGCCTGCTGGCGCGCGAGGTGTTCAACCTGGTGGTGCTCGATTTGATGCTGCCAGGCGAAGACGGCCTGTCCGCCTGCAAGCGCCTGCGCCAGTCGAACAACCAGATCCCGATCATCATGCTCACCGCCAAAGGTGACGAGCTCAGCCGCATCAAAGGCCTGGAACTGGGCGCAGACGACTACCTGGGCAAGCCGTTCAACCCGGACGAGCTGATGGCGCGGGTCAAGGCCGTGCTGCGCCGCCAGGCACCGAGCGTGCCGGGTGCCCCGGGCAGCGAGGACGAGTCGGTCACCTTCGGCGACTACGAGCTGTCGCTGGCTACCCGCGAGCTCAAGCGTGGCGACGAAGTGCACATGCTCACCACCGGCGAATTCGCCGTGCTCAAGGCGCTGGTGATGCATGCGCGCGAGCCGCTGACCCGCGACAAGCTGATGAACCTTGCCCGTGGCCGCGAGTGGGATGCCCTCGAGCGGTCCATCGACGTGCAGATCTCGCGCCTGCGCCGCATGATCGAGCCGGACCCGTCCAAGCCACGCTACATCCAGACGGTCTGGGGCGTCGGCTATGTGTTCGTGCCAGACGGAAACGCTGGCAAATGATGCTTTGCCGTCGATGAAAACGCCGCTCTGGTTCCCGCAAAGCTTCTTTGCCCGCACCCTGTGGCTGGTGTTGATCGTTGTCCTGTTCTCCAAGGCACTGACGCTCGTCTACCTGCTGATGAACGAGGACGTACTGGTTGATCGGCAGTACAGCCACGGCGTGGCGCTGACCCTTCGCGCCTATTGGGCGGCGGATGAAGAAAACCGCGACAAGATCGCCGAAGCCGCCGGGCTGATCCGGGTTACCGGTTCCGGTGTGCCGGAGGGTGAACAGCACTGGCCTTACAGCGAGATCTACCAGCGGCAGATGCAGGCCGAGTTGGGCGAAGATACCGAAGTGCGCCTGCGCATCCATGCTCCGCCCGCCTTGTGGGTGAACGCACCAAGCCTGGGCCCGGGCTGGCTGAAGGTACCGTTGTACCCGCATCCGCTGCGTGGGCAGAAGATCTGGAACGTGCTGGGCTGGTTCCTGGCCATTGGCCTGTTGTCCACTGCCTCGGCGTGGATCTTCGTGCGTCAGCTCAACCAGCCGTTGAAGCGTCTGGTGTTCGCCGCCCGGCAGTTGGGTCAGGGGCGCAGCGTGCGTCTGCCGATCAGCGACACCCCCAGCGAGATGACCGAGGTGTACCGGGCCTTCAACCAGATGGCTGAAGATGTCGAACAGGCGGGTCGTGAGCGGGAGCTGATGTTGGCCGGGGTTTCACATGACTTGCGTACGCCGCTCACGCGCCTGCGCCTGTCTTTGTCGTTGTTGGACAGTGACAACGAGTTGAGTGACGACATGGTCCGCGATATCGAGGACATGGACGCGATTCTGGATCAGTTCCTCGCGTTCATCCGCGATGGTCGGGACGAGCCGGTGGAGGAGGTCGACCTGGCCGACCTGGTGCGCGAGGTGGTGGCGCCCTATAACCAGCCGGAAGAGCGCGTGCGCCTGTGCCTGGAGCCTATTCCGCCGTTCCCGCTGCGCCGGGTTTCGCTCAAGCGCATGCTCGGCAACCTGATCGGCAATGCGTTGCATCACGCTGGCAAGGGCGTCGAGGTGGCGGCCTATGTGTCGGGCGACGAGAGCGCACCGTATGTGGTGCTCAGCGTGCTGGACCGGGGGACCGGGATCGACGAATCCGAACTGGAAACCATCTTCAACCCGTTCATTCGCGGGGACCGTGCCCGCGGCGGCAAGGGGACCGGGCTGGGCTTGGCGATCGTCAAGCGGATCGCGGCGCAGCACGGTGGCAATGTCGAGTTGCGCAACCGCTCTGGTGGCGGTATCGAAGCGCGTGTGCGGCTGCCGTTGGGGCTGTTGTTGCCGCGCAATGCCGTGTGAGGTTCTCCCGCCTCTTCGCGGCTAAAGCCGCTCCTGCAGCCGCGAAGAGGCCGGGGCAGGCCGAATCAGCCTTTACCCTTGGTACGGGTCTGGTTCGGCCCGCCATTCTTTTCAAGGTGCTCGATGATCATCCCGGCCACATTCTTGCCGGTGGTCACTTCGATCCCTTCCAGCCCAGGCGACGAGTTCACTTCCATCACCAGTGGCCCATGGTTAGAGCGCAGGATATCCACCCCCGCCACGCTCAGCCCCATCACCTTGGCAGCACGAATGGCGGTCATACGCTCTTCGGGGGTGATCTTGATCAGGCTGGCCACCCCGCCGCGGTGCAGGTTGGAGCGGAACTCCCCCGGCTTGGCCTGGCGCTTCATCGAGGCGATCACCTTGTCGCCCACCACGAAGCAGCGGATGTCCGCACCACCGGCCTCCTTGATGTACTCCTGGACCATGATGTTCTGCTTCAGCCCCATGAATGCCTCAATCACCGACTCGGCTGCCTTGGTGGTCTCGCACAGCACTACGCCGATGCCTTGGGTGCCTTCCAGCACCTTGATCACCAGCGGTGCGCCATTGACCATCTGGATCAGGTCAGGGATGTCATCCGGCGAGTGGGCGAAACCGGTGATCGGCAGGCCGATACCCCGGCGCGACAGCAGCTGCAGCGAGCGCAGCTTGTCACGCGAGCGGGCGATGGCCACCGATTCGTTCAACGGGTATACGCCCATCATCTCGAACTGGCGCAGCACCGCGCAGCCGTAGAAGGTCACTGAGGCACCGATGCGCGGGATGACTGCATCGAAGCCTTCCAGCGGTTTGCCGCGGTAGTGGATCTGCGGCTTGTGGCTGGCGATGTTCATGTAGGCCCGCAGGGTGTCGATCACCACCATTTCATGGCCCCGCTGGGTACCGGCTTCGACGAGACGGCGGGTGGAATACAGACGCGGATTGCGCGACAGCACAGCGATCTTCATGCAGCACCTGTGACAGGGGAGAGGGTGGCCGGATAGGCCGGTTTGTCTTGTACATATTTCAGGCCGGGGTTGACCACCAGCTGGCCATGTATGAGCGCCTTGGAGCCCAGCAGCAGGCGATAGCGCATGTTCTTGCGGCAGGCCAGGGTAAATTCGACTTCCCAGACCGCATCGCCCAGTGCCAGCGTAGTGCGGATCACGTAACGGGTCTGAGCCTGGCCGTTGGAGCTCTTGATGGTCTTCATGGTGACCAGCGGAGCTTCACAGCGGCGGTGACGCAGTTGCACCACCGACCCGAGGTGGGCGGTAAAGCGTACCCAGCGCTGGCCGTCACGCTCGAATGGCTCGACCTCGGTGGCATGCAGGCTGGAGGTGCTGGCACCGGTGTCGATCTTCGCCCGCAGGCCTGCCACGCCAAGGTCGGGCAGGGCCACCCACTCGCGCAGGCCGATGACTGTCAGATGGTCAAATTTCTTCACGAAGCACACCCTGCGGATAAGGTGGTGAACTGTAAGCACGGCGGGGACTTTTTGCATCCGTCAGTTACGGTAGTACAGTTCGATGAAAGACAGAATTCGAGGAAACGAGATGGCACAAAAAGCCGAGGATGACGACAAGGTCCGCTTGGACAAGTGGCTGTGGGCGGCACGCTTCTACAAGACCCGTGCGCTGGCCAAGGCGGCCATCGAGAGCGGTAAGGTGCACTGCCGGGGTGAGCGTTGCAAACCGGGCAAGGAGCCGCGGATAGGCGATGAGTTCGTGCTGCGTACCGGGTTCGACGAGCGCACTGTTGTGGTCAAGGCGTTGTCGGTGGTGCGGCGTGGGGCGCCAGAAGCGCAGACGTTGTATGAAGAGACCGAGGACAGCGTGCGCCGCCGTGAGCAGGCGGCCGAGATGCGCAAGGCGGGGGCGATGGGGGTTACTTCGGATGGCCGCCCGAACAAGAAGCAGCGGCGGCAGATTCACCAGCTGCACGGGAGTTTCGAATAGCTGGGGCTGCAAGGCAGCCCCAGTGGCTTAGCGGATTACCGCCAATCGCCCGACCAACGGTAGCTTCCCGGCAATGGCAAACAGCGGAGCGGTCCAGCGCAGCAGCAAGGCGCTGCCCTTGGCTGCCAACGGCGTATGGCAGCTCCAGCCCAGCGCCAGCACTGCCATCAACAGGCCGCCGATGTAGTCGTCCTGTCCCCAGTGCGCTCCGGCCACCAGCCGCGGCATCATGAACAGGAGCGCCAGGCCCCAGACCACCAGATGCTGCACGAGCCGGCGGCTGAACAGGCTCAAGAACAGGGCCCAGATCAGCAGCACCGAGGCATGGTCGCCTGGGAAACTGTTGCTTGAACGGTCTTTCAGTTCCCAGGCTTTTTCCAGGTTCGGGTAGTAGTTGCTGAGGTGTACCACGTTGTCGAACACCATCGATGGGCTGTCATGTTGCCAACCCATTGCATCCACCCACTTGGAAAACAGCGCGCGAATCACCACTAACAGGAGCAGCGTGACCAGAAAGCCAAAGAAGGCTTCGCGAACCTGGCTGGCCTTGAACACCCAGTTGCCGCGGATCAGTACGGCCAAAAGGATCAGGCCGACGACGATGTCGAAGGGGCGCAGGCTGCCCACGGTCCAGATGTAGCGCCAGGCAGTGTGGTCAGCCAGTGGCGCGTTCAGGCTATGGAATAGCCACTCGTCGAAAGTCAGGCACAGGATCTGGCCAACAGGCCATAACCAGAAACACAGTAGAGCGATGGGAAGCAGCGTACAGGCTGCCAATGGCCCCCAGGACCACCTCGCTTGGAACAGTGGTCGATTGTCCATAAAATACCTCTATTGCCAACGGGAATCAGAACGCCTTGTGAGCGTTCTACCACGGGATTGCGCAATAGTTCGAAATCCCGTGTAACCATTTTGTCATCATTTTTCAGATAGCCAAAACCTATGAGCGATTTGCCTGATACCGATTTCACCCAACGTTTCATCTTCGACGAGCGCGATGTGCGCGGCGAGTGGGTGTCTCTCGATGACAGCTACGCCGCGGTGCTGGCGCGTCATGATTACCCGCAGCCGGTGCAGGCACTGCTTGGCGAACTGATGGCCGCCACCGCCTTGCTGGTGGGCGCGCTGAAGTTCGACGGCTTGCTGATCCTGCAGGCGCGCTCCGAAGGGCCGATCCCGCTGCTGATGGTCGAATGCTCGGGCGAGCGCGACATCCGCGGCATGGCCCGTTACGAAGCGGAGCAGATCCCGGCCGACGCTACCCTGGAGCAGTTGATGCCCGGCGGCCACCTGACCCTGACCATCGACCCGGTCAAAGGCCAGCGCTACCAGGGCACCGTCGACCTGGACGGTGCCAACCTGTCGGAATGCTTCACCAACTACTTCGTGCAGTCGCAGCAGCTCAACACCCGCTTCTGGCTCAATGCCGAAGGCGGCAAAGCCCGTGGCCTGCTGCTGCAGCAGCTGCCACGCGATCGCCAGCCGGACGATGAGGAACGTGAAGACAGCTGGCAGCATGTGATTGCCCTGGCCAAGACGCTCAAGCCCGAAGAATGGTCGGAAGACAACGAAACCCTGCTGCACCGTCTTTACCACGAGGACGCGGTACGCCTGTTCGACATCCAGCCGCTGCGCTTCAAATGCAGTTGCTCGCGCGAACGTTCCGGCAATGCGCTGGTCAGTTTGGGCGAACAGGATGCCAAGGCGCTGGTCGAGGAGTGCGGCGGTACGGTAGAGATCGATTGCCAGTTCTGTAACCAGCGCTATTTCTTCGATGCCAGCGATGTTGCGCAACTGTTTGCCGGTGGCGGCACGGAAGCGGCGTCAGAAACTCGCCACTGAAACGTTTAATTTCAGGGAAATCTCCTGTCGAATTGCGCAAAAGAGCGGTTCTGACAGGAGGGGCCTACTTTTTTTGGGCGTTTCTGGCATAATCCGGCCACTTTTTTCGCTGTAGTAGTTTTTTCGAGACAACTACAAAACGTTTGGAGCACTCGGCCTCGGGCCGGATGGGGTATCTCATGACGCAAGCCAACAACACCGTGTACACCGACCTGAGCGTCGATGAGCTGGTTAAAGAAGCGCTGTCCCGCGGTGAAGGCGTGCTGGCCGATACTGGCGCACTGGTAGTCGAAACGGGCCACCGTACTGGTCGCTCGCCGGCTGACCGTTTCATCGTCGAAGAACCTTCCACCCAGGCCGCCATCGCCTGGGGCCCGATCAACCGCAAGTTCCCGGCCGACAAGTTCGATGCCCTGTGGGACCGCGTCGAGGCGTTCAACAACGCCCAGGATCACTTCGTTTCCTACGTTCACGTAGGCGCTGCTGCCGAGCACTACCTGCCGGTCAAGATGACCACCCAGACTGCCTGGCAGAACCTGTTCGGTCGTTGCCTGTTCATCAATCCGGAGCAGTTCAACCCGGCTGGTCGCGACCAGTGGCAGATCCTCAACGTCGCCAACTTCGTTTGCGAACCTGAGCGTGACGGTACCAACTCCGACGGTTGCGTGATCATCAACTTCGCCCAGAAGAAAGTGCTGATCGCTGGCATGCGCTACGCCGGTGAAATGAAGAAAGCCATGTTCTCGGTGCAGAACTTCCTGCTGCCGGCCGCTGACGTGCTGCCGATGCACTGCGCTGCCAACATTGGCGAAGAGGGTGATGTGACCCTGTTCTTCGGCCTGTCCGGCACCGGCAAGACCACCCTGTCGGCCGATGAAAGCCGTTACCTGATCGGTGACGACGAGCACGGTTGGGGCGAAGGCGTTGTCTTCAACATGGAAGGCGGCTGCTACGCCAAGTGCATCGACCTGTCCGAGAAGAACGAGCCGGTCATCTGGAAAGCCATCAAGCATGGCGCCGTGCTGGAAAACGTCGTGCTCGACGCCAACAAGCACGCCGACTACGCTGACGTCAGCCTGACCCAGAACAGCCGCGCCGCCTACCCGCTGGAGCACGTCGCCAAGCGCGCCGAAGCCAACCTGGGTGGCGAGCCGAACGCAGTCATCTTCCTGACCTGCGACCTGACCGGTGTTCTGCCTCCGGTTTCGATCCTGAACAACGAGCAGGCGGCCTACCACTTCCTGTCCGGCTACACCGCGCTGGTCGGTTCCACCGAAATGGGTTCGGGCGGCGGCATCAAGTCGACCTTCTCCACCTGCTTCGGCGCGCCGTTCTTCCCGCGCCCGGCGGGTGAGTACGCCGAGCTGCTGATCAAGCGTATCAACGCTTTCGGCTCCAAGGTCTACCTGGTCAACACTGGCTGGACCGGTGGTGGCTACGGCGTTGGCAAGCGCTTCAGCATCCCGACCACCCGTGGCGTGATCGCCGCTATCCAGAGCGGTGCGCTGGTCGGCGCCGAAACCGAGCACCTGGACATCATCAACCTGGACGTGCCGAAGGCCGTGCCGGGTGTTGAAACCGAGCTGCTCAACCCACGCAATACCTGGGCTGACAAAGCTGCCTACGACGAGGCCGCCAAAGGCCTGGCCAAGCTGTTCATCGAGAACTTCAAGAAATTCGAAGTTTCCGATGCAATCAAGGCTGCTGGTCCAAAGCTGTAAGCTGAGCCCCAGCCGTAACGAGAAAGCCGCCCTCCGGGGCGGCTTTTTTGTTCCCCGGTAATCTTGCGGCTAGGGACGCTCCTACAGGTCGCTCGCAATCCCTGTGGGAGCGGCTTTAGCCGCGAAGAAGCCAGCGGAAACAACACAACAGCGGAATTTCTGTTTCACTGTCAGCATCCACAGCCAAGATACGAGCCTGCCAGATGACCGAATCCCCCAACCGCACGGCCTTCTCCCACTTCCACCCAATCCTCACCCGCCCTCAGGACAACGACGTCAACGGCCACATCGCCGGCGCTACCGTGCATGGCTTCTTCGAAACCGCGATTCAGGCCTTCCTTGTCGAACAGGCCGACCTGGACCTGCGCGATGGCGAGTTGGCGGCCTTCGTGGTGAGTTCTGCGGCAGACTTCTTCGCCTTGCCGGGCTTCCCGGATGTGCTGGAGGTAGGTCTTGGGGTGGCGCGGCTGGCAGGCAGTACGGTGGAGTACCGCCTGGCGCTCTATCGCCCGGGGGAAACCGATGCGTGCGCGGCGGGGACGGTTGTTCAGGTATTCATCGAGCGCGCCAGCGGCCGACCGGTGCCGCTGCCCGAAGCGTTGCAGGTAATCCTGGCCGGCCTGCAACTCGATTCGCAGGCATGAAAAAGCCCTGCCGGTGAGGGCAGGGCTCTTTTTGCCTGCGGGCTGAGCCCCAGGTATCAGTCGCGCCAGTGGCGCTTGTGCTTGCGGTGGCCGTAGTGGTGGCCACGGTCGTAGTGACGACGGTCGTCGTAGTCACGACGGTAGCGACGGTCGTCATGGCGCTCGTCTTCATCGGCCTTGTTGCCTAGGTAGTTACCCAGGGCACCACCAGCACCGCCGCCCGCGGCCGCACCGATGTAGCTACCGGTGGTGCCGCCCATCGAGCGACCTACCACGTTACCGCCTGCAGCGCCCAGGGCGCCACCAATGGCGGCCTCGCCACGCTGACGCTTGTCGGCACCGAGGGCACCGCCGGCCGCACCGCCCAGGCCGGCACCAATGGCACCGCCGGTGCTACCACCGATGGAGTTGCCCACTACGGAGCCGAGTACCCCACCCAATGCGCCGCCAATGCCAGCCTCGGTATTGCCGCCTGCCATGGCAACGCCGCTGAGCAAGCTGAAAGACAACAACAGAATCGAGGAGTACTTCTTCATCGAGAAAGCCTCATAGGGATGACGATGGCGAATTTGAGGCTAAGGCGAGCGGCTGGCAACGAAAATCCGACGAGTAACACGAGTTGTACACAATTCTCTAAGTTACTGTATTTGCTATGAAACTTTATCGTTTTTCGCTTGTCTGAGGTATTTGTGACAAAGCCCTGGACCTCGCGGTTCAGGGCTTTTTTCGTTCTTGCCGAGGCGCTTGCGTTTACAGGATACGGCCGTCGTCCCGCGCGCGTTCCAGCTTGATGGCGACGAATTTGGAAGTCGGCGTATGGCTGCCGTCGCCGATGCTCTCCAGCGGAATCAGCGGGTTCACTTCCGGATAGTACGCCGCCGCCTGCCCGGCGGGGATGTCGAAGGCCAGCAATGTGAAGCCGTGCACACGGCGCACATGTTCATCTCCCCACAACGAGACAATGTCGACCTTCTGCCCGGGCTGGAAGCCCAGGCGGATGATGTCGGCCTCGTTGGCAAAAAGTACCTCGCGCTGCCCGCGCACGCCTCGGTAGCGGTCGTCCAGGCCGTAGATGGTGGTGTTGTACTGATCGTGGGAACGCATCGATTGCATGATCAGGTCCGGCACCTGCCCGCTGGCTCGAACGCGCTCGTCGATCAGGGTGTCGGGCAGCAGGTTGGCCTTGAAGTTGGCGCGGCCGGTGCTGGTTTTCCACTGACGGCTGCCGGCGCTGTTGCCGAGGTAAAAGCCGCCCGGGTGAGCCAGGCGCTGATTGAAACCGGCAAATCCGGCAATGGTGTCGCCGATCAGGTCGCGAATGCGCGCGTAGTCGGCCACCAGCCAGTGCCAGTCCACCGGGTGCTTGCCAAGGGTGGCGGCCGCAATACCGGCGACCACGGCAGGCTCCGAGCGCATCTGGTGTGAAAGCGGCTTGAGCTGGCCATTCGAGGCGTGAACCATGCTGAACGAGTCTTCCACGGTGACTGCCTGTGGCCCGTCGGCCTGCAGGTCGATGTCAGTGCGGCCCAGGCACGGCAGGATCAGTGCTTGCTTGCCGTGGATCAGGTGGCTGCGGTTGAGCTTGGTGCTGATCTGTACGGTGAGTTCGCAGTTGCGCAGTGCCTTGGCGGTACGTTCAGTGTCTGGGGTAGCCTGGGCGAAGTTGCCGCCGAGGCCGATGAACACTTTCGAACGGCCATCGAGCATGGCGTGGATCGCCTCGACGGTGTTGTGACCGTGATGTCGCGGCACCGGGAAGTTGAAGCGTTTTTCGATGGCATCGAGCAGCGCCACAGGCGGGCGCTCGTTGATACCCATGGTGCGATCGCCTTGCACGTTGCTGTGCCCACGTACCGGGCACAGGCCGGCGCCCGGCACGCCGATGTTGCCGCGCAGCATCTGCAGGTTGACGATTTCCTGGATGGTCGGCACCGAGTGTCGGTGCTGGGTGATGCCCATCGCCCAGCACATGATCACTCGCTTGCCACGGCAATACATGCGCGCCGCCAGCTCGATGTCGGCCAGCGTCAGGCCGGATTGTGCCTGGATGTGCTCCCAGGAGGTGGCGTCCACCGCTGCCAGGTACTCGTCCACGCCATGGCCGTGCTCGGCGATGAACACATGGTCGAAGATGGCGGGCTCGCCGTTGGCCTGGGCATCGCGCTCCCATTGCAAGACGAACTTGGCCATGCCGCGCAGCAAGGCCATGTCACCGCCCAGTGACGGGCGGAAGAAAGCGGTGTTGGTCGGCCGGTCGCTGTTGGTCAGCATCTCCAGCGGGTTCTGCGGGTGCTGGAAGCGTTCCAGCCCACGCTCCTTGAGCGGGTTGACGCAGACCACCTGGGCGCCACGTTTCACCGCATCGCGCAGTGGGTCGAGCATGCGTGGGTGGTTGGTGCCCGGGTTCTGGCCCCAGACGAATATCGCATCGGCGTGCTCGAAATCGTCGTAGGTGACTGTGCCCTTGCCGACCCCGACGCTCTGGCTCAGCGCCACGCCGCTGGCCTCGTGGCACATGTTCGAGCAGTCGGGGAAGTTGTTGGTGCCATAGGCCCGCACGAACAGCTGATACAGGTAAGCCGCTTCGTTGCTGGCCCGGCCGGAGGTGTAGAACTCGGCCTGGTCGGGCGTGGCCAGCTTGTTCAGTTCACGGGCGATCAGGGCGAAGGCGGCATCCCAGCTGATCGGCTGGTAGCGATCGGTCTGTGCGTCATAGACCATTGGCTCGGTCAGACGGCCCTGGTACTCAAGCCAGTAGTCACTTTGCTGCAGCAGTGCGCTGACGCTGTAGCGAGCGAAGAACGCTGCGTCGACACGGCGCTTGGTCGCTTCCCAGTTGACCGCCTTGGCGCCGTTCTCGCAGAACTTGACCATGCCGCTCTCGGGCGAATCGCCCCAGGCGCAGCCGGGGCAGTCGAAGCCGCCGTTCTGGTTGGTCTTGAGCAGGGCGCGAATGTTCTTCAGCGCGTTATCGCTGCCGACCCAGGCCTTGGCTACGCTGCGCAGCGCGCCCCAACCACCGGCAGGGCCGTGGTAGGGCTGGTAACGAGGGGTGGAGGCAGGGGCGTTGTCCGGGAGTTGCTGGTACGAGGTCACGACTGTTACGACTCCGCCGCAGGGCTGTAGACCCGCGGTGCACTGTGTTTGGGCAGATGAATGAGGTTGAGGTTGTGCTTGCGCGCCCATTGCAGGGCCAGGCCAGTGGGTGCCGAGAGGCTGACCAAGGTCTGGATGCCGGCGCGCAGCACTTTCTGGATCAGCTCCAGGCTGCAGCGGCTGGTGACGATGGCCAGGCCGCCTGCGGTGCTGATGCCTTGGCGCAGCAGGGCGCCGATCAGTTTGTCGAGGGCGTTGTGCCGGCCAATGTCTTCGCGGCCCATCAGCAGTTCGCCCTGGGCGTTCATGAACAGCGCGGCGTGCACGGCACCGCAGTGCTGGCCCAGCGGCGTGTACGCATCGATGCGCTCGCGCAGGCCTGCCAGCCATTGCGCCGGCGGCAACGGCGCGCCAGGCAGAGCGGTCAGTTCTGGCAGCGCCTGTTCCAGGGCTTCCACCCCGCACAGGCCGCAGCCGCTGGTACCGGCCAGCTGGCGGCGCTGGTTCTTCAGGTTCCAGAACGCCCGGCTGGAAATCTCCAGGTCGGCATACATCGCCGAGCCACTGCCGGACAGTTTCAGGTCGTAGATTTCCGCGGTGCCTTCGACGATGCCGCTGCCAACACTGAAACCGACTGCGAAGTCTTCCAGGTCGGTGGGGCTGACCAGCATTACCGCCTGGTTCAGGCCGTTGTAGGCAATGGCCAGGGCGACTTCTTCGGCCAGTGGCGTGCAGGCGCGTTCGCCGTCGCTGAGCTGGACGTAGTCGTAGGTGTTGCTGGCGGCGGGCAGGGCCAGAGGCATGGAGGCTGCGCAGACCGGAGGTTTGCTTTGCATCGGGAAACTGACTGTTGGCGGCTGTTTGATAGCATCAGCCTAGGCCGCTGTGCCGAGCGCGTCTAATCGCTAGGGTCTATGCCTTGATAGACCGCGTCGATTGGTCGCAGTGGGGCGGGCAGGGCAATCCTGGCCTAGACTCCTGGCTCCGAGGTTTACGTCAACAAGGAGCGCGTCATGAGCCTGTTCAGTTTCGTGAAAGAAGCCGGCGAGAAGTTGATCGACCTGCTGACTCCCGGCAATGCCAATGCCGAGGCACAGCTGAAGAAACACGTGGAAAGTGTCGGCCTGGGCAACCCGAACATTTCGGCCACTGTAGAGGGTGACAAGGTCATTCTCAAGGGCGAGGTGGCCAGCCAGGAGGAGAAAGAGAAGATCATTCTTGCCGCCGGCAACATCGAAGGGGTGGCCACTGTTGAAGACCAGATCACCGTGAGCGGGCCGGTCGTGGCGGCGGCGAGGTTTGTCACCGTGAAGAAGGGTGACACGCTGTCAGCTATCTCCGTTGTCGTGTACGGCAATGCCGGCCAGTACAAAAAGATTTTCGAGGCCAATAAGCCGATGCTCAAGCACCCGGACAAGATCTACCCAGGGCAGGTGCTGCGCATTCCTGACTGATCTATGGCAGTTTCGCGGGCACGCCCGCTCCCACAGGATTTCCACTGGTCCTGTGGGAGCGGGCGTGCCCGCGAAGAGGCCCTTACAGGCCAACCAGCAAGTCCCGGTAATCTTCGACCGCCGCGAACTCCTCGGTATCGCGCGGCTGCGCCTTGCTGTCCGGCTGGCGCACGGCCAACAGGTGCCCCACGCCAAACCGCCGCGCACTGCGCAGGATGGCCAGGGTGTCATCGATGAACAGGCTGCGCTGCGGATCAAAGCCGATATCCGCCATCAAGGTGTCCCAGAACTGCGGGTTCTCCTTCGGGTAGCCGTAATCATGCGAGCTGATCAACCGCTCGAAATACGGTGCCAGTTCCACCCGCTCCAGCTTCAGCGACAGCGAATCGCGATGAGCATTGGTGATCATCACCACGCGCTTGCCGGCCTTGCGGATAGCAGCAAGGAACGTATCGGCATCGGGCCGCAGGGCAATCAGGTCGGCGATTTCGCGCTTGAGCTCGCGAATTGGCAATTTAAGCTCGCGGCTCCAGAAGTCCAGGCAGTACCAGTTGAGCGTGCCGGCATTGCGTTCGAACAGTGGTTGCAGTTCCATTTCCGCCATGGCCCGGCTGACCCCGTGCAGCTCGGCGTAGCGCTGGGGCAGGTGGTCGAGCCAGAAGCGGTTGTCGTAGTGCAGGTCGAGCAGGGTGCCGTCCATGTCCAGCAGGACGGTATCGATGGCAGACCAGGGAAGAACAGGCATGGGAAACTCTCGATCAGTCGGCAAGCCACGGTATAGTAACGCGTTCACGCCAAGGAGCTGCCCCATGCGCCAGAAACCCACCGTCCTCAGTCGCGAGATCGTCGCCAGCAGTCGCCTGTTCAGGGTCGAGGCCGTGCAGCTGCGCTTCAGCAATGGCAACGAGCGTACCTACGAGCGCCTGGTTGGCCGAGGCAACGGCTACGGGGCGGTGATGATCGTCGCCATGCTCGATGCCGAGCACGCGGTGCTGGTCGAGGAATACTGCGGCGGCACCGACGAATATGAGCTGTCGCTGCCCAAAGGCCTGATCGAGCCGGGCGAGGACGTGCTGGCCGCGGCCGACCGCGAACTCAAGGAAGAAGCCGGTTTCGGTGCTCGTCAGCTGGAGCATCTGACCGAGCTGTCGCTGTCCCCAGGCTACATGAGCCAGAAGATCCAGGTGGTGCTGGCCAGCGACCTCTACGAGGAGCGCCTGGAGGGCGATGAGCCGGAGCCGATGCGGGTCGACAAGGTCAACCTGCGCGAACTTTCGGCCCTGGCCATGCACCCGCAGTTCACCGAAGGGCGGGCGTTGGCGGCGCTGTACCTGGCCCGCGACCTGCTGATCCAGCGGGGGCTGCTCGAAGCATGAACGACCTGCAACTGATGCACGAAGTGGTCAAGCTCGCCCAACTGGCTGGCGAGGCCATCCTGCCGTTCTGGCGCGCCGACGTGGCAGTGACCAACAAGGCCGACGATTCGCCGGTGACGGCCGCTGACCTGGCGGCGCATCGGGTCATCGCCGATGGCTTGCTGGCGCTGGCGCCGCAGATTCCGGTGCTGTCTGAAGAAGACTGCAATATCCCGATGGCCGAGCGCCTGGGCTGGAGCCGCTGGTGGCTGGTCGATCCGCTCGACGGCACCAAGGAGTTCATCGCCGGCAGCGAGGAGTTCACCGTCAACATCGCGCTGGTCGAGAACGGCGAGGTGGTGTTTGGCGTGGTGGCCATGCCGACCAATGGTCGCTGCTATTTCGGTGGTCGTAGCTTCGGTGCCTGGCGCTGCGAAGGGGCTGCCGAGGCGCAGCCTGTTCAAGTGCGCAATGCGCCGCCTGCCGATGGCCGCTTCACCGTGGTGGCCAGCCGTCGTCATTCCAGCCCGCAGCAGGAAGCGCTGCTGGCTGGCCTGAGTGCTGCTGTGGGTGAGCTGGAATTGGCGAATATCGGCAGTTCGCTGAAGTTTTGCCTGCTGGCTGAGGGCAGCGCCGATTGCTACCCGCGCCTGGCGCCGACTTCGCAATGGGATACCGCGGCAGCGCAGGGTGTGCTGGAAGGTGCCGGGGGCGAGGTGATCGAGGTCGATGGCCAGCCATTCCGCTACCCGGCGCGTGAGTCGCTGCTCAATCCGTTCTTCCTGGCGCTGCCTGCCAACGCGGCCTGGCGTCAGGCGTTTCTTGACCTGATCTGACCTACCCTGTGGGAGCGCGTCAGCCCTGTCAGCGGTGCAGGACGTACTGCCCGCTGAAGGTGACGGCGGGCTCATCACTGCCGGCGTTGCTGACCGTGGTCGCCAGTGTCAGCCGCGCCCGGCCCCGGCGCTGGTACATCGTCAGGAACCGCTCCCACGTCTTATCGTCCGGTGCTGCGCAACGCGCCACCGCCGCGCCGGTCACCGGCAACGGGTAGCTGATCTGGCCCTCCTGTATGACGATATGCCCGTCGTCGATGCCCACTTCGCGCAGGCGCAGGTGCAGCCAGCCCCATCCCGCCAGCACTGCGGCACAGTACAGGCTGCCGCCGAACATGGTGCTCTTGTGGTTGACGTTGGCCGCCAGTGGCAGCTGCAGGCGCAGGGTCTGGGCGTGCCAATCGATGACTTCCAGGCCCATTTCACGGGTCAGGGGAATGTCGCCGTGCAGCACGGACTGCAGGTATTGGCTATCGGCACTCATGAACGGTTTTCCTCGTGGTCGTCGCTGCCGCTGCTACCGCCTTCGAAATGCAGGCCGTGCTTGCGTAGCTTGTCGTGCAGGGTCTTGCGCGGAATGCCGAGGGCTTCGGCGAGGCTGCGCATGGAGCTGTGGGGCTGGGCCAGTTCGGCGGCGATCAGCGAGCGTTCGAACTGCTCGACCTGTTCGCTGAGGTTGCCCAGCAGGATTGGCGGCGCCGTCGGCGCAGCAGCAGGTGCCTGGCCATCGAGGGCCAGCTCCAGGCCCAGGGCAAAGCGTTCGGCGGCGTTCTGCAGTTCGCGCACGTTGCCTGGCCAGCCATGGCGCAGCAGCATGGCCCGCTGGGCCGGTTGCAGGCTGTGGGGCGGCAGGCCATGCCGCTGGCTGGCGGCATCGGCGAAGTGCTGGAACAGCACCAGGATGTCGTCCCCACGCTCGCGCAAAGGGGGGATGCGCAGTGGCGCGACGTTCAGGCGATAGTAGAGGTCGGCGCGGAAACGGCCCTGGTCGGCGGAGGTGCGCAGGTCTTCCTTGGTGGCCGCGATGATGCGGATGTCCAACGGGATGAGCTGGTTGCCACCGAGCCTCTCGACCACTCGCTCTTGTAGCAGACGTAGCAGCTTTACCTGCACGTCCAGGCTCATGCTCTCGATCTCGTCGAGGAACAACGTGCCGCCATTGGCGAACTCGAACTTGCCGATGCGGCGCTTCTGAGCACCGGTGAAGGCGCCCGGCTCGTGGCCGAACAGCTCGCTTTCGACCACCGACTCGGCCAGTGCGCCGGCGTTGATGGCCACGAACGGACCCTCACGGCGGCTGGACAGGTCGTGCAGGGCGCGGGCGACCACCTCTTTGCCGGCACCGGTCTCACCGAGGATCAGGACATCGGCACGGGTACCCGCCAGGGCGCCGATCTGTTCACGCAGGCGTTGCATCGACGGTGAATGGCCGACCAGGCGAGTGGCCAGTTGCTGGCGGTCGCTCAGGGCCAGGCGCAGGCTGCGGTTGTCCAGCACCAGGCGGCGCACGGCCAGGGCGCGGCGCACGCTGTCGAGCAGGGCGTCGCTGGCGAAAGGTTTTTCCAGAAAGTCGTAGGCGCCCGCGCGCATGGCCTGCACCGCCAGCGGCACATCGCCATGGCCGGTAATCAGCAGCACTGGCAGCTCGCTGTCGCGGCCGTGCAGCTGCTCCAGCAGCTGCAGGCCGTCGATGCCTGGCATGCGAATGTCGCTGACCACCACGCCTGGCCAATCAGGCTCGATGCGCTCGGCCAGGCCCTGGGCGTCAGCCAGGGCGACAACCTTGAGCCCGGCCAGGTCGAGGGTCTGGCTCAGGGCCTGGCGCAGGTGTGGGTCGTCATCCACCAGGATCACCTGGGCCTGGCTGTCGATGTTAGGCTCGGTCGTCATGCCGAGGAGTCCTCCGAAGTGGGCAAGGTAGCGCCGGGTGCGGCCACGCGCAGTTGCAGGGTGAGCAGGGCACCACCTTCAGGGTGGTTGGCCAGTAACAGTTCACCGCCCAACGTGCGCATCAGGCTTTCGCAGATGGCAAGGCCCAGGCCCAGGCCCTGGGTGCGGGTCTTGGTGGTGAAGAACGGTTCCTTGGCGTGCTCCAGGGCCTGGCGGCTGAAGCCTGGGCCGTTGTCGCGAATGTACAGGTAGACGTAATCCTCGTGCTTCTCGGCACTCAGCCACAGGCGGCGCGGGTTGGCCTTTTCGGTCAGGGCATCGAGAGCGTTGGCCAGCAGATTGCCGAGCACCTGGCGCAGGCGGGTTTCGCCGGCCTGCACCCACAGGGTGGCCTCTGGCAGGTCGCGGATCAGCTCCACGGCCATCGCCCGGCGGCGCTTGGCCAGCAGCGCCAAGGCATCATCCAGTGCCGGCTGCAGGGCCACGCTTTCCGGGGCGTGGCGGTCGCGACGGGCAAAGGCGCGCAGGTGGGCGATGATCGAGGCCATGCGCCCCGTCAACTCGCCAATCAGCTTGAGGTTGCCGCGGGCGTCCTCGGTGCGCTGGTGGTCGAGCAGGATCTCGGCGTTTTCGGCGTAGCTGCGGATCGCCGCCAGGGGTTGGTTAAGCTCGTGGCTGATGCTCGCCGACATGGTGCCGAGTACCGACAGCTTGCCGGCCTGGACCAGTTCATCCTGGGCACGTACCAGCTCCTGCTGGGCGTTTTCGCGCTCCAGCACCGCGCTTTTCAGCCGGGTATTGAGGCCTTCTAGGGCAGCAGTACGCTCGGCCACGCGTGACTCCAGCTCCTGGCGGCCACGGGCTTCAAAGTCGATACGGTCGATGTAATGGCGACGCCGCTGCATTACCAGGCCGGTAAACAGCATCAGTACCAGCAGAGCGCCAGCGCCAATCGCCATCACCGTCTGCACCGAGCGATCAACCAGCTGGCGCGGAGCGAGGATGCTCACCTGCCAGCCGGTTTCCTTGATGTCGCGGGTCTGGGTGAGCCAGGCGTCATGGTTGAGCACCAGCGGCTGCGGGGCCTGGGTCGGGTAGGGCTGGATAGCGATGATCGCCTGGCGCTCGGCGTCGGTCAGCTCACGGGTGGCGCGGAAACGCCACTCGGGGCGTGAGGTGAGGATCACCACGCCGTTGTGGTCGGTCAGCAGCAGCTGTTCGGGGGTACGGCCCCAGAGGGTTTCGGTGTGGTCCAGGTCGACCTTGACCACCAGCACTCCCACGATGCGTTCGCGGTCGCGCACGGCGGCAGCGAAGAAGTAGCCGCGTTTGGCCGAGGTGGTGCCTTGGCCGAAAAACCGCCCCAGATGGCCGGCCATGGCTTCGATGAAGTACGGGCGGAAGGAGAAGTTACGGCCGACGAAGCTGTCCGGCTTGTCCCAGTTGGAGGCGGCAAGAGTATTGCCACTGACGTCCATCAGGTACATCACTTCGGCGCCGGTCTGGTGGACGATGTCCTTGAGCAGGCGGTTGGCATTGGTGACGGCTTCGAGGCGGAACGGGTCGGCCAGCACGCCGCGCAGTGCCGGGAGGTCGCCGAGGATCTGCGGCAGGGTTTCGTAGCGGTGCAGGGTGCCGAGCAGGTTGGCGACGTACAGGTCGAGGGTCTGGCGGTTCTGTGAGGCCAGCTCATCCTGGTAGTAGCGCTCGGCCAGATGGTGCAGTGGCCACAACAGGGGCGCCAGGCACAGGGCCAGCAGGGCCAGGCTGCGCCAGCGGGGTCGGCGTGGGGGGGTGGGTTTTGCAATCATCGGGTCAATGCGCCAGAAGGGTCTGGCGCAATTATGCGCTACTTGAGGCAGTCGATCAGTGCCTGCTGCCAGTGCGGCAGGCGTACATCCCACGCACAGGCCAGGCGCGAGCAGCCCGGATCTTCATGGGAACAGGTCCGCGTCTTTCAAAAGCACGGCTGCCTGGTCCTTGGCCGACAGGGTCGGGTGCTGCATGCCCCAGTCGATGGCCAGATCAGGGTCGTCCCAGCGGATCGAGCGCTCGGCGGCTGGATTGTAGTAGTCGGTGGTCTTGTACAGGAAGTCGGCGGTTTCGCTCAGCACCAGGAAGCCATGGGCGAACCCCGGTGGAATCCAGAACTGCAGGTGGTCTGTGGCGCTAAGGCGCCGCGCCACCCAACGGCCAAAGGTTGGTGAACTGCGGCGGATGTCCACGGCCACGTCCAGCACTTCGCCGTGCACCACGCGCACCAGTTTCCCCTGAGGGTTGTCGATCTGGTAATGCAGGCCCCGCAGCACGCCGCGCTGTGAGCGCGAATGGTTGTCCTGCACAAAATGGCCGCCGAACCCGGTCTGTATCTTGAATTCGCGCGCATTGAAGCTTTCGAAGAAGAAGCCACGGCTGTCGCCGAATATCTTCGGTTCGATGATGACTACGTCAGGTATCTCGGTCGCTATGATGTTCATGGAAGTTTTCTTCGGTCAGTGTGCTGATGGTCCGACCTTGAAAGGTCCGCTCTAAGTCCGCCGCCCTGCAACCTGAGCCTAGATCGGCTGGCGGGGAGCCAGCATGAGACTACCTGCGGATTTCATCTTTACACCGGGTTATCGGCCACAAGCCCGGCTTCCCCAGCAGAAACATGAAACAGGTTTCATCTTGAGGCCTTTTGGCATGCAGATGCAGCCCGCGCCAAGCGACTATATCGAAGGTAGAGGTCGCAAGGCTTTGGGTGAACCGTTTGTCGATCAATATCGGTAAAAATATGGATATACCTCAATAATAATTGAATTTTAGGCTTCTAAAGTCGATATGTATCGGTTATAAATTGGCCAATCGCGGCGAGCATCCTGCACCGTCGGAAATGCCACATTCATTTGCCAACTTCGGCCCATCGCCCAGTGCCTTTGCAGAGGTTAACCATGAAAACCCTCAACTCCACCCCCCGCGCCGACGGCTTCCACATGCCCGCCGAATGGGCGCCGCAAAGCCAGGTCTGGATGGTCTGGCCGGAGCGTTCGGACAACTGGCGCCTGGGCGGCAAGCCAGCCCAGGCGGCCCATGTCACCCTGGCCAAGGCCATTGCCCGCTTCGAGCCGGTAACCGTGGCCGTTTCAGCCGGGCAGTACGAAAACGCCCGTCGTCAGCTCGACCTGCCGAACATTCGCGTGGTGGAAATCAGCAACGACGACGCTTGGGTGCGCGACACCGGCCCGACCTTCGTGATCAATGACCACGGTGAAGTGCGGGGTGTGGATTGGGGCTTCAACGCCTGGGGCGGCTTCGATGGTGGCCTCTATGCGCCGTGGAACCGCGATGAGGAACTGGCGGCCAAGGTGCTGGAAATGGAGCGTTGCCAGCGCTACCACACCGAAGGCTTCGTGCTGGAAGGCGGCTCTATCCATGTCGATGGTGAAGGCACCCTGATCACCACCGAAGAGTGCCTGCTCAACCGCAACCGCAACCCGCACCTGAACCGCGAGCAGATCGAAGAGATCCTGCGCGAGCACTTGGCAGTGGAAACCATCGTGTGGCTGCCCGATGGCCTTTACAACGACGAAACCGATGGCCACGTCGACAATTTCTGTTGTTACGTAAGCCCAGGCGAAGTGTTACTGGCCTGGACCGATGATTCCAACGACCCCAACTACGCCCGTTGCCACGCCGCCTACGAGGTGCTGAAAAACACCCGTGACGCCAAGGGCCGCGAGTTTGTGGTGCACAAGATGCCGATCCCTGGCCCGCTGTTCGCCACCGAGGAAGAATGCGCCGGTGTCGACCAGGTGGCCGGTAGCCAGGAGCGCGACCCGTCGGTGCGCCTGGCGGGTTCGTACGTGAACTTCCTGATCGTCAACGGCGGCATCATTGCGCCGAGCTTCAATGACCCTGCGGATGCCCAAGCCAGAGCGATTCTTGCCAAGGTTTTCCCGGACCATGAAGTGGTGATGATTCCAGGCCGCGAGCTGCTGCTCGGCGGTGGCAACATCCATTGCCTGACCCAGCAACAGCCGGCACCGTTCAAGCGCTGACTCGCTGCCAACACGAAAAAGCCCGTCGAATGACGGGTTTTTTTTGCCCTGCCGATATGCGGAGGGTCGAGTGGCATATGTTTTGTATTGTTTTTCAGGGGTTTACCCAGGCAGACCGGGCACACCGTTCTGTAACAATCAAGACGTAAATTAGCCGCTCACGGGCCAGGGAGTACGTGTGGACATGAACGCAGCAAGTGAGACGGCTTTGCGCCCATCGGCAGTCAATCACCAATCGCTCAGGGTTGTGGCGCAGTGGTTGAAACACCATGGAGGCAAACGGGTCAGGACGACCGACCCACGACGTCTGCTTGACGGCCGCTACCCTCAAGGGCTGATAAGCGACGCTGAGCTGGATGCGCTGCTGGGGGTCTGGCACTGACCAGGGCAGGAGCCCGACCCATGAATAACGCCACCGCAATTGCGGTGGCGTTTTCGTTTGTGGGATGGCGCAAAAAGCGCATCAGAAACGGTAAGTACCGGTCACCACCAAGCTGCGTGGGTCGCCGATCTGGATCTGCGCGGCGCTAGTCGCCGAGCTGTAATAGGTCTTGTCGGTGATGTTGTTCAGCGCTGCCCGCATGTCCCAGTCATGGGTACGGAACCCGGCCAGGGCATCCCAACGGCCATAGCCTGGCAATACCGTGGTGTTCTGGTTATCGGCGTAGCGTTCGCCGACCAGTGTCAGGCCGGTCTCGGCATACCAGCCCAGCTCGGGTTTCCAGGTCACGAACAGGCTGCCATTGCGTTTTGCCACATCGTTGATGCGATTGCCTTCCAGGCCATTGTTGTCTTTGACAATGGTTGCATCCTGCAAGCCAATGCCGCCACGAACGTACCAGTTGCCGACGATATTGCCGGTGGCCGTCAGCTCGATACCGCGTGAGCGTTGCAGGCCGCTGAGCAAGGTGATCTCCGGGTTGTTCGGGTCGCGGGTGCGGCGGTTGTAGAGTTCCAGTTCATAAATGGCAAGGGTGGTGCTCAGGCGTTCGTCCAGCCAGTCGCTCTTCACCCCGATTTCCTTTTGCCGGGTCAGCTCGGGGCTGGTGTCGTTGGTGTTGCCTGGGGCGCCCGGGGTGATGCCGATCAGGCCACCGCCGACGGGCGAGAATGTCTTGCTCCACGACGCATAGAAGGAGTGGTCGCGCCAAGGTGTGTAGACCACGCCCAGGCGCGGACTGGTGGTGTTGCTGTCCTGCTTCTCGGAAAGCTTGCGCAGCTTGTTCGTGGTCTCTACTTCGAACTGGTCGAAACGCACCCCGGCCAGCAATTGCCATTGGTCATTCAGGCGGATCTGGTCCTGCAGGTAGAGGCCACGGCTGTCGACCACGGTGTGGTTGTCGCTCGACACCACCATGCGGCCATTGTGCTGCAGGCTGCGGGCGGGGTTGTACACATTGAGGCTCGGTACCGGGCTGCCTCCGGCAGCCACCGGCGCGGCTGTATACAGCGTCGGGTCGCGGCGCTGATTACCGAACTCCAGGCCGATCAGCAGCTTGTGCTCCAGGCCAAGGGTGGCGAAATCACCTTCGGCTTCAAGGTTGTTGAACAGGTTGCGGGTGGTCAGGTCCTGCTGCCAACGCTGGCGGGTTACCGTCTGGTTGCTGGCGTTGTAGCCCGTCAGGTAGGTGTTGTCGAAATCGCTGTCGAGCTTGAACAGGCCCAGGGTGTGGCGCAACTGCCAGGTTTCGTTGAGCTGGTAGTTCAGGCGAGAGCGCAGCGACTGCGCACGGTCATCGATGTAGTCGCGCTGGGTGTCGCCGTAGGTGGTACTGCGGGCGACATCCGCGGGGCGCCCGTCGACACCGGGAATGCCACGGTCCGGCGTGCGGTTGTAGCGGCTGTACTCGTACTGCACCAGCCAGTTGAGGTCGGGTGCAAGCTGCCAGCTCATCGATGGCGCGAACAGCTGCCGGCTACCGTCGATGCCATCGCGGAAACTGTTGTTGTCCTGGTTGCCCATGTTCAGGCGCAGGCTGATGGTGTCGCTGGGGTCGGCACTGAGGTCGGCATACAGGCTGCGCAGGTCTTCACTGCCACCCTGGGCTTCGATCGACGAGCGCCGCCCAGGCTCCGGGGCCTTGCTTACCCGGTTGACGATGCCGCCCTGGCTGCCACGGCCATAAAGCACGGCTGCCGGCCCTTTGAGGACTTCGACCCGCTCGATGTTGTTGAGGTCGCGAATGTACTGGCTGTCGTCGCGGATGCCGTCCAGGTAGAAGTCGTTGCTGGCCTCGAAGCCCCGGATACGGATGCTGTCGAAGCGCGTATCGGCACCGCTGCTGACGTTGGGAATGCCCTCCAGCGCCTTGCCCAGCGTATTGCTGCCGTAGTCCATCACGGTGGCGGTCTTCACCGTGTCGATGGCTTGTGGCACATAGCGCACTGGCGTCGACGTACGGGTCGCGGTACTGACCTCCTTGACCTGTGGGTTGTCTTCTTCGCCCTCGCTCCGGGCAGTCACCGAGAGTTCGGGAAGTGTGGTGCTGGTGGCGTTGGCCAGGCCGGCGCTGATCAACAGTGACAGGCCAAGGCCGAATGAGGGCAGGCGATTGGGGGCAAGCATCAGAACATCCGTGCAGGGGTAAATGGAAAATAGGCGCGAATGGTAATGCTTGCTATTTGCGGCTGCATAGGTATTTGTAAAGACTTGTCTTTACATATGTTTCAGCTTGTAAGTTCCGCTTTTCCGCCGGTTTATTGCGAATACTCCCACCGAAGACAAAATGCCTGCCGATTGCCTCAAGTAGCGTGAAAATGCACCAGCGATGCCAGTGAAATTGGTTATAACAACCTTCAATTCACGACTTTTTGACATTTGTAATCGCGCACGGCTAGGATTCGGCCAACGCTTGCTGGCCACCCATGGCCATGCTGCTGCGAAAGGCCCGCAACACGATTGCCGGCGGGCCTTTCAGTTCGGATCCGCATAGCGTCGAACCTACGAAGGGGCGTTGGTTCCTGGCGTAATAGTGCAAAGCGTTTTTGATTTAGAAATAAGGAAAACAACATGTTGAAAACCAGGATCAGCCTGGTCGCCCTGGCGATGATCGCCGCGACCCAGGCCCAGGCCAACGATCAGGCCGACAGCAAGGGCTTCCTCGAGGACAGCCACGCCAACATTCTGCTGCGCAACGCCTATATCAACCGTGACAAGAAGCACGGCAAGAACGACCAGAGCGAATGGGGCCAGGCCTTCATCGGCAAGTTCTCCTCCGGTTTCACCCAGGGCACCGTGGGCGTGGGCGTCGACGCCTTCGGCCTGTACGCACTGCGCCTGGATGGCGGCAAGGGCCGTAATGGCGGGGCCGGCATCGATTTCTTCAAGCCCAGCGACACCGCGCCGACCAATTCGCCGCACAACCTGGCCCGTGGTGGTGCTGCCATCAAGTTCCGCGTCTCCAACACCGTGCTCAAGTACGGTGACATGATGCCTGAGCTGCCGGTGCTGCAATATGACGACAGCCGCCTGCTGCCCGAGAGCTACACCGGTACCTTCATCACCTCCAAGGAGATCGAGGGCCTGGAGCTGAACGCCGGTCACTTCACCGAGCAAGCGCGCAAGAGCGCCGAAGGTCGCGACAGCGGCCACCTGAAGTCGATCGATGTGTTCGGCGGCAGCTACAAGTTCACCGACAACTTCACCGCTTCCGCCTACACGTCGAACATCGAAGACGTGATGAAGAAGCACTACCTGGGCATGAACTACGTCTTCCCGATCGCGGCTGACCAGTCCCTGACCCTGGACTTCAACGGCTACAAGTCGGACGTCAACAGCAAGTACGTCCAGAAAGCCGAGCTGACCGGTGACGAAAACACCATCTGGAGCCTGGCGGCCACCTACGCCTTTGGCCCGCACTCGGTGACCCTGGCGCACCAGCGCAGCACCGGCAGCACCGGCTACAACTACGGCTGGTACCAGGACCGTGGTGGTGTGGGTGACGGTGGTTCGACCATCTACCTGGCCAACTCCTACTGGTCCGACTTCAACGCCGAAGACGAGCGTTCCTGGCAGCTCGCCTACGGCCTGGACTTCGGTGCCTTCGGCATCCCGGGCCTGACCTACAAGATCGCCTACGTGGCGGGTGACAACATCAACACCCACGGCTTCGGCGAAGGCAAAGAACGCGAAATCTTCAACCAGCTGCGCTACGTCGTTCAGGACGGCCCGGCCAAGGACCTGTCGGTCAAGCTGCGCGGTTCCTGGCTGCGTACCAACAACGCGGTACAGCAGAACGGCTACAACGACGACGGCAACGAAGTCCGCGTATTCGTCGAGTACCCGATCAGCATCTTCTGATCCTGACCGAGCGTCTCGAACAGCCCCGGCCCATGCCGGGGCTGTTTCTTTGCGGCGCATGTGGGCCGCTGCCGGCGCGGCCGGTAACTCGCCTTTCTCCGGCGCAAAGCTGTCACTGCGCGCCTTTCGCCACATCCTTGCATATCGCGGTGGTAAGGGCTGATCCTGCCCTCGCCGGTGGGTCCATCGCAGGCTGGATGACGCGGCCTGGTACAGTCAGGGAGGCAGCCGCTTATGGCTGCTCAGCTTGCCAGCAGTTCGGGATAGTCGCTGAACCAGTAGCGCACAGCGTCATCGTTGATGCCATGCTCGCCGCGCCAGAAGTCCACCGGATAGCTCCAATCCGACGAGCGAGAACTGCGCGGTGCCAGGCCAAGGTTCGTGTAGCGGTAAAGCAGGCCAGGGTGCTCCGGCGTCTGCAGAATGCCGCAGTGGCCTAGCAGGTTGAGAAACCCGCGCCCCTCGTCATCGCTCATCTTGACCCCTGGAAGCTTGCGCAGCTGTTTGAGAAGGTCATTGGGTTTGCTCTGCGCGGGCATGTGACGGATCAGGTCGAGGATCCTCAGCATCAGATCGAGACTGCCAGGCAGTTGTTTGTCACTGGTTCGATGCTCTTGCAGAAGGAAGGCCATGTTCGAAATATTGCCTGCCTGCACCGCACCGACCAAAAAACGAATGCGGTTGAGTGCAATGAAACTGACGTCGCGTTGCTTGAAGAAGCTGCAGATCTGGCAGCTCAGTTGGGTTTGTGCTGTAAAGCTGTGTTCAGGCAGGTGCATGGCACAAGAATAGGCTGAGAGTGCAGCACGCAGGTAGGCGTGATTCCGCTCTACGCCTGCGAGAAAACTGGCCACTACCTCTGCCTTGATTGCTGCTTGGCGTTCGCCGACAAGCCACGCCATGACCTGATCATGGTCCATGGATCTGGTATCGGTCGCCAAGCCAGTTGCTAGTAATGCCGGGCTCGGCGCTTCGTTGGGGTGCTGTGCCTTGAGGAGCTTGCACAGTTGTTCCGCAGTTGCTGTCATGTTCATTTCCCACAGGAACTTTTATTGGCCTTCGGTGGCAGTGCTCCGCGGCTGGCGAGCACGGGGAGTTGCGTGACTTTCTTGACGCCGTTGGCCTTGAGGTACTCGTTGGCCAGTGCGATACGTTCGATGCCGAGGTCTTTTCGCGCCTTAGCGTCGGAAATGCCAAAGATCTTGTTTCCGCGCACGTAGGGGCTCTTTCTGCCGAGCACTTCACGTTCACGAATACCGGAGTCTTCGATACCTCGAATGGTGTCGTAGTCGGTGCCTTTTGGGGTGACTTGATTGATCCGGTCACCTTCCTTGAACCGTGGTCCGTCAACGCCAGTGGTTTCCATATGGCGGCGCACGACGCCTTCGAGCGTATCGTTATCCGATGCCCGTCCGTTGTAGTAGGGAACACCGTCCTTGTCGGACAGGAAATAGCTCCAGTCCAGCCCCAGCGGGTCAATACCACCTATCGGATTAGGCCCATACCGGTAGAGGTTTACACCACCCTCAAGACCGATCGGGTCAGGTTGGGTGAAGCGACCGCTGTGCGGGTCATAGTAGCGGAACAGGTTGTAGTGCAAGCCGGTTTCACGGTCGAGGTACTGCCCCTGGAAGCGCAAGTTCTGTTGCTCGACAAAATCGCTTGCTCGCCACTCCTGCAATGTCACCCCCCAAGATGAGCATTCTCCTGTCCAGACAGGGTCGCCCTGGCTGTCTGTCAGTTGTTCAGGCAGACCGTTGAGGGCGTTATGGTAGTGTCGCAACTGTTGATGCGGCCCTTGCCCATCGATGCGTGCCAGCACTCTGTAGTCCGGCTCGTTCACATACAAGGTGCAATGGCCGTTAACGCGCTCCTGCAGCAGTTTGAGCCCGTCCCAGCCAAAGTCGGTACAGCCGAGAAGGTTATCGTTATGGTCGCGCTCGGTCTTGGCGATACGACGCCCGAGAGGGTCATAGCTCAGGGTAACGATGCGCTCGCGGCCATTTTTCAGGGTACGGACCTGCACTAGCCGATGATGACGGTCGTAAGTCATGCGCTGCTCGCCATACTGCGCACTGCGCTTTTCTGCGAGGCGGCCGAAGCCGTCATAACGGTACTGCCGGTCTTCGAGCTGATGCAACTGATCGTGCTGGACAACTTCACTGAAACGCGGCGTTCGGTTGCCTGCCGCATCGTAGTCAAAGCACTCATCCTGGCCAGGCAGCCAACCTTGACTGGCAAGCAAGCGGTCAGTGGCATCGTAGTGCAGCACTCGCTGCTGCAGGACATGGGGCTGCTGGCGCAGATAGCTGATCAGGTTGTCCCGGTCATCGAAGTCGAAACGTTGCTGCCAGGCGGCAGGCAGCAGCGCATTTTCGTCTTTCCTACGGCGCAGACAGGCTGTCAGGCGCCCGCTGCGATCATACAGGCTGCGAGTGATCAGCTGCCCCTGAGTGCGTGTAACCTCCCGGTGCAGGCGGTCACGTTCAAAGTCGCATATCACCTGGCCATCGATATTGATCTGGTGAAGATGACCTGAACCGTAAACCAGTCGGTTCAAGCGTCGACCGTCGGGCAAGCGCGTACTCACGCGGTTGCTCAGCGCGTCGTAGGTGTGGTCCAGCCGTCCTGCGCTGTTGCTCTCGCTGATGCGGCGCCCACAGGCGTCATACTGGAAAGTGACACGCTGAACGTTGCCATTCTGATTTTCACAGCGTGCCTCCAGAAGGCGGTTTGCAGGGTCAAGGTGGTAGTAAGTGCTGTCGTCCTGGGTGTGCAGGGCAATGAGCCTTCCGGCAGCGTCGCGCTCCAGGCTGTGATGCAGCGGCAGCTCCAGCGCTCCGGGTGTCGGGATGAAGTGCAGTTCGGTTAGCTGTCCCTGCCCGTTGTAACGGTAGCCTTTGCGGCTGCCGTCGAGATTCTCCTGCCAGGCCAAGCGATCGGCATCATCCCAGGTAAAACGATAGCCTTCGCCGTTGGCGTTGATCAGTGCGACCAGCCGCGCGCGCACGTCGTACTTGAAGCGCACCGAACGCCCAAGATTATCTCGATGTTCGACGAGTTGTCCGTTGAGGTCATGCTTGAAATGCTCCGCATTACCCAGTGGATCAGTCACCTGTTCGAGCAGGCCTGATGGTGCGTAGCGGTATTGCGTGATACGGCCATCTTCACATTCCAGACTTACGGTACGCCCCAGGGCGTCATGTCGGTAGCGGGTGATCTGTCCTTGCGCGTCGGTCAGGCTCAGCAGATTGCCTTGGCGATCATAGTCAAGGCGTGTGCCAAGGCCTGAGCAATCGATGTGTTCGACCAACAAACCCTGCTCGTTCCAGCGTTGTCGCCTGTGCCTGCCCATGGCATCGATGGTTTCCAGCAGCTGTCCATGTTCATCGTAGCGATAGCGCGTCACCTCACCCAGTGGGTCAGTTTCACGGATGCAGTTGCCGCGCTGGTCATACCGATATGTCCATGTCGCACCTGTGGCATCCGTTTCGCTTCGTGGCAGTGCCCAGTGTTCCAGCCACTGGGTCGACTCGATTCGACCTAGTGGGTCCACGGTTTCACTGAGGTTCCCGGACTCGTCGTAGTTGAAGCGCCATTGACCGCCCTCGGGGTCGCTTGCTGCCAGCAATTGACGCTCGTCATTCCAGTTGAACAGCCAGCTCTGCCCCAGTGCATTGGTGGACTCGATCACCTGATACTGCGCATTCCAGCGACAGACCCGTGTGCGTCTGAGGGTATCGGTGACATAGGTGGCGCCGGCGTCGATGTCGTACTCGAAGTGGTAGTCGTCGCCTGCATTGGACCAATGGCGAATCACCCGCCAGTCGTCGAGCTTGCGCCATTCGTACTGGCATATCAGGCCATTCGAGTTCTCATGCCTGACCATACGGCGGCCTTCGTCATACATGAACCGTCGCTGCAGCTGCCCCAACGCGTCGCGTACCTCTGCAAGGTCGCCAGCGTCATCGTAGCTGTAGCGGGCCAGCACCTGCACGTCATTGGCGGCGAACACCCGTTCGATGTGGCTGACCCGAGCCGGCCACCTGTCGCTATAGTGCAGCCGCACATGAGCGACATCGAAGGTGTCGTGCAATGAAGACAGTCGCCCTTGTTCGTCATACTCGAGATGGATGCGGTTGTCGTTACGGTCCCCCAGCTTGGCCAGCCGCAGATGCCGAGGGTCTTGTGGGCGAGGTTCGAACAGCCGGTACAAGCCGCTGCTGATATCCTCGATCAATAGCTCGCCATTGAGGGCGCGGCGCACGCTCATGCCTTCGCCGGCACTGAACACCGCTTCGCCTGGCGCGATCATGCCCATGTCGATAATGCGCGCCTGTTCATCCGTGTAGAACAAACGGTCATTTTCGACGAGCACCGATACCTCGTAGGGAACGCTCCAGCTGGCGCCGAACAAGCCATCGCGACGATTGTCCCGGCTGTTGTAGTAGCGCTGCCAGTCCAGCGGGATCATGGCCTGAAGGGTGAAGTCCAGATCGTGTTCATCGCTCAGAATCTTTGCCCCAGTGGGCGTATGAACCGGGTTGGGCGAGCCGACGATGGCCGATGTCAGTGCGGCGGTTACCTGGCTGCTGGCAAAGCTGACGACGCCACCTACCAGCATGCAGCCGAAGCGGCTGTAGAACTTGCCACCGCGCCCGCGCAACATCATCAACGCCGTGATCGCCAAGCCGATGCCAGGTGTCTTGCCGCTACGGATTTCGCGCACCACGATCGGCTCGCCACCGATGCGCACGTTGTTCGAGACCAGCCCGCCGTCGACGATCACTGCCTCGCACGTGCTGCGATCACCGCTGCGGCAAGCCGGGTGGCCGTTAATCAGTACCTTGCTCGAGCCCTCGGCCAGGAACTGGGGCGGCATGGGCGGGTGCTTGCTGCAGATGACTTTGTCATCGGGCGCTTCCTGGGTGTTGGCCGCGGGCCTGGCAACGGTAGGCCGCCACATCTGCGAGAAGAAGCCCTTGGCCATGTCGAGAAAGGTTTCTTCCTCGTCCTCTGCCGCCTCGCCCTGGCCATTTTCCAGCGGGGCAGGTGGTCCGGTGACCACGCCCGCCGCGCGCGCTGCGGGCTTGCCGTTGGTCTTGGTGTTCGACGAGCCGCTGGCGATGGTGGCCTGCACCGAGGGCGGGAACAGAAAGTTGCCTATGCCCTCGCATAATCGACTGAGCCCCGTGTCTGTCCCCGTCTTGGCCATGACCACGCCCACTACCACACCCACGACTGCCCCAAGCACGAAGCAGCCCAGGCCACCGGTGGCCACGGTGATGCCCAGGGCCGCTGCGACGGCGGCAGTGGCCAGGGCGCCAATCGCCACGTTGGCCGCCACTTCCAGTACACCGCCGACGATGTCGGCCATCAGCGAGGTGTGCATCAGCGCGTCGCCTTCGCGCGCGGCCCAGAGTGCGTCGGACATAGTGCGGCGCCCGTCAGCCCAGGTTGTCGAAGTCGAGCGACTGCTTGAGCGCCGCCCAGTGAGCGGCCTCGGCCTCACCCAGCGGCTGCGCCTTCACATAGCTCAAGGCGAACATCCTGCGCGTGCCCGGCAGCACCAGCGCCAGCTGGTACTGGTAGACCTTGTCCTGGCCTTTGCTGAACTGGCTGCTCAGCTCGATGGCGTCGATCGGCTGGCCTGCGCCTACCTGCACGGCCTGTGCCGGCTGGAAGCGCAAGTCCTTGACCTGTTGCTGCAGGCGCTGCAACTGGCCGTCGAAATTGCTCTGCAGGGTTTCGCCTTCGGCCAGCAGGCTGCGGCTGACGATCAGCGAGGTGCCCAGCGCTTCGAAGCGCAGGATGTTGATGCTGGTGTCCTGTACCGCGGTATCGGGCAGGGCAAGGCGGAATTCGTTGACGCGATAGCTCATGGGCTGAGTGTCTCGTTACTGGTCGGAACCGGAGAAGATGGCCTTCACCGAGTCGTCGATGGTGGATTTCGCGCCCTGGCCTTTGGTATCGGTCTGCGCACCGTTGCCGACGTTGAGGTCGAGGGTGCCGTCGGTGTTGATCTCGGCGTCCTTGCTGGCATGGAAGCTGAACTGCTCGCAGCTGATGTTGATCTGCCCGCTGGCATTGAGCTCGATCACGCTCTTGCCGCAGACCAGGCGCAGGTTCTCGCCCACCTCGATCAGGTAGCTGGTGCTGACGCTGTCGGTCTTGCTGGCGCCGACCAGCAGCATGTCGTCACGGCGCACGGCGCGGATGCGGTCCTGGCCGATGGTGATGGTTTCGAGCATGCCCACGGTCTGGGTGCGGTTGATGCCCACCGCCAGCGTCTCGTTCTGCTCTACCACGGTGTCCATGTTGCGTTCGGCATGCAGGTACAGCTGCTCGGCGCCCTTCTTGTCCTCCATGCGGATTTCATTGAAGTTGGCCGGGCTGCCGCCTTTGCTCGAGCGGCTCTTCATGCCGCTTTGCGTGGCGCTGCCGGGCAGGTCGTAGGGGACGCTCTGTTCGGCGTTGTACACGCGCCCGGTGATGATCGGCCGGTCGGGGTCGCCTTCGAGGAAACTGACGATCACCTCCTGGCCGATCCGCGGGATCTGCATCGAGCCCCAATTCTTGCCGGCCCAGGCCTGGGACACGCGGATCCAGCACGAGCTGTTCTCGTTGGACTGGTCGTGCCGGTCCCAGTGGAAGTGCACCTTGACCCGGCCGTACTGGTCGGTCCAGATCTCCTCGCCAGCCGGGCCTACCACCACGGCGGTCTGCGGCCCTTTGACGATCGGCCGCAGGGTGCTGCCCGCGGGCCGGTAGCTCTGCTGGGCATCGATGCAGCTGAGGTGGCTTTCGAACTGCGCGGCGCCACCGCTGGCAAGGCCGCTTTCCAGGCGCTCCTGGTGCACGTAGTAGCGGGCGGCGACGATCAGGTATTCGCGGTTCTGGTCCTGGCGGCTGAAGCCGCTCAGGCTGAACAGGTGGCCGCTGCCAAGGCCGCGGGCGTTGCCGCGCAGTTCGATGCGCTCGTGCTGGCTCTGCAGCGCCTCCAGGCGGGTGCGCGCGTAATGCTCGCCATCCTGGGTCTGCTCGTAGGCGCCCGGGTAGTCGTAAAGCGGGTAGTCACCGGCCTGGTGCGGGCGTGGCATGGCCGAGCGCACGTCGATGCGTGCGCTGGGGCGCTGAAAGTCGTAATCGTTTAGTTCCAGCGAGCCTGGCTGCACTTCCTGGGCCAGGTGCCAGTCGTTGATGTGGTCGCGCTCGCGGTGCTGGCCGTCGGGCGGGTAGTAGGGCACGGTTTCGTAGCCGGGCACCTTCTGGTGCGCGCCGTAGGCATCGGCGAGCACCAGCACGTGACGCTCCTGCTCGTGGCGGAAGAAGTAGTAGATGCCTTCTTCCTCCATCAGCCGGCTGACGAAATCGAAGCTGGTCTCGCGGTACTGCACGCAGTACTCGCGTTCCCGGTAGCTGCGGCTCAGGGCATCCTCGAAGTCCGAGAAACCGAGGTCGCGAAACACTTGCTTGATGATCTGCGGCGCGCTCAGGTGCTGGAAGATCCGACAGTCGCTGGTGCGCGTCAGCAACCACAGCCACGGCCGCAGCGTCACCCGGTAGCTGGCGAACTGGCCCTGGTCGACCGACTGGCTGCAGCGGGCGACGATGCCGTGGAAGTGGCGCGAGCTGCCCAGGCTCACCTGCACGCTCAGGCTCAGGGGTTTGCCCAGCAGCTGGTTGAGGTCGATGGCCGGGTCGTCGCTGGTCAGTTGCAGCTCATACTCGAACAGGCGGCCGAGCTCCTCGCCGCCGCTCATGTCGCTGAGCACCAGCACGTCCGGCCCCAGTGGGCTGTTGATCTGCGCCAGGCGCGTGAACTGCTTGAACAGCATGGCTGCTCCCGTATCAGCCGCCGTCAGCCGGCGGTGTCGAAGTCATAGTGCAAGTCGTTGTCGCGCCGGCTGATGCTGACGCTGGCCAGCGGTTTGCCTTCGAGCAGGCGGGTCAGGAACTCGCGGCTCATGTCCGGCAGCAGGCCGTTGGTGAGAATGGCGTCGATCATGCGGCCACCGCTTTCGGTCTCGCTGCAGCGCGAGACGATCAGCTCGACCACCCCGTCGTCATAGCTGAAGCCGACCTTGTGGGTGGCCTCCACGCGTTTGCGAATACGCTCCAGCTGCAGGCGGGTGATGGCCTTGAGCATGGCGTCGCTGAGCGGGTAATAGGGGATGGTCACCAGGCGGCCGAGCAGGGCCGGCGGGAAGATCTCCAGCAGCGGCTGACGCAGGCGGGTCGCCACCGACTCGGGGTCGGGCAGGTCCTGCGGGTTGCTGCAGATGTCAGCGATCAGCTCGGTACCGGCGTTGGTGGTGAGCAGGATCAACGTGTTACGGAAATCGATCTGGCGGCCTTCGCCGTCTTCCATCACACCCTTGTCGAACACCTGGAAGAAGATCTCGTGTACGTCCGGGTGGGCCTTTTCCACCTCGTCCAGCAGCACCACGCTGTAGGGCCGGCGGCGCACTGCCTCGGTCAGCACACCGCCTTCGCCGTAGCCTACGTAGCCGGGCGGCGCCCCCTTGAGGGTGGACACAGTATGGGCTTCCTGGAATTCGCTCATGTTGATGGTGATCAGGTTCTGTTCACCGCCATACATCGCTTCGGCCAGGGCCAGCGCGGTTTCGGTCTTGCCCACCCCGGAGGTGCCGGCAAGCATGAACACGCCGATCGGCTTGTTCGGGTTGTCCAGGCCAGCGCGGGAGGTCTGGATGCGTTTGGCGATCATCTTCAGCGCATGGTCCTGGCCGATGATGCGCTTGGCCAGGTGGCTGTCGAGGTTGAGCACGGTCTCGATTTCGTTGCGCGCCATGCGGCCCACCGGGATGCCGGTCCAGTCGGCGACCACCGAGGCCACGGCCTGGTAGTCAACAGTCGGCAGGATCAGCGGGCTTTCACCTTGCAGGGCGGCCAGACGCTGCTGCAGGTCGACCAGCGTGTCGCGCAGTGCCGAGTTGCCCTGGTCAACCGCAGCCGCCTGCTCGCGCAGCTCGGCGCGGGTGGCCAGCAGCTCGTCGACCAGCGCTTTCTCGTCGGCCCAGCGGCTTTCCAGGCTGGCCAGGCGCTCGCGCTCCTCGGCCAGCAGCACATCGGCCTGGGCCTGGCGCTGCCCGGTGGCGACGCCGATGGCGGCCTCGCGGGCAATGATCTGCAGTTCCACCTCCAGCGCCTCGATGCGTCGGCGGCTGTCATCGACCTCGGCCGGCACTGCGTGCAGGCTGATGGCCACGCGGGCGCAGGCGGTGTCGAGCAGGCTGACCGACTTGTCTGGCAACTGACGCGCCGGGATGTAGCGGTGCGACAGCTTCACCGCGGCCTCCAGTGCCTCGTCGAGCACCTGCACCTGGTGATGCTGTTCCATGGTCGAAGCCACCCCGCGCATCATCAGCAGGGCCTTGGCTTCGCTCGGCTCATCGACCTGCACCACCTGGAAGCGGCGAGTCAGGGCGGGGTCTTTTTCGATGTGCTTCTTGTATTCGGCCCAGGTGGTGGCGGCCACGGTACGCAGGCTGCCGCGGGCCAGCGCCGGCTTGAGCAGGTTGGCGGCATCGCCGGTGCCGGCCGCGCCGCCGGCGCCGACCAGGGTGTGGGCTTCATCGATGAACAGGATGATCGGCCTGGGCGATGCCTGGACGTCCTCGATCACCTGGCGCAGGCGCTGTTCGAATTCGCCCTTCATGCTCGCGCCGGCCTGCAGCAGGCCGACATCGAGGCTGCGCAGTTCCACGTCCTTGAGCGCCGGCGGGACGTCGCCAGCGACAATGCGCAGGGCGAAGCCTTCGACCACGGCGGTCTTGCCGACACCGGCCTCGCCGGTGAGGATCGGGTTGTTCTGCCGACGGCGCATGAGGATGTCGACCAGCTGGCGGATTTCCTCGTCGCGGCCGACGATGGGGTCGAGCTTGCCGTTGCGTGCCTGTTCGGTGAGGTCGACGGTAAAGCGCTGGAGCGCTTCCTGCTTGCCCATCGCTGCCGGCGCTACGGCGCCGCTGGCTTCGCCGGGTACACCGGCGCTGAAGCCGTCGCTGGCGGCCAGGCCGTTTTCCGGCGAGTCGCCGACGTATTCGTCGAAGCGTTCGCTCAGGGCCTCGACCTTGAGCTTGGCGAACTCCCCCGACAACCCCAGCAAGGCGTTGCGCAGGCTCGGTGTCTTGAGGATGCCGACCAGCAGGAAGCCAGTGCGCACCTGGCTCTGGGCGAACATCAGGCTGCCATAGACCCAGCCGCGTTCTACCGCTTCTTCCACCTGCGAGGACAGGTCGGTGATCGAGGTCGAACCGCGTGGCAGGCGGTCGAGTGCGTCGGTCAGGTCACGTGCCAGGCGCGCCGGCTCGACGTTGAACTGGCGGATGATGCGGTGCAGGTCGCTGTCCTGCAGCTGCAGCAACTGGTGCAACCAGTGCGCCAGCTCGACATAGGGGTTACCGCGCAGCTTGCAGAACACGGTAGCGGCCTCGATGGCCTTGTAGGCAACGCTGTTGAGTTTGCCGAACAGCGCGGCGCGGCTGATTTCACCCATGGTCCTGGCTCCTTGTGTGGGGGGCTGCGACCGGCTGCGCGGCGTAGTACCGGGCCAGCTTCAGGTCGCGTGCATCGTGCGTGGGGCGGTCCAGCCAGGTATCGAAGCCCAGGCGTTGGCCAGCATTGAGTTGCAGGGCGGGCACCTGGCCCTGCGCGAGGATGAGGTTGAGTTCCCAGTCCAGTTCCAGGCCCATGTACTCGGCCACCCAGGCCGCCAGCTCGACGAAGGCCTGGCCACCCGGCAGCAGGGCGTGGTACTGCTCGAGGCTGAGCGGGCCGAGGCACAGGCGGAACTTGTGCTGGCGGTCCCACACGTGGCTGCCCAGGCACAGGTCGACCCCCAGGCGGTTGGCGCGCACCCCCAGCTGGCTGCGTTCGGGCAGCGCCAGCCACTGGCCGACGTATTCCTCGAGGCTGACCGGCACGCCGAAGTAGTCGGCGAGAATGCTGCACAAGCCATCCGGATAGCGGGTCTGCGCCGCCAGGTGGCCGGACCAGTGCAGCTTGGCGGTGTCGGCCAGCGGACCCTGGTTCAGTAGCTCGGGCTGGCCCCGACCGCTCAGGGCGGCCAGGCGCGCGGCCCAGTAGTCATCGCCCGGGCGGTCGTGGCTGACGGTCGGCCGCGCCTCGGCCCAGGCCCGGTAGAAAAGGCTCAGCAGGCGGTGATGGAAGATATCCAGGAAGCGTTTGCTGGTCGGGTCGGCATGGTTGCGCTGGCGTTCGCGCATGTATTCGGTAAGGTGCAGCGGCAGTGGGCCGTTGGGGCCACCTAGGCCGAAAAAGAACTGCTCCAGGCGGGCCGGCTGGTCTTCGGCGGTTGTCACCGAAGCCAGGGTCGAGGGGGCGAAGCTGCAGTCCAGGCGCTGGCCAAGGCGCACCGGCTCATCGGCCAGGCGCAGCGAATGGCCGAAACGCGGCAGTTCGGGGTTTTCCGCTTCGAGCCGGCGCAGGGCCTGGAAGAAGTCGTACTCCCACGGCTCAGCCTGCATGTTCGCCAGGGTATTCACAGCACCGGCCTGCGCCCGGGCTTGGCTCGCCAGCGCATGATCTCGCCACGTTCGCTGGTGCGCAGCACGGTTTCGGTAAAGCTGTTAACCGACACGTAGCGGGTCAGGAAGCGCTCGAACACCGCCCCGAGCAGGAACACGCCGGTGCCGCGAAAGGCGTTTTCATCGAAGGTCAGGGTGATTTCCAGGCCCCGCCCGAACACGATCGGCCCTGGCATCGGCAGGCGCCGGGTGCAGGGCTGGCAGCTGACCGCTTGCAGGCCGTCGATCTGCAGCTGCAGGGCGCTGTCGTGGGTGTCGCCATACAGGCGCAGCAGTTCGCGCAGGGCTGCCGCGCCCTGGCCCTGTTCGGCCAGCGACAGGTAGTTCAGCGACAACTGGCTGATCAGGCGCCAGGCGCGGTTGTCGTGGGCGTGGCTGGGCTTGGGGCGGCTCGGCCCGGCCAGGCAGCGCACGGCGGCCACCGGCGCACTGTCGGCCAGGCTGAAGTCGCTGCGCCCGTGGCCAACGCTCATGAATAGCGGCAGGTCGCGGTTGCTGCACAGGGCACTGATGCCCAGCTGGCGCAGGTCGTGGCGGTACGGCGCCTGCTGGCCGTCGACCAGGCTGACGAACGTTTCGCTGCCAATGTAGCTGGAGCGGGTGCCGGTGCGCCGCTGCTCGCTGGACAGCACCCGGGGCTCTCGGCGCACCACGTAATAGGCCTGGTCGCGGCCATAGCGCGATGGGTCGCGCACCGCGTAGAACGGCAGGAAGGCCTGGTCCGGCCCGGTGCCGTGGCCGCTGACCTGCTGCAGCGAGTGGATCTCGAAATCGGTCGGCCGGGTGCGGTCGGCGATCACATGGTGTTCGTTGACCCGGTCGCTCAGGTGGATGCGGTCTACCCGGCGTGGGAACAGGTTGATCGCCGGGGTGCAGAAGGGGACCAGCTGCGCACTGCCAACGCCGCCCTGGAGGGCCTGGTCGAAGCGCTCGAACAGCACCAGCAGCTCCAGTTCCTGGCCGTTGCAGCGCTTGACAGCAGGTGCCAGGCCGGCGAAATCGACGAACAGGAAGCGCTGCGGCAGGGCGAAGTATTCCTGCAGCAGGCGATAGCCTTGGAACGCCTGGGGCACCACAGGCAGAGCCGCTTCGCGGTCATCGAAGCCGCAGGGCAGCAAGGCTTGCTCCACGGGGATGCGCTCGACCCAGTCGGCCCCCGGCTGGCGCACGAACACCGCACAGGCACTGCCCAGCAGCTGCTCGTAGAGACGGAACGGGGTTTCGTCGGCGCCGTTGAGGTACAGCGGCAGGTGCGTCAGCGGCAGGCTGGAGAACGGCATCTCGGCGCCGCTACGCAGGGTCAGGCGCAGGCCGGCGCGGGCCCGCGGCTCGCTGGCCGCGAGGCGCCCGAGCACCGCGCCGGGGTTGCCGAAGTATTCGGCGCTGGCCACTTGCAGCGGCCAAAGGGTGACGTCCTGGGTGCTGCGAAATTCGCACGGGGTCTGCGAGTTGCGGCCCAGGTTGGCGCGCAGCACGCTGTGCCGGGGCAACTGGAAGCCCGCCGCCAGCGAGCCTTCGTCGGGGTCGGTCTGCAACTGCACCACGGTCATCGACGGGGTCGGTGCCAGGTAGTGCGGGTAAGCGATTTCCAGCAGGTTGTGGGTGAAGGTCGGGTACTCGGCGTCGAGCTTCAGTTGCACGCGCGCGGTGAGGTAGGCGAAACCTTCCAGCAGTCGCTCGACGTAGGGGTCGGCGCATTCGACGCCGGACAGGGTCAGGCGGCCGGCGATCTTGGGGTATTCCCGGGCGAACTCTTCGGCACCCTCGCGGATGTGTTGCAGTTCCTGGTTGTACAGCTCCAGCAGGCGCGGGTTCATGGGCGCCTCCGGCGATCGGCCGGGGCCACGCGGACATGTCCGGATTCCAGGTCGACATCGGTCTGCAACAGCAGCGGCAGGGCCGCCGGCTGTGCCCACAGGTCACCTTCGATCTCGAAGCTCAAGGCGTTGCCATTCATTTCGCCGGGCGCCGCCTGGGCGTGTACTTTCAGGGTGTGGGCGAGAATGCGCGGTTCGTAGGTGGCGATGGCCTGGTGGATGATTCGCTCCAGGGCACCGATGTCGATGTTCGAGGCACTGTTGCCCGCCAGGGCAGGCAGGCCGTAGTTGATCACGGAAATGCCGGCCGGGGTGTTCAGGGTGGCGGCGCTGTCGAGCAGCGAAGTGGTGTTGAGCAGCCAGGCCAGGTCGCGCAGCACCGAGGCCTTGAGCTGTTGCAGGCTGAGCACGCGTTTGTCTGCGGCTTCCTGTGGGTTGCCCGGCTCGTCGTCGGTCAGGCGATCCAGCAGCGAGGGCTGCAGGCGGTCGCGGGTGGCGATCTCGGCTACCACTTCGGTCAGTCTCTTGGGCTGTTATGGAACCTGTGGCCAGGGGCCGGCCACAGGCGTCATCGGGGTCAGATCTTGACGTTGGAGCGAATGTTCCAACCGTACTTGATCGGGCCGCCTTCCTTGGTGCCGTCGGCCTTCTGCGGCTGGTAATCGACGGTGACCTTGGCGAAGTTAAGGGTCACGTTCTCGGTCAGGCGGTCATCGGAGCCCGAACCGCCGGTGCTCAGCGAGCTGATGATCACCTCTTCGAGGTTGATGATCAGGTACTCGACCTGGCTTTCGCCGCCGGCCTTGCGCACGGTCAGCTTGACCTTGTCGATGTGCTTGCCGCTGGAGCAGTGGGCCATCAGGTTGGGGCTGGACTTGTCGATGTACTTGGTGATCGACAGGTCCTGGATGTTGACCTTGCCGGCACCGCCGCCGCTGCCCATGTGCATGTTGCCGGACTGGGACATGCCCCAGTGCCAGTTGAGCACGTCGATTTCGTCCTTGTGGGCCTTGTCGTTGGACTCGCCCTTGATGTCGCCGATCTTGATGAAAATATCTACAGCCATGATGTCCTCGGGGTTTCAGGTCGGTTGGCAATGCCAGCGGGGCCGCCAGGCGGCCCCAGGGTCAATCAGGCGCCTTTGGCCGAAGGCAGCTTCGAAACCAGGCGCAGCGACACGGTCAGCCCTTCGAGCTGGTAGTGCGGGCGCAGGTAGAAGCGCGAGTTGTAGTAACCCGGGTTGCCTTCGACGTCTTCCACCACCACTTCCGCGGCCGCCAGCGGATGCTGGGCCTTGGTGGTTTCGGTGGAGTGTGCCGGGTCGCCGTCGACGTAGTTGAGGATCCAGTCCTGCAGCCAGCGCTGCATCTCGTCCTTCTCCTTGAACGAGCCGACCTTGTCGCGCACGATGCACTTCAGGTAATGGGCGAAGCGGCAGGTGGCGAACAGGTATGGCAGGCGCGCGGCCAGGTTGGCGTTGGCGCTGGCGTCCGGGTCGTCGTATTCAGCCGGCTTCTGCAGCGACTGGGCGCCGATGAAGGCGGCGAAGTCGGTGTTCTTCTTGTGCAGCAGCGGCATGAAGCCGTTCTTCGCCAGCTCCGCTTCGCGGCGGTCGGAAATGGCGATTTCGGTCGGGCACTTCATGTCCACGCCACCGTCGTCGGTGGGGAAGGTGTGCGCCGGCAGGCCTTGCACTTCGCCGCCCGACTCGACGCCACGGATGCGCGAGCACCAGCCGTAGTACTTGAAAGAGCGGTTGATGTTCACGGCCATGGCATAGGCGGCGTTGGCCCAGGTGTACTTGCTGCTGTCGGCGCCGTCGGTGTCTTCTTCGAAAGCGAAGGCCTCGACCGGGTCTGTCTTGGCGCCGTACGGCAGGCGAGCCAGGAAGCGCGGCATGGTCAGGCCGATGTAGCGCGAGTCTTCCGATTCGCGCAGCGAACGCCAGCCGGCGTATTCCGGGGTAGTGAAGATCTTGCTCAGGTCACGCGGGTTGCTCAGCTCCTGCCACGAACCCATGCCCATCACCGTCGGCGAGGCGGCGGCGATGAACGGCGCGTGCATCGAGGCGCAGATCTTCGACAGCTCGCCGAGCAGCTCGACGTCTGGTGGCGACTGGTCGAAGTAGTAATCGCCGACCAGGCAGCCGTAAGGCTCGCCACCGAACTGGCCGTACTCCTCTTCGTAGAGCTTCTTGAACACAGGGCTCTGGTCCCAGGCGGTGCCCTTGAATTTCTTCAGGGTCTTGTGCAGATCGGTCTTGGACACGTTGAGCACGCGAATCTTCAGCTGTTCGTCGCTCTCGGTGTTGTTGACCAGGTAGTGCAGGCCACGCCAGGCGCTTTCCAGCTGCTGGAAATCGTCGTGGTGGATGATCTGGTTGACCTGAGCGGTGAGCTTGGCGTCGATCGCGGCGATGATCTGCTCGATCGAACCGATGGCGTCGTCGGAGACCAGGTTGGTCTGTGCCAGGGCCTGCTCGGCCAGGGTGCGCACGGCGCTTTCCACGGCTTCCTTGGCGCGCTCGGTCTTGGGTTTGAACTCCTGCAGCAGCAGGTTGGCGAATTCGCTGGGGTCCTGGGTGGCCGCAGTCTGGGCCTGGGTATCGCGCAACGGGTCGTTCATGGGCTGTCTCCTCAGGCGCTCGGCTCGGTGTCGGCGGGTTTCGGCGCGCTGGCCAGGGCCTGCAGCAGGGCTGGGTCCTTGATGGCCTTGAGGATGACGTCCTCGGCGCCGGTCTTGCCGTCCATGTAGGTCAGCAGGTTGGCCAGCTGGGTGCGGGCCTCCAGCAGCTGGTTCAGCGCATCGACCTTGCGCGCCACGGCGGCGGGGCTGAAGTCGTCCATGCTCTCGAAGGTGATGTCCAGGCTCAGGTTGCCTTCGCCAGTCAGCTCGTTGGGCACGTTGAACGCCACGCGTGGCTGCATGGCCTTCAGTCGCGAGTCGAAGTTATCCACATCGATCTCGAGGAACTTGCGATCGGCCACGGCGGGCAGCGGCTCGGCCGGCTTGCCGGCGAGGTCGGCCATCACGCCCATGACGAAGGGCAGCTGCACCTTCTTCTCGGCGCCGTACAGTTCGACGTCGTACTCGATCTGCACCCGCGGCGCGCGGTTGCGCGCGATGAATTTCTGGGAGCTGTCTTTCGCCACGTTGTTCCTCCTGGGCGCCGGTCAGGGCGGCTGTGTGCATGCGGGCGTCGGTGTGTTGCGCGGGCCTTGAGCTCAGTCTTGGTCCGGGCCGCGCAGGTTTTCGTATTGCGAGAAGCCATCGGGGATCAGGTTGCGCACGATGGTTTCGAAATCAGCGTTCACCAGCTGCCTGGCCCTGCGCAGCAACACCGGCAGCGGGCTGGACGGCTCGTGGCGGGCGTAGTACTGCAGCAGGCGGTCAAGGCTCTGCAGCACATCTTCGCGGCTGTTCACCTCGCCAGGGCGGGCGGCGGGGCGTGGAGCGCTGGCAGGACTGGTCGGCAGCGCGTCGTGGCTGTCGTGAGCGGCGTGGTCGGCGTGCTGGTTGGCTGCTGCCGGCAGCGAAGCACCCTGCGGGGCATAGTCGGCCAGTACTTGCTGCACCTGGCGCAGGGGCTGGCGCAGGGACGACAGGTCGATGCCACTGGCTGACCCGACCTGGTCGTTGACCCTCTGCTCGATGGCGTCCAACGCGTCGCGGGCAGTTTGCAGGGCATCGAGACACTGCTGCAGCTGCTCGGGGTCGGCATCGCGCAGGGCGGCGGCCAGCTCCTCGGCGCTCATCTGCTCGCTGGCGAAGTGCTGCACACCGGCGGCATGCAGGGCCGCACGCAGAGTGATCGGGCCAAAGGCGCGCGAGCGCACCAGCACAGCCTCGCGCAGCAGCGCGATGTTGGTGTCGCAGGTGAGGCCGGCCAGGGCGTTGATGCGCACGGTCGGGTCGTTGTCGTCGGCGGCGTCCAGTTGCGGGTGCAGGTACAGCCAGTACTCGGCCAGCAGATCGCGGATCAGCTCGAGGCTGGCGGCCAGGCCCGGCAGGCCTTGCAGGGCCAGGTTGGCTTGCAGCAGAAAATGGGTGATGCGCAGGTCCTTGCTGCGTTGCAGCAGGGCACTGCTGGCCCGCTCGATGTCACGCCACTGCGGCGGTTCGGCCGGCTGCACGGCATCGCCCATCACGCGTTCGGGGCGGCCCTGGGCGTCACGCTCCAGTTGCAGGAATTCGGCGTCATATTCCAGGTCGTCGCCGCAGGGAAAGTCTGCGGAAACAGCGGCGAGGAGCAGCGGCGAGTTCACCAGGATTCGATCTCCATATCAGCCCGTGGTGAGGGCTTGGTGCAATAAAAGTTCACTTTGTGAACAAGCGCACAAACTTGTCAAATAACACTTGGGTGATATCGAAGTGATATCACTTTGGCATTCCGAAGTTGCGCATTTATGGTTTATTTCCAAAATGATGTCAAGGTAAGCTACGCGCCGCAAGTGTCGTCCGTGAACCAGTTCGACGGGCTGTTGTCCATTTGTCCGCGTGCCATCATAGTGCCTTTAGATTGCGGTTGAATGACCCTGGAAAAAACGCTATTCCACGCTTGCAGCCCTTATAATTCGGGGGTTCTCCACAAAATTGATGCAGTGATGCCGATCTATCCATTTGGATGGAAGTTCGATTCGAAGATATGCAAGGAGGCATGATGGCACTTCGCCTTACCATTACCAGTTACCACAAGATTACCCCTGGGCAACGACCGGAGATGGTATTGGAATCGGGTGCCATCACGCTCGGCCGCGCAGCGGACAATGACTGGGTACTTCCCGACCCGGAGCGCCTGGTATCTTCGCGTCATTGTGTGATCCAGTTCAAAGATGGGCGATTTTATCTGACTGACAACAGCACCAATGGTGTCGAGTTAGTTCACGCGGGCATACGCATGCGCCGCGGAAACAGCGAGCCGTTGATGGACGGCGAAGTTATCCGTATTGGCGAATACGAAATCCAGGCGCGGTTGGAAAGCGAGCTGCCATTGGCCCTGGCGGGGCAACCCGAAGCGCACAGCTTCGAGGCGCTGATGGCTAACCAGGTGGCGGCCAGCAGCCCGCCCATCGCTGGCGCTCCGGCGGCCTTCCTGCAAGGGGCGCCGAGCCATGACACCTTGCCGGACCTGTTCGACTTCCTTGGCCCTGGCAGCGTGCCGCCCGCCAGCCAGGCGGACCACGTGCCGGCCCAGCAACATGACTTTCGCCCACCGGCTCCGCTGGCGCCCGCGCCCGAACCGGCCCCGGCGCCTGCGGGGCTGATCCCCGAAGGCTGGGACCTGCTCGCGGATACGCCCGTGCCGCCTTGTGCCCGGCCAGTAGAGGCCCCTGTGCCACTGCCGGACGTGCCGGCGCCGGCTGCCGAGGACAGCGCTGCGCCGGCACCTGCGGCTCCAGCCCTGGCTCCAGCCCCGACGCACGCCGAAGCCGACCTGCTGCAGGCCTTCCTGCGGGGTGCCGGCATCGAGCACTTGCGCATCGATGCCGGTGACGCCCATGCGCAGATGGAGGCCATCGGCCGCAGCTACCGGCTGATGGTCGAGGGGCTGATCGATGTGCTGCGCGCGCGCAGCAGCCTCAAGGGCGAGTTCCGCATGCAGCAGACCACCATCGCCCCGGTGCAGAACAACCCGCTCAAGTTTGCCCCCAACGCCGACGAGGCGCTCCTGCTGTTGCTGCGCCAGCACAACACGGCGTTCATGGCGCCGGACCAGGCCGTGCAGGACAGTTTCGATGACTTGCGTGCCCACCAGCTGGCGGTGATGGCGGGTGTCGAAGCCGCCATCAGGCAACTGCTCACCCGCTTCGAGCCGCAAGGCCTGGAGCAGCGTCTGGCCCCGGCTTCCGGGCTTGGCAAGCTGTTTGGCAGTTCGCGCCAGGCCCATTGCTGGCAGCAGTTCACCACGCTCTACCGGCAGCTTTCCCAGGAAGCCGAAGAAGATTTCCAGGATTTGTTCGGCCGCGAATTCAGCCGGGCCTATGAGGCTCACAGCAGCCGCTTGCAACGTTCCTGAGTGACCACAGGAAGAACACGGTACGTCATGAGGACGAGGATGAACGCAACACCACTGCTCGCCGCCCTGGCTCTGCTGCTGCTCGGTGCCTGCAGCAAAGACGCGGCCCAGCCCGCCCTGCCGGCTGCCGGCGACCCTGCCAAGGTCAGCCTGTATTTCAGCGCGGCCCAGGGCCTGAACCCCGGGGCCAACGGCACGCCGGCGCCTGTGCGGGTGCGCCTCTATGAGCTGAGGAACAGCGCCGCTTTCGCCCGCGCCGACTACTTCGCCCTCACCGAACGCGCCCAGGCCACCCTGGGTGCCGACCTGGTCGACCAGGACGAAGTGTTGCTGCAGCCCGGTGCGCAACTGCACCTCGAGCGCCCGCTCGACCCGGCCACCCGCCAGGTCGGCCTGGTGGTCGGTTACCGCGAGGTCGACCAGGCCCTGTGGCGCAGCGTGCTGCCGGTACCACCCCGCGACTATCAGATCAGCCTCGATGTGCGCGCCGTGCGCAGCGCCGTGGCAGCCCCTCAACCAGCGCCTGCCCAGTAGGCATTCGGAGTCCCCATGTCCTGGAACAATCGCGTGGTGTGGTCGGAAGGCATGTTCATCACGACCCAACACTTCCAGCAGCACGACCGCTACCTGGAGAACTTCGTCGATGCCCGCAGCCGTCCCTTGAGCGCCGCTGCCTGGGGCTTTTCCGAGCTGTTGATCGACCAGGGCCTGCTGGCTCAGGGCAAGCTGGCCATCCTCAGCGCCCGTGGCCTGCTGCCGGACGGCACGCCGTTCGATATCCCGCGTGACGACTTGCCGCCCGCGCCGCTGGACATCCCCGACGACCTGCGCGACGGCGTGCTGTACCTGGGCCTGCCGCTCAAGCGCGCGGGCGCCCGCGACACGGTCGACGAAGGCGAAGCGCTGGCGGCTGCGCGCTACATCAGCCGCATCAGCGAAGTGCGTGACGACAACGCTCCGTTCGAGAACCGCGCCCAGCTGGCCCTGGGCAGCCGGGCCTTGCGCCTGCTGCGCAGTGAAGACGGCCTGAGCGATTACGCGGCCCTGGGCGTGGTGCGTGTGCGCGAGAAACGCGCCGACCGCGCCGTGGTGCTGGACGACGCGTACATTCCGCCGCTGCTGGACATCAGCGCCAACGACAGCCTGGCCAGCATGCTCGGCGAACTGCTCGGCCTGCTGCATCAGCGTGGCGAGGCGCTGGCCGGGCGGGTGGTCGCCTCGGCCAATGGCGGCGCCTCGGAAATCGCCGACTTCATGCTGCTGCAGCTGGTCAACCGTGCCCAGCCGCTGGTCGAGCACCTCACCCAGCTCAGCCCGCTGCACCCCGAGCGGCTCTACAGCGAGTTGCTGGCACTGGCTGGCGAATTCGCCACCTTCACCCGTGACGGCCGCCGCCCGCAGGGTTTCCCGGCTTACCAGCACGATGACCTGGCAGGCACCTTCGCACCGGTGATCGCGGCCCTGCGCGAAGCGCTGTCGACCCTGATCGACAGCAAGGCGGTGGCCATTCCCATCGTCGAGAAGGCCTACGGCATCCACGTTGCGATGCTCGCCGACCGCAGCCTGCTGGACAGCGCCAGCTTCGTCCTCGTGGTCCGCGCCGACGTGCCCGGCGAAACCCTGCGCGGCCGCTTCGGCCAGCAGAGCAAGATCGGCTCGGTGGAACACATCCGCGACCTGGTCAACCTGCAACTGCCAGGCATCGGCCTGTTGCCGCTGCCGGTGGCGCCGCGGCAGATCCCGTTCCATGCCGGCAGCACCTACTTCGAACTGGACCGTGGCAGCGAGCACTGGAAGCAGCTGCAGCATTCCGGCGGGTTCGCCTTCTATGTGGCTGGCGAGTTCCCCGGCCTTAGCCTGGCCTTCTGGGCCATTCGAGGATAAGCCGCGATGCAATCGGACGATCCGCAGGCCTTCGACCGCACCCAGTTCATGCCACGCCCCGGCGGCCGCAGCCCGCAAGCGGCGGCGCCGAGCCAGGCCCAGGCCGCGCCTGTATCTTTGAGCGTGCCCGCCGAGCCGCTGGCACCCGGCCAGGCCCAGGGCCTCAACCCGCTGGAGCAGGCAGCCGGCCCTTTGCTGGCCTTGCTGACGCGCCTGCGCAATACCATCGCCCACCCGGCGCCGGCCAGCCTGCGGGCGCAGTTGCTGGCCTACCTGCGCCAGTTCGAGGAGCGCGCCGAGGCCGCCGGCGTGGCGCGCAACGACGTGCTGTTGGCGCGCTACAGCCTGTGTACTGCGCTCGACGAGGCGGTGCTCAGCACGCCCTGGGGCAGTGCCAGCGACTGGGGTAAGCAGAGCCTGCTGATCACCGTGCACAACGAAGCCTGGGGCGGCGAAAAGGTCTTCCAGTTGCTCGAACACTGCCTGCAGAGTCCGCGTGAGCGCCTGCACCTGCTGGAGCTGCTGTACCTGTGCACCAGCCTCGGTTTCGAAGGCCGCTACCGGGTCATGAGCGGCGGCCGCGCCCAGCTCGAAGCACTGCGCGAGCGCACTGCGGCGGCCATTCGCAGCGCCCGTGGCGAGCGCGAGCGCGAGCTGTCGCCGCACTGGCGCGGGGTCACCGTGGCCCGCGACCGCCTGGCGCAGTTCCTGCCGCCGTGGGTCGGGCTGGCCCTGGCCCTGGCGTTGTTGCTGCTGTTGTTGCTGGGCCTGCGCTTGCTGCTGGCCGGCGAAGCCGAGCCGGTGTTTCGCAACATCCATGCGCTGGGCGAGATCCCGGTGCAGGCCATCGACCGTCCGGTGGTGCAGCCCAAGCCCGTAGACCGCCCGCGCCTGGCCGGCTTTCTGGCCGACGACATCAAGGCAGGCAGGGTGGCGGTGGAGGATGCCGTGGACCGCTCGGTGGTGACCATTCGCGGGGATGAGTTGTTCGCCTCGGCCAGTGCCAGCATCAAGGAAGGCTTCCAGCCGCTGATGCTGCGCATCGCCGAGGCCGTGGCCAAGGTCAAGGGCAACGTCAGGGTGACCGGCCATAGCGACAACCAGCGCATCGCCACCTTGCGCTTCCCGTCCAACTGGGCGCTGTCGCAGGCCCGCGCCGAGCAGGTCAAGGACCTGCTCGCGGCGCGCACCGGCCAGCCTGGGCGCTTCACCGCGCAGGGGTTGAGCGACACCGAGCCGCTGGCGTCGAACGACAGCGCACAAGGCCGGGCAAAGAATCGCCGGGTCGAAATCACCGTGCTGGCGGAGGGCGTGGAGTGAAGGCGTTTTTGAACATTGTCGTGCGTTGGCTGATCCCGCTGCTGGGCCTGATCGCCCTGAGCCTGATCATCTGGTACGTCGGCCCGCTGCTCGACTGGCTGGCGCCACCCGCGCCACGTTGGGCGTTGATCGTGCTGCTGTTCGCGCTGTGGTTCGGCTACCGTGCCTGGCGCATCCTGCAGGCCCGCCGGCAGGCAGCGAAAGTGCTGGAAAGCATGGCCGCCGAGACACCGCCCGACCCTGCCAGCGTGGCTACCGCCGAAGAACTGGCGACCCTGCGCCAGCGCATGAGCGAAGCCGTGGCGTTGCTGAAGAAGGCGCGCCTGGGCGGCGATGAGCGGCGCAACCTGTACGAACTGCCGTGGTACGTGATCATCGGCCCGCCCGGCTCGGGCAAGACCACTGCGCTGGTCAATTCCGGCCTGCACTTCCCGCTGGCGGCGCAACTGGGTGAGGGCGCGGTGCGCGGTGTGGGCGGTACGCGCAACTGCGATTGGTGGTTCACCGACCAGGCCGTGCTGCTGGACACCGCCGGGCGCTACACCACCCAGGACAGCCACGCGCAAGTGGACAAGGCCGCCTGGCTGGGCTTTCTCGACATGCTCAAGCAGCAGCGCACGCGGCGGCCGATCGACGGCGCGTTCATCGCCATCAGCCTGTCCGACCTGCTGCTGGGCAGCGATGCCGAACGCGCGGCCCACGCGGCGGCGATCCGCACGCGCATCCAGGAGCTCTACAGCCAGCTGGGCGTGCGCTTCCCGATCTACCTGATGCTGACCAAGCTCGACCTGGTGCCGGGCTTCATGGAGTTCTTCGACAATCTGGGCAAGGAAGAGCGTGCGCAGGTCTGGGGCATGACCTTCGCCCTGGACGACGGCCAGCACGGTGACGGCCCACTGGGCAGCTTCGTCAGCGAGTTCGGCCTGCTCGAGCAACGCCTCAACCAACGGCTGGTGGAGCGCCTGCAGCAGGAGCGCGACCCGGCACGGCGCGACCTGGTGTACGGTTTCGTCCAGCAGTTCGCCGCGCTGCGCGGCAACCTGCAGGGCTTTCTCGAAAGCGTGTTCAAACCCAACGCCTTCGAGGAGCGCGCGCTGTTGCGCGGCGTGTATTTCACCAGCGGCACCCAGGAAGGCAGTCCGATCGACCGCCTGATCGGCAGCATGGCGCAAAGCATGGGCCTGGACCGTGCGCACCTGGCGCGGCAGAACGGTAGCGGGCGCAGCTACTTCATCGAGCAGCTGTTCAGTGCCGTGGCCTTCGCCGAGCGTGGCCTGGTCGGCAACAACCCGAAAGTGGAACAACGGCGCAAGTGGCTCGCCCGTGGTGCCCTGGGCCTGAGCGTGGCGCTGGTGCTGCTGGTCGGTACCTTGTGGACCCTCAGCTACCGGGCCAACCAGCAGTACATCGCTGATGTCGACAGCCGTCTCAAGCCCCTGGGCCAGAGCGTGCAGGCACTGAGCCCGGCCCAGCGCAGCGTGGTCGAGGTGCTGCCGCTGCTCAACAGCGTGCGTCACCTCGCCGACAACCCGCCGAGCTGGGCACGAGGCCTGGGTCTGTACCAGGGCGACATGCTCGAAGGCGAGGCCAGCAGTGTCTACCGCAAGCTGTTGATTGCCGTGTTCGCCCCGCGGCTGGTGACCCGCATCGAAGAGCAGCTGTATGCCGGCGGCCCCTCCGACTACCTGTACGAAGGGCTCAAGGCCTACCTGATGCTGGCCGACGGCGAACATTACGATGCTGACTTCATCAAGGCCTGGATCACCCTCGACTGGGAGCACCAGCTGCCGCGTGACCTGGCCCCCGACCTGCGTCAGGCGCTGGAGCAGCACTTGGCCGCGCTGTTCGACAAGCGCCCGCCGAATGCGCGCCTGGACCAGCGCCTGATCGACGACACTCGTCGCCAGTTGCAACAGCTGCCCGTAGCCCAGCGCGTGTACGACCGGGTCAAGCGCCAGAAACTGCCGGCGGGGGTCAGCGACTTCAAGGTCAGCGAAGCTGCCGGTCGCGATGCCGCGCTGGTGTTCCGTTTCAAAAGTGGCAAGCCGCTGAGCGAGCCGCTTCCCGGGCTGTTCACCGTCACCGGCTACCGCAAGGCGTTCCTGGCTGCCAGCCTGGCCCAGAGCACCACCCTGGCCGAAGAGCGCTGGGTGCTGGGCCGAGCGCCCGGCGAAGCGGATGATGCCCGGCGCCTGGCCGATGATGTGCTGCAGCTTTACTACCAGGACTACATTCGCCAGTGGGATGCGCTGTTGGCCGACCTGGACTTCGCCCCGATCACCAGCGTCGGCCAGGCGGCTGACGTGCTGCGGGTATTGTCCGGCCCCACATCGCCGCTGAAAAAGCTGCTGCAGGCGGTCGCCAGGGAAACCGACCTGCAACAGCCTGGCACCCTCGAACAGGCCCAGGCCAAGGTCGAAAAGGTCGGTGTCGACCAGCTGCGTCAACGCCTGGGCGGGCTGATCGGTGACGCGCCGCTGGCCAGCGACACCCCGGCAGCCCGCGAGGTTGACCCGGTCACTGCGCACTTCGCCGAACTGGCGGCGCTGGTCGACGGCGGCGAAGGCCAACCTGCGGCAATCGACGGCCTGCTCAGTGACCTGAATGCGCTGTACGTGCAAGTCAGCGCCATGGTCGGCGCCAGCGGTGACGCGCTGCTGGGCGAAGCCAAGAACCAGGCCCAGGCCGCGGCGCAGCGGGTCGCCCTGGGCGCCGCACGCCAGCCGGCAGTGCTGCAGAACCTGGTCAGCTCGGTGCTGGGTGCGACCCACGGTCTGGTCATGGGGGGCGTGCGCAACCAGCTCAATGCCGCCTGGACCAGCGAGGTGGTCAACGTCTACCGCCAGTCGCTGAGCGGGCGCTACCCTTTGGTCGCCGGCAGTACACGGGATGCCACGCTGGAAGACTTCGGCCAGTTCTTCGGCGTTGGCGGAGTGATGGACAATTACTTCCGCAAGTACCTGCAACCTTACGTCAACACCTCCAGTTCGCCCTGGAGCTGGCAGCCGGGCGCGGCGCAAAAGCTGGGGATCAACGCCAGTGTGCTGCACACCTTCCAGCGTGCGGCGAACATCCGCGATGCCTTCTTCCGTACTTCCAGCGGCCTGCAACCGGGCGTGCGCTTCGAGCTCAAACCGGTGGCGATGGACGCCAGCATCACCCAGTTCCTGCTTGACCTCGACGGCCAGCAGGTCAGCTACGACCACGGCCCGAGCCGCCCGGTGGCGCTGCAGTGGCCCAACCCCAACAGCATCGGCGTGGTGCGCCTGTCGATATCGCCACCGGCCGCCAGCGGTCGCTCCGGGCTGACTGTGGAGGGCCCCTGGGCCTGGTTCCGCCTGCTCGACCAGGCCGACCTGGTTGCCGGCGGCTCGCCCGAACGCTTCAACCTGCGCCTGCGTGTGGATGGTGTCAGCGTGTCCTACGAGCTGCGCGCCAGCAGCGCCTTCAACCCGTTCCGCAGCCGAGTGGTCAGCGGTTTCAGCCTGCCGGAGCACCTGTGAACGACGTCGGCTTTTACGGAAAACTGGCCTGCCGAGGCGACTTCGTCAGCCGCAGCCTGCCGCCTGACTTCATCAAAGCGTGGGACCAGTGGCTGGCAGCGGGCCTGCAGGCCAGCCAGCAGGCATTGGCCGAGCGTTGGCTCGAGGCGTACTTGGTGAGCCCGTTGTGGCGCTTTGCCCTGGCGCCCGGCGTATGTGGCGCGCAGGCGGTGACAGGGGTGCTGATGCCCAGCATCGACCGGGTCGGGCGTTACTTCCCGTTGACCGTGGCCCAGGTACTGGAGCCGGAGCAGCCGTTGGCGGCAGTGGTGGCCGGGGCGGATGAGTGGTTCGAGGGTGTCGAAGCGGCCTTGTTGGCGACCCTGGAACCCTCGGCCAGCCTTGAGGCTTTTGCCGCCGCCTTGCAGCCTTTTCGCGACCCGAGGCCGCGCCTGCAGGCAGCGCCGCGCACCACCGTGGGTGGTTTGCAGCGGCTGGACGCGACCACCCCGCAAGGGCGGGCGATGGCCCTGGCCGAATGCGCCTGCGCGGGCATGAGCCTGTGGTGGGGGCGCGGTTCCGAGCGCATCCCGGCGGGGCTGATGCGCTGCGCCGGCTTGCCGCGCTGCGAGGCTTTCACCGGCTTGCTGCTGGGCAGCGAGGGGCAGGGCGCATGACCGATATGCACTACAAGGCCGCCAGCTACAGCCATGTCGGCATGGTACGCAAGATCAACGAGGACGCCTGCCTGGAGCTGACCTGGGATGGCCTGTGGGCGGTGGCTGACGGCATGGGTGGCCACGCCGCCGGTGATTACGTCAGCAGCCTGGCGGTCGACAGCCTGCGCCAGTTGCCGATCCTGCACAGCCTTGGCGATGTCGCCCAGGCGGTGCGTGACACCCTGACCCGGGTCAACGCCAGCGTGCGCAGTGAAACCAGCCGCCGTGGCGTGGCGATGATGGGCAGCACCGTGGTGGTGCTGGCTGCCCGCGGTGCCCGGGCGGTCGGCCTGTGGGCCGGTGACAGCCGCCTGTATCGCCTGCGCGACGGGCAGCTCGCACGCCTGTCCCACGACCACAGCTACGTCCAGGAGCTGCAGGACAGCGGCTTGCTCAGCGAAGCCGAAGCGCGCGTGCACCCGCGCGGCAACATCGTCACCCGCGCCATTGGCGTCGAGGAGCACCTTGACCTGCAGACGGTGGACCTGCACGTGGCGCCTGGCGACACCTACCTGCTGTGCAGCGATGGCCTGAACAAGACTGCCGAAGACCACGAAATCGCCGATGTACTGGGCCACGCCGACCCCTACCAGGTGGTGCGCAGCCTGGTGCACCTTGGGCTGACCCGCGGCGCCCCCGACAACATCACCGCCGTGGTGGTGAAGGCGAACCGATGAGCACCCCGAACATGCAGATCCCCGGATTCGACATCGACAGCGAGATTGGCCAGGGTGCCATGGCCAGCGTCTACCTGGCCACCCAGCGCTCGCTGCAACGCAAGGTCGCGCTGAAGATCATGGCCGCGAGCCTGGCCGCCGACCCGACCTTCTGCGAGCGCTTCCTGCGCGAGGGGCGCACCCTGGCACGGCTGGCGCACCCACACATCGCGACCATCCATGACATCGGCAATGTCGGCGAGCTGTACTACATGGCCATGGAGTACCTGCCCAGCGGCACGCTCAAGGAGCGCATCTCGGCGGGCCTCACGCCAGAACAGGGCCTGCTGTACGTGCGCCAGATCGCCCAGGCGCTGGGCTATGCCCATGCCCAAGGGCTGGTGCACCGTGACGTGAAGCCGGCCAACATCCTGTTCCGCGCCGATGGCACCGCGGTGCTTTCGGATTTCGGCATCGCCAAGTCGCTGGATGACCGTACCCAGTTCACCCAGGCCGGCTTCGCCGTCGGCACGCCAAGCTACATGAGCCCGGAGCAGGCCCGGGGCCTGGACATCGACGGCCGCGCCGACCTGTATGCGCTGGGTGTGGTGCTGTACGAGATCCTGGTCGGCGAGCTGCCGTACCGCGGCACCGACGCGCTGTCCACGGCCCTGGCGCACCTCACCGAGCCGCTGCCGGAGCTGCCCATCGAGCACGGTGTGTATCAAGGCATTCTGCGCGGGCTGCTGGCCAAGGAGCCGGAGGCGCGCTTTGCCGACGCCGGTGCCTTGCTCGCTGCCCTCGACAGCCTGACGGTGCCGTCTGCGCCAGCATCCGCCGAAGCGGACAGTACGGTGATCCGCCCGCTGCCTGCGCCGGTCGTGGCGCCTCAGCCTGCGCCGGTTGCCACCGGTCAGCCCAAAGCCAGGCCGGTTTCGAACAAACCGGCCAAGGCCGTGCTGGCGGTGGCCATTGCCGTAGCGCTGGGCTTGGGTGGCACCTTCTTCTGGTTGCTCACGGGCGATGACAATCACACCAGCGAGCCGCCGGTGACGCAGGCGCCAGCTGCAGCACCCCCGGTCGCGGCCTCCCAGGATGGTCGCCCGCTACTGATGCCTGGCAAGCACACGCTGTTCCAGCGTGTGCTGAGCAAACCTGGCGCACAGCTGCTGGCGCAGCCCGGCGCTGCCACGGGTGAGGCGCTGCCGGCGTTCTCCGTGCTCTACGTGTACCAGCGCAAGCAGCTCGATGGCCAGGACTGGCTGGAGGTCGGTGCCGCCAGTGACGGCCAGCGCGAAGGCTGGCTGAAGGCTGCACAGACCAGCGACTGGAAGCAGAGCCTGGTGCTCAAGTTCACCGAACGCTCGGGCCGTGCGCCGATGATGTTCCTGCGCCAGGCCGACGACGTGCAGCGCCTGCTCGACGACAGCGGCAAGGCCCGTGAGGTACTGCAGCAGGCCCAGCGCAGCCCCGACCAGGTGCCCCAGGTGCTGGCCCTGGAACCGGCCGCCAGCGCTGTGCCGCAGAACCAGTTCTACCTGATGCCGATTTTCGACTACCGCGAGAGCTTCGACGCCGACGGCCAGCCGGTACAACTGCTGAATATTGCCTCCATCGACCCCGGCAGCCACGTGCGCAGCCCTGAGCCAGCGGCAGCAGGCGTGGCATCGGCCGCTGACAACAGCTTCCGCACCGGTATCGTGCTGGTGGTGGATACCTCGGTGTCGATGCAACCGTACATCGATCGGGTACGCCAGGTAGTCAGCGAATTGCAGCAGCAACTGGCCAGCCGTGGCGAGCTGGACAGCGTCAGTTTCGGCCTGGTGGGCTTTCGCAACAGCGTCAAGCGCACCCCGGGCCTGGAATACCTGAGCAAGACCCTGGTCAACCTTGATCAGGGCCGCGACCCGGTGCGCTTCCTCAAGGCCGCCGAACAGGTCAAGGCCACCCAGGTCTCCAGCCATTCCTTCAACGAAGACGCGTTCGCCGGTGTGATGCAGGCGGTCGACGGCATGGACTGGTCCGGCTATGGCGGGCGCATCATTCTGCTGGTCAGCGATGCCGGGGCCCTGCGCAAGAACGACCCGTTCAGCAGCACGCAGATGAACGAAGCCGAAGTGCGGCAGGCGGCGCTGAGCAAGCAGATCAAGATCTACGCCCTGCACCTGCGTACTGCGGCCGGGGCGAACAACCATGCTTCGGCAGAAACCCAGTACCGCGTGCTCACCGCCGACAGCAATCCGAAGATCGGCGACCTGTACGTCGGCGTGCCCGGCGGCGAGGTGGGCGCGTTCGGTGACCGCGTACGGGAAATCGGCTCGACCTTCGCCGAGCTGGTGCATCAGGTGCGCAACCAGCAGCCACAACCGCTGCCGCTGCTGGCCTCGGGCGCCAGCCTGGCGGCCAAGTCCCAGGCCATCGGTTATGCCATGCACATGGATTTCCTCGGCCGCCACGGCGCTAGCCAGGCGCCGCAACTGGTCAGTGCCTGGACTGCCGACCGCGACCTGACCAACCCGGCACTGCCCAGCCTGCAGGTGTGCGTGATGCTGACCAAGCTGCAGCTCAACGACCTGCAGCAGTCGCTGAAGCTGATTGTCGATGCCGCCCGCAAGACCCGCAGCTCGCCTGGCGACTTCTTCAACGAAATTGCCAGTGCCAGTGCCTACATGAGCCGCGACCCCGGCGCCTTGCGCAAGGGCGCCAACCTGGCCCAGGGCGGTGTACTGGGGGAATACCTCGACGGCCTGCCGTACCGCAGCAAGTCGCTGGGCATGACCCAGGACCTGTGGCTGTCGCTGTCGGTGGCCGAACAGGAAGACTTCATCGACGAGCTGGAGTCGAAGATCCGCCTGTATGAAACCTTCCACAACGACATGGCCAACTGGGTGCGCTTCGGCAATGCCGAACCGGGTGATGCCCTGTACCGTGTCCCGCTGTCGACGCTGCCGTGATGCTGGGCCTGAACGGGGTGCGCATGACGCGTGGGCAGGGCGCCCAGCGTTACAGCCTGCAGGTCGACGACCTGCAGTTGGCGACCGGCGAGCGGGTGGCGCTGGTCGGCCCCAGCGGTTGCGGCAAGAGCACCTTGCTCGACCTGTTGGCGCTGGCGCTGGCGCCGGATGCCGCCGAGCGCTTCGAGCTGCATGTGGGCGGCACGCGGGAAGACATCGCCGGCCTCTGGCGCCAGCGCCAGGTCGACCGCCTGGCTGCACTGCGCAGCCGTCACCTGGGCTATGTGCTGCAGGCCGGTGGCTTGCTTGGCTTCCTTGATGTGCGCGGCAATATTCGCCTGCCCCGGCAGTTGCTGGGCCTGGCCGACGACGGCAGCGTCGAGCGCCTGGCCCGCGCCCTGGATGTGCATGACCAGCTGGCCAAGCCGCCTGCCGCACTGTCCCTCGGCCAGCGCCAGCGGGTCAGCTGCGCCCGGGCGCTGGCCCATGCCCCCGGGCTGCTGCTGGCCGACGAACCCACTGCGGCGCTGGACCCGTTGAATGCCGAGCGGGTCATGCAACTGTTGCTGGGCGAGGCCCAGGCGCGCCAGGTGACCTGCGTGATCGCCACCCATGACGAAGCCTTGGCACGCGATGCCGGGCTGCGCCTGCTGCGCATGGCCTGCCGCCGTGATGCCGATGGCGGCGTGACCGCAACCCTGGAGCGAGCCGCCTGATGCGCCCGTGGCTGATCGCCGGGCTGGCCTGGCAGGACTTTCGCAACGATGCGCGGCTGTCGGCGTGCAGCGTGCTGGCGCTGGTGGCGGTGATCGCGCCTTTGCTGGTGCTGTTCGGCCTCAAGTTCGGCCTGGTCGGCAGCCTGACCGAGCGCTTGCAAAATGACCCTGGCGTACGTGAGATCGTTCCCTTGGGCGGCGGGCGCTTCCAGGCCGATTTCATCGGTGAGCTGGCCCAGCGCCCGGACGTCGCGTTCGCCATCCCGCGCACCCGGCAGATCGCTGCCACGGCTGAGTTGCTGCTGCCTGCCCAGGGCCGCGGGGCGACCGTGGAGATGCTGCCAACCGGTGCGGGCGACCCGTTGCTGCAGGCCGTGATGCCTCCCGCCGATGAGCGCCAGGTGGTGCTCAGCTACACGGCTGCGGAAAAACTCGGCGCCCGCGCCGGTGATGAATTACAAGCCAGTTTCAGTCGCCAGCAAGCCGGGGAGGTGCAGTGGCGCCAGACGCGCCTGCAGGTGACGGCCGTGTTGCCGTTGGCGGCGTTCGAGCGGGATGCTCTGTTCGCGCCGCTGGCGCTGCTGGAGGCGGTCGAGGACTACCGCGATGGCCGTGCCGTGCCGGCCTTCGGCTGGCCGGGCTCGGTCGAAGCGGGCCAGGCACCGCGGGTGTACCCGGCGTTTCGGCTGTATGCGCGTGACTTGAACGATGTCGAGCCGCTGCGCCAGTTCTTTGCCGAGCGCCAGTTGCTGGTGTCCACGCAAGCTGCGCAGATCGCCCAGGTGCAGTCGCTCAGCCGCAACCTGGGCCTGGTGTTCTGGATCATCGCCGCGCTGGCCGTGGCCGGTGCGGTGGCGGCGGTGGCTGCGGGTGCGCTGGCGGCGGTGGAGCGCAAGCAGCGCGAGCTGGCGGTGTTGCGCCTGCTGGGTTTCGGCACTGCGTCGTTATTGTTGCTGGTGATGCTGCAGGCGCTGTTCAGCGGCCTGATCGCCGCCGCGTTGGCGGCCTTGCTGTACCTGTTGGCCGAGTACGGCCTGAACCGGCTTTTCATGCAGACGCCTGGCGAGTTCGCCAGCCATCTGCTGCCCCTGCACTACGTCTGTGCGCTGACCCTCGTGCTGCTGGCCAGCACCGGCGCCGCCGCCCTGGGCGGCTGGCGGGTCACGCGCATCGATGCCTGCCAAGGAATTCGTGATGTCTGACATTCGCCTCGGGGCTGCGGCCCTGGTTTTCACCGCACTTGGCCTGGCGGCCTGTTCGCCGGCCGATGGCGACGACAAGGGCAAGGCCAAGGTCGAGGCGTCGCTTTCGGCGCCGGCCCAACCCCAGGCTGACGCCCCGGTGGATACCGTCAAGCTGGATAACCCCAAGCCGTTGCCCGGTGATGTCAGCCTGCCGCTGCCCTGTGGTGGCGAGCTGGTGCTGCGCAGCGTGTACGTATTGGCCCAGGGCAGCCTGGATGACCGGGAAGTCAACCTCGGCTACCCGTTCAGCGAAGGTGACGCGGGCTACAAGCAGTCGTTCATTTCTGGCTACCGGCGCGACTTCATCAATGGCCAGTTCAGCCTCGATGACCTTGCCCCCCAGTGGCGGCAGGCCGTGGCGCCGTTGCTGCCCAAGGTCGATGCGGGCAGCCCGCTCAAGCCGATGATGTACTTCATCGGCAAGTACGAAGTCACCGCACGTCAGTATGCCCAGGTGATGGCACAGGCACAGGCGCTGGCCGATGGCGACGCGGAGCCGGCCTGCCAGGCTGACACCAGCGCGGCGGGCCGCCTGCCCAAGGTCAGGTTGTCGCGCTTCGAGGCCGAGCGTTTCGCCGCCGTGTACAGCGCCTGGCTGATGAAGCACCACCGCGACTTGCTGCCGGTCAGTGGCCGCGGCAGCAAGGTTGAGGACGGCGGGATCGGCTTCGTGCGCCTGCCCACCGAAGTCGAGTGGGAATTCGCCGCCCGTGGCGGTTCGGCGGTCAGCCGCCAGGAACTCGAAGGGCGGCTGTTCCCGCGCAAGACCGAAGGCGCCGAGGGCGATGGCCCGCTGGCCGATTGGGCGGTGTTCAACCAGGTCGCCGGTGGCACCGGGCAGGCGGCGCGGCTGATGCCGATCGGCACCCGGCAGCCCAACCCGCTGGGCCTGTTCGACGTGATCGGCAATGCCGCCGAGATGGTCCAGGAGTCGTTCCAGCTGGTGCATGGCGGCCGCCTCCAAGGCGCCTACGGCGGCTTCGTGGTCAAGGGCGGCAACTACCTCGAAGGCGAAGGCACGCTGTTCACCGGCATGCGCCGTGAATACCCGCTGTTTGCCGCCGATGGCACCGAACAGCGCAACGAGACCACCGGTTTTCGTGTGGCCATCGGCGCCCTGTCGGCGCCGCGTTCGCGCTACCAGGAACTGTTCGAGCAGTGGCAGAAGGAAGGCCGCCTGGCCAACCTGACCGACGATATCGACGCAGCCCAGGACCCGACCAAGCGGCTGGACGGCATCATCGCCGCCACCCGCGACCCCAAGCAGCAGGCCGAGCTGGGGCTGGTCAACGAAGAGTTCAAGCGCAGCGTCTCGCTGATCGCCCGGCAGCGTGAGGAAGCCGCTGGCAACCTGATCCAGTCGGCTGCGCTGGTGGCCGAGACCATCAACAACTACAACATCCGCCTGACCAACCTGAGCAATTCCCAGGCGCAGGCCAAGGCCTCCGGCGACCAGACCAGCGCGCGCATGTATGGCATGGCCATCGCCAACGGTCGCGCTGCGCTCGATGGCGCCGTGGCGATCTACATCGACAACCTGGCCAGTGGGGCGCGCTACACCGATGCGGTGATCCAGGCGCAGTTCCAGCAGGTCAAGGAAGCACTCAACCGCAAGCCGGTCCTGGGCAACAGCCTCATGGCCCGCGCCACCCTGTTCGTCCGCCATGTCGGGGAGTACCGCCAGAAACGGCGGGCCGACCCGGCGACGATCCTCAAGGAGCTACTGGCATCGGCCGCCCCTCGGGCTTCGTGACGGCAGCTTCTGCATGATGCACCCCGGGAGGCATGAGGCCCCCGGTTCGACCCACCCAAGTGAGAAACCTGAACATGCTCAGCCGAAAATCCATGATCAACGCTTCCCAGGCCCGTACCGCTCTGCTGCTGGCCGCAGGCTTCAGCACCGTGCTGCTGAGCGGCTGCGCCAGCTCGCCAGTGGCCAAGGTTGGCGCCACGACCAAGGTCGAGTACTACCCGAGCTGCTACGAGCCGGTCTCGCACCTGCGCTCTACCGACGGCGACATGACCCGTTCGGTGGCCAGCGGCGCGGTGATCGGTGCACTCGGTGGCGCCCTGACCGGTGCCCTGGTCGACAAGGAAAACCGCGGTCGCAACGCCGCCATCGGTGCCGCCGGTGGTGCCCTGGTCGGCGGTGCTGCCGGTTACTACACCGAGCGTCAGAAGCAGATCAGCGACGACAAGCAACGTATCGCTTCGTATGCCACCGACATCGACAAGAGCGCCGCAGACCTGGACCGCACCACCGCCTACGCCAAGGCTTCGCAGAGCTGCTACCAGCGTGAGTTCACCAGCCTGATCGAAGGCCGCAAGGCCAACCGCATCAACGACACCGAAGGGCGCAAGCGCCTGGCCGAGATCGTCTCTGGCCTGCAGGAGTCGAACAAGCTGCTGACGGCAGTCAACGGCCGCCTGGGTGAGAACCTGGACAACTATACCCAGGCCTACGAGCAAGACCTCAAGCAGGTTGGCGTGGAGCGCACCGAAGTGGCTGCGGTTGCCACCCCGGTGAAAACCACTGGCAAGAAAACCCAGGCCAAGAAGGTGACCAAGGCGGTGCCGCCGGAAGCCGTGGCCACCGAGAAAACCTTGCAGAACGCCACCAGCAAGAAGGCCCAGGCCCAGCAAGTGGCCAATGCCGGTACCGATCAGGTCAACAAGATGTGCCGCAGCCCGGACATGGGCGACTGGGCACCGGTGCCTTGCCCGAACGTTTAACAGCGGCTGACCTCGCAGGTGCGGCCGGTGTCGAGAAAGGCCGCACCTGCAAGTTTGGCATTGCGCTCAAGGAAAGAGATTCATGACAGATACATTGGCCAACCCGCTTGGCAGTACTTCGCAGTTCCTGGCGCGCCAGCGCATCGAGGGGCTGATCGACAAACAGAAGCTGTGTGCCGCCGTTGACGCCGATCCAGGAATCGTCGGGGCTGGAGTGGTCTACATCGATTGCAACTACAACGTGGTGCAGTTGCGCGAATTCCGGCCGGTTTGCAGCCTGCGGCCCAAGCGCCTGATCCTGCGGGAAATCAATCGCTATGTGACCCCTGCACAGTTCTCCGAGCAGTTGCAGAACAACCCGCGTGAATCGAAAGTGCTCAAGGAAGCGGCCAACATGACGCTGGCCTGTACGGGCGCTTTCATCTCCTGGTGGGTGGTGCTCAGCGGGACTATCGCCGTACCGTTCACCGCCGGCGCCAGTGGGGTGTTGACCGCCATCAGCTATGCCGCTGCCGTATCCAGCATCGCGCAATGCATCAATGGCGCCACTCGCACGGCGTTCGAGATCAAGGCGCCGGAGTGGAACGACAAGCTCGATAGCAACGAGTTCTACACGGCTGCCAGCAACGTGCTCGATTATGTCGCGCTGATGGGCGTGGCGGTAAGCGGGCTGACTACCGTCAAATACCTGCAGGCCTACAAGGCCTCCACCGGGCGCAGCTGGTATGAGCTGACCAAGAGCCTCAGCCGTCAGCAGCGCAAGGCGCTCGCCACCGAACTGCAGTCGATCCAGAACCCCGCCCTCACGCCCAAGCTGCTGAAACTTGAGCAGGCGGCAGGCAACTTGCCCAAACGCTTCACCCCAACCGAAATCAGCAATGCCACCAAGACACTGGTACGCGACAGCCTGGGGGCGGTACTGGGGTTGGCCGGCAGTGGCACGGTGCAGCAAAGCATCGCCATCGGGTTGTACGAGGAGCAGGAATGAAGATGGGCTTCAGTGAGTTTCGGGCGTTCATGGCCCGTTACTTCCCGACCTTCATGTTGGGGTTCTTCCTCTGTGTGCTGGCCGTCGCCATCGCCACGGTACTGTTCTTTACCACTTTCTGGCGGCATCACCCGGACGCACCGTTTTACGCGATTGCCTGTGCCGCCGTGCTGTCGTTGTTGCTGTCGTTCGGCCATATCATGATGGTCCGAGGGGCCGGCTGGTCGATGTGGGCCACGCTGCCGGTACCCGGCGCCGCCTTGCTGATGGGCTTGAGCCTGATCGGTTCCGGCACCAGCATGGTTGAACTGGGGCTTGCCCTTGCTTTCCCTTTGCTGGCCTTGCTGGCCTTCAACAGCGCCCGCCATCGGCAAATGCGCCAGCGCCTGGTCGAACTGCGCCAGGCCCGCCAGCGCAGCTAGGCGGCGCCATCACGTGGCAGCAGCACACTGACCCGCAAGCCACCGCCTTCGCGGTTGCGCAACAGCAGGGCGCCACCGTGGCTGCTGGTGATGCGCTGGGCGATACTCAGGCCCAGGCCGTAGCCTCCCGAGGCGTGGTTACGTGAGCCTTCGCCACGCACGAACGGGTCGGTGATGGTTGCCAGCAGCGCTGGCGCGATGCCCGGGCCGCGGTCATCGATATGCAGGTAGACACCGGTGGGCGCAGTCTCCAGGGTGACCGAGACCGTTTTCGCGTAACGCAGGGCATTGGTCAGCAGGTTCTGCAGGCAGCGCTGCAGCAGCAGGGCATCGACCCGCAATGTACCGCCTGAGCCGTGCACCGGCAGGGGTTCGCTCGCGGTGGCCAGCTCGGTGCACAGGCGCGCCACCAGGCGGTCCAGGTCGACCTGCTGCAGGTTCTGCTGCTCGCCGGCCCGCAAGTAGTCCAGCACCTGGCCGATCATGGCGTCCATCTGGGTGATGTTCTGCCGCAGGCGTTCGCGGTGTTCGTTGTCGGGCAGGCGCTCAAGGCGCAGGCGCATGCGTGTCAGCGGGGTGCGCAGGTCGTGGGACACGGCGGCGAGGAAGTAGGCCTTGTCGTTGACCATGGCGATCAGCCGTTGCTGCATGGCGTTGAAGGCCAGGGCGGCTTGGCGCACTTCCTCGGGGCCGTCGAGGGCCAAGGGGGCTTGCTCCAGGTTGCTGCCCAGCCCGCGTGCTGCGTCGGCCAGGCGCCGCAACGGGCGCAGGCACAGGCGCACCGCGATCAGGCAGACCAGCAGCACGGCGACGATGCGCAGCGCGTACACCCGCAGCAGGTAGTCGCTGATCAGCACCCAGGCTGACTCGCCGCTCCAGCCCTGCAGTTCCTGGCCATCAATGCTCAGCCAATGGCCATCGGGCAACGGCACGGCGAACTGGATATGCGCCTGGGCGGTGCGCAGGCCGAACAGGCTGCGCCAGACGATCGGCTGGCCCAGCTCATCGGTCAGCTGCACCTTCAGCAGACGTACCTTCTGGGTATGTCCCAGTTCATAGCTGAGCGCCTGTTGCAGTAACAGTTCGGCGCGCCGGTGCCCGCGCCGCTGATCCTGCTGTTGCGTCGGTTCGCTTTCGGCGCAACGCAGCTGATAGTGCACCGGCACCTGCAAATGTTCCGTATGGCAGTCGGCTTGGGCAATCAGTGGGGCACTGCGTGCGGCCATGAGCCGGACCGGTGCCTCGAGCACCTGGGCGAACCGCACATCGAACCAGATGCTGCTCGACATCAACTGGATCGCCAGCGTGCCGCTGACCATGATCAGCAGCAGCTGGCCAAACAGCGTGCGCGGCCACAGGTGACGGAGCCAATGCATTTTCAGCTGGCGGCCTCGGCACTGGCGATGCTCAGCAGATAGCCCTCATTGCGGATGGTCAGGATCTGGATATCGCTGGCCGGCGCATGGCGCAACTGCTGGCGTAGGCGGCTGATGCACATGTCCACCGAGCGATCGTCGGGGTGGTGGTCACGGCCAAACGCGCTGCGGGTCAGCTGATCACGCGAGACCACACGGTTGTTGGCCTCCAGCAGTTCACGCAGCACCCGATAATCGGAGCGGGGCAGGGTGAGGGTTTCGCCGTCCGGGCGGCTCAGCAGGCGCTTGACCGGGTCGAGGCTGAAACCGGCGAAACGCTGGGCTTCGGCAGCCGGCTGTTCGGCAGGGCTATCCTGGCGTTGTGGGCGGCGTAGCACCGCCTTGATGCGGGCGACCAGCTCGCGCGGTTCGAAAGGCTTGGCCAGGTAGTCGTCAGCGCCCACTTCCAGGCCGATGATGCGGTCCAGCGTGCTGCCCTTGGCCGACAGCATGATCACCGCCAGGCCCGGCATCGCTTGCAACTGGCGGCACAGGCTCAAGCCGTCCTCGCCAGGCAGCATCAGGTCGAGCACCACCAGGTCGACCTTGCTTGCTGCCAACTGCTCGCGCATGCCTTCTCCGTCTGCTGCCGCCAGTACGGTATAGCCAGCATCGATCAGGTAATCGCAGAGAAGTTCGCGGATCTCGTCGTCATCGTCGACAACCAGCAAGGTCGTGCTCATCGGGAATTACACCTGTTCAGGGAGGGCTGGCAGCGCTCGTTACGTTCAATTACATCCCCGTACAAGCCGGGTATGGAGCCCAAAGGGCGGATCCCTAGAATCGTAACAAAAAATCATCTGCGAATACGAAACCTTCCCAAATGAATCTCAAGAGCGCCATGTACGACTTCACTCCTGTAGTCCGCGGCGGTAGCCGCCTGCACCCGCTTGCCTTCTTCGTTGCCGTCGCCTTCAGTGGCAGCGCCCTGGCTGCAGAAAGCCAGCCTCTGGAGTTGGAGGCCACGCAGATCGAGGACAGTGCGCTGGTATCCGCAGATGAAACCGGGCAGCTCGGCTACACGGTGGAAAGCACCCGCAGTTCCACCGGCCTGAACCTTACACCGCGGCAGACGCCACAGTCGGTCACCACCATCACCCGCCAGCAGATGGACGACCGCGATGTGCACTCCATCGAACAGGTGCTGGACACCACGCCAGGCGTAAGCGCCACCAAGTCCGAAGTCGGCGGGCGCACCGACTTCCGTGCCCGTGGCTACTCGATCAGCAACTGGAAAGTCGATGGCCTGCAGTTCCAGGGCGGCTCCGACTTCAGCGGTGGCGGCAACGCGCTGAACATGGACCTGTACGAACGCATCGACATCGTCCGCGGCGCCAATGGCCTGCTCGGCGGCACCGGCGACCCGTCGGCGACCGTCAACCTGATCCGCAAGGCACCGACCAAAACCTTCGGCGGCAGTGCTTACGCCACCTACGGCAGCTGGGACAAGCGCCGCCTGGGCGCCGACCTCAACCTGCCGCTGTCCGAAGATGGCCGCCTGCGTTCACGTTTCGTGATGACCCAGGGCGACGCCAACTCGTTCCGCGACAACCAGTCCGAGCGTTCGCGCGCGGCCCTGGCCAACTTCGAATTCGACATCGACGATGCCACCACCATCGGCGCCGGTTACCAGTACGAATACAACAAGGTGGTCGGTGGCGGCTGGGGCGCCAACATCCCGATCTGGTACAAGGACGGCAGCAAGACCGACCTGCCCCGCAGCACCAACGTGGTGCCGAGCTGGAGCTTCGGCGAATACACCACCCGCACCGCCTTCGGCTCGTTGGAGCACCGCTTCGACAACGACTGGACCCTGGACCTCAAGGCGGCCCAAAGCATGGCCGAAGTGCTCAACCACCGTGGCCTGGCCAAGGTCAACTCGGCGGGCCGTGGCAGCTACGGCGGCTACTGGGACCAGGATGGCAGCGGCGCAGTGCTCAACGGCCTGCACAGCTCCAGCGACACCACCCAACAGTCGGCGCAGATCGACCTGTCCGGCCCGTTCCAGCTATTCGGCCGCACCCACCAGGCCATGGTCGGCTACAACGACAGCCGCACGGTAGCCTGGTCGCCGGAATACAGCTGCACCATGGTCAGTGACGACCGCGTCAGCGCGCCCTCGGTCGGCTGCCAGTTCCGCGCCAACAACGGCTTCCCGCTCACCGACTGGCACAACGGCGTGGACAGCGACTACGACATGATCGCCTCGCGCACCGGCCGCCACAGCAAGACCACCACCCGCTTGCAGGGCATGTACGCGGCCACCCGCCTGAGCATTACCGACCCGCTGTCGGTGATCGTCGGGGTGCGCACCACCGATTACTCGGCAACCACCAACAGTGTCGCCGGCGTGCGCAGCAACCAGCAGAACAACGGCATCGTCACCCCATACCTGGGCGCCGTATACGACCTCAACGACACCTACTCGCTGTACGCCAGCTACACCGACATCTTCAACCCGCAGACGGCCGAGACCGAAAGCGGTACCAAGGTCGAGCCGATTCGCGGCCAGAGCTACGAGACCGGCATCAAGGGTGAGTGGCTGGACGGGCGCCTGAACGCCTCAGCGGCGTACTTCCGCACCAAGCAGCAGAACAAGGCGGTGCTCGACGACGGCCTGACCACGCCGACCGGGGGTGATGCCTACAAGGCCGGCACGGGCCAGGAAACCGACGGTATCGACCTGGAAATTGCAGGTGCGCTGACGCCGAACTGGAATGTGTACGCCGGTTATACCTACCTGCACTTTCGCCGCGTCGACAGCGACGGGCGCAGCGACCCGTCGCACCTGTTCAAGGCCTCGACCACTTATCGCCTGTCCGGCCCGCTGGACCGCCTGACCCTGGGTGCGGGCGTTAAAGCGCAGACCAACATCCGCGCAATTTCCAGCCCGGCCGGGCAGCCGGTGGATGGTGTGAGTGCGGGGGCGACCGATGTGAACTGGTCTGGTTATGCGATCTGGAATGCCATGGCCAAGTACCAGCTCACCGATGACACCACGGTGAGCCTCAATGTCGACAACCTGTTCGACAAGCACTACTACACCCAGTACGGGTTCTATGCCGGGGCGATTTACGGTGACCCGCGAAATATGTCGCTGACGGTCAGTACCGCGTTCTGATCGATTGGGGCCGCAAAGCGGCCCCTTTGCTAGGGCAGGGGATAGATCAGGCAATAGCGGATCAGGGCTTGTTCGACACTCTGCTTCTGCCGGACAACCAGTTCCACAGCGATGGTGTGGTCATCCTCGAAAATTTCGTAGAAGACCCGGTAGCCGTCGACATTGAGCTCCCGGTATTGCATCACTCCCAGGTCACTTGCCTGCGGGCTGACGGGTAGCCAACCGGGGCGGCCGACAACCGTTGTTCGATGCTGTCGACCAACGATGTGATCTTCTGCAGAGCGGTCTGCGTGCCGTGGTAAACGGCTAGATGATGGACCTGGTCTCGATGCTTTGCGAGGCGGAATCGGTAAAACACATGATTGGCCTGGTCATGCGCTACCGCTTACTCCCCGGAAAACTTGTTCAGCAGGCGCGCCTTCAGATCTTCGGCAGAACTGTGTTTGCCCTGTGCATATTCGCGTGAGCCCATGGCTAGCAGCTTGACCAGTGCAATGGCTTCATCACGTTGCTTTCGATCCGCGTAAGACTCGACGACGTAGGCTGGGGTGCCATTCTGTGTGACGATCATGGGCTCTGCGAGGTCAAGGTCTGCCGCGTGACGCTTCAGATAGCTGATGGTTTCGACTCTGATCTGAATGCCCTCGTTTACTTGATAGCGACATCGTAGTCTGAATTCAGACTGAACCGAGACCAAATATTCGATAGGCGCCCAGCCTCAGGCTGTGAACATGCGGCGGGGGCTATACCATAGTCTCTTCATCTGGCATTTCATCGGTAACCATCACTCGCACATGAGCGCCGCACGGGTCTTCCAGGCGTAAGCCAAAATAACGGGTATCGTTGTCATCCCAGAAAGCCTCGACCTGCGCCATGGAGGCATTGGCAAGCAGCACTTCGGCGTTGTGCTCCAGGATGATCGAGTAACGGATTTCGGCATTCATTGCAGAGGGGCTCGCAAGGGCGGATTGAGTAAACGGATGGGCGAGTAGATCGCGATGGCGATGCCATTATGCCCACCTGTGGATTCTCGATCTTCGCCGCTCGTCGCGCGGTGCCTCACAGCTTCCGCTCACCCGTGACGGGCCTGCTCGTTTTGCAAAGGTTTGTTCGAGCATTCAAGGCTACTCAGCCGCTCCTTGATGTATCGCCAGATTGGCGATACGGTCAAGCCATGTCTACCAAACACCTATTTCGCGGAAAGTATCCTATCGAGCTGAGGGAAGGGATCATCTGCCTCCCACGTGCACCTCACGGGAGGTGGGGTAGACGTGGTGATCAGTCTGGAAACCGTGACTGGTACCCAGGGCAGAGCGCCTGCCAAAGTGATGCAAAAGGCCCTAGCTTGGGTCGCGACCAATCAGGCCGATCTGTTGAAGGAATGGATGAAATGGCATCGATGAAACGTCCCCGCTTGCGAGCTGTTCAGCCTCGCCCAGGCGCCTGCCTCGAACTGACCTTTACCAACGGTCAACGGTTCACCCTGGATATGAACGACGCGTTTGGGGCTTATCCCGGGTTGGCGCCACTGGCTAAGCGTGAAGCATTCGAGGGTGTGGCGTTGGGTGATGGGGGGTGGTCTGTAGAATGGCCTGAGCTGGATATTCAGATTGGTGCCGACACTTTATTACTGGACGCTCTCGCCCAGACCGCTCCCGATGAGAACACCCGAATTTTCATTCGCTGGCGTCTACGACACAGGATGACCCTCGATCAGGCAGCCGAAGCGCTGGGGGTAAGTGCGCGCAGCATTAGCCGTTACAGCAGTGGACGGGAAGCGGTGCCGCGTACGTTGGCGCTGGCTTGTTTGGGTTGGGAGATGTTGGAGCAGAAAGCTGCTTGATAGGCGGTTGTTCCAATCATGAAAACAAAAAGGCCCACCTTTCGGTGAGCCTTTTGAGTACTGCGTATGGTGCGGCACCAGGAGTCGAACTCATCAATATCATGCTGATTTAACGAGTTTTTAGCATTTCGATATGTGGCACTATCCCTAAAGCTATCCTTTAAAGACAGTGCCGTCAGCCGTGGCAGCTATTGGCCCGCAGTCAGCCAATGGATTTGTACTTTAGATCGAGTTCTTTGAGAATCTCTTGAGAGAAGGTAGAAGAAGATGCGTCTAATTTTAATATGATGTCATAGAGGTGTTCATTATCTTCTCTACCATTCCATATTTTCTGATAGCTGCCATCTTTATAGCCGTTATTCTGTCTAAAAATATTAAGTATATTTTTAGACACATAGCCGACATATAAAGAATTCCAGTCTAGTTCGCATTTCTCCATTATCTTTTGCAGGATATTGAAGCTGCGCTGCCTGATAACTGAGGTTGCAGCGAGTAGCTCAAAAAGCGTCTGGGTTTCGACTGAACGTAGGTCGAAATTAATTTTGCCTATACTTAAAGTCTGGCTAAGATCGTTACATTCGGTTGCCATTAGTTTTGTGGCTGATTTAATATCGCCGGAAGTACTTATCAGCAGGTCGGAAAGGTAAAAGTGTAAAATGTCAGAAATCTCAATCTGGACTTGAGGGATGTCTGAAGTTTGTTTTTTCCACCATTTCCATCCGAAGTGGTCTAATGCTTCTGCTGACTCTACAAAAGCGGCTCGTAGGTACGGGAATTTTTTAGTCAGCCAGTCGCGATCTACTAGTGCATTGAGCTTGTACTGAAGGTCAAGCATTGTCTCAATTTGGCTGTCGTTAGGCTTTTTCACGATTATGAAATCCTTAAGAGATTATGACAGTAAATTTGTGCCAGGTACCTACGCCACTTGAGCGTTTAGATTTTTTTTCAGGATGGTCGTATAAAATCCCTACCCGATCCTGATTCAAACTAGCAAATAAGGCTGTTGCAACGCCGCATGGCTTTGTACCAATAGGGGCAATAAACATTTGGCTTTCTTCGGATAACGAGTTTTTAGTTTTCTCAAGCAATTCGTATGCTGCGCTCGGATCATTGGCCGCGCAGTAGGCTATATCGAAAGACTTTTCGCTTAAGCTTGGGAGGTGCGGTATGAAAGAATTTAGTTCCCATCCTGGTTTAAATGCAGGTACACCAAAGACGACTTTGATTTCCTTTGAAGAAATCATCTGGTATTCTTCGAGCGCACGCTCAAGCCTCTCGGGCTCATAGCCGAGAAAAAATACGCCCGCCTCAACATTCTCGCTTGATAAATCAACCACCGCATTAGGAATAGGTCTATATCCAACTATTTTATTGGATAGTGCAAAAGAATCCCCTCCCGGATGGACTGGTGTATAGTCTGCGGGCTCACCATAAATTATGTCGAATTCTTTAACGCCCAAGTTAATCACCGAGCGTATCGTGCAGAAGAGTTCGGCAAGTCCTAGTGTTGTTGCTTCAAATACAATTGGTGCGTCGATATAGTCTTTGATTATTTCTTCAGATATGTCTGCGCTGGCTTCCTGGGGGCCAACTTCAAGGCTCATGGTTTCGTATGAATATGAAACTTTCAGCCTTTCAGATGCTGTAGACTTATCTAACAATAACGCGATATCTCCGCGCTCATCTAGCGAAACGCCATGTAATAAAACGCAGCCTTTGGGAAGTTCTACGTCTTTGGCATCGCTATAGCGTGTAGTGAGTATTGTAGTTGTCATAGCCCAAGCCCGAGCTGGAGATTATCTTGCTGTTCAGATTTTCTATAAAGCGATACCGCAAGCTCGTTGTACTTGTCCTCGGTGCCCATTGATAATGTGTGAAAATCTTCAACTGAAAAGTCTACCTTGCGTTTACGACGGTAGCTAATCATAAAGTAAGGCGAGTAAATCGGATTCAACTGAAAGTCAGTGATGTCTGTGCTTACAGCGCTTTTAGCTTTTGTTTCCAACATTTCGATGAGGATTGCATACTTCAGCGCTTCAGAAATGAATAACATTTCTCCTGCGTCGAGTGATCTATTACCTGAGTTTATAGTGAATTGGTTCTGCTCTGGTTCACTCATGCTAGGTGCAGACTGAAGTGTTCTAAACACATTCCCCAAACGGAGAACAAAGCTACGCAATTGCTCTCCCGACTCACCGAATGTCTTTATTTCCCGAATTAGTTGGTCGGCAGCCTCATATGCGGCTCGTGCCTGGATGTCAATCGAGAATATGTCTGTACCCTCATCCTCCAGCTCACTCATTTCTAGTACTTTATAGGAAAGAATTAAGAAGTGGCGAAGATTTTTGTTGGACATCGATATGAATGTATCGAATCCACTATATAAAGGGCAGTATGTTCTGTAAGGTCTGTAAAGCTCAAGAATGGAGCCAAACAAGTTGTTGTGGATCCAGTTTGAGAATTTGCTTTCTTCGGATTTGCTGTATTTCTCTAGCTCATCAAGAACAAACTCTGCGGAGTTTGTATTTCGATTGAGTAGCGCTGGTAAGATAACCTTTGCTTCGGCGAGGTAGCCTGGCTTTAAGAAACTATCTACATCTAATTTTGTTTGCTTTCTCGAAAGTGCCTTTTCAATGCGCTCGCGTAGAATGTTTTTAATGCGATCTGTTTCAAAGGCATCTACTGCAAATTGTTTATGCTCTTTTGTTGGAAATCGCTTTCTTATTTCATCAATAACATTACTTTTGTAGGCTTTTTCACGGCGGCTCTCTAAAGAGTTCTGGTCGCGGACCAAAAGCAAGAGGTTGGAATCTTGTTTGCCAGCAGCTAGGTCGAGGTTTGCGAGGAATACCTCAGCGAAGAAGCAAGACCTTTCTGTGTCATCCATTAGATTATCGATGTAACACAGGTTGTAGTCATTAGTTGCAGTGATTGACTCTTTGCCGGTGGTTCGATTTTCGTCGGATAATTCTTTTGAGGTGAAATTTACAATAAGCGGTTGTTGGCTATGTCGTAAATATGTGTTTAGCACTCGTCTTTGATAGGGTACTAAATTTTCAACTTCATCAATGTAGATATAAAAGCAGCTTTTGGTCAGGCCTGGTGCTTTTCTAATGTCCGAAATTAACGAGTCTAAAAAGTCTTTGCCAGGTGGTAGAAGCGGGCGCGGGGCTGTGGATAGATTTGAAATCCATAGGCTAAACGCTTTTCTAGTTTTGTCTAGTGCTCTTTCCAATTCTTCAGGATTAGATGGGAAAGAGTAATCCTCTGCAGATGGAAAGGTTAACTTTTCTAAATCTTTGAGGTTGAACTCAGCGTATGAGCTTTGAGAAATACTTCTTAGAGAGCGAACTATTTCTCCGGCGATGGCTAGTGAGAAATAACAATTGAAAATGGTAGTCCACTCGGCTTCTTCAATGCCACGCAATCTCATGGAATTGCAAAATTGAGTATCGACACGCCAGTAGATCCCGATGTGCTCAATTTCGCTTTGGGGTATCTGCTGCCGGTTAGGAGAAAAAAGCGTATGGTAGTCGAGATATTTGAGCAGCATGGTTTTTCCACAACCACGCTTTCCGACCAAATAAGTCGACTTTGTTGCATCTTTAAGTGAAAGGCTATCAAAATAAGGTGGGACGAAGAATTTCCCCCATACGTCAGCTGCATGCTCTTCCGCACGGGTTTTAGCTAATATTGAGTGATCTATTATTGGTTGCATAATTATCTCTCGAATAGAGGTTCCCAGTTTGCGGAGCGCTTCCATAGCAACGGAAGAGTATTGTCAGGTATTCCATGTTCGTAAACTACCATCAACCCGCCCATGCCGGCATCGGACATGTCTGCACGAGCCAGTGTCTTCAAATATAGGTCGTAGGGGTCAACTTTATCGTACGGCCAGATTTTATTTTCAATCCAAAGTTCGCAAACTTTTTTAAAATTATCTTTTTCTGTGAGTAGCTCCCCGTAGAATACTTTTACATTGGGGAAATCTTTTGCGAGACGTTTTATAGCTTCTTCATGAGCGATAGCAAGGACAATTCCGCCTCTCTCGTGATTTCGCATTAGGTCGCCACATTGTACTAAAGTTTGTGATATCTGAGAGCCCGAAAAAGATCCATCGTCAACAATCAATAGGTATTCATCTTCTGGGAGCTTTCTGCTGTTGCAGTAAGTTTGATAGCTCTTGTCAATTCCGAAGTTAGAGTGTAGTGATCGTGCTATTAGCTCACCACTTTTTCCAGGAGGAGTTGTTCCTTCGGTCATAATTGGTGGGGCAAAATAAAAATATCTATTGCTGCGTAGGGGCTTTTTGTTTGAAAGTATTTCTTTCCAGTTGTAACCCGCTTCTGATTTTTCTGGGGGTTCAAAATGGAGTGCGGCCTCTTTCAGCGCCTGTCGGAGTGATGACTCAATCTGAGCAGAATTTCTGAATATAAGATTTTTTACAATAAGTAGTGCTAAGGTTTGCTCTTCCTGGCTTTTGAATTGTTTCAGCCATGTTCTTACTCGCTCCATTGTAAGCGGGTTGCGAATCTTAGTCGCGCAGAGCTTTCGTATTATTTCTTTGAGTTTTGTGTTGTCAGTTGGTGGTACGTCCATGTTTCTAATTCTCAATCTAAAAAGGGAAGTTTTCTAAATCACTTTTCGTTATGAATTTTGCACAGGCGCCGTGGATATGTGCTTGAAGCCAAGACTGCCCGTCTTCTGAGGTAAGAGCTCTGTATAGTTCCTCGGCAGGTCGGTTATCTGTGCGGAGAACGTATAAACAGTCGCTGATTGGAGCAAGTCCACTTTTGACAATTCTAATGCCACTTAGGATGTTTCTCCCTACGCGTGGTATTAGAATATCGCCAGGCTTGGCTATAACTTTGCTTGAAAGCTTTGCGTTGCTAGCGAATTCTTCAGAGAAATTTACTTCGCCAGGAATGCTCTGATCCTTTAGGTCAGTGGTGTGAAATATACACCATTCATTTTTTAGTGCTTCGCTGGTTGTAACGCTGCCTCTCAATACCGAGAGTGTGTGAGCGCTGTGTTTGGGGGCGTTTTTTTTGCTGTGACTTCGCCACTTGTAGTAGCTATAGTCCATTCTGCTTTTGGCTTCTTCTTGAGAAATCCAAATTGGATGTTCCATGCAACCGTCTTTGTTGCATCGATACAGCGCTATTTTCTTTGTTCCTGGCTTATTCTTCTCTAAGTTGAGAATGAATGTTTTGACTTCAGTACCCTTAAAAGCATTGTCGGGCAGCTCAACGATTTCGGTAATACAATGTTGTGATAGCAGTGCGTCTCTAATTGCGTAGTTACGTTCGCCAGAAATTATGCCAGACGGTATTATTATTCCAAGTTGCCCTTTATCTTTAAGGAGCCATAAATTTTGGGCGAGGAATAAAATGTCTGCCCCAACTTTTAATGCCTTGCTCGGTACTGGAAACCCTGCGCGACTGAGTAACGTGGAAAAATTAGGCTTCCAATCTGCAGCGATGAACGGGGGGTTGCAGACGGCTAAGTCCGCGACTCCGCTGGGGAGGCCGATGAGCTCCTCAAGCTGTGGGCTCAATGCATCGGCGCAGTAATGGTGGTGATCTGAAGGCTGGTAAAAAGGCGAGCGCGACAGCATTGGATCTATATCCACTGATATGCAGCGTGCATCAGGCCAACGACCGTTGACAGCTGACAGCAGGGCTCCACCTCCCACCCCTAGCTCCAAGGCGACACTCACGGCATCCTCTTGGAAACGATTCACTAGAAGCGATCCATAGGCTGCGTCAGTGAAATACTGGCCGTGTCGCTTCTTTTTTTCCTGTGCCTGCATTCAGCGACCGCTCTAGCGAAAATATGCATGTTACATCCTATGCAGCGCTGGCAGCACTACGCCCTACCGAGTTTTTTGGATCATTTGATGAGCTAGACAACTGACTTGCCTATCCCCACGTCATCCCGCCAAGAATGCTGAGTGTTATCAGGGATCAAGGCCCCTGCGACCTGTGGGGATGTCCTCTAGCGCGGGACTGGCGGCTCCTTACGTCCGGGAGCAAGGGCATCTCATGATCTGGCCTCCTGAGCACCGTTACCGGTGGGCGGGCGGAGGCTGCATTGGCTGACGAGACCAGTGCCGCGAGATCCTGAGCCAGGTGCAAGCAGCAATGCGATGACCGGGGCATACCTGACTGTCAGTCAGGTGCAGTCCATTCCTTGGTCTGCGGCACCATCATCTACAGCGCTGTTGCTTGTGGCATCGGCGTTTGTCACGCCGATTGTCACGAGGGGAATTGCCGCAAAGCCATGTGCGATCAGGGCTGCAGCAGTTCTAGAAGTGCCCGTCTCTTTCCAGAAGAAAGAGACGGGCACAGGTTGGCGCAATAGGCGGCCAAGCGGATAGGTTGCTGCAGGGCAGCGAGGTACGGTCTGTCTGGCGCACGAGGGCCATATGTGTAAGAGCATCCATCACATGGGTAGTGACCGGGCGAGCTGCCGGATGCGAATCGCCCTTGGGGAGAACCACCGCCAGAGCGGCGTGACCTTTAAGGTTCGGGTCACCTGGGGTGCTGTCATCGACAGCGTTTGCAACTCCCGGTCTACGCCTGTGGACAATGTTCGTCAAGCAAAGCGATTTCAGGGATTTAGCGCCTGTGGATAAAACTATCCCCCGGTGGACATCAGTGGTTTTCCACAGACGTACTCTGTGCCAGCAGTTTTTTTCCAAGGTATGGTCCATTCAAACGGGGCGGCTATGCAGCCCCGTTTGAATGGACCCGCGCGGAGGAGCTTCATGCGGTGCTGTGGGTAACTTCACAGCGAGTTGAGGTGGTGGTGCGGCGGGTTACTCGGTCCTCTTGGCACTGCGCAGGCGCGTGACGTTCTCGCCCGTCTGCTTGGCAAACTCGTGCGGCGTCACATGGTCCTCGCGGTTCGCCTCCAGAAACCGGCTCCACCAGGTCATGATCATCCGGCGTTCTTCGAGGAACTCGGCCTTGTGGGTATAGGCGGCGCGCACGTTGTTGCGTTCCTTGTGGCTCATCTGCCGCTCGATAGCTGTCTCCGACCACAGCCCGGATTCGACCAGCGCACTGCACGCCATGGCTCGGAACCCGTGGCCGCAGATATCCACCTTGGTGTCATAGCCCATCGTCCTGAGCGCGGCATTCACCGTGTTCTCGGACATCGGTTTCCACGGTTTGGCATCTCCCGCGAACACCAGCTCGAACTTGCCGGTGATCGCGTGGATCTGCTCAAGCAAGGCCACTGCTTGCGGCGATAAGGGTACAACGTGAATGTCCCCGGCCATCTTCGTACCCCTTGTGGAAAAGGGTACTCCGTCCAGCGCCGGGCGGGTGTCGGGGATCTCCCAGATGCCACGCTTGAGGTCAAACTCGTTCCAACGGGCGAAGCGCAGTTCACTGGAGCGCACGAACACGTGCAGCGATAGCATCACCGTGAGGCGCGTGAGCGGGCGACCTTTGTAGCCGTCGATACGCGCCTGTAGCTCAGGCAACCGCGATAAGGGTAGTGCGGGTCGATGTGTAACCCGTGGCGTTTTGATCGAGCCATCGAGATCGTGAGCCGGGTTCGCCGTGATCAGTCGCAGCCGTTTGGCTTCGCGCATGATGCTTTGCAGGTAGTTCTTGATCCTGAGCGCCACGTCGATGGTGCCGCGCTTCGTCACAGCCTCCAGTGGCTGCATGAGGTCGTGGGTGTCCAACTCAACGATTGCCCTGGCACCTAACAAAGGGAATACGTGAGTCTTCAACCGGCTGAGCACAGTCTTAGCATGGCCCGGCGCCCACTTCGGCACCATCCCGGCATACCAATCGAGCGCAACGCTTTCGAAGGTGCGGCCATTGATCACGGCTTGCACCTTGGCCTGCTGCTTGGACTGAATAGGGTCAATGACGTTGGCGAGTTGCTGTTTGAGGTCGAAGCGCTTGCGGCGAGCGTCAGCCAGCCCGACCACTGGATAATTGCCGAATGAGGTCAGGCCCTCGCGGCCATCGGGCTTCACGTACCTGAGCCGCCAGCCTTTGCGACCGTTGGGCTTCACGAGCAGGTAAAGGCCATCGCCGTCAAAAAGCTTGTACTCACGTTCGCGAGCCTTTGCAGTGCGGCAGGCGTTGTCGGTGAGGGGAGCCGTTGTGCGAGCCATAAGGGTACTTTCCAATGTCGAATTGGTAGGTATCCTTAAAAGTACCCTTATTAGCGCTGGCTACCCTCGGAATCCGACGGAACGCCAAAACGAAAAAACCCGCCAGAAGGCGGGTTTTTCGGGGGTTCCAGAGATTTTGAAAGCTTTCTATGGAACCTTGAATGGTGCCGGCACCAGGAATCGAACCCGGGACCTACTGATTACAAGTCAGTTGCTCTACCATCTGAGCTATACCGGCAATGGGGCGTCATTATAACGATCGGTTGGCGCCTGTAAACCACTTCCTTGCGAAAGCGTGCAAATAGCCTAAGTCACCGGCCCAAAAGGATATTTTCTTACCAGCCGCGATGGATGGTATTGACGTTCGGCTCGGTCTTGCCCGGGTTGAAAAACAGCTTGTCGTTGTCGCAGCCGCGCTTGCGGCACGGGCTTTCGACGCGCAGGGGCAGGCCGTTGTCGCCGCCCAGCTGCATGCCGGGGGTGTTCCAGTCTAGGTTGCTGGCAGGGCGCGGCGCAGGATCGCTGGCACAGGCGCCCAGGGTCAGGGTGAAGGCGAGCAGGGCAAGGGGTTTGGCTTGGGTCACGATGGGGTAGTCCGTTAGTCCAGTGTCGATTCTGGCGCAACGCCAGACGGTCGCAGGGCTGGCGGGCAGCGTGCGACGTAGCTTTTTAATGATTTGGGGGCGGATGATACACCGTCGGGCCTCTTCGCGGGTGAACCCGCTCCCACAGGGACCGTGGTGATTTTGTGAGGGAAGTCTGAACTTGAGACCAAATGCTTCAGGATTGGAGTATTTGGGAATTATCCTACGCGCGCAGTCGACCGTTCACTGTTGGCGGGGAAATGCCCCGGGGCTAACGTTCTCGGGTCGCCAAAACTGGTGACCGGGTGTGAGAACCCGCTTTGAATGTAGCGGCTGCGTTATGGCGACCGTGCGCGGGCAGATTTCGGTCTGGCCGAGCTTCCTATGTTCACTCGGTTTCTCACCCCGTGTACGGTTGCCGCCTTTGTTCCGTGAGAAAGAATGAGAGTGGCAATCCCTTTTTGAACATAGGGATTTCCATTATGAAAAAGATCGTTCCAGATCCATCTCGTTTTTTAATCCAAACCCCGTATTTCTCCGTCCACAGCGACATCTCCTCCGAAGATGCCATCACCCATGGTGCCGAGCTCATCCGCGGCGTCGCCGAAACCATCGATGAACACTGCCGCCTTCACGCTGGTGAACCTGGTTTGAACACGCTGGCAAACGCCGCCTTTGCGGCCGAATCGGCACTTATCCTGTTCCAGCATGCGTTGGCGAGCATGAGCGATGAAGAGGGGCAGGCGCATGAGTGATACTGCTAAAACCATCGTCACAGCAGGCGTAGAGACCTTCCTTGAAGCAGGAAACCCGACTGTGGACCTGCTACGCGTGCAACCGGGTATCCCGATCGATCATGCCTACGAGCATGTGTCGGTGTTGCTCGGCTATATCAAGCACCTTGTGCGCGAGGGGGATATGGAGGATGACCACAAGCTCTTGGGCGCTGCGGATTACCTGCTGGCCCTGGCCAAGGCGCTGATGAACGATATCGAGATTGCCAAGAACAAGGTGCATTGATTCGAGGGCCCTTTCGCGGGCGCGCCCGCTCCCACAGGGGGCCTATTGCCTAATCGAATTTTTGTTTATGCACAAGAGGCATTGCCGCCGTGCGCGAAAGGCATGCCGCCTCCGCGTACCGCCTGTCTTTGCGCAAACACCTGTTTTTACTGGGCTTGAGGCCCATACTGGAATAAGCCAGACGCTTGACATAGCGCTTGGCTCCATCCAGTCATCAAAAGCTTGTTCACAGAGTTATCCACAGGTTGTCCTGCGGCTAACAGTCACGTTCGGCAAGCAGCAGCAGGTTGCGTGGGGTGAGTGGGTAATCGCAGAAAGTACCCAAGCGCACGGAGTAGCCCTGTTCTTCGAGGAACAGGGCGCGATCGAGCACCAGCCAGAGTTCCAGCGGGCGGCGGAACAGGTTGCGCAGGCGTTCGAGGTTGCGCACCTCGGCCAGGCGTTGCCAGCCAGCCGCCTCCAGCGCCGCCCAGTCCGGATTACCCCTCAGCTCGACTTCGCGCAGCTCGGCCAACTCACGGCAGTACTGCTCGAAAGGCTTGTCCAGCCAGGCGATCGGCAGCGAAGGGGTGGACAGGTATTGATCACACTGGCGCTGTTCGCGCTGCAGCAGGTCGAAGCCCAGGCGCCGGGCCATGGAGCAGTCGCGCTGATGGCGCACGCGGGCGCTGGCGGTGACGGCTTCGTTCAGCGGCAGGCCCAGGTCGATCATGCTCAGCTGCAGCGGGGAGTTCTGCGCGGCTGTGGATAACGGCTGATAATGCTCACCCGGTATGCGGTTGTAACAGCAAGGGGCCACGGCCAGGTGGCGGCAGCCTTGCTCGCTGGCCTGGCGCAGCAGGTGCACGTGCAGTTCGCCGCACGCGTGCAGGGCGACCACGCTTTTCTCGTGGTTCAGGTGTTGGGTGCTGCTGGCAGCCATCACATCCTGGTGCACATGGGTCGCGGGCAGGTGATGGTGATCGCTCAGGGCCTGGCCGGCGGCCACCAGCTCAGGGTTGTATTCCAGGCAGGTGAGCTGCTGGCCGGGTTGTAGCAGACGGCGGCCGAGGTGGCCTTTGCCGGAGCACCAGTCGAGCCAGTGACGGGTCTGCTCGCGAAAGCCCAGGCGGCGGCTGAAGGCTTCGATCTGTTGCCATTTGCGGCCGGGCACGGCGACGTCGAGGCGGTGGCCGGCGATGGGCAGACCGGTGTCGGGGAGTTCGCCCAGGGCTGAAAGTTGCCCGGCTCGTGCGGCCAGTTGCGGGAATGGAGTGGGCAGGGCTTGCGGTTCGATGTCGGCTTCGGCGTCGGCCAGGGTGCACTGGCGCAGGTGGGCGGCGAGTGCGGGGTATTCGGTTTCCCAGTCCAGGCGCAGGGCGGTGAAGGGCCGGGGTTTCCACAGCGACTGGTGCTCGGTCAGGAACTGGTCGAGGGCCTGGAAGCGGTCGTGCAACTGGTGGCTGTGGAGGTAGGTGGACATGGGTGGGGCTTGAGGTGGGTGGTGGTTTTCAGGGCCCTATCGCGGGAAACCCGCTCCTACAGGTTTCAGCACAGGCCCAGAGGCAGTGTGATCCCTGTAGGAGCGGGTTTACCCGCGATAGGGCCAGTAGGGTTTAACGGCCCTGGCAGGCGTCCACGCGCAGCCAGCGCTCCAGCAGCTTGAAGCCTTGCACCAGCACGAACGAGATCACCAGGTAGAAGACCCCGGCAGCGAAGAAGATCTCCACTGGCAGGTAGGTCCGGGCAATGATCGTACGGGCCATGCCGGTCAGTTCCAGCAGGGTCACGGTACTGGCCAGGGCGCTGGCCTTCAGCATCAGGATCACTTCGTTGCTGTAGGCCGGCAGGCCGATGCGCGAGGCGCGTGGCAGCATGATGTAGAACAGCGTCTTGCCCCGCGACATGCCCAATGCCCGCGCTGCTTCGATTTCACCCTTGGGGATCGACTGCAGCGCACCGCGCAGAATCTCGGCGATGTAGGCGGCGGTGTGCAGGGTCATGGTCAGCACCGTGCACCAGAACGGATCGCGCAGGTACGGCCATAGCGAGCTGGAACGCACGGCGTCGAACTGCGCCAGGCCGTAGTAGACCAGGAACAGCTGCACCAGCAGCGGCGTGCCACGGAAGAAGAAGATGTAGCTGAACGGCACGGCGCGCACGTACCAGTGGCGCGAGGAGCGGGCAATGCCCAGCGGGATGGCCAGGATCAACCCGGCGACCACGGCGATGGCCACCAGCTCCAGGGTCAGGGTCGCACCTTGGGCCAGTCGCGGCAGCCACTTGATGATGACTTCCCAATTCATTGTTCAGCCCTCGCAAAGCCGCGAGCGGCGCGTTTTTCCATGAAGTACATGCCGGTCATGGCGATGATCGTGAGGCTCAGGTAGATACAGGCAGCGACCATGTAGAAGGTGAATGGCTCCTTGGTCACGGTCACGCCGATCTGCGCGTGGCGCATGATTTCTTCCAGGCCGATCACCGACACGAGGGCAGTGTCCTTCATCAGGATCATGAACAGGTTGCCCAGGCCCGGCAGGGCGATCCGCCACATCTGCGGCAGGATGATCCGCGACAGGATGCGGCCTTTGGACAGGCCCAGCGCCAGGCCGGCCTCACGGTGGCCCTTGGGGATCGCCAGGATCGCGCCGCGGAACACTTCGGTGGCATAGGCGCCGAAGCACAGGCCCAGGGCGATGACGCCGGCCGCGAAGGCGCTCAGTTCGAGGCCCGGCATGTTCAGGGCTTCGCCGAGGCTGTTCATCAGGCCGACGGTGCCGAAATAGATAAGCAGGACCCAGAGCAGCTCGGGCACGCCGCGCACCAGGGTCGAGTAGAAACCGCCAAGCCATTGCAACGGCTTGATCGTGGAAGTCTTGGCCAGGGCGCCGAGCAGGCCCAGGACCAGCCCCAGCAACAGGGCGCAGAGCGCCAGTTTTACGGTCATCAGGGTGCCGGCCATCATGGCCGGACCGAATCCGTGCAGGTCGATATTCATGGGCAGGTCATTCTAGGGACCTGCGCGCCCCGGGGACGCGCAGGTCGGAGCGGATCATTCGATGCTGAATGGGAAGTACTTGTCGTTGATCTTCTTGTACGTACCGTCAGCCTTGATTTCCGCCAGGGCCTTGTTCAGCTTCTCACGCAGCGGGTCACCTTTACGCACGGCGATGCCGATCTTGTCGCTGTCCACCACAGGCTCGCCCTTGAACTCGAAGTTCATGCCGTCCTTGCTCTTGAGCCACTCGTACTGCACGTACTTGTCGGCCAGGATGCCGTCGATGCGGCCGGACACCAGGTCCAGGTAGGCGTTTTCCTGGGTGTCGTACAGCTTGATCTCTACGTCGTTGCCGTAGTTGTCTTCCAGCCAGGTGCCTGCCAGGGTGGCGCGCTGGGTGCCGATCACCTTGCCTTTGAGCGACGCCTTGTCGGTCTTGAAGTCGACATTCTTCGGCGCGATGAACTGCAGCTTGTTGGAGTAGTACGGGTCGGTGAAGTCGACCGCCTGCTTGCGCTCGTCGGTGATCGACAGCGACGACACCAGGAAGTCGAACTTCTTGGCATTCAGGGCCGGGATGATGCCGTCCCAATCGGAGGTGACCACGTCGCACTCGACCTTCATCTTGGCGCACAGGGCGTCGCCGATGTCCTTGTCGAAGCCGACGACGTTACCGCTGGCATCCTTGTTGTTGAACGGTGGGTAGGCGGCTTCGATACCCATGCGCAGTTTTTCCGCGGCCATGGCGTTTGCCGACATCACCAGGGTGGCAGCGGCTGCCAGGAGGAACTTCTTGTAAATGTGCATGTATTGCTCCGTTAGCGGTGGCTGGACATGAATTGCTTGCAACGCGCCGAGGTCGGGTTCTCGAAGACCTGCTGCGGCGATCCTTGCTCTTCAACCAGGCCCTGGTGCAGGAAGACCACTTCACTGGACACCTGGCGGGCAAAGTTCATCTCGTGCGTCACCAGCAGCATGGTACGGCCTTCTTCGGCCAGTGCGCGGATAACGTTAAGCACTTCCTGGACCATTTCCGGATCGAGCGCCGAGGTCGGCTCGTCGAACAGGATGACCTTGGGCTTCATGGCCAGGGTGCGGGCGATGGCAGCACGTTGTTGCTGGCCACCGGAAAGCTGGGCGGGGTAGCTGTGGCGCTTGTCGTGGATGCCGACCTTGTTCAGCAGCGCTTCGGCGGCTTCGATGGCCTCGGCCCTGCTCTGGCCGAGCACGCGGCGTGGCGCCTCGATGATGTTGTCGAGGATCGACATGTGCGGCCACAGGTTGAAGTTCTGGAAGACGAAGCCGATTTCGCTGCGCAGGCGGTTGATCTGGCGGTTGTCGGCGGCGATCAGGTCGCCGTTCTTGGCGGCCTTGAGCTTGAGGCTCTCGCCGGCAACGAGGATTTCACCCTGGTGGGGGTTTTCCAGCAGGTTGATGCAGCGCAGCAGGGTGGACTTGCCGGAGCCGGACGACCCCAGGATGGAGATCACGTCACCGTCGCGCGCGGTCAGCGAAATGCCCTTGAGAATTTCCTGCTCGCCGTAGCGTTTGTGCAGATTGCGGATTTCCAGCGCGGGCGTGGCCTGGGCCATGTGCGGTCCTCATGTGATCGGGTGCGTTCCCAGCTGTTGGCGGCCTTCCTGGCGTGCGCCAAGCTAGCATAGCGGCATTATCACGGCCAACAGGGTCGCTGGGCACTCGGGGCGCTGGTGGGGCAGTTTGTCGCATCGTTGCAGCGCAACGTCGCGCGGATGTCCGCGAAGGTGTCGCCCAGCACCAGAGCCTTGATGAAAAAAGGCGCGATGGTGCCAGTTTTGGCCCGCGCATGGAAGCGGTTTTAGACCTTTCGCGGGCGGCCGGGTCATGAGGTTGTACCTCGAGGTTGCGCTTTTTGGCATTGCAGTGGTGCACGGGTGTTACCGTGGAGCACCTTTGGTGCGTTTGTAAGTGGGTATTTCAGTAATCCGATGATTTGGCGGCCTTTCGGTCAGCCGCTGGCCGAAAGCCCTCCAAACCGCGTCCTAAAAGGCGCGCTGGCTTTTCTGATGAATGCATCCCGAATATGGCGCGCTTATTGCCAGTACGAAGCCGCCGATTGCAGCGATGCCTAGGTCAACCCCAGGTGCGCTCTGTTAACGCAATCGGAGTGGTCCACTCCTTACAAAGGTAGTTTTAATGAGCGGTAACAATTCCAATGACCTCGCTCAGGGGCTCAAACAACGGCATGTCACCATGCTGTCCATTGCTGGCGTCATCGGCGCCGGTCTGTTCGTGGGTTCCGGCCATGCCATCGCAGCTGCCGGCCCGGCCGTGCTGCTGGCCTATGCCGCCGCTGGTACCTTGGTCGTACTGGTGATGCGCATGCTCGGCGAAATGGCAATCGCCTCGCCGGATACGGGCTCGTTCTCCACCTATGCCGACCGCGCCATTGGCCGCTGGGCCGGTTTTACCATTGGCTGGTTGTACTGGTGGTTCTGGGTGCTGGTGATTCCACTGGAAGCCAACGCCGCTGCGGCCATTCTTCACGCCTGGTTCCCGTCCGTGGACCTGTGGGCCTTCTCGCTTCTTATTACCTTGGCGCTGACCCTCACCAACCTGTGCAGCGTGAAGAACTACGGTGAGTTCGAGTTCTGGTTCGCCCTGCTCAAGGTGCTGGCGATCATCGGCTTCATCGTCGTTGGCTGCATCGCCATGTTTGGCTTCGTGCCAAGCAGCCAGGTGAGCGGCGCTTCGCACCTGTTCGATACCCAGGGCTTCATGCCTAACGGGCTGGGCGCGGTGCTGGCGGCCATGCTGACCACCATGTTCTCGTTCATGGGTACCGAAATCGTCACCATCGCCGCTGCTGAATCGAAAGACCCGGGCAAGCAGATCAGCCGCGCCACCAACTCGGTGATCTGGCGTATCTGCCTGTTCTACCTGGTGTCGATCTTCCTGGTCGTTGCGCTGGTACCGTGGAACGACCCGGCCCTGGCCGAAGTCGGCTCCTACCAGACCGTGCTGAGCCGCATCGGTGTGCCGAACGCCAAGCTGATCGTCGACATCGTGGTATTGGTCGCCGTGACCAGCTGCCTGAACTCGGCGCTGTACACCTCGTCGCGCATGCTGTTCTCGCTGAGCAAGCGTGGTGACGCCCCGGCCATCGCCCAGCGCACCACCAAGGCGGCAACCCCGCATGTGGCCGTGCTGCTGTCGACCGCAGCTGCGTTCCTCTGCGTATTCGCCAACTACGTGGCCCCGGCCCAGGTGTTCGAGTTCCTGCTGGCCAGCTCCGGCGCCATCGCGCTGCTGGTGTACCTGGTGATTGCCGTGTCGCAACTGCGCATGCGCAGCCAGCGTGAAGCGCGTGGCGAGAAAATCGACTTCAAGATGTGGCTGTTCCCTGGCCTGACTTGGGCAACCATCGCCTTCATCATTGCCGTGCTGGCGGTGATGGCGCTGCGTGAGGATCACCGTGCCGAGATCATCGCGACTGCGCTGCTGAGCATTGGCGTGGTGGCGGCGGGCTTGCTGGTGCACCGCAAGCGTGAAGCTGCCGGGCGGGTGGCGCTGGATAACTGATCCGCGCTGCTTGAAAAAAAGGCCGCGTCCTCTGCAGGGCGCGGCCTTTTTTATTGTCTTGCACCCTCTTCGCGGGTTTACCTGCGAAAGGGCCGGAACAGGTCAAGCAGCCCGGTCAGCCAAACTGCTTCTGCTGTTGCTGCTGCTTGGCGACCAGTTCGGAAGCGGCGATATAGGCTTCCTGGAACTCATCGCTCTCCAGCCAGGCCATGGTGGTTTCCTCATCGGCGCCGTCGAGCCAGGTGCGGTAGGCGTTGAACACCAGCACGATGTAGTCGGTGGCGTGCTCTTCCTTGTGGCCCTTGAGCACCAGGGCCAGCAGTGGGTCGACCAGGAACACCGAGATCATCGCCACCAGGCTGGTTTCCTGCGCGGCCTTCATCTTCGCGAACAGCTCTTTGTAGCTGTCGGTCTCCATGGCCTTGTTGAACACCTGCTCGATGCTGGCGCTGTCACCGGCACTGGCCTTGACCGCCTGACCGCTGCGCACCATGCGGTTCTGCTTGGCTTTGCTGGCGGCGCGCTTGGCGCGTTTCTGTTGTTTGGTTGGGGTGGCCATGGGTGAATCCTTGGGGTGTTCGGAAATTGCGCGTATTGAAGCGCAGCAGCCCGGGCGATTCAACTGGCGGGCGGTGTCGGCTCGTCTTCCTCGAACCCGCGCGATGCGCGGCCGACCAGCAGCTCATCGGGCGCATGAGCCACGCGGTGGTCCTTCCCTGGATAGTCCAGCGAATGCAGGAAGTGCCGGATACAGTTGATCCGTGCGCGTTTCTTGTCGTCCGACTTGATCACCGTCCACGGTGCGTCGGCGGTATCGGTATGGAAGAACATCGCCTCCTTGGCTGCGGTGTAGTCTTCCCACTTGTCCAGCGACTTGATGTCGATGGGTGACAGCTTCCAGTGCTTGAGCGGGTCGTCCCGGCGCGAGATGAAGCGGCGCAGCTGCTCTTCGCGGTTCACCGAGAACCAGTACTTGAACAGCAGGATGCCGCTGTTGCACAGCATCCGCTCCAGGTCCGGCGCCTGGCGCATGAACTCCAGGTACTGCAGCGGCGAACAAAAGCCCATTACCTTCTCGACCCCGGCGCGGTTGTACCAGGAGCGGTCGAAGAAGACCATCTCGCCTGCCGTGGGCAGGTGCTGGATGTAACGCTGGAAGTACCACTGGCCCAGTTCCTGCTCGGAAGGCTTCTCCAGCGCGACGATCCGTGCGCCTCGCGGGTTGAGGTGCTCCATGAAGCGTTTGATCGTCCCACCTTTGCCCGCTGCGTCACGCCCCTCGAACAGAATGACCACGCGCTGGCCGGTTTCCTTGACCCAGCTCTGGACCTTCAGCAGTTCGATCTGCAGCGCATGCTTGGCCTTCTCGTACTCCTGGCGACGCAGGCGGGTGCGGTACGGGTAGCTGGCTGGCAGCCGCGCCGAGGTGCTGTCTTCATTACTGCCCTTTGGTGCGCTGGCCACTTCCAGCGCGGCTGGGGCCTGGCTGACCTTGCTGATGGAGGGTTCAGTTTTGCGCTGGCGAGGGCGGCGCGTGCGAGGTACGGCAGGGGCGGGGGAAGAGGATTCGCCGGGGGCGGGGAGCAGGAGGGTGGCTTCTTCGCTCATGGAGGTCCTTGCGAGGTTGGGTCGAATGTCCACCTGCAATTTTGAAACTGAGCGAGAGAAGGCTTGTTGATACCGGTCAACGGCAGAGAGGGGTGGAGCAATAAATCCAAGACAACAAAAAACCCGCACTAGGCGGGTTTCTTGTTGTCGCTTCGGGTAACTTTGCAACCACCAGAAGCTTGAAGGTGGTGCCCAGAGACGGAGTCGAACCGCCGACACGAGGATTTTCAATCCTCTGCTCTACCGACTGAGCTATCTGGGCGACGAGGTGAATTAAATAGATTTTCTGACGGCCCGTCAACGACTTTTTGAAAAAATTTTAAATTAATTCCGTCGCTTACGATTCGTGGGGTCATTCGGAGGGTGGAACGTAGCCTTCCGCCTGGGCGTATTCCTCGCCGGCGAAAAACTTGTCCATCTCGCCCTGGAGGAACTTGCGGTCGTCGCCGTTCATCATGTTCAGGCGCTTTTCGTTGATCAGCATGGTCTGGTGTTTCTTCCAGTCTTCCCAGGCTTTCTCCGAGATGTGGTCGAAGATGTCCTGGCCCTTGGCGCCGGGGTAGGGCGGGCGGGCCAGGCCGGGGAGTTCTTCTTTGTACTTGCGGCACATCACGGTGCGGGTCATCGGGCTTCTCCTGCAATCAGTTCGTCGGCCGCGCGTTTGAGCAGCTTCTTGACCGGGGCGGCGAGGCCCAGGCGCGGCGGGGTGGCGAGGTTATACCAGAGCCAGTCGGCCTCGGCCACGTGCTGGCCGACCGGGTCGACACGTACCAGCCACGGCTCGATCGCCAGCTGGAAGTGGCTGAAGGTATGGGTCAGGCCGTCCAGTGCGCGGCTTTCGGCCAGGCGCAGGCCGTGCTGGTAGGCAAGGTCGTCGAGCTGGGCGATATCGTCCAGCTCTGGCAGGCTCCACAAGCCGCCCCACAGGCCGCTGGATGGGCGGCGGTAAAGCAGAATGGCGCCTTCATCGTTGGCCAGCAGCGGCATCAGCGTGCGCCGTTGCGGCAGTGCCTTGCGTGGCTTGGGCTCGGGGTAGCGGGTTTCTTCGCCGTGCAGGTGCGCTTCGCAGCCGCGCTGCAACGGGCAGATCAGGCAGCTGGGCTTGCTGCGCGTGCACAGCGTCGCGCCCAGGTCCATCATCGCCTGGGTGTAGTGGTTGGCGCGCTGGTGCGGGGTGAAGCGCTCGGCCGTGGCCCACAGCTGGTTGGCCACCTTGGGCTCGCCGGGGTAGCCGGCCTGGGCGGTGTAGCGGGCCAGCACGCGCTTGACGTTGCCATCGAGAATCGGCGCGCGAATGCCCATGCTAATGCTGGCGATGGCACCCGCTGTGGAACGGCCGATGCCGGGCAGCTCGGTGAGTTGCTCGACGCTGCGCGGGAATTCGCCGCCATGTTGCTCGACGACGATCTTCGCGGCCTTCTGCAGGTTGCGTGCGCGGGTGTAGTAGCCAAGGCCGGTCCACAGGTGCAGCACTTCGTCCTCCGGCGCCTCAGCCAGGGCCTGCACGGTCGGCAGGGCCTGCATGAAACGGTCGAAGTAATTGAGCACGGTGCTGACCTGGGTCTGCTGCAGCATGATTTCCGAAACCCACACGCGGTATGGGTTGATGCCCTGTTGCCAGGGCAGGTCGTGGCGACCGTGCTGGTCGTACCAGTCCAGCACGGCGCTGGAGAACTGCGTGGGGGTCATCGCTTGAACAGCCCCTTGAGCGCGTCTTTCAGTTCTGGGCTCACTTTGTCTCCGAGTTTTTCATCGATCTTGTCTTTAAGGCGGTTGCCGGCCAGCTTGGCCGCGACCTTGCCCAAGCCGTCCTGGTCCAGGCGGCAGGCCTTGGCGCCGAGCTCCAGCGGGCCACGGCAGCGCAGCGGCACTTCCACGCCGACGAAGCGCTCACCTACCTGGCAGGCCGGGTCGGGCATGGCGCGCTGGTCACCCTCGACGATCACGCCGATGTTGTAGTCCATGCCCAGCACGCGCAGGTCGAGGTCGCCATGGCCGTTGACGGTCAGGCCCGGGATGCGTGCCTTGAGGTCCGGGTTGCTGGCCACGCCATTGCGAATCACCAGGCTGCCGCGCAGTTCTTCGAACGGGGTGTCCTTGCCACGGGGTTCGCCACTCAAAGTCTTGCGGTTGAGGGTGGCGATGGCCTGGCAGAGTTGCTGCTCGAGGTTGGCGTTGACCAGCACGCCGTCATTGATGGTGAAGTTTGCGCTGCCATTGAGGGTGTCGACCAGTGCCTTCTGGCTGTTACCGGTAGCCGTCAGATCACTGGTCAGGGTCAGCAGGCCTTTGACCGGCGGCGTCTGTGCCTTGCCTTCAGTTTTGATGAAGTGCTCGACCGGCACCCGGTTGATCCTGGTGTTGATGCCGAGCTGCGGCACGGCAGGGCGCACGTCGACGTTGCCCTTGGCTTCGAAAGTGCCGTTATAGAGGCCGCCGCGCAGGGTTTGCAAGGTCAGCAGGCCGCCCTGGCCGGTGGCCTGCAACTGAGCATCGCTGATTGGCAGCTTGTCCAGAATCAGCGAGCCGAAGGCCAGGTCGGCCTGCAGATCGAGGACGCGCAGGCGGTCGACCGGCAGCAGCTTGTCGTCGCTCCAGGCCACCTGGGTCGGGGCGCTGGGCAGCGGCGAGCTACCGGCTGCGGCCACCGCGGTGGATTCCTGTTGCTGAACCTCGGCCTGGCGCGCGGCAGTCGCGCCCTTGGCCTGTTCGCTCTTGGCCAGCAGGTAGCGATCGGCGTCGAACTTGTCACCTTTGAGTTGCAGGCGCAGGGCCTGCTTGGTGAAGTCCTCAATGGCTGCGCGGCCAGTGAAGGTGGTGTCGTCCAGTTTCACGGCCAGGTCGGCCAGGGTCAGGCTGGTCGGTGTGCCTTGCAGGCGGGTCACCAGCTCCAGCTTGCCGAAGGCTGCCGGGTCGTTGGTGGCCGGCAGCGGGTGGCCGATGCCATCGAGGAAGGTGCGCAGGTTGAACTGGGCGATGGACAGGCCGCCGCTCAGTTGCGGGGCCTTGTCGAGGTCGCGCAGGTTCAGTTCGCCGAGGGCGCGCAGCTGGTTGGCCGAGACTTTCAGGCCGCTCCACGAGGCCACGTTGGCCCCCATGTCGACCAGCAGCTGGCCCTGGGCGCCAAAGGTGACGGTCTTGCCAGCGGTAGGTTCGCCCGAGGTTTCGCCGGTCAGGCGCAGGTCTTCGAAGTTGTAGCGCTTGAGCTTGCGATCGAAGCGCAGCTCGCCGGCAAGCTCGGTGCGGGCCTTGATGGCCGGCTGGCTGGCGCTGATGAAGGCGCTGGCTTTCAAGGCGATATTGGCGCCCTCGTGGACCGGGCCGGTGCTCAGCTGGATGCTTTCGGCGCTGTAGCTCTGGCCGCTCTTGGCATCGGTGTAGTAAACCCGGGCGTTGTTCACGGCCAGGCTGTCGATGTCGAGCTTCACAGCGCGCTCACTGTTGCTTTCAGCAGGTTTGGCGGGTTGCTCGGCAGGTGCCTGGGCCGGCGCACTGGCAGTGCCATCGGTGGCGGCCGGTAGCGGCTTGCCGATGTCTTCCCAGTTGCCGTGGCCATTTTCGTCACGAACCAAGGTCAGGTTGAGGCCCTCGACACGCACATCGCTCATCTGCACTTCGCGGCGCAGCAGCGGCAGCACACGCACGGAGAGGCCGAGCATCTGCAGGTCGGCGAACGGTTCCTTGGGTTTGGCCAGGGTCGCGATGCTGGCTTCGTGCAGCTCCAGGCCTAGCCAGGGGAACAGGCTCCAGCCGATGTCGCCGTTGAGGGTCAGCTCGACGTGCGCCTTGTCGCGCGCCAGTTGGCGGATCTCGTCTTTGTAGTCGTTGGGATCGAAGAGGTGGGTCAGGGCGAAGCCCAGCGCCACGATGATCAGCAGCAACCCGAGAAGCCCCAGTCCCAGGATTTTGCCGAACGCTTTCATGGGCGAGTCCTTGTAGTCCGTAGTGTGAATTCCGAACGGCTGAGTATAGCGCCGCAGCGGTGGGTCCTGCGTATTCGACTAGCGATGCAGGGCATTTCAGATAGTTGCGGGATTCGACAGTTGTGGTTTTGGCAGTTCCTTCGGCGCTGGATTCTTCGCGGGTACAGAAAACGTCGAAATACCGTTTCAGCCACGCGAAAAATAACGATATCAGATTGCTTTCATGTCATCTGCGAACTGGTACCCTTGTGCCGCTTCGCGGAACGGCCGCGACCCATTGTCGCGGGCCGTCACCCCCGCAAAGGCCAGTTCGCCCTGCGTGCGAGAACAAGAGCTTGGGCAGTATCCGCCAGCACTGTCTACCTACAAAAGGATCGAATCCATGAGCAGTACCATCACGGCAGAAGGGCTGGCCAGCGCGCCTGGCTTCCTGTCGAAGGAGCGCATCATCGCCCGCCCGGGCTTCAACCGCTGGCTGGTCCCGCCAGCCGCCTTGGCCATCCATCTGTGCATCGGCATGGCCTACGGCTTCTCGGTGTTCTGGCTGCCGCTGTCGCAAGCCATCGGCATCACCGCGCCTGTTGCCTGTTCGGCGGACATGGGCTTCATCGCCCGTATGTTCAGCGCCGAATGCGACTGGCCGATCTCGATGCTGAGCTGGATCTACACCCTGTTCTTCGTCTTCCTTGGCTGCTCGGCAGCGGTGCTGGGCGGCTGGCTGGAACACGCTGGCCCGCGCAAGGCTGGCCTGGTATCGGCACTGTGCTGGTGCGGCGGCATGCTGATCTCGGCGATTGGCGTGAAGACCCACCAGCTGTGGCTGATGTGGCTGGGCTCCGGCGTCATTGGTGGTATCGGCCTGGGCCTGGGCTACATCTCGCCGGTCTCGACCCTGATCAAGTGGTTCCCGGACAAACGCGGCATGGCCACCGGCATGGCGATCATGGGCTTCGGTGGTGGCGCCATGGTGGGTGCACCGCTGGCTACCGCGCTGATGGGCCATTTTGGCAACGCGCAGGAAGTGGGCGTCTGGCAGAGCTTCGTCGCCATGGCCGCCATCTACTTCGTGTTCATGACCGCTGGCGCCCTGGCTTACCGCGTGCCGCCTACCGGCTGGAAGCCTGAAGGCTGGAGCGCGCCGGCGAAGAAGGCCGGCAACGGCATGGTCACCGACCGCCACGTGCACGTCAGCGTCGCCTGGAAAACCCCGCAGTTCGCCCTGGTGTGGCTGGTGCTGTGCCTGAACGTTTCGGCCGGTATCGGCATCCTCGGCATGGCTTCGCCGCTGCTGCAGGAAGTGTTTGCCGGCAAGTTGCTGGGCAACGAGCTGAGCTTCAGCGAGCTGAACGCCGCACAGCTGGCGCAGATCGCCGCCATCGCCGCCGGCTTCACCGGCCTGCTGAGCCTGTTCAACATCGGTGGCCGCTTCTTCTGGGCATCGTTCTCCGACTACATCGGCCGCAAGAACACTTACTTCGCCTTCTTCGCCCTGGGCGTCGGCCTCTACAGCCTGGTGCCGAACATGGGCCACCTGGGCAACGTGGCGCTGTTCGTGGCGGCGTTCTGCATCATTCTGTCGATGTACGGCGGTGGCTTCTCCACCGTTCCGGCCTACCTGGCCGACCTGTTCGGCACGCAGATGGTCGGTGCCATCCATGGTCGCCTGCTGACTGCCTGGGCGGCAGCCGGCGTGCTGGGCCCGGTGCTGATCACCTACCTGCGCGAGTACCAGTTGGCGGCGGGCGTGGAGCGTGCAGCGGCCTACGACATGACCCTGTACATCCTCGCCGGCCTGCTGGTGCTGGGCTTTATCTGCAACATGCTGATCCGCCCGGTGGCCGACAAATACTTCATGACCGATGCCGAACTGGCCGCCGAACGTGCGCTCAGCCACGACAAAGGTGCTGACGGTGCGCGTTCGCTGGAGTGGCACGCCGCACCGGGCAGCCTGCCGCTGGTGCTGCTGGCCTGGGCTGTGGTGGTCGTGCCGCTGGCTTGGGGTGTTTGGATTACCCTGCAGAAGACCGCTGTACTGTTCCATTGATGTAGCCATCTGGGGGTTGCCTGGCAGCCCCCATGATCGGGTTGTATAGACCTGTAGGGCCGTCCGGCCCCGCAATTCCTTGCCATGCCATATGTCATCCGCGTTTCAAGCGGGCGCGTTCTGGGCCTATAATGGAGCCCTTTTCGCCCAATGATTTTGCGGAGCTGGTGATGGTCGAACGTAAGGCTTCCGTCGAGCGCAATACCCTGGAAACCCAGGTCAAGTGCTCGATCAACCTCGATGGCAGTGGCAAGGCCCGATTCGATATCGGTGTGCCTTTCCTTGAACACATGCTGGACCAGATCGCTCGCCATGGGCTGATCGATCTGGATATCGAGTGCAAGGGTGACCTGCATATCGACGATCACCATACCGTCGAAGACGTCGGTATCACGCTGGGCATGGCATTCGCCCAGGCCATCGGCGACAAGAAAGGCATCTTCCGCTACGGCCATGCCTACGTGCCGCTGGACGAAGCGCTGTCGCGCGTGGTCATCGATTTCTCCGGCCGCCCAGGCCTGCAGATGCATGTGCCCTACACCCGCGCCACCGTTGGCGGCTTCGATGTCGACCTGTTCCAGGAATTCTTCCAGGGCTTCGTCAACCACGCCCTGGTGACCCTGCACATCGACAACCTGCGTGGCCATAACACCCACCACCAGATCGAAACCGTATTCAAGGCTTTCGGCCGCGCCCTGCGCATGGCCGTGACCCTCGACGAGCGCATGGCCGGGCAGATGCCGTCCACCAAAGGGTGCCTGTAAATGCAGACGGTAGCCGTAATCGACTATGGCATGGGCAACCTGCACTCGGTGGCCAAGGCGCTAGAGCACGTCGGCGCCGGCAAGGTGCTGGTCACCAGCGACGCTGCGGTGATCCGCGAGGCTGATCGCGTGGTGTTCCCGGGCGTGGGCGCGATCCGTGACTGCATGGCCGAAATCCGCCGCCTGGGCTTCGACAGCCTGGTCCGCGAAGTGAGCCAGGACCGCCCGTTCCTCGGCATCTGCGTCGGCATGCAAGCGTTGCTCGACCATAGCGAAGAAAACGACGGTGTCGACTGCATCGGACTGTTCCCTGGCCAGGTGCGCTTCTTTGGCAAAGACCTGAAAGAAGACGGCGAGCACCTGAAGGTGCCGCACATGGGCTGGAACGAAGTCAGCCAGACCATCGACCATCCGCTGTGGCACGACATTTCCGACCGTGCGCGTTTCTACTTCGTGCACAGCTACTACATCAATGCCGGCAAGCCGGGCCAGGTGGTCGGCCGCGGCCATTATGGCGTCGACTTCGCTGCCGCGCTGGCCGATGGCTCGCGCTTTGCCGTGCAGTTCCACCCGGAGAAGAGCCATACCCATGGCCTGCAGCTGCTGCAGAACTTCGTCGCCTGGGACGGGCGCTGGTAAATGAGCCGTTCGAAGACCAAGGCCCCGATCATTACCCTGGCCCCCGAAGAGGAGCGCGAGGCGCTCGACACGCTCAAGCGCTTCCTGGAAGACCGCTTCGAGCTGCAGCTCGGGTCGTTCGAGGTGGCCGAGGTTCTCGAGCTGTTCAGCAAAGAAATTGCACCCCATTACTACAACAGGGCGATTGCCGATGTTCAGCTGCACCTCAAGGAGCGGTTCGAGAGCATCGAAAGCGATCTGTGGGCACTCGAAAAGCCCTGAACCCCCAAGAACAGACAGGTTCCCAAGATGCTGATTATCCCCGCTATCGATCTGAAGGACGGTGCCTGCGTGCGCCTGCGCCAGGGCCGCATGGAAGACTCCACGGTATTCTCCGACGACCCGGTGAGCATGGCTGCCAAGTGGGTCGAAGGTGGCTGCCGCCGCCTGCACCTGGTCGACCTCAACGGCGCCTTCGAAGGCCAGCCGGTCAACGGTGAAGTGGTCACCGCCATCGCCAAGCGCTACCCGAACCTGCCGATCCAGATCGGCGGCGGCATCCGCTCGCTGGAAACCATCGAGCACTACGTCAAGGCCGGCGTCAGCTACGTGATCATCGGCACCAAGGCGGTCAAGCAGCCTGAGTTCGTCGCCGAAGCGTGCAAGGCTTTCCCGGGCAAGGTCATCGTTGGCCTGGATGCAAAGGACGGCTTCGTCGCCACCGACGGCTGGGCCGAAGTCAGCTCGGTACAGGTCATCGACCTGGCCAAGCGTTTCGAGGCCGATGGCGTGTCGGCGATCGTCTACACCGACATCGCCAAGGACGGCATGATGCAGGGCTGCAACGTGCCGTTCACCAAGGCGCTGGCCGAAGCCACCTCGATCCCGGTGATCGCCTCGGGCGGCATCCACAACCTGGGTGACATCAAGGCCCTGCTGGACGCCAAGGCCCCGGGCATCATCGGCGCCATCACCGGCCGTGCCATCTACGAGGGCACCCTCGATGTCGCCGAGGCCCAGGCATTCTGCGACAACTACCAAGGCTGAGGACTGAACCATGGCACTGGCCAAGCGCATCATCCCTTGCCTGGACGTGGACAACGGCCGGGTGGTCAAGGGCGTCAAGTTCGAGAACATCCGTGATGCCGGCGACCCGGTGGAAATTGCCCGCCGCTACAACGAGCAGGGTGCCGACGAAATCACCTTCCTCGACATCACGGCCAGCGTCGATGGCCGCGACACCACCCTGCATACCGTCGAGCGCATGGCCAGCCAGGTGTTCATCCCGCTGACCGTGGGCGGTGGCGTGCGTACCGTGCAGGACATCCGCAACCTGCTCAACGCCGGTGCAGACAAGGTTTCGATCAACACCGCCGCGGTGTTCAACCCGGAGTTCGTCGGCGAGGCGGCGGACCGTTTCGGTTCGCAGTGCATCGTCGTCGCCATCGACGCCAAGAAGGTGTCCGCGCCAGGCGAAGCGCCACGCTGGGAGATCTTCACCCACGGCGGGCGCAAGCCTACCGGGCTGGACGCGGTTGAGTGGGCGAAGAAGATGGAAGGCCTGGGAGCCGGCGAGATCCTGCTGACCAGCATGGACCAGGACGGCATGAAGAATGGTTTCGATCTGGGTGTAACCTGCGCCATCAGCGATGCGCTGGGGATTCCGGTGATTGCTTCGGGTGGTGTGGGTAACTTGCAGCACCTGGCAGACGGGATTCTGGAAGGACACGCCAGCGCGGTGCTGGCGGCGAGTATCTTCCACTTTGGCGAGTACACTGTGCCGGAGGCCAAGGCCTACATGGCTTCGCGCGGGATCGTCGTTCGCTGAGAGCGTGATTGGGGCTGCGTTGCAGCCCATCGCGGCTAAAGCCGCTCCTACAGGTACAGCACAGGCCCAATGCCTTGTGCGGTCCCTGTGGGAGCGGCTTTAGCCGCGAATGGGCCGCAAGGCGGCCCCAATTGCATCACCCGTGGTTCTTGCCGAGCAGCGCGTGGTAAAGCTCGGTATCCCCAAGAATCCCCACCACCTTGTCATTCTCCTGCAGCACCAGCTTGTTGCCGGTCTGATAACGAATCTGCAGCGCCTCACGCATGCCAATGTCGGCATGCACCAACGTCGGCTTGCGGCCCAGGCCTTCCACAGCCTGCCCCGGCACCCAATTCTGCATGTCCAGCCCGTTCTGCCCCTGGCGTGCACGCTTGATCGAATTCCCTTCACCCAGGTCAAGCCACGAATCGCCACCCGGGTCCAGGCACACCGAGCCGTTGACCCGCTTGCAGTTGTCCAGGCTGCGCATCAGGCTGCGGCCGCACAATACGTTCAGCGGGTTGGTGTGGGCGACGAAGGTACGCACGTATTCGTCGGCCGGGTTCAGCACGATCTCTTCCGGCTTGCTGTACTGGATGATCCGCCCATCCTTCATGATGGCGATGCGGCTGCCCAGTTTCAGCGCCTCGTCGAGGTCGTGGCTGACGAACACGATGGTCTTGCTCAGCTTGGCCTGCAGGCCCAGCAATTCGTCTTGCAGGCCTTGGCGGATCAGCGGGTCGAGGGCCGAGAACGGTTCGTCCATCAGCAGGATGTCGGCATCCATCGCCAGCGCCCGCGCCAGGCCCACACGCTGCTGCATGCCGCCGGAGAGTTCGTCCGGCTTTTTGTTGCGCCACTGGGTCAGGCCGACCAGTTCGAGTTTCTCGTCGACCAGCTTGCGCCGTTCCTTTTCCGGGCGGCCCTGCATTTCCAGGCCGAAGCTGATGTTCTCGCGCACCGTCAGCCATGGCATCAGGGCGAATTTCTGGAACACCATGGCGATGCGCTTGGTGCGCATCATCTTCAGCTCTGCCGGGGTGCAGTGGGCAATATCGATGTGCTTGCCTTCATGCTCGACGAACAGCTTGCCGCGGCTCACGGTGTTGAGGCCGTTGATGCAACGCAGCAGGCTCGACTTGCCTGAGCCGGACAGGCCCATCAGCACGCAGATCTCGCCTTTGTTGATATCGAGGTTGGCCTTTTCCACACCGACCACCAGCCCGGTCTGCTTGAGGATCTGCTCGCGGGTCTGGCCTTTGTCCAGCAGCGCCAGCGCTTCGCGTGGCTTGTTGGAGAAGATGACGTCGACGTCTTCGAATCGAATGATGCTCATGCCTCACCCCTTACCGGCAGTTCCGGTTGCTTGCAGATACGGTCGAGCATGATCGCCAGCAGCACGATCGCCAGGCCTGCCTCGAAGCCCAGGGAGATATCGGCGGTGTTCAGTGCGTTGACCACAGGTTTGCCCAGGCCATCGGCACCCACCAGGGCGGCGATCACCACCATCGACAGCGACAGCATGATGCACTGGGTGACGCCGGCGGCGATGCTTGGCATCGCGTGCGGCAGTTCGATACGGGTGAGCAGCTGGCGGCGCGAACAGCCAAAGGCCTTGCCGGCGTCCATAAGTTCCTGCGGCACGTCGCAGATGCCCAGGTAGGTCAGGCGGATCGGGGCGGCGATGGCGAACACCACTGTCGAGATCAGCCCCGGCACCACGCCCAGGCCGAACAGGGTCAGGGTCGGGATCAGGTAGACGAAGGTTGGCACGGTCTGCATCAGGTCGAGCACCGGGCGCATGGCCGTGTAGAACATCGGCTTGTGCGCGGCGACGATGCCAAGCGGCACGCCGATGGCCACGCAGACCACGGTGGCGAAGGTCACCTGGGCCAAGGTCTCCATGGTTTCCTGCCAGTACCCCAGGTTGAGGATCAGCAGGAAGGAAAGGGCGACGAATGCGGTGAGCGCCCACTTGCGCTGGATGAAATGCGCCAGGGCGGCGAACAGGGCGATGAGCACGAACGGGTTGAAGAAAGTCAGGGTACTGGTGACGCCATGGATCATGAACTCCAGGCCTCGGGCAATGGCGTCGAAATAGTTCGCGCCATTCTGGGTCAGCCATTCGACGAACGCCGCGATGTACTGACCCAAGGGTATTTTCTGATCGATGAGCATGATAGCGAGCTTCCACCTGCGAAGATTGAAAACAGTCCGGGGCGGGCACGGTCCCGCCCCGAGGTAGCGCTACGACATGGTGCGTTATTGCGTGAGCTTGGCCTTGGCCGCCTCAAGGCCGGGCTTGCCGTCCACGGTGGTGACGCCCGCCAGCCAGGTGTCCAGCTTGCCGGGGTTGTCCTTGAGCCACTTCTTGGCGGCCGCTTCGGGCTTCATCTTGTCGTCCAGGACGTAGCCCATCATGGTGCTTTCATCCTTGAGCTCGAACGACAGGTTCTTCAGCAATTGGCCGACGTTGCTGCATTCCTGCACATAGCCCTTGCGGGTATTGGTCAGCACGGTGGCCTTGCCGAATTCGGGGCCGAAGAACTCGTCACCGCCGGTGAGGTACTGCATCTTGAAGCGGGTGTTCATGGGGTGCGGTTCCCAGCCCAGGAACACCACCGCCTCACCACGCTTCTGTGCGCGATCGACCTGCGACAGCATGCCGGCCTCGCTCGACTGCACGATCTTGAAACCGGCGTCCTTCAGGCCGAAGGCGTTCTTGTCGATCATGCTCTGGATGGTGCGGTTGCCATCGTTGCCCGGCTCGATGCCGTAGATCTTGCCGTCCAGCTCCTTCTTGAACTTGGGAATGTCGCTGAAGTCCTTCAGCCCCTTGTCATACAGTGCCTGGGGCACGGCCAAGGTGTACTTGGCGTTTTCCAGGTTGGCGCGCACGGTTTCTACAGTGCCGGCATCGCGGTACTGCTTGATGTCGTTCTCCATGGTCGGCATCCAGTTGCCGAGAAACACGTCCAGGTCCTTGCCGGTGGCCAGCGACTTGTAGGTCACCGGTACCGAGATCATGGTGGTGTGGGTCTTGTAACCCAGTGCTTCGAGCACAACGCTGGTGGTCGCAGTGGTGACGGTGATGTCAGTCCAGCCGACATCGGAGAAGCGTACCGTCTGGCACTGCTCGGGCTCGGCGGCCTGGGCCAGCAGAGGCGCGGACAGCATCGCAACCAGCAACAGCGAGGGTGAACCTTTCATGGATGGACTCCTGTGATTTTGTCTTCGGGTTCGCGTGGGTCGCCGGGCTTTCTCAGGGTCCGGTCGACCAGGCCTGCAGAGGGCAGGATGCGTGGCCGTGCTTTACGAGTCGCTTTCGATAATCCTCCAGCGCCGGGCAATCGCCTACTGGTGGCGTCGTAACCAGTACGGAACGGGTCGCATCCAGTACGGGCGATGTCGTTTATGAGTTTTTCCACCCCTGTAGCCGCATTTTTGCGTCACCCGGTCGCTTGAAAGCGGCGACAAGGTGGCCGAAAAGGCTACGGCGCTGCTGGACAAAATTACGTCGGTTGCAGACGGCGAGGGGGTAGGCAAAAGCCCGATGATGCGTGCATTCGTGGCGGCTCGCAGCTTCAGCCTAGCAGTTGCCCCGCCCTGCGCATGGCGCGCAGAGACAAGCCCAGCAAGAGGTGATTCGACAATGGCCATCAGCGTGTTCGACCTGTTCAAGATCGGTGTCGGGCCTTCCAGCTCCCACACCGTCGGCCCCATGCGTGCAGGTGCCTTGTTCGTCCAGGGCCTGCGGGAACGCGGTGAGCTGGAGCAGGTGCGAAGGATCGAAGTGCGGCTGTACGGTTCGCTGTCGGCCACTGGCATCGGCCATGGCACCGACAACGCCACCATCATGGGCCTGATGGGCGAATGGCCGGACGCCATCGACCCGACCCAGATCGTCCCGCGGATCGCCGACCTGCGCGAAACCAACATCCTGAAGCTGGATAACCGCCTGCCCATCGAGTTCGTCTGGGCCCGCGACATGCTGCTGCTGGACGAGAACCTGCCGTACCACCCCAACGCCATGACCCTGATCGCCGAAGGTGCCCAGGGCGAACTGCATCGCGACACCTATTACTCGGTCGGTGGCGGCTTCGTGGTCGACGCCGCCCAGGCCGCCAGCGGTGTGCTGGACGCCGACCAGACCGTGCTGCCCTACGATTTCAACAGCGCCGCCGAGCTGCTGCGCCTGTGCAAGCAAAACGACCTCAGCGTGTCGCAATTGATGATGGCCAACGAGAAGGTCTGGCGCAGCGAAGAAGAAATCCGCGCCGGCCTGCACAAGCTCTGGGAAGCCATGCAGGAATGCGTCAACAACGGCCTGAAATACGAAGGCACGCTGCCCGGCGGACTGAACGTGCGCAGGCGCGCCGCGAAGTTGCACCGCAGTCTGCAGGAAATCGGCAAGCCCAACGTGATCGGCTCGACCATGAGCGCCATGGAGTGGGTCAACCTGTTCGCCCTGGCCGTCAACGAAGAAAACGCCGCTGGCGGGCGCATGGTCACTGCGCCTACCAACGGCGCGGCGGGCATCATCCCGGCGGTGCTGCATTACTACATGCGCTTCAGTGATGCGGTAGACGAATCGAGCGTGGTCGACTTTTTCCTCGGCGCCGCCGCCGTGGGCATCCTGTGCAAGAAGAACGCGTCGATTTCCGGTGCAGAAGTTGGCTGCCAGGGCGAGGTCGGCTCGGCCTGTGCCATGGCTGCTGCCGGCCTTGCCGAAGTGCTGGGGGCGACCCCGGCACAGGTGGAGAACGCTGCCGAAATCGCTCTGGAGCACAACCTTGGCCTGACCTGCGACCCGGTCGGCGGCCTGGTGCAGGTGCCTTGCATCGAGCGCAACGCGATTGCCGCAGTCAAGGCGATCAATGCCGTGCAGATGGCGTTGCGCGGCGATGGCGAGCACTTCATCTCTCTCGACCAGGTGATCCGCACCATGCGCGACACCGGCGCCGACATGCACGACAAGTATAAAGAGACCTCTCGCGGTGGCCTGGCGGTCAGCGCCATCGAGTGTTGAGTTTTTGAGCCAGCCTCAAGGGCCTCATCGCGGATGAATCCGCTCCTGCAGGATATGCATGATCTTGTAGGAGCGGATTCATCCGCGATGGGGCCCTTGAGTGTTTTAAGTGCACCGCGCCCTGTTTAAGTGCATGGCCCAGGCTGACCAATCGTCGGCTGTCGCTATCAGTGCGGGCATTGTCGGTGACACTCAAGAGTGTCGTTTCTGGGCAACCAAGGCTGCGCGTGTCACCAAATTGCTCAGTCGTTACACGCAAGGCGCTAGCACGGCGCTTTGCGAAGAATTGCCAACTCGATCGAAATCCCTGATTTGCCGAATGAAGGCGTCGTTTTCAGGTTTTTTCGGATGGTCGTTCAATTTCAGGCACGACCCTTGCGTTGAGATTGGCAGCAAGCCCCTGCACGTGAAGCTGGGGCCATAACAAGAAAATCAGTGCCCGCCTGAGGCACACCCTGCATTTGTGTGAGGAGAAATCGCGATGACGTCGTACACCTCCGGGAACCCAACCCAGAACCGCACAGCCCCCCAGTCCATCGGGTTTCTCCTTCTGGACAATTTCACCCTGATTTCCCTGGCATCGGCCGTGGAGCCGCTGCGCATGGCCAACCAGCTTTCCGGCCGCGAGCTGTACCGCTGGCACACGCTGACCGTCGATGGCGGCCAGGTATGGGCCAGTGATGGCCTGCAGATCACTCCCGATGCCGCCATGCACAGCGCACCGCCGATCGACACCGTGATCGTCTGCGGCGGCGTTGGCATCCAGCGTACGGTCACCCGTGAGCATGTCACCTGGCTGCAGGCCCAGGCTCGCCAGTCGCGCCGCCTCGGTGCGGTGTGCACCGGTAGCTGGGCGCTGGCCTGTGCCGGCCTGCTCGATGGCTTCGATTGCAGTGTGCATTGGGAATGCCTGGCGGCCATGCAGGAGGCCTTCCCGCGGGTCAACATGAGCACCCGCCTGTTCACCCTCGACCGCAACCGCTTCACCAGCTCCGGCGGCACCGCGCCGCTGGACATGATGCTGCACCTGATCAGCCGCGATCACGGCCGTGAGCTGTCGGCAGCGATCTCGGAAATGTTCGTCTACGAGCGCATCCGCAACGAGCAGGACCACCAGCGTGTGCCGCTCAAGCACATGCTTGGCACCAATCAGCCGAAGTTGCAGGAGATCGTTGCGCTGATGGAGGCCAACCTCGAAGAGCCGATCGACCTGGATGAACTGGCCGTGTACGTGTCGGTGTCGCGCCGTCAGCTCGAACGGCTGTTCCAGAAGTACCTGCATTGCTCGCCGTCGCGCTACTACCTCAAGCTGCGCCTGATCCGCGCCCGGCAGTTGCTCAAGCAGACACCGATGTCGATCATCGAAGTGGCCTCGGTGTGCGGCTTCGTTTCTACCCCGCACTTCTCCAAGTGTTACCGCGAGTACTTCGGCATCCCGCCGCGTGATGAGCGTGTAGGTTCCAACACCGCGCAGCAGGTGGCGATGATGCCGATCCCGCAAGCCATGACCCTGTCGCCGCACAGCGGACCGATGGCAGCCCTGAGCCAGGCGCGCAACGAGTCGACCTTTGCCAGCGTAAGGCTCTGAAACGGCACTGGCCCCTTCGCGGGTAAACCCGCGAAGGGGCCAGTGCAGGAATAATCGCTCAGGCGCGTTTGTTGAACTGCGCCAACGCCGGCAACAGCTGCTTGTCGATGGCTTGGCGCACCGCCGGCAGAATGGTCGCGCTACCGGTATACATTTGCTCCACCATCCCTTTCAGCGCCCGCGCATTGGGCTCGGTCAGCCCGCGCACCACCGCTTCACAGGCCTGCTCGGCACTGGCCCCGGCCGGAATGTCGAACCCGCGTGCGCGCAGGTGGCCTGCCAGGTCGTCCTGGTCTATCAAATCCGCATGCATCATGGCTGTTGTCCCTTTTATCGCGAAGAGAGTGCTGCTGTGATTTACGACCGATTCTGTGTCCGCTGCGACAGGCCCGCAAGGGCAGAATGTCGCAATGGCTGGTTTGGCTAAGAACAGGTCGCTTCCGGCTAATTGCAGGGGCCGGGAAGCCAGCAGACTGCACTCATTCACGGCTCACGAGGTTTGGTCACCCTCACTCATGCACAGTGGATGTTGCTCGCTCTTGGCCCCGGATGCTCACGGCTTTCCGGGGTTTTTTTATTGGGCGATGGGAATTTATTCCTAACCCATCTCCGGCCGGGTGAAAAGTGTCACGCGTTGTATAGGGCGTGCATACATATGGGCGTTGCATATTTATTGGGTGTGCTGTGTTTCTATTTTCTGGTGCCGGTTGCTGCCGGCGAACTACCAGATAAATAGAGGGTAAATTGTGATTTACAGGGATAATGATGTAACGATTATTTCGCCATACATAGACCATACGTCGTTTCGGCGAGAGTACAAAATTATAGGTGGTACTTGCCGGGTGACCGGGCTGTCCATCACGGGCGGGCAAGACCCAAAACGCTACAACTTTATAGGGCAGGTTAAAACCTTTGGCGAAAACGGCAGGTTGCGTTTCAGAGTCGGGCGTAAAGGATCTGGGGCCGTTGCTTCATGGTGGAAAAGCAGAGTTGCGGCGAGCCAGTGCACGTTCAACCATACACCAGGAAAACTGAATTTTGCCTTCAACGTCGACATGGTCGTCAAGCTGACAGGTGGTAACCTCGGCAGTCGGGTAGCCAGCGTCAGGCTCGATGATCTCTACATTGGACAGGGGCGTGCGGCGTCGAGCAACAATTGGTGGTTCGGTGGTCGGCACTGTACCCACATCGGCGGCGGAAAAGTCCGCGTCGAGGGGTTGGATGTTGCAACCAACCTGAAGGTTTATGTGGATGTAAAGCGTGGTGGGAGCGGTAATCCGGTCAACCACTACGAGTTCAGCAATTACCGATTGGCGGAGTCGGAAAGTTGGATGAAACGCATCGACTCAGCAAAAACGTTGAACCAGATCGTGCTGCCAGGTAGCCACAATGCTGGCATGGGCGAGACGCGAAACTGCAATCCGAATGGATTGGGGCAGGCATTGTCGAGAAATCACGAGTATACGGTTCGTGGTCAGTTGAATCACGGTGCGCGTTATCTGGAGCTCCGCGTTGACTATGACAAGGATAGACTGGTCACTTACCATCGGGACGGTGCGAGGGGATGCAGCGGCCAATATATTGATAGTGTATTGGCCGATGTGAACAGCTTCCTGAGTGCGTATCCCAGTGAAACAGTCATTCTAAAGTTTTCACATATTCGTGGCGATTTCGGCAAGCAAGTCACGACCAAGCGTTTGCTTGATGAGCAGATCGGACGTTTCAGCAAGCGCTTCCAAAGTGCTTCGGTGACCAACCTGGCGCATATGAAACTGCAAGATGTACGCGGCAAGGCGATCATGGTGTTCGATTACAGTGAGCATTATTCCCCGATGTCGGGACGTTACCGTTTTATGGATGGGACCCGGGGTGGGCAACTGGCGGTGTACGACGAATACGCCAATACCTCTACGCTGAGTACCATGACGCGTGATCAGTTGAAGAAGTGGCAGGCATACGCTGGGCTAGGTAAAAACTATCTGTTTCTGCTGTCCTGGACCCTTACGCCAGGCCTGACGACGCCCAGCATTCTTGACATGGCCAAGCAGGCCAACGCAGCGCTGCCGAGCGCGCTTGACCGGTATTCCAAAGAATACCGGTCAAAACCCAATATCGTTTTCATTGACGGTCTTGATCGAGCTGTTACCTCGTCGATCATTGCCCTCAACTTTCTATGACTAGCGGGTGATGGTCAGCCGACGCTACTGCTTCGTCAGGGAAGGTGGATAACGTTACCGATGTACTGCGGCGGCGCCAGATCATGCTGACTGTTTGCCAACTCGTTCAGCAACGCCACACTTCGCTCACCGAACGGCGCCGACTTCGGCCCGGCCAGGTCCACATGCAACAGCATCTGCTCGCTCGCGGACAGCACCTGGTCGAACCCGGCCCGGTGCAGGCTGTGGTAGACATGCAGGCGTTTGCGATCGAAGCCGATGATCTGCGTCTGCACCCAGACCTCGGTACCCAGCTTCACCTCGTGCAGGTAGTTGATATGGGCTTCCAGGGTGAACAGCGAGTTACCACTTTGCCCGCGGCTGCCTTCGTCCAGGCCGATGCGCTCCATCAGCGCATCGGTGGCGTAGCTGAAAATCAGCAGGTAGAAGGCATCGCGCAGGTGCCCGTTGTAGTCGACCCAGTCCTCCTGGACCGGGGTGCGGTAGGTGATCAGTGCGGGCATCGTCTGTTCCTCAGTCGCCGAAGGCCATGCCGTGGCTGGCTTTGCTGGTTTTCACCGCTTCCAGTACGGCCAGCAGCGTGTCATCACGATAGCGCTCCAGCGCGGCGATGCTGCGCTCGCCCAATTGTTCCGAAGTGCCTTCGACCACATCGTCGATCAGCTTGTCGGTCAGCTCCGGTGCCGGCAGGTAGGTCCAGGGCAGCTTCAGCGCCGGGCCGAACTGGGCCATGAAGTGGCGCATGCCGGCATCCCCACCGGCCAGCGTGTAGGTGAGGAAGGTGCCCATGAATGACCAGCGCAGGCCGGCGCCGAAGCGGATCGCGTCGTCGATCTCACCGGTGCTGGCCACACCGTCGTTGACCAGGTGCAGGGCCTCGCGCCACAGCGCTTCGAGCAGGCGGTCGGCAATGAAGCCGGGGACCTCCTTGCGCACATGCAGCGGGCGCATGCCGAGGGCGGTGTAGATGGTTTTCGCGGCCTCGATGGCTTCGGGTGCTGTGCGGTTGCCGCCGACGATCTCCACCAGCGGCAGCAGATACACCGGGTTGAACGGGTGACCCACCACACAACGCTGAGGGTTAGTGGACGACTCGTAGAACTCGCTGGGCAGCAGGCCCGAGGTGCTGGAACCGATGATTGCATCGGGCTTGGCGGCAGCACTGATCTTCGCGTGCAGGTCGAGCTTGAGCTCCAGGCGCTCGGGCGCGCTTTCCTGGATGAAATCAGCGTCGCGTACACATTCCTCGATGGTCGCCACGAATGTCAGCCGGTCCTGCGATGCACCTGGCGCCAGGCCTTGTTTCTCCAGTGCCGGCCAGGCGTTGGCGATACGCTTGCGCAGGGCCTGCTCGGCGCCGGGGGCCGGGTCCCAGGCGACCACGTCCAGGCCGTGGGCCAGGGCGCGGGCGACCCAGCCGCTGCCGATCACGCCGCTACCCAGGGCGGCGAAGGTCTTGATTTCGGTGATGAAAAGCATATCGGTCTCCTGAAGGGGATCAGCGGCGCTTGAGGTTCATTTTTTCCCGGCCTTCCGCCGGGCTGAGCACGCGGCCACCCATGCGGGTGATGATCTCGGCGGCGCGTTCCACCAGCTGGCCGTTGCTGGCCAGCACGCCACGGTCCAGGTACAGGTTGTCTTCCAGGCCCACCCGCACGTTGCCGCCAAGCAACACGGCTTGCGCCGCCATCGGCATCTGCATGCGGCCGATGCCGAATCCGGCCCAGGTGGCGTTGGCTGGCAGGTTGTCGACCATGGCCTTCATGGTGGTGGTGTCGGCCGGCGCGCCCCATGGGATGCCCAGGCACAGCTGGAACAGCGGGTCTTCGAGCAAGCCTTCTTTCATCATCTGCTTGGCGAACCACAGGTGGCCGGTGTCGAAGATCTCCAGCTCGGCCTTCACCCCCAGTTCGGTGATGCGCTTGGCCCCGGCGCGTAGCTGCGCGGGAGTAGATACGTAGATGGCGTTGCCGTCGCCGAAGTTGAGGGTGCCGCAGTCGAGGGTACAGATCTCCGGCAGCAGCGCTTCGACGTGGGCCAGGCGCTCCAGTGGGCCGATCAGGTCGGTGCCGGGGCCGAACTCCATGGGCGATTCGCCCGGGCCGATTTCCAGATCGCCGCCCATGCCGGCGGTGAGGTTGACGATGATGTCGACGTCGGCCTCGCGGATGCGCTCCATGACTTCGCGGTACAGCGCCACGTCGCGGCTGAAGCGGCCGGTCTGCGGGTCGCGGACGTGGCAGTGGACCACAGTGGCGCCGGCCTTGGCGGCCTCTACGGCGGATTCGGCGATCTGTTTGGGGGTGACGGGGACCAGGTGGCTCTTTGCGACCGTGTCTCCAGCGCCGGTGAGGGCGCAGGTGATGATGACGTCGTGGTTCATGGCGGTTCCTTGTGATGTCGGTGTTTGCCGTTTCGCGGGCAAGACCGCTCCCTCAGGGCTCGCGGTGAGCCCCGGTTGCAGGAAAACCTGTGGGAGCGGGCGAGCCCGCGAAGCGGCCGGATCAGTTGGCGGTGAGCTTGAGGTTGTCCGCCGCTGGCTTGCCATCGAAGGTGGTCACCCCTTCAAGCCAGCGGGCCTTGTCCTCGGGGTGGTCCTTGAGCCACTGGCGTGCCGACTCCAGGGCGTCCTTGTGATCGAGCAGCGGCTGCATCATGCGGCTCTCGTCCTCGGCGCTGAAGTTCAGGTTTGCCAGCAGGCGGTGGGCGTTGGGGCAGCGTTCGGCGTAGTCCGGCGCGGTCACTGTCCACACCGTGGCACGGCCTTCGTCCGGGCCCAGGGCGTCCTGGCTGTCGCCCAGGTAGGCCATGTCGATGTTCACGTTCATCGGGTGTGGCGCCCAGCCGAAGAACACTACTGCTTCCTTGCGCCGTACGGCGCGGTCGACGGCGGCGAGCATGCCAGCTTCGCTGGACTCGACCAGCTGGAACTTGCCCAGGTCGAACTGGTTCTTGCTGATCATGGCCTTGATCTGGGTGTTGGCACCGGAGCCGGGTTCTATGCCGTAGATCTTGCCGCCTAGCTCCTTCTCGAACTTGTGGATGTCGGCGAAGGTTTTCAGGCCTTTGTCATACAGGTACTTCGGCACGGCGAGGGTGGCGCGGGCGTCTTCCAGGCTGGGTTTTTCGAGGACCTTGACCTGGTTGGCGTCGACGAACGGGGTGATGGTCTGGGTCATGATCGGGTTCCAGTAACCCAGGAACATGTCCAGGCGCTTGTCGCGAATACCGGCGAAGATGATCTGCTGCGAGGCGCTGGTCTGCTTGGTCTGGTAACCCAGGCCGTCGAGCAGCACCTGGGCCATGGCGCTGGTGGCGATGACGTCGGTCCAGTTGACCACGCCAAGGCGCACGTTCTTGCAGGCCGCGGGCTCGGCGGCGTAAAGCGGGGTGGCGGCGATGCTGCTCAGGGCAAGGGACAACAGACTGCGGCGGATCAAGCGATGCATGGTGGCTCTCCATCGGCAGAGTATTTTTTATAGGTTTCGACCTCTCTGGGCCGTATGAACACGCTACGCTGCTGTCTGGGTGGAAAATCGCACCCTGGCGACCAACAATTGCACGGAGGCGACCACCTTCAGCCGTGGAGCATGCAATGCCGCAGATCATCCATTTCCTGCTGTTGCCGGGGTTCTCGGCGATGGGGTTCATCAGTGCCATCGAGCCTCTTCGCGTGGCCAACCGTTTCAAGGGCCCGTCATATCGCTGGCGCGTACTCAGCCTGGATGGCGGCCCGGTGCTAGCCAGCAATGGCATGTCGGTGAACGCTGATGCGGCGCTGGGGGAGGGAGAACCATGCGGCATTCTGCTGATCGTGGCCGGGTTCGACCCGCTGGCGTGCTATGGGCCGGCATTGCAGCAGGTGCTACGCCGCCTTGACCATGAAAAGGTGCTGCTGGGTGGCATCGACACCGGGGCGATGGTGCTGGCAGAAGCGGGCCTGCTCGATGGCCACCGCGCCACCGTTCATTGGGAAGCCCTGGAGGCGTTCAAGGAAAACTACCCGAACCTGCAGGCGACCCAGGAACTGTTCGAAATCGACCGGCGGCGGATCACCTGCGCGGGTGGCACCGCCTCGATCGACCTGATGCTGGACCTGATCGCGCAGGCCCATGGCAGTGAGTTGGCGGTTCAGGTTTCAGAGCAATTCGTACTCGGTCGCATCCGGCCCCGTCAGGATCACCAGCGGATGCAGATTGCCTCGCGCTATGGCATCAGCAACCGCAAGCTGGTGCAGGTGATCGGCGAAATGGAAAAGCACACCGAGCCGCCGTTGAGCACGTTGGAGCTGGCAGCCAGAGCCATGATCACCAGGCGTCAACTGGAGCGTCTGTTTCGTTTGTACCTGAGCGACACGCCAAGTGGTTTTTATATCGGCTTGCGCCTGGACAAGGCGCGTCAGTTGCTGTGCCAGACGCAGATGAGCATCACGCAGGTCAGCGTGGCGTGTGGTTTCGAGTTGCCGTCGTACTTCACTCGCCGTTACAAGCGACGCTTTGGCCGCTGCCCGCGCGAAGAACGTCAGGCACTCAAGCCACAGGCGCCTGATCAGAACTGATCAAGGTCGGATAACGCTTGCAGTCGGCTCTCGATACGGGCTCGCCGCGTCTGGAATGCCGGGGTATCGAGTTTTACACCCAAGTGGTTCAGGTGCAGGGCCAGGCGCGTGCGAGGGGCATCGGGGTCGGTCGCACACCACAGGTGGAACACGATCGCCGCGGGCTCGCCATCGGCATCCACGTCGAACGCGATGTTCATGTGCGAGCTGGCCGATGTAGTGCGCAGCAGGGCGAGGTCGGGCTGTTTCAAGCCTTGAAGGATGTCGCTGGCAACCCGTTTGAACTTGAGGTTTGGCTGTTGAGGTGACGCAATCCAGCCAGCGAAGACGTCTTCAAACACCGTGGCCGTGGGAATGTAAGGGATGCTTTTTGTCGTCCGTTCGAACAGTGTGGCCCCGCAATCTTCGAGGGTCAGCAGAAATTGACTGAACCAGCGCTGGCCATCTTGCTGGCGGTCGTGAGCGCGGTTGGCCTCCAGCTGCGCCAGACGCAAGCAGGCATGGAGGTCTTCGTAGCGCTGGGCGGCAGGTTTAGCGGGCATATTGCAGGCCCTCAATCTATGCGCAAGAAGGGAAGCGTGGCGCCACATGGGCGCCACGTTCAGGTCAGATGTCGAGTGCCAGGATGTCGAACGCCTGGCTGGCCAGCTTCAGCCTTACGGCTTCGCGCATGGCTTCGAAGTGGCGAACGCTGAACGAGCCTTGTTGCGAGGCCCGATAGACGCGCGTGTTCGACTTGTCGATGATGCGGCCAGCGGAACCTGCCGCCTTTTCGGCTTTGTCGTAGCTCAGCTGAACGCTGGTCATGTGCATGATCGGCAGCCCTTGCGGCGACATTTCGCAGGCGGAGATCTGGACGGTGCTGGATTTGCCCGAAACGCTCACGCTGCTCTCTTCAAGCAGTTGCTGCGCCTTTGGCGTCTTCACGATCACTTCGAAAGAGCGTTTGATACAGCGGCTCAGGCGATGGCTGCGGCCGATCTGGATGGTGATGATTTCGGGTGCCAGGGTGGCCAGCGTGTGGGTGTCCTTGTCGAGGGCTTCTTCGACATGGGCCGCGCCGGTCAGTGTCCAGCCGAACTTGCCCAGGCCGTCGTTGTAGTAGTTGTACCACTCGCGCTGCTGGGTCTCTTTGTCGAACTTCTTGTTTGCCGACAGGTTCATCAGGCGCATGCCATCCAGTACGTCTTCGGCAACGCTGGCGGGCACATCCGGGGCAAAGATGCAGACGGTGTTGGCAACCATGACGGCGCGCTCTTCGCCTTCTTTCTTCAGGGCCGCGATGGCGCTGTCCATATCGGTCTTGCTGAGGGGGGTGGTCATATCTTGGACTCCGATTCAGTACATACCTGCGCCTCGAGTGAGGCGCCCGGGATGCACTGTGGTTCGGATCAGCCACGTAGATAAGCTGAAAGCACTTCCCGCTCAGCGGAGATTTCTACTGCTGGCCAATGGACTGCAGATACTCCGAGCGATCATCGCTGCGCTGCGCCACGCAGGTATCCCAGGCCGCCTGGAACGCCTTGCTGCCGGGCTTCTCGGCATAGGTCTCGACCTTGCAGTCGGCATCGCGCAGCTGCGCCCACAGTTTCTCGGCGGCGTCCATGCGCCCGACCAGGGCCGTGGCCTTGTCCCCTTCGTCGGCATACTGGTCGCGAATGCGCTGGATCAGGTCGTCATACGCCGCTTTGAGTTCGCGCTCGGCGGTCTGCTTGTTGAATGCCGCGCAAGCGAAAGTTTGCTGGTCGCTTTCGACGTTGTCGCACGGGGTGCTTTCTTCCTCGCCGGCGTGGGCGCCCGAGACGACCGCCAGCAGTACCAGCCATGCCATTGATTTCATCCGTTTTCTCCTTAACAGGCTGACGAATCGGCTGGATTCTCGCTCAGCCGCCGAGAAGACGATAGCTCCCTGACGAAATGTTCATGAAATCGCGCCACATGTCGTTATCGAGACCGTCTCTCATCGCCAGACGGCGTGCCAGAGGGCGCGATGTCGCGCATTGACGCTTTCGGCAAACCCCCTGTCGTTTTTGCACCGGGGCGTCGCAGGGCACAGGCATATGCTGGCCCCAAAGCGCCGACAGAAGATTTGGCGCGGCCCAATATCACAAAGGGGACAGCCTGATGAGCCCAGCCGAACTTCACGCCGACAGCATCGTCATCGACGGCCTGATCATTGCCAAATGGAACCGCGAGCTGTTCGAGGACATGCGCAAGGGCGGGCTGACTGCGGCCAACTGCACGGTGTCGGTCTGGGAAGGCTTCAAGGCGACTGTCGACAACATCGCCGCCAGCCAGAAGCTGATCCGCGACAACAGCGACCTGGTGATGCCGGTGCGCACCACCGCCGACATCCGCAAGGCCAAGGAGCTGGGCAAGACTGGCATCCTCTTCGGCTTCCAGAACGCCCATGCGTTCGAAGACCAGATCGCCTACGTCGACGTGTTCAAGCAGCTGGGCGTGGGCATCGTGCAGATGTGCTACAACACCCAGAACCTGGTCGGCACCGGTTGCTACGAGCGTGATGGCGGCCTGTCGGGCTTCGGCCGCGAGATTGTCGCCGAGATGAACCGCGTCGGCATCATGTGCGACCTGTCCCACGTCGGGTCCAAGACCTCCGAGGAAGTGATCCTCGAATCGAAGAAGCCGGTCTGCTATTCCCACTGCCTGCCTTCGGGCCTGAAGGAACACCCGCGCAACAAGTCGGACGCCGAGCTGAAGTTCATCGCCGACCACGGCGGCTTCGTCGGTGTGACCATGTTCGCGCCGTTCCTGGCCAAGGGCATCGACTCGACCATCGACGACTACGCCGAAGCCATCGAGTACACCATGAACATCGTCGGTGAAGACGCCATCGGTATCGGTACCGACTTCACCCAGGGCCACGGCCAGGACTTCTTCGAGTACCTGACCCACGACAAGGGCTACGCCCGTCGCCTGACCAACTTCGGCAAGATCATCAACCCGCTGGGCATTCGCACTGTCGGCGAATTCCCCAACCTCACCGAGACCTTGCTCAAGCGCGGCCATTCCGAACGCGTGGTACGCAAGATCATGGGCGAGAACTGGGTCAACGTCCTCAAGGACGTCTGGGGCGAGTAAGCCGCTCTCCAAGCCTGATAGCCCCTGCCAGCAACGCCGGGGCACCCACATAAAAATTTTATGGAGTTGAGTTTCCATGGCCAAGATCGCCCCGCAATTGCCAATTGAAGTCGACAGCGAGACCGGTGTCTGGACCAGCGACGCCCTGCCGATGCTGTATGTGCCGCGCCATTTCTTCGTCAACAACCACATGGGCATCGAGGAAGTGCTGGGCGCCGACGCCTACGCCGAGATCCTCTACAAGGCCGGCTACAAGTCCGCCTGGCACTGGTGCGAGAAAGAGGCCGAATGCCATGGCCTGGAAGGCGTGGCGGTGTTCGAACACTACATGAAGCGCCTGAGCCAGCGTGGCTGGGGCCTGTTCGAGATTCAGGACATCGACCTGGATAAAGGCACCTGCAGCGTCAAGCTCAAGCATTCCGCATTCGTTTACGTCTATGGCAAGTGCGGCCGCAAGGTCGACTACATGTTCACCGGCTGGTTCGCCGGCGCCATGGACCAGATTCTCGCTGCCCGCGGCAGCTCGATCCGTACCGTGGCCGAGCAGGTCTACGGCGGTTCGGAAGAAGGCCACGAAGATGGCCTGTTCGTCGTCAAGCCGTTGTAAGCCGGAGAGAGCGTCATGGCATTCGAAGCAATGTTCCAGCCGATCCAGATCGGCAAACTGACCATCCGCAACCGCGTACTCAGCACCGCGCACGCCGAGGTCTACGCCACTGACGGCGGCATGACCACCGACCGCTACGTGAAGTATTACGAAGAGAAGGCCAAGGGCGGCATCGGCCTGGCGATCTGCGGCGGCTCATCCGTGGTGGCCATCGACAGCCCGCAGGAATGGTGGTCGTCGGTCAACCTGTCGACCGACCGCATCATCCCGCACTTCCAGAACCTCGCTGACGCCATGCACAAACATGGCGCCAAGATCATGATCCAGATTACCCACATGGGCCGTCGCTCGCGTTGGGACGGCTTCAACTGGCCAACCCTGATGTCGCCGTCGGGCATCCGTGAACCCGTGCACCGCGCCACCTGCAAGACCATCGAGGTGGAAGAGATCTGGCGCGTGATCGGCAACTATGCGCAGGCTGCGCGGCGTGCCAAAGAGGGCGGCCTGGATGGCGTGGAACTGTCGGCCGTGCACCAGCACATGATCGACCAGTTCTGGAGCCCGCGGGTCAACAAGCGTACCGACGAATGGGGCGGTACCTTCGAAGGCCGCATGAAGTTCGGCCTGGAAGTGCTCAAGGCGGTGCGTGCCGAAGTCGGCGACGACTTCTGCGTGGGCATGCGTATCTGCGGTGACGAGTTCCACCCCGATGGCCTCAGCCACGAGGACATGAAGCAGATCGCCGCCTACTACGATGCCACCGGCATGATCGACTTCATCGGCGTGGTCGGTTCGGGTTGCGATACCCACAACACCCTGGCCAACGTCATCCCCAACATGAGCTACCCGCCGGAGCCGTTCCTGCACCTGGCGGCCGGCATCAAGGAAGTGGTCAAGGTCCCTGTGCTGCACGCGCAGAACATCAAGGACCCGAACCAGGCCACGCGTATCCTGGAAGGCGGCTACGTCGACATGGTCGGCATGACCCGCGCGCACATCGCCGACCCGCACCTGATCGCCAAGATCAAGATGGGCCAGATCGACCAGATCAAGCAGTGCGTCGGTGCCAACTACTGCATCGACCGCCAGTACCAGGGCCTGGACGTGCTGTGCATCCAGAACGCCGCGACCTCCCGTGAATACATGGGCGTGCCGCACATCATCGAGAAGACCACTGGCGTCAGGCGCAAGGTGGTGGTGGTTGGCGCAGGCCCCGCCGGCATGGAAGCGGCCCGGGTGGCGGCCGAACGCGGCCACGACGTGACCCTGTTCGAGAAGAAAGAACAGATCGGCGGGCAGATCACCATCGCCGCCAAGGCGCCGCAGCGTGACCAGATTGCCGGTATCACCCGCTGGTACCAGCTGGAGCTGGCGCGCCTGAAGGTCGACCTGCGCCTGGGTACCGCCGCTGACGTGGCGACCATCCAGGACCTGCGCCCGGATATCATCGTGCTCGCGGTCGGCGGCCATTCGTTCCTTGAGCAGAACGAACACTGGGGCGCTGCCGAAGGGCTGGTGGTCAGCAGCTGGGACGTGCTCGACGGCAAGGTTGCGCCGGGCAAGAACGTGCTGGTGTACGACACCATCTGCGAATTCACCGGCATGTCGGTGGCCGACTTCATCGCCGACAAGGGCAGCCAGGTGGAGATCGTCACCGACGACATCAAGCCGGGCGTGGCCATGGGTGGTACGACCTTCCCGACCTACTACCGCAGCATGTACCCGAAAGAAGTGATCATGACCGGCGACATGATGCTGGAAAAGGTCTACCGCGAAGGCGACAAGCTGGTGGCGGTGCTGGAGAACGAATACACCGGCGCCAAGGAAGAACGTGTCGTCGACCAGGTAGTAGTGGAAAACGGCGTGCGTCCTGACGAGCAGCTGTACTACGCGTTGAAGGATGGTTCGCGCAACAAGGGCCAGATCGACGTGGAGGCGCTGTTCGCCATCAAGCCACAGCCGATCCTCAGCCAGCCGGGCGAGGGCTACCTGCTGTACCGCATCGGTGACTGCGTGGCCCAGCGCAACGTGCATGCGGCGATCTACGACGCCTTGCGCCTGTGCAAGGACTTCTGATCGCACCGCCTCTCTAGAGGCGGGACTGGCCCCCCTGTAGGAGCGAGCAGAGCTCGCGATGGCGTCAGCTTTGGCAACCGGGTTGTCTGATCGGACGCTATCGCGAGCGATGCTCGCTCCTACAGGGGTCCGCGCTGTCTTTGAAGGTGGCGCAAGAATCCAGCTGTTGTGGGAGCCTCCCATGTTGAACACCCTTCTACCCATCCTGCTGTTCGCTGCCCTTGGCCTGGCAGTGCTCGGCGCCCTGCGCCGGGTGCGCATGTGGCGGCGTGGCCGGCCGTCCAAGGTCAACCTGATCGGCGGCCTGCTGGCCATGCCGCGGCGCTACCTGGTCGACTTGCACCACGTGGTCGAGCGCGACAAGTACATGTCCAGGACCCACGTGGCCACTGCCGGCGGCTTCGTGCTGTCGGCTGCGCTGGCGATCCTGGTGCATGGCTTCGGCCTGCAGAGCAAAATCCTCGGCTACGCACTGCTGGTGGCCACGGTGATCATGTTCAGTGGCGCCATCTTCGTCTTCAAACGCCGCCTGAATCCGCCTTCGCGCCTGTCCAAGGGCCCGTGGATGCGCCTGCCGAAGAGCCTGCTGGTGTTCGCTGCCAGCTTCTTCATCGCCACCTTGCCGGTCGCCGGCATCCTGCCGGCCAACACCGGTGGCTGGGTGATGGTCGGCATCCTCGGCCTGGGTGTGCTGTGGGGCGTGTCGGAGCTGTTCTTCGGCATGACCTGGGGCGGCCCGATGAAACACGCCTTCGCCGGTGCCCTGCACCTGGCCTGGCACCGCCGCGCCGAACGCTTCGGCGGTGGCCGCTCCACCGGCCTCAAGCCGCTCGACCTGGAAGACCCGAATGCGCCGCTGGGCGTGGAAAAGCCGGTGGACTTCACCTGGAACCAGCTGCTCGGCTTCGATGCCTGCGTGCAGTGCGGCAAATGTGAAGCCATGTGCCCGGCGTTCGCCGCCGGCCAGCCGCTGAACCCGAAAAAGCTCATTCAGGACATGGTCATCGGCCTGGCCGGTGGCAGCGATGCCAACTTTGCCGGCAGCCCGTACCCCGGCAAGCCGATCGGCGAGCACGGCGGCAACCCGCACCAGCCAATCGTCAACGGCCTGGTCGACGCCGAGACGCTGTGGTCGTGCACCACCTGCCGCGCCTGCGTCGAGGAATGCCCGATGATGATCGAGCACGTCGATGCCATCGTCGACATGCGCCGCCACCTGACCCTGGAAAAGGGCGCGACCCCGAACAAGGGCGCCGAGGTACTGGACAACCTGATCGCCACCGACAACCCGGGCGGCTTTGCTCCTGGCGGGCGGATGAACTGGGCGGCCGACCTGAACCTGCAGCTGCTCTCGGAGGTGAAGGCCACCGACGTGCTGTTCTGGGTCGGTGACGGTGCCTTCGACATGCGCAACCAGCGCACCCTGCGTTCGTTCGTCAAGGTGCTCAAGGCGTCCGGCGTGGACTTCGCCGTGCTCGGCCTGGAAGAGCGCGACAGCGGCGACGTGGCGCGCCGCCTGGGCGATGAGGCGACCTTCCAGCAATTGGCCAGGCGCAACATCCAGACCCTGGCCAAGTACCGGTTCCAGCGCATCGTCACCTGCGACCCGCACAGCTTCCATGTGCTGAAGAACGAGTACGGCGCACTGGGCGGTGATTACCAGGTGCTGCACCACAGCACCTACATCGCCGAACTGATCGCGGCCAGGAAGTTGAACCTCGGCAAACACAAAGGTGGCAGCGTCACCTACCACGACCCGTGCTACCTGGGCCGCTACAACGGTGAGTACGAAGCCCCGCGTGAAGTGCTCAAGGCGCTGGGTATCGAAGTGCGCGAAATGGAGCGTTCGGGCTTCCGGTCCCGTTGCTGCGGCGGTGGCGGCGGTGCGCCGATCACCGACATCCCTGGCAAGCAGCGGATTCCGGACATGCGCATGGACGACATTCGAGAGACCCAGGCCGAGCTGGTGGCCGTGGGCTGCCCGCAATGCACCGCGATGCTTGAAGGTGTGGTCGAACCGCGCCCACAGATCAAGGACCTCGCCGAGCTGGTGGCGGATGTGCTGATCGAAGAGGAAACTCCCGCGGCCCCAAAGTCGCCAACGGTTAAACGCGAACCTGCGGAGGTGCACTGATGAGCGACATTATCCGCCGCGACCCTCGCGCCGAGTGGATCGCCCGTAACCGTCTGCATCCGCTGCACGCGGCGCTGCAGACGCAACAGACTCGCTGGATGGGGCCCAACGGCCTGATCCGCAAGAACCCCCATGCGCTTGCCGCAGGTTTCATCGGCCCGGCTGGCCTCAAGCGCATCGACCGCAGCGGCGCCCAGCAGGGCACCGGTGTCGGCGGGCGGCGCACGGCGGCAGCCGAAGTACAGCTGCCGCTGCACCAGGTGCCGGCGCCAGCGTTCTACATCGCCGTGGTGCCAGACATGGTCGGCGGCCGCCTGAGCAGCCACGACCGCGACCTGCTGGGCCTGGCCCATGGCCTGGCCGGCAGCGACGGCGCAGTGCTGGCGGTGGTGTTTGGCGAGCACAAGGAAAGCAACTTTTCCACAGCCGGTGTCGACCGCCTGCTGGTGCTCGAAGGCGAGGAATTCGAAGGTTATGCACCGGAGCAACTGGTGCAGGGCCTGCGCGCTGTGGATAACCAGTTCGCCCCGCGCCACTGGCTGCTGCCCGACAGCCGAACCGGTGGCGGCGAACTGGGCCGGCGCCTTGGCGCGTCCCTTGGCGAGCGCCCGGCGACGCGGGTCTGGCAGGTCAAGGACGGCCAGTGCATCGGCCGTGCCGGTGCCGGCCAGCAAGACCTGCAACGCGCTGTGCCGCGGTTGATCCTGGCCGCGGCAGAGTGTGCCGAGCCGGTCAGCGAAACCCGTCACGAAGCGCTGCCGGTGGAGTTGTCCACAAGTGTGGTACGCAGCCTGTCGCGCATCGAGGACCTGGGCTCGGTGGCCGTCGACCCGGCGACCATCGCCATGGCCGAAGCCGAGTTCATCGTCTCGGGCGGCAATGGCGTCAAGGACTGGGACCTGTACCACAAGGCCACTGCGGCCCTTGGCGCCACCGAAGGCGCCTCGCGGGTGGCGGTGGACGACGGCTTCATGCCGCGCAACCGCCAGGTGGGCGCCACCGGTACCTGGGTCACTGCACGGGTGTACGTGGCTGTGGGTATCTCGGGCGCGATCCAGCACCTGCAGGGCATTGGCGCCTGCGACAAGGTGGTGGCGATCAACATGGACCCGGGCTGCGACATGATCAAACGGGCCGACCTGTCGGTGATTGGCGACAGTTCGGCGATTCTTCAGGCACTGATCGAGGCTGTGGACAACTACCGCAGCGGCGGCCAGCGCGACGCGGCATAAGGGCACGAGCATGAGTACGAAAGTGATCAGCCTGGTTTCCATCGGTGCCCACCCTAGCTCCGGCCGCGCCCGTCGCGCCGAGCAGGATGCCCGCGCGGTGGAGCTGGGCTTGCAGCTGGCTGGGGATAACTTACAGGTGGTACATGCCGGCGACCCGCGGGAGGAGGCGCTGCGTGCCTACCTGGGCATGGGCCTGGACCATCTGGATGTGCTGGAGCAGCCGGCCGGCGCCGATGTGCTGGGGGTGCTGGGTGATTACCTGCGCGATGCTGGCGCCCAGTTGGTGCTGACCGGCAGCCAGGCCGAGACCGGTGAAGGGTCGGGCATGCTGCCGTTCCTGCTGGCCGAGAAGCTCGGCTGGCCGTTGGTGGTGGGGTTGGCCGAAGTGGAGTCGATAGAGAACGGCACCGCTCAGGTGCTGCAAGCGTTGCCACGCGGTCAGCGGCGCCGGCTGAAGGTGCGGCTGCCATTGCTGGCGACTGTGGATAACGCTGCACCGAAGCCGCGCCAGAGTGCCTTCGGGCCGGCGCGTCGCGGTGTGCTGGCGGCGCGCAATGTGGCGATCGTCGAGGATGAACTGCTGGCTGACGCCGAGCTGCAACCGGCACGGCCACGGCCCAAGCGGCTGAAGGTGATCAAGGCCAAGAGCGGCGCGGACCGGATGAAGGCAGCTACCGCCAAGGCCAGCGGTGGCGGCGGCAAGGTGCTGAAGGATGTATCTCCACAGGAAGGCGCCGAAGCCATTCTCAAGCTGCTGGTGGAAGAGGGAGTGTTGCGCTGAATCTGAAGTTCCCTGGGGCGGCCCGCTTCTGCGACGCCAGGCCGCTCCATTTGCCCACTTAATCTGTTCGCCAAGATGTGGATAAAGTGTTGGCGTATGGCTGCAGGCCAGAGCTGGCAAGGCTTGCGTCGACTTGGTCAAAAAATGTTCAATTACACCTGTTCAAAGCTGACGCTACGGCTACCTGCCTGCCTCAGATTTACCCACAATAGCTGTTAGCCGGTCTGTGGATAATCTGTTTGATAGAGGCTGAGAGCCTTGTAAATCAAGGCCCTCCACGAAATAGTTCAAAAAATGTTCAATCCAGCCTGAATCCATCCTCCTCAATAGAAATCAAGGCCTTGAGTAGTTTATCCACAAGCAAATTGCCGAGCATTGGCCTGTTACTCACAAACCCTGTTGGTGTCTCTGTGGACAAGGTGTAGGAAATTCGCTGCAGCCGAACAAATCTGCGGCTTTGCATGGTCCGATCAAATTATGACCAGCGTGTACCTGATATTTTTGTCAGTACCCAACCATGTTCCATGCCGCTAGGGTAATCGAGTCCATAGGCGGAGTTGTGGATAACCATGGTACGAAACTACTCACCTTACGGCGTTGCGGGGGCTCTTCCTCCAACAACCTTGGCTTTTTGCGGCCAGCGCCGTGATCCGCTGTCAGGGAATTACTCGTTGGGGAATGGTTATCGCCATTACAGCCCTACTTTAATGCGATTTCTCAGCCCTGACAGCCTTAGCCCCTTTGCTCATGGAGGCATCAATGCTTATGCATACTGTGGAGGTGACCCTGTTAATCGAACTGATGAGTCGGGGCGGTTCTGGATCCGGTTGTTAACGCAGGTGGCTTTTGGCACAAGTGCGGTAGCAGGTATCGGCAACATGGTAGTTTCGCGAATGAGAGCCAGGATAAACAACGTTCCGCTTCCGGCTGGCGTTGTCGAACCACCCCTGCCTCAACTCCATCCTCGCGTAGCTGCGTTTGCTAACGTCGCTGATGCTTACGCTTACACGACTTCGGCGGTTCTGCGTGGACCGCTAATTGGCAGTACCTTCAATCCTGAGGCTGTGCTGAACATTCAGCCGGCACTCGACAGGGCTGACCTGGGGCGCGCAGGGGCAGGGTTCCTGGGTTACGCAGCCCTCCCCATGAATGCCAGGCATGAGTGGCGTCGTGCGGGCGTGCGAGGCATGCCCCGAGCGCCACTAATCGGCGGTGCCTTGCTGGATGCATACGGCTTAAGCTATGCGTGGCAAGGGGTGCGGCATGTCACCAGGGCAGCGGGTTCCGCCGTATCAGGTGCCATAAGGGGGCTTGTCCGCAGGATAAGGGGGCTTCGCAGGCCAGTTGACGTTGAGGCCGATATCGACGACACACGGCTATAAGCTGCTGGAGATCCCCGCCGCAGCACTTGGGTGCCTTGGCGGGGATTACCTTTTACTGCGCCTGTACCTCCTTCAGATACGGCGCCGGCTCCGCTCCCAGGTTGTTCAACACCCGCTGGCTGTACCAGTCGATGAAGTTGACCACGCCAAACTCGTAAGTCTTCGAGTACGGCCCTGGCTGGTACGCGGTGGAGTTGATCCCGCGCTGGTTCTCTTCAGCCAGACGACGGTCCTGGTCGTTGGTGGCATCCCATACCTTGCGCATGTGCTCAGGGTCGTAATCCACACCCTCTACGGCATCCTTGTGCACCAGCCACTTGGTGGTGACCATGGTTTCCTGGGCGCTGATCGGCCACACGGTGAACACGATCATGTGGTCGCCCATGCAGTGGTTCCACGAGTGCGGCAGATGCAGGATGCGCATCGAGCCCAGGTCCGGGTTCTTGATGCGGCCCATCAGCTTCTGGCAGGCCTGCTTGCCGTCCATGGTCATCGACACGGTGCCCTTGAGCAGCGGCATGCGCACGATGCGGTTACGCAGGCCATGGCTCTTGTGCAGGTACGGGATCTTTTCGGCTTCCCAGGCGGCGGCGGAGGCCGCTACATGGTCCTTGAAGGCCTGGTCGGCACGTGGGTCGTTGGTGTCGTCCCATTCCAGCAGGGTCTGCAGCAGCTCCGGGTGGGAACCGGAGCAGTGGTAGCACTCGCGGTTGTTTTCCAGCACCAGCTTCCAGTTGGCCTTTTCCATCAAGGTGGTCTGCACCGCCACCTTGGTGTTCTCCATGTCGTACGGTTCCATGTAGTGGTCCAGGGTGGCCAGGAACTCGTCGATGGCAGGCGGGTTTTCCGCCAGGCTGATGAAGATGTAGCCGCCCGCGACTTTCACGTTCACAGGCTTGAGGCCGTATTGCTTCATGTCGAAGTCGGCGCCCATTTCGGTGCCCGCGAACAGCAGGCGACCGTCCAGCTCATAGGTCCACTGGTGGTAGTGACAGACCAGCTTGGCGACCTTGCCTTTGTCGCTCACACACAAACGCGAACCGCGGTGGCGGCAGACGTTATGGAAGGCGTGCACCTTGCCTTCGGCACCCCGTACCACGAGGATCGGGTTCTTGCCGATCTGCAGCGTGATGTAGTTGCCCTTGGCCGGGATCTCGCAGGTCATGCCGGCGATCAGCCATTCCTTCTGGAAGATCTCCTGCATGTCGATCTGGAACAGACGCTCGTCGGTGTAGAACGGCTGGGGCAGCGAGTAGGTGCGCTCGCGGGTCTGCAGCATCTCGGCGGTGGCCTTGCGTGCAGGTTCCAGTGGATCGCCCAGGCTCAGGGTTGCGGTGACGTCCATCGTGTATTCCTCGGGGCCGTGCGCGGCCGGCTAAAGGTGGCTAATCGTTGTTGTGGTGCCGCAAGGCTGCTCTTGGCAAACAAACAGCTGGTTGTTTTGCCGTGGAGTGTGCGTCCGAAGACGCCATGAACCGTATCCATGGGCGACATGGCCGATTTGAATTACGACGCGCCAGCCCTTGTAGCGCGGGGCTGGTCGCGATAAGCACGCCGATGTCGCTGGCAGGAATGTATGTCGCTCACGGCTTGCGCATTATCGGAGCCATAAAAAGGGCCATAGTCGGCCGCTGGAGATGAACATGTCCGATACCTTCCTCAATCCGGTCACCACCCAGACCTGGGCCAACGGCCGCCACATCGTGCGCTGCGTCAAGGTCATCCAGGAGACCTGGGACGTGCGCACCTTCTGCTTCATGGCCGACCAGCCGATCATGTTCTTCTTCAAGCCCGGGCAGTTCGTCACTCTGGAACTGGAGATCGAAGGCAAGCCGGTGATGCGTTCGTACACCATCTCCAGTTCGCCGTCGGTGCCCTACAGCTTCTCGATCACCGTGAAGCGTGTACCGGGCGGGTTGGTGTCCAACTTCCTTCACGACACCATGCACGAAGGTGCCGAGCTGCCAGTGCACGGCCCGGTAGGGTTGTTCAACGCCATCGATTTCCCGGCGGGCAAGGTGCTGTACCTCTCCGGTGGCGTGGGCATTACCCCGGTGATGTCGATGGCGCGCTGGTTCTACGACACCAACGCCAACGTCGACATGGTGTTCGTGCACAGTGCCCGTTCGCCCAAGGACATCATCTACCATCGCGAGCTGGAACAGATGGCGTCGCGCATTCCCAACTTCAGCCTGCACATCATCTGCGAGAAGCATGGGCTGGGTGAGCCTTGGGCGGGCTATCGCGGTTACCTCAACCAGCGCCTGATGGAGCTGATCGCGCCGGACTACATGGAGCGTGTGGTGTTCTGCTGCGGCCCGACGCCGTACATGAGTGCGGTCAAGCGCATGCTCGAAGCGGTCGGCTTCGACATGAAGAACTACCACGAGGAGTCGTTCGGCGCGACGCCCCCTGAGGCCAAGGCCGATGCGGTGGAGCATGCCGAGCAGGCGGCCGACGCACCGGAAGTGGATGCTTCGGACCTCAACCTGGTGGAATTCATCGGCAGCGACAAGAGCATCCGCGTCGCCCCGGGCGAGACCGTGCATGCGGCGGCGGCGAAAGTTGGGCTGATGATCCCGAAAGCCTGCGGCATGGGCATTTGCGGGACCTGCAAGGTGCTCAAGCTGGGCGGCGAAGTGGAGATGGAACACAACGGCGGGATTACCGAGGACGACGAAGCCGAGGGCTACATCCTGTCGTGCTGCAGTGTGCCGAAGGGGGATGTGCGGATCGATTACTGATCCGATATTGCAGGGGGCCGCAAAGCGGCCCCGGCAATCTGAAATCAGGTACGGAAGCGAGCCACCAACCCGTTCAGATCAACGGCCAGGCGCGACAGCTCGGCACTCGCTGCGCTGGTCTGATGCGCACCGGTCGCACTCTGCACCGACAGGTCATTGATGTTCACCAGGTTGCGATCCACTTCACGCGCCACCTGGGCCTGCTCTTCCGCTGCACTGGCAATGACCAGGTTACGCTCGTTGATCTGCGCCACGGCCCCGGCGATGGTATCCAGCGCCATGCCCGCACCCTTGGCGATATTCAGCGTCGATTCGGCGCGCTCGGTGCTGGTGCGCATCGATTCCACCGCCTCTTCGGTACCGCCCTGGATGCTGCCGATCATGCGCTCGATCTCGCTGGTCGACTGCTGGGTGCGGTGCGCCAGCGCCCGCACTTCGTCCGCCACCACGGCAAAACCACGCCCCGCCTCACCGGCACGTGCCGCTTCGATCGCCGCGTTCAGCGCCAGCAGGTTGGTCTGGTCGGCCAGGCCGCGGATCACGTCGAGCACCTTGCCGATGTCGCGCGATTGCTCGGCCAGGTGAGTGATCAGCCTGGCGGTGGCCTGCACGTCGACGCTCATGCGCTCGATGGCGCCCACGGTTTCCATGACCAGGTCACGGCCGTCGCCTGCCGAGCGGCTGGCTTCGCTTGAAGCTTCCGATGTGCTGACCGCATTGCGCGCCACTTCTTCCACGGCGCTGGTCATCTCGGTGACGGCGGTGGCGGCCTGTTCGATTTCGTTGTTCTGCTGCTGCAGGCCGCGGGCGCTTTCGTCGGTGACGCAGTTCAACTCCTCGGCCGCCGAGGCCAGCTGGGTAGCGGAGCCGGCGATCAGTTGCAGGGTGTCGCGCAGCTTGTCCTGCATGCGCGCCATGGCGCGCTGCAGACGGGCCGCTTCGTCGGTACCTTCGGCGCGGATGACCTTGGTCAGGTCGCCGTCGGCCACCTGCTCGGCTGCCTGCAAGGCTTCTTCGATCGGCTTGACGATGCTGCGGGTCAGCAGGAAGGCGCAGAGGAAGGTCAGCGCGGTCGCGGCAACCAACAGGCCGATTACCAGGCCGAACGCGGTGTCGTACTGGTTGGCGGCGGTTTCATTGGTGGCGCGAGTCTGCTCGGTGTTGATCTGGACCAGGGTCTCCATGACCTTGTTGATCTGTTCGGAATTGGCCAGCAGGTCGCGGTTGAGCAAGTCACGCAGTTCGTCGAGGCGGTCGGCCTGGCTCAGGCTGCGCATGCGCGACTCGAGCTGGCGGTACTGGTTGAGCAGCTGGGTGTACTGCTCGAAGGCGGCACGCTCGTCTGCTGCGGTGATCATTGGCAGGTAGGCCTGGCGGGCACGGTCGATCTGGGCGTTGCGCTGGTCCAGCAGGTTGAGGGTGTCGCGCTGGGTTTCCGCTTCGCGGTTGAGCAGCAGCCGGTAGGACAATGAGCGCAGGCGCAGGTTGAGCGCAGCCAGTTCGTCGAGCGTCTTGATGCTGGGCACGCTGTTGACTTCAATGGTTACGCCGGCCTGTCGGATGTTGCCCATTTGCATGAGCGAGAAGATACCGAGGCCGAGCATGAGCGCGCCGATCAGAGCGAACCCGAGCAACGCTCGCGGTGCGATGTTCATGTTGCGTAGTGACATGGAGAGAGTCCAGGCTGGGAGGGGTGGCGCGGTCCGTGCGACGGAATATGACCTACCTGTCTATCGGTCGTGACTGAACAGTCTTGAGGATGACCACATGAAAGTTTTCAGCGCACAGGCCCATTACCTGACCGGCGGTTGACCCAGGTCGGAACAAGGGGCCCGATACCCTGTCAATCTGCGGGTTAGAACCCTTGAGAATCCGATATTTAATGGCGGGGGCTCACGCTTTTCTTTATCGTGTGCGCCCTTTGCAACAACCCGAGATAGACCCATGCTGGAAGCCTCCCTGAATCAACTCGAGCAACTGGTCAGCGACCTGATGCAGAAAAACGCTCAACTCACCGAGCAGAACACCGCCCTCGGCCAGGAACTGGCCCAGGCCAAGGAAGAAAACGAAACCCTGCAACTGTCGCTGATGGAGCAGGAAGAGAAGCACGGCGCCACCGCCGCGCGAATCCAGGCGCTGGTTGACCGCGCCAGTGCAGGCGTCGTCGGCGCATGAGACTGCAAGCGCAGCCGATCAATGTCGTGTCGATCCTTGGCAGCGACTATTCGATCAAGGCGCCCGCAGGCCAGGAAGAAACCTTGGCCCAGGCAGTGCGTATGCTCAATTCCGCGCTGAGCGAGACCAAACGCCAGTACCCGACCCTGATCGGCGACAAGTTGTTGGTGCTGGCAGCGCTGAACCTGTGTTCCAGGCAGGTCGAGCTGCAAAAGGAACACCAGCAGACCCTCGAGCGTACCCAGGCGCAGATCGACGCCACGGTGGACGCCATCGTCAAGACTATCGCTGAGTCCTGACATCTTCGGGGTCGCAGTGCGGCCCCATTGTTCCAGATCACTGGATTAACTGAATACGCAAGTGTATACACTTCCCGCAAAACAATAATTGGCGGGGAGCAGGGGCATGCGTATCTGGCGTAAGAGCATCCAGTGGCAATTGATTGCAAGCATGGGCGCCGCCCTGCTGGCGAGCATCCTGGTGGTGGTGATCATCTTCACGGTGGCACTCAACCGCCTGACCGAACGTTACCTGGTCGACACCGCATTGCCGGCCAGCATCGAAGCCATCCGCAACGACATCGAGCGCATGCTCGGCCAGCCTCTGGTGGCTGCCGCCGACATTGCCGGCAATACCCTGCTGCGCGATTGGCTTGCCGCTGGCGAAGATCCCGCGCAAGCCCCGCAATTCCTGGAGTACCTGCAGGCCGCCAAGCAACGCAACCATGCGTTCACCACGCTGTTCGCCTCGACCGAAACCGGCAACTACTACAACGAGAATGGCCTGGACCGCGTGCTCAGTCGCGCCAACCCCAATGACAAGTGGTTCTACGGCTACATCGACAGTGGCGCCGAACGCCTGGTGAACATCGATATCGATCATGCGACGGGCGAACTGGCGCTGTTCATCGATTACCGGGTGGAAAAGGCCGGCAAGCTGATCGGCGTAGCCGGCATGGGCCTGCGCATGACCGAACTGTCGAAACTCATCCACGACTTCAGTTTCGGCGAGCACGGCAAGGTTTTCCTGGTGCGCAACGATGGGCTGATCCAGGTGCACCCGGACGCGTCCTTCAGCGGCAAGCTTCAGCTCGCCGAGCAGATGGGTGAAGACGCGGCCAGGGCGGTCATGGTCAAGGGCGGCCAACTGCACAGCGGTCAGTTCAGTCGAGACGGTGAAGATTATCTGGCGCTGGGTTTGCCCTTGCGTGACTTGAACTGGACCTTGGTGGCCGAGGTACCGAAGTCGGAAATCTATGCACAGATGCGCCAGGCGGTATGGCTGACCAGCCTGATTGGTGGCGCGGTTGCATTGATTTCGCTGCTGCTGGTGGTGCTGCTGGCGCGTGGCCTGGCGCTCCCGATCCGTCGCGTCACCGCCGCGCTGGTACAGATCGGCAGTGGTGGCGGAGATCTCAGCCATCGTCTGGACGATTCCCTCCAAGATGAACTGGGCGATCTGGCCCGTGGTTTCAATCGCTTCCTCGACAGCCAGCGTGGCCTGATCGGCGAAGTGTTGCGCACCAGCGAACGCCTGCACCAGTCAGTAGAGCAGGTGACCCAGGTGGTGGATAACACCGCCGAGCGCTCCGGGCGCCAGCAGGAAATGACCGAAATGGTCGCCACCGCCGTGCACGAGATGGGCCTGACCGTGCAGGACATCGCCCGCAATGCCGGCGACGCGGCGCAGGCATCGCAATCGGCGCGGGAGGAGGCGCTGCAGGCGCGCGAAGTGGTGCGGCGCTCGATCCAGGGTATCGAGGGCATGTCCGGCGATATCGGCAAGGCTGCCGATGCGGTCAGCCAGTTGGCCGATGAAGTCGCCTCGATTGATCAGGTATTGGCGGTGATTCGCAGTATTTCCGAACAGACCAACCTGTTGGCGCTGAACGCTGCCATTGAAGCGGCCAGGGCTGGCGAAATGGGCCGTGGGTTTGCCGTGGTGGCTGACGAAGTGCGCACGTTGGCCCGGCGTACACAGCTGTCCACCGACGAAGTGCAGCAAATGATCCAGCGCCTTAAACAGGGTGCCGGTTCCGCCGTGAGTTCGATGCAGGCGGGGCAGCAGGCGACCGGCAGTGGTGTGGAATCCAGTCAGCGCACTGGCGCGTCGTTGGGCGCGATTACCGATCAGGTCGAGCACATCAGCGACATGAACCACCAGGTGGCCACGGCGACCGAGGAGCAGTCGGCGGTGACCGAGGAGATCAACCGGACGGTGCAGGGGATTTCCGACCTGGCGCGGGAGACGGCGGCGGAGGTGCAGGGCTGTCGGGAGGAGTGCCAGGCGCTGCGTGGCTTGGCTGATGACCTGGCGCGGCAGATGGGTGGGTTCAAGCTGTAGAGCGGGGTTGGCTTCTTCGCGGGCTTGCCCGCTCCCACAGGTACTGCACAGCGCCCGAAGGCTGCGCTAATCCTGTGGGAGCGGGCATGCCCGCGAATGCAATCTGTCAGGCAGTAATGATGCTACGGATATCCGCCGCCAGTTCACGCACCCGTTCTTGCTCGGTATCCCACGAGCACATGAACCGCGCACCGCCGCTACCAATGAAGGTATAGAACCGCCAGCCCTTGCCACGCAGCGCTTCAATAGCGTGCTCCGGCATTTGCAGGAACACCCCGTTGGCCTCCACCGGGAACATCAGCTCGACCCCTGGCAAGTCACTCACCAACGATGCCAGCAACTGCGCGCAATGGTTGGCATGCGCGCCATGGCGCAACCAGGCGCCATTTTCCAGCAACCCGACCCACGGCGCCGACAGGAAGCGCATCTTCGACGCCAGCTGCCCGGCCTGCTTGCAGCGGTAGTCGAAGTCCTCGGCCAGCTGGCGGTTGAAGAACAGGATCGCCTCGCCCACCGCCATGCCGTTCTTGGTGCCGCCAAAGCACAGCACATCGACGCCGGCCTTCCAGGTCAACTCGGCCGGGCTGCAGCCAAGGAATGCGCAGGCATTGGTGAAGCGCGCGCCGTCCATATGCAAGTTCAGGCCCAGCTCCTTGCAGGTGGCGCTGATCGCTCTGAGCTCGTCGGGGCGGTAGACGGTACCGACTTCGGTGGCCTGGGTGATGGTGACCACGCGTGGCTTTGGGTAGTGAATGTCCTGGCGCTTGAGCGCCACTTCGCGGATCGATTCGGGCGTCAGCTTGCCGTTTACGCTGGGCGCGGTGAGCAGTTTGGAGCCGTTGGAGAAGAACTCCGGCGCGCCACATTCGTCGGTTTCGACGTGGGCGGTCTCGGAGCAGATCACGCTGTGGTAGCTCTGGCACAGCGAGGCCAGGGCCAGGGAGTTGGCGGCGGTGCCGTTGAAGGCGAAGAACACCTCGCAGTCGGTTTCGAACAGGTTGCGGAAGTACTCCGATGCACGCTCGGTCCACTGGTCGTCGCCGTAGGCGCGGTCGTGGCCGTGGTTGGCTTTTTCCATTGCGGCCCAGGCTTCGGGGCAGATGCCGGAATAGTTGTCGCTGGCGAATTGTTGGCTCTTGTCTGTCATGGCACTGTCCTGTGAACGACGCAGAACAGCACTCTAAACCATCGATTCAGCGGTTGCCTATACAACCCCGGCATAAGCTGGCTTCAGGGGGCTGTACCGGCCTCTTCGCGGGGCAAGCCCGCTCCCACAATGGCCCTGTGCACACCGATCATTGTGGGAGCGGGCTTGCCCCGCGAAGAGGCCGGCACGGTCAACGCAAAAGCCAATGTCGTAAACGCGCCATTGCAAGGCGTGCGCAGGCATCTGACCCGCCCCGGCCAGTCATAACATCGCCACAAAGGGCCACAGTGCCCCACGACAAAAAACGATCGCTGCCGGGAGATACACGATGTTCAGCAAGCAAGACCAGATCCAGGGTTATGACGATGCACTGCTGGCGGCGATGAATGCCGAAGAACAGCGCCAGGAGGACCACATCGAGCTGATCGCCTCGGAAAACTACACCTCCAAGCGCGTGATGCAGGCCCAAGGCAGCGGCCTGACCAACAAGTACGCCGAAGGCTACCCGGGCAAGCGCTACTACGGTGGCTGCGAGCACGTCGACAAGGTAGAAGCCCTGGCCATCGAACGCGCCAAGCAGCTGTTCGGCGCCGACTACGCCAACGTCCAGCCGCACTCCGGCTCTTCGGCCAACGGCGCGGTCTACCTGGCCCTGCTGCAGGCCGGTGACACCATCCTCGGCATGAGCCTGGCCCACGGCGGCCACCTGACCCACGGCGCCAAGGTGTCGTCCTCGGGCAAGCTGTACAACGCTGTGCAGTACGGCATCGACACCAACACCGGCCTGATCGACTACGACGAAGTCGAGCGCCTGGCTGTCGAGCACAAGCCGAAAATGATCGTTGCCGGCTTCTCGGCCTACTCCAAGACCCTCGACTTCCCACGCTTCCGCGCCATCGCCGACAAGGTCGGGGCGCTGCTGTTCGTCGACATGGCCCACGTTGCCGGCCTGGTTGCCGCTGGCCTGTACCCGAACCCGATCCCGTTCGCCGATGTGGTCACCACCACTACCCACAAGACCCTGCGCGGCCCACGTGGCGGCCTGATCCTGGCCAAGGCCAACGAAGAGATCGAGAAGAAACTCAACGCCGCCGTATTCCCTGGCGCCCAGGGCGGCCCGCTGATGCACGTGATCGCCGCCAAGGCCGTGTGCTTCAAGGAAGCGCTGGAGCCAGGCTTCAAGGCCTACCAGAAGCAAGTGATCGAAAACGCCCAGGCCATGGCCCAGGTATTCATCGACCGCGGCTACGACGTTGTCTCCGGTGGCACCGACAACCACCTGTTCCTGGTCAGCCTGATCCGCCAGGGCCTGACCGGCAAAGATGCCGACGCCGCCCTGGGCCGCGCGCACATCACCGTCAACAAGAACGCCGTGCCGAACGACCCGCAGTCGCCATTCGTCACCTCCGGCCTGCGCATCGGCACCCCGGCCGTCACCACTCGCGGCTTCAAGGTCGCCCAGTGTGTGGCCCTGGCCGGCTGGATCTGCGACATCCTCGACAACCTCGGTGACGCCGACGTCGAAGCCGATGTGGCGAAGAACGTCGCGGCCCTGTGCGCTGACTTCCCTGTTTACCGCTGAGTGGAGTAAACGACCATGCAACGCTACTCGGGCTTCGGCCTTTTCAAACACTCCCTCAGCCACCACGAAAACTGGCAGCGCATGTGGCGCACGCCAACCCCTAAAAAGGTCTACGACGTGGTCATCGTCGGCGGTGGCGGCCATGGCCTGGCAACCGCCTACTACCTGGCCAAGGAACACGGCATCACCAACGTTGCGGTGATCGAGAAGGGTTACCTGGGCGGCGGCAACACCGCCCGTAACACCACCATCGTGCGTTCCAACTACCTGTGGGACGAATCGGCGCACCTGTACGAGCACGCCATGAAGCTGTGGGAGGGCCTGTCCCAGGACCTCAACTACAACGTGATGTTCTCCCAGCGCGGCGTCTACAACCTGTGCCACACCCTGCAGGACATGCGTGACTCCGAGCGGCGTGTCAGCGCCAACCGCCTCAACGGTGTCGATGGCGAACTGCTGAACACTGCCCAGGTCGCGGCCGAAATCCCGTACCTGGACTGCTCGAAGAACACCCGTTACCCGATCCTTGGCGCCACCGTTCAGCGCCGTGGTGGCGTGGCCCGCCACGACGCCGTGGCCTGGGGCTTCGCCCGTGCCGCCGATGCCTTGGGCGTCGACCTGATCCAGCAGACCGAAGTGATCGGTTTCCGCAAGGAAAACGGCGCGGTCATCGGCGTGGAAACCAATAAAGGCTTCATCGGCGCCAAGCGCGTTGGCGTGGTTACCGCCGGTAACTCCGGGCACATGGCCAAGCTGGCCGGCTTCCGCCTGCCGCTGGAATCGCACCCGCTGCAGGCGCTGGTTTCCGAGCCGATCAAGCCGATCATCGACAGCGTGATCATGTCCAACGCCGTACACGGCTACATCAGCCAGTCCGACAAGGGCGACCTGGTGATCGGTGCCGGTATCGACGGCTGGGTCGGCTACGGCCAGCGCGGTTCGTACCCGGTGATCGAGCACACCCTGCAGGCCATCGTCGAGATGTTCCCCAACCTGTCGCGCGTTCGCATGAACCGCCAGTGGGGCGGCATCGTCGATACCTCGCCAGACGCGTGCCCGATCATCACCAAGACGCCGGTCAAGAACATGTTCTTCAACTGCGGTTGGGGGACTGGCGGCTTCAAGGCGACCCCGGGTTCGGGCAACGTCTTCGCCGCGAGCCTGGCCAAAGGCGAAATGCACCCATTGGCCGCGCCGTTCTCCATGGACCGCTTCTACAACGGCGCACTGATCGACGAACACGGCGCCGCCGCCGTCGCCCACTAACCGGAGCCACCGTCATGTTGCATATTTTCTGTCCCCACTGTGGCGAGCTGCGCTCCGAAGAAGAGTTCCACGCCTCTGGCCAGGCGCACATCGCCCGCCCGCTGGACCCCAACGCCTGCTCCGACGAGGAGTGGGGTACCTACATGTTCTACCGTGACAACCCACGCGGTATTCATCACGAACTGTGGGACCACGTTGCCGGTTGCCGCCAGTACTTCAACGTCACCCGCAACACCGTGACCTACGAGATTCTGGAAACCTACAAGATTGGCCAGAAGCCGCAAGTGACCGCTGATGGCAAAGCTGCGATCGCACCGTCCGCCGTCAAAGGCCAAGGGGAAAAAGTATGAGCCAGACCTATCGCCTCGCCAGCGGCGGCCGTATCGACCGCAGCAAGGTCCTTAACTTCACCTTCAACGGCAAGACCTACCAGGGTTATGCCGGTGACAGCCTGGCCGCCGCGTTGCTGGCCAACGGCGTCGACATCGTAGGCCGCAGCTTCAAGTACTCGCGCCCACGCGGCATCATCGCCGCCGGTAGCGAAGAGCCGAACGCGATCCTGCAGATCGGCTCCAGCGAAGCCACCCAGATCCCCAACGTGCGTGCCACCCAACAGGCGCTGTACGCAGGCCTGGTCGCCACCAGCACCAACGGCTGGCCGAACGTCAACAACGACGTCATGGGCATCCTCGGCAAGGTCGGCGGCAACATGATGCCGCCGGGCTTCTACTACAAAACCTTCATGTACCCGAAATCGTTCTGGATGACTTATGAGAAGTACATCCGCAAGGCAGCCGGCCTGGGCCGTGCGCCGCTGCAGAACGACCCGGACAGCTACGACTACATGAACCAGCACTGCGACGTGCTGATCGTTGGCGCCGGCCCTGCTGGCCTGGCCGCCGCGCTGGCCGCTGGCCGCAGCGGTGCCCGGGTGATCCTGGCTGACGAGCAGGAAGAGTTCGGCGGCAGCCTGCTCGACACCCGCGAAACCCTCGACGGCAAGCCTGCCGCTGATTGGGTCAACGCGGTGGTCAAAGAGCTGCAAAGCCTGCCGGAAGTGACCTTGCTGCCACGCGCCACGGTCAACGGCTACCACGACCACAACTTCCTGACCATTCACGAGCGCCTCACCGACCACCTCGGCGACCGCGCCCCGATCGGCCAGGTGCGTCAACGCGTGCACCGTGTCCGCGCCAAGCGCGTGGTCCTGGCTGCCGGCGCCCACGAGCGCCCACTGGTGTACGGCAACAACGACCTGCCGGGCAACATGCTGGCTGGCGCAGTTTCCACTTACGTGCGCCGTTACGGCGTGGCCCCAGGGCGCAAACTGGTGCTGTCGACCAACAACGACCACGCCTACCGCGCCGCGCTGGATTGGCACGACGCCGGCCTGCAGGTGGTCGCCATTGCCGATGCCCGTCACAACCCGCGTGGTTCGCTGGTTGAAGAAGCACGTGCCAAAGGCATCCGCATCCTCACCTCCAGTGCCGTGATCGAGGCCAAGGGCACCAAGCACGTCAGCGGCGCCCGTGTGGCCGCCATCGATGTGCAGGCGCACAAGGTCACCAGCCCAGGCGAAACCCTCGAATGCGACCTGATCGCTACCTCCGGCGGTTACAGCCCGATCGTGCACCTGGCTTCGCACCTGGGCGGTCGCCCGGTATGGCGTGAAGACATCCTCGGCTTCGTACCGGGCGATGCTCCGCAGAAGCGTGAATGCGTGGGTGGCATCAACGGCGTCTACGCCCTGGGCGATGTGATTGCCGATGGTTTCGAAGGCGGTGCCCGCGCCGCCACTGAAGCGGGCTTCAAGGCCACCGTTGGCAGCCTGCCGAAAACCGTGGCGCGCAAGGAAGAGGCCACTGTGGCGCTGTTCCAGGTGCCGCACGACAAAGGCACTGCCCGCGCACCCAAGCAGTTCGTCGACCAGCAGAACGACGTCACCGCCGCCGCTATCGAACTGGCCACCCGCGAAGGCTTCGAGTCGGTCGAGCACGTCAAGCGCTACACCGCGCTGGGCTTCGGCACCGACCAGGGCAAGCTGGGCAACATCAACGGCCTGGCCATCGCCGCCCGTTCGATCGGCATCACCATCCCGGAAATGGGCACCACCATGTTCCGCCCGAACTACACGCCGGTGACCTTCGGCGCGGTAGCCGGCCGTCACTGTGGCCACCTGTTCGAGCCGGTGCGCTTTACCGCCCTGCATGCCTGGCACGTGAAGAACGGCGCCGAGTTCGAAGACGTCGGTCAGTGGAAGCGCCCTTGGTACTTCCCGAAAGCCGGTGAGGACATCCATGCCGCGGTTGCCCGTGAATGCAAGGCCGTGCGCGACAGCGTGGGCCTGCTGGACGCCTCGACCCTGGGCAAGATCGACATCCAGGGCCCGGATGCGCGCGAGTTCCTCAACCGCATCTACACCAACGCCTGGACCAAGCTCGACGTCGGCAAGGCGCGCTACGGCCTGATGTGCAAGGAAGACGGCATGGTCTTCGACGACGGCGTGACCGCCTGTGTCGGCGACAACCACTTCATCATGACCACCACCACCGGCGGCGCTGCCCGCGTGCTGCAGTGGATGGAGCTGTACCACCAGACCGAATGGCCAGAGTTGAAGGTGTACTTCACCTCGGTCACCGACCACTGGGCCACCATGACCCTGTCCGGCCCGAACAGCCGCAAGCTGCTCAGCGAGCTGACCGACATCGACATGGACAAGGACGCCTTCCCGTTCATGACCTGGAAGGAAGGCAACGTCGGCGGCGTACCGGCCCGCGTGTTCCGTATCTCGTTCACTGGCGAACTGTCGTACGAAGTCAACGTGCAGGCCAACTACGCCATGGGCGTGCTGGAACAGATCATCGAGGCCGGCAAGAAGTACAACCTGACCCCGTACGGCACCGAGACCATGCACGTGCTGCGTGCCGAGAAGGGCTTCATCATCGTTGGCCAGGACACCGACGGCTCGATGACCCCCGACGACCTCAACATGAGCTGGTGCGTGGGCCGCAACAAGCCGTTCTCGTGGATCGGCCTGCGTGGCATGAACCGCGAAGACTGCGTGCGCGAGAACCGCAAGCAGCTGGTAGGCCTGAAACCGATCGATCCGACCAAGTGGCTGCCGGAAGGCGCCCAGCTGGTCTTCGATCCCAAGCAGCCGATCCCGATGGACATGGTTGGCCACGTCACCTCCAGCTACGCCTCCAACTCCCTGGGCTATTCGTTCGCCATGGGCGTGGTCAAGGGCGGCCTCAAGCGCATGGGCGAGCGTGTTTACTCGCCCCAGGCGGATGGCAGCGTGATCGAGGCGGAGATCGTGTCTTCGGTGTTCTTCGATCCGAAAGGTGAGCGGCAGAACGTTTGAGGCCCATAGATAGGTCCGCTTGAAATGCAAGCCCTGTGGGAGCGGGCTTGCCCCGCGAATGCGATGGTGGCCATGCCGCCCTCTTCGCGGGACAAGCCCGCTCCCACAGACTCTCGCCAGCATTCGGGCATTGCGTCTGACCTTCGGTCTTACGGACAACAGAATTCAAGGCAGGTAAGAAATGAGCGCTATCAACGTCTTCCAGCAAAACCCCGGCGCCGAGGCCAAGGCCCAGTCGCCACTGCACCACGCCGACCTGGCCAGCCTGGTTGGCAAGGGCCGCAAGAACGCAGGCGTGACCCTGCGTGAACGCAAGTTCCTCGGCCACCTCACGCTGCGTGGCAATGGCCACGACCCGGAATTCGCCGCCGGCGTGCACAAGGCCCTGGGCCTTGAGCTGCCGGTCGCCCTGACCGTGGTCGCCAACAACGAGATGTCGCTGCAATGGGTCGGCCCTGACGAGTGGCTGCTGATCGTCCCGGGCGGCCAGGAACTGGCGGTCGAGCAGAAGCTGCGCGCGGCCCTCGAAGGCCAGCACATCCAGGTGGTCAACGTCAGCGGCGGGCAGAGCCTGCTGGAACTGCGCGGCCCGAATGTGCGCGAAGTGCTGATGAAATCGACCAGCTATGATGTTCACCCGAACAACTTCCCGGTCGGCAAGGCCGTCGGCACCGTGTTCGCCAAGTCGCAGCTGGTGATACGCCGCACCGCCGAAGACACCTGGGAACTGGTGATCCGCCGCAGCTTCGCTGACTACTGGTGGCTGTGGCTGCAGGACGCTTCGGCCGAGTACGGCTTGAGCATCGAAGCCTAAGGAGAGCAGAACATGAGTCGGGCACCGGATACCTGGATTCTCACCGCCGACTGCCCGAGCATGCTCGGCACCGTCGACGTGGTGACGCGTTACCTCTACGAGCAGCGCTGCTACGTCACCGAGCACCACTCCTTCGATGACCGGCTGTCGGGGCGTTTCTTCATTCGCGTGGAGTTCCGCCAGCCGGATGATTTCGACGAGGCGGGCTTCCGTGCCGGCCTCGCCGAGCGCAGCGAAGCCTTCGGCATGGCCTTCGAGCTGACCGCACCCAACCATCGCCCCAAGGTGGTGATCATGGTGTCCAAGGCCGACCATTGCCTGAACGACCTGCTGTATCGTCAGCGCATTGGCCAGCTGGCCATGGACGTGGTCGCGGTGGTGTCCAACCACCCCGACCTCGAACCCCTGGCACACTGGCACAAGATTCCCTACTACCACTTCGCCCTCGACCCGAAGGACAAGCCGGCGCAAGAGCGCAAGGTGGTCCAGGTGATCGAGGAAACCGGCGCGGAGCTGGTGGTGCTTGCCCGCTACATGCAGGTATTGTCGCCGGAGCTGTGCCGGCGCCTGGATGGTTGGGCGATCAACATTCACCACTCGTTGCTGCCTGGGTTCAAGGGCGCCAAGCCTTATCACCAGGCTTACAACAAGGGCGTGAAGATGGTCGGCGCCACGGCGCACTATATCAACAACGACCTCGACGAAGGGCCGATCATTGCCCAGGGCGTCGAGGTGGTTGACCACAGCCATTACCCGGAAGACCTGATTGCCAAGGGGCGCGATATCGAGTGCCTGACCTTGGCGCGGGCGGTGGGGTATCACATCGAGCGGCGGGTGTTCCTCAACGCCAACCGGACGGTGGTGCTTTAACCGTTGCTGCCTTGAGGGGCGATCGAGTTCAAGTAGTCTTGAATCGCCTCCTTGAGTGCCGCTATGTACTTGACTCGGAATGCTTCAGTCGTCTTAGTGGTGCCAACCAAGCCATGCTGCCAGGTATCCCAGGCTACCTCCCAAACCTCATCGCCGTCAGCATCAAACTCGTATTTCCACCCTTGCTCAACACTGGCCTCGACGGTCTCGAATAGCCATTCGGTACCCATGAAAATACCGTCCCCTTTGTTTAGCCCATATTCGACGTCCAGGGCTATACCGTATTGGGTGGCAGCTTTTACCCAGTAATCTTGAAGATTCATGCGAGAAACTCCTGCTTGATACGTCACATGACGTTTGCACATCAAAGCAGGCGACCAAGGCAACCTTGCAGTAACTATCTATGGCTTGAGCACCGGCTCACATGGTGAGGGTTGTGAACGCCGGTTTCTGGAGGGTTGGGGCATTGCCGTTAAAAGGCATCTCCCTGTCGCTTCCAGTCAGTGCAAATCGCCGTATCAGGCCCACAATTCCCTGCATTCCAGTAACACAAGCCGCCCATGGATGGCGGCGCGTTCAACCACCGCTGCATAAATATAAATCGAGCGAGGTAAGAGCATGTCTGGCAATCGTGGAGTGGTGTATCTCGGCGCGGGCAAGGTCGAGGTGCAGAAAATCGACTACCCGAAAATGCAAGACCCACGCGGCAACAAGATCGAGCACGGCGTGATCCTCAAGGTGGTTTCCACCAACATCTGCGGCTCCGACCAGCACATGGTCCGTGGCCGCACCACTGCCCAGGTCGGCCTGGTCCTGGGCCACGAAATCACCGGTGAAATCGTCGAGATGGGGCGTGACGTAGAGCGCCTGAAGATCGGCGACCTGGTGTCGGTACCGTTCAACGTCGCCTGCGGCCGTTGCCGCTCGTGCAAAGAGATGCACACCGGTGTCTGCCTCACCGTCAACCCGGCCCGCGCTGGCGGCGCCTACGGCTATGTCGACATGGGCGACTGGACCGGCGGCCAGGCCGAGTACGTGCTGGTGCCGTACGCCGACTTCAACCTGCTGAAACTGCCGGACCGCGACAAGGCCATGGAAAAGATCCGTGACCTGACCTGCCTGTCCGACATCCTGCCAACCGGCTACCACGGCGCTGTCACTGCCGGTGTAGGCCCTGGCAGCACCGTCTACGTCGCCGGTGCCGGCCCGGTCGGCTTGGCCGCCGCTGCCTCGGCACGCCTGCTGGGCGCCGCCTGCGTGATCGTTGGCGACCTCAATCCGGCTCGCCTGGCCCACGCCAAGTCCCAGGGCTTCGAAGTGGTCGACCTGTCCAAGGACACCCCGCTGCACGAGCAGATCGTCGACATCCTCGGCGAACCGGAAGTGGACTGCGCCGTTGACGCCGTTGGCTTCGAGGCACGTGGCCATGGCCACGAAGGTGCCAAGCATGAAGCGCCAGCCACCGTGCTGAACTCGCTGATGCAAGTGACCCGCGTGGCCGGCAACATCGGCATCCCGGGCCTGTACGTGACCGAAGACCCGGGCGCGGTGGATGCCGCCGCCAAGATCGGCGCGCTGAGCATCCGCTTCGGCCTGGGCTGGGCCAAGTCGCACAGCTTCCACACCGGCCAGACCCCGACCATGAAGTACAACCGCCAGCTGATGCAGGCGATCATGTGGGACCGCATCAACATTGCTGAAGTGGTCGGCGTGCAGGTGATCAACCTGGATCAGGCGCCGGAAGGCTACGGCGAGTTCGATGCAGGCGTGCCGAAGAAATTCGTGATCGACCCGCACAAGATGTGGGGCGCGGCGTGATGCTGTGATGCAACGAAAAGCCCCTCATCTCGAGGGGCTTTTTTTTATGGCTGCTTGTCTGAGCCTTGCACGACCAGCACCGAGCCCATCTGATCGGTGGCCAGCAGGCCGCTGGAGTGCGTGTCGTCTGCGCTCAGCTCTGCCAGCGGTTGTTCCGCATTGCGGAAGATGGCGCGATGTTGGTCGCCTTCTTTCACGGTGATGAGCTTGTCGCCCTGGTAGAAGAAAAGCGAACGGTTCGATGCTTTGCTCATGATTCAAGTCCCTGCCGTGCTGGATGAATGGCGGCTGCTTGAAGCCCATTCTGAACAGATGCAGGGATTTTGCTACTGGCAGAAATAACAGTTTTATAGCCCGTCATAGTGTGGGAATGCGCTTGCCAGAGGGACAATCCGGAAGCGTTACTCAAGTCCCAGTTGGTGCTTTGGGCTGTGTCAGCATTGCGATGGACATTATCTTTTTGCTTCATTGGCTAGCCCGTCGGATAGCCGAGGCAGAGCCAGGGCTTACCCGGAAGGTTCCTGCTTCGTATGCCGTCAGGTCGAGTGGGTTAGCAGCTCGTTGCGCCAGCGCCTCGCCATACAGGGTCAAACCCAACCGGCGGTTCTCCAAATTCTGGAGGTAGGCAGGGCTCACTGCTTTAGCCGTATTCCCCAGTGCGTTGACCGCTTGCGCTGCTCGCAGGTCATTACTGACTTCTAGGAAACTGTCCAGATTGGTGCGGGTGACGTGTACCGTAGCCTGGCCTTTGTGTGGATCGGCAACCACTTCGAATAGCTCCGTGGTGCGCAGCGTTCTGCGTGTTGTTGTGATTGCCTGGCTGTTTGCACCGTTGCCGTCTCCAGGGTGTCCAATTACTGTCCTGGTTGAGGTCTCATAATGCTCGACTGTGAAACGGCGCCGAATCTGGTTGCGGAAAGATGTTAGAAATTTAGGCGGTCTGGGCTTTGTGTTGATAAGCGGGGGGGCAGGCTTAATCAGTGCCAGAATATGGCCGCTGGGGTCGGTGTAATTGATCGGGTCACCGCTGCAGTAGGCGTAAGCGTTTATGCCGCCTTGCCCGAAAGGACTCCAGGAGTCTGCTGATCGAAATCGCATCAACACCGGGTTGTAGGTTCGATATCCGAGCCCAAGCAGATAGCAGGCTGACCTTGGGTCGAAAAATTCACTGTTGAAGCCGGCAACGGTCAGCATTGAGGGTAGGGTTGGGTTGTGGCCATAGGCTGAGTAAGAATGGTCTTGCGCATTTTCTCCAGCCTTTGCATTGAGAATCGAACCACTTTTATCAGCGGCTAGTAGAGTGGTGTCGTATTGTCCATTAATTTGCTGCTCGGCCAACGGCTGTGCCGCATGGCGAAAGAGGGCGCGGTGTTGCTCGCCTTGTTTCACGGTGATGAGCTTGTTGCCCTGGTAGAAGAAAATCGAGTTTTTAGCTGTTTTGCTCACGATTCAAGTCCCTGCCGTGCTGGATGAAAGGAGGCCGCTTGAAGCCCATTCTGAACAGCCATAGGGATTTTGATACTGGCAGAAATACTAGTTTCATAGCCTGACACGGCACGTGTGGGAGCGGGCGTGCCCGCGAAGAGGCCAGCCCTGCCAACCCATCACTCAGCGCATCATCCCTAGCTCAGCATCATCCATCAGCGCCTTGGCCAACGCGCTCAGATAATGTGAAGCCCAAAGCAACTGCGGCTTGTTGTCCATCAGGCCATCAATGGTCAAATCCCGCACATAGCCCATCAATTCCGAAGCCTGTTCGCGCGCACTCTGGCAGGGAATACCCGGGGCAATGCAGAACAGCGGGTGCGTCTGGCCTTCGCCCTGGTAGAAAAAAGTCGTGCCTACGGTGGTTTTGGTGTCGTCGCCGGTCATCGTTCTATCTCCCTGAAGTTCTCGACAGTCAGGCCCGGCCCTTTCGCGGCTAAAGCCGCTCCTACAGGCCCTGCGCAACCCCTGTAGGAGCGGCTTCAGCCGCGAAGGGCCAGCCCAGCCAACACAAATCTCAAGCCTTAATGCAGCGTCCGCGGCTCCGCCGGCATCTGCACCTGAATCAACGCCGTCTCAAGCAGCACCCGCAGCGTTTCGAGCTCATGCAGCGTGGCCATGATCAGAATCGAGGCCGGTGACTTGGGCTGCAGCAGAATCGCCTGATGCGCGACGGTCTGGGCACACAGCGCATAGTCCGTGGCCTGGATGAGGGTGTCTTCGAGGGAATGGGAAGTGTGGGGTGGATCGGGGACAATCTTAAGCATCGGTTTTTTCTCGATAGGGGCCACCACCCTCTGCTGTCAAACAAAAGGGTGGCAGCTGTGCTTGGGTTGACAGACCGGTAGAAAAACCAAAAACCCGGCGCACACGAAGTGCCCCAAACACAGCCGCCATCGAAGGCGAAAGCCATGAGGATTTTCTGGTCGGCCTGTCAAAGCCGGTCGCTGATTTCGCAGCGACCGACCGAGACTAGAGCCCAGCCCAGATCATCGCAATGGCTTAAGCGGCTTGGGACTGTAATTCAGAAACGTCCTACAGGTAAGTGGAAAAAACGGAAGCTCTGATACGGGTTGGAATAATATTTGGGTATCCCGCAGCGCCGATGGTGATGGACACGGGTTAGTACCCTATCCTATCGTCGGAGCAGGCTAGTTTCTTCTTTACGAATTCCTAATACTCGGCGGTGTTGAACTATGAGTATTTTCTTTTCTATATTAAGCAGGTCTGTCATTCTTTTAAATTCTGGGTTTGGTGAGTTTGGTTTGCCTTGAGTGAACCTGTCGTGTCGTTCTTTGAGTATGAGCAATTCTCTTCGGGCGTCAGAGGCTGAGATGGGCGTTAGCGGCTCGCCCAAATTAATGCTCCTTGTTTCCTGTCCTTGGAATGGAATAGCCGCATAAGTCGGTGCTCGCTCAAACGGATTACCATGTGTAGCTAATGCAGTAGCGTAGCTGGGAAGCTCGAGCTTCTGCAATGGAAGCTTTTGTGCGTAGTCAAGGGAAGTATCTTTAGCGATTAATTTTGAAATGGTTGTGAAGGATGAGCGCTTAGGTGCAAACAGATTTCGAATCCACTTGAAGATGTGCCCACTTGGATCTGTTCGGTTGATAGGGTCCCCTGCGCAGTAGGCGTAAGTGTTCAGGCCGCCTTGCTCGGATGGACTATATATGTCGCGGCTGGAGAATCTAAATAGCGCAGGAAGATACACTCGTTTGCCATTACCCAAAATATACGCTTTCAGGATAAGGTGACGTCGCTGCCCATTGAAAGCGAACAAAGATTCTAAGTGGCCAATTTCAAGATGACCGTAGGGTGAATAGGCCATTAATTCAGGGTGCATGCCCAATACAGAGTTCGCTTGGTCCACCTGAAGGAAGGCGCATGCTTTCGCCTGGTCTAATTGAGCCATAGCTAGGCCACCGGCCCATAGGATACTTCGCGTGTTTTTTTTAGAATGCTCAGTTGCCAAGTGATCATTTTGGTAGAAGTGCAAAAGGGGCCTTTCCAGCGCGGTTCCCTGACTTTCTGTTGATGAATCTGGGCTTGAAAATTCTTTTCCCGAATTGGTCGCCATGGGTTCGACTCTCAGTGAGCTACTGAAGGCCTCCAATGTGCGCCCTGGTGGATTTGGTCTCAACTGGCAGATTTGACAGGTGACAAAGAGGTAGGAACCACTTCCTGAATTTTCAGTCCAATTGCTCGTTTCCCAGGCCATCCCGGCCAGCGAGGTCCCTCCCGATGAAAGCATTCACCCTGGCAACCCTGATGACCCTGGCCGCAAGTCCGGTGTTCGCCTTCAATCTGAGCGACGCCGCCAACGCCGTCTCCACCATGCAGAACCAGAAGCAGCAGGGGCAGGTGCAGGCGCCCGAGGCGCAGGCCAATCTGCTCAACACCCTGGGCAGCCAGTTGAACATTACCCCCGAGCAGGCCGTGGGCGGGGCAGGGGCGATGCTGGGGCTGGCGCGCAACAACCTGAGCAGCGACGACTATGGCCAGCTGACCAAGGCCGTGCCCGGGCTGGACCTGCTGTCGGGCGCCAATGTCCTGGGCGGGCTGAGCGGATTGGGTGAATTGCTGGGTAGCGACAAAGGCAGCCAGTCGGCCTTGGATAAGGCGCTGGGCAACGATGTGCAGAACCGCAGCGACCTGGACAATGCGTTCAAGGCGCTGGGGATGGACACCGGGATGATCGGGCAGTTTGCGCCGTTGATTCTGCAGTACCTGGGGCAGCAGGGGATTGCCGGGTCGTTGCTGCAGAACCTGGGGAGTTTGTGGACGTCGCCGGCGCCGTTGGCACAGCCTTCGGTCTGACGGCCGTGTGAGGACCTTGTGGGAGCGGGCTTGCCCCGCGAACTAGGCGACGCAGAGCCTGGCACCGGCTACGCCGGTGTTCGCGGGACAAGCCCGCTCCCACAGGTGTTAAGCATGTTCGTTAAGCAGCTTCGGTAAAGTCCACCAGGCGCACTGAGCGACGGAACCCTGCGGTCAGCACTGCGAGGTACGCCAGGCCAAACGCAAACCAGCACAGGCCAATCACCAACGTCAGTGCTGACAGGCTGGTCCACAGCCACAAGGTCAGCGCCAACCCCACCAGCGGCACCAGGCCGTAGCACAGCAACCCCTTGAGGTTACGCTGGGCGCCATCGTCCATCAGGTGAGTCTTCACCACCGCCAGGTTCACCGCCGAGAAGGCCACCAGCGCACCAAAGCTGATCAGCGAGGCGAGGGTGGCCAGGTCGATCACCAACGCCAGCAGCGAGAATGCCGATACCAGCGCAATGGCGAACACTGGCGTGCCGAAGCGTGGCGACAGGTAGCCGAAGCTGCGCCGCGGCAGCACGTTGTCGCGCCCCATGGTGAACAGGATGCGCGACACCGCCGCCTGCGAGGCCAGCGCCGAGCCGAGGCTGCCGGCGACATACGCAGCCGTGAAGAAGTTGGCCAGGAACTGCCCGCCCGCCTTGAACATCACCTCGTTGGCTGCCGCATCGGCATTGGCGAAAGTAGTACCGGGCATCACCAACTGGCTGACGTAGGCCAGCACGGTGAACAGCACCCCGGCGAACAGGGTAGTAAGGATGATTGCCCGTGGCACGTCCCGGCGGGCGTCGCGGCATTCTTCGGCCAGGGTCGACACGGCATCGAAGCCGAGGAATGACAGGCACAGCACCGCAGCACCCGCCATGATCGGACCGAAACCTGGCTTGGAGTTATCCCCAAGCAGCGGCGCCAGCAGGTCCAGCGGCTGGCCGGCCAGCGATTGGCACGACAGCGCGACGAACACCACGATGAAGACGATCTGCGCGCCGACGATCAGGTTGCTGGTCTTGGCCACCGAGTGGATGCCGACCACGTTCAGCACCGTCACCAGCGCGATCGAGGCCAGGGCGATGGACCACGCCGGGATGGCCGGGAAGGCGATGTTGAGGAACAGGCCGATCAGCAGGTAGTTGATCATCGGCAGGAACAGGTAGTCGAGCAGCAGCGACCAGCCGGCGAGAAAGCCGACGTTGGGGCCGAAGGCCGTGTTGGTGTAGGAGTACGCCGAGCCCGCGACCGGGAAGCGCTTGACCATGAAGCTGTACGACGCGGCGGTGAACAGCATGGCCACCAGGGTGACCATGTAGGCGCCGGCAGTGCGGCCACCGGTGAGTTCGGTGACGATGCCGTAGGTGGTGAAAATGGTCAACGGGACCATGTATACCAGGCCGAAGAACACGAGGGCGGGGAGGCCGAGGACACGGCGAAGTTGGGCGGAGTTGGAGCTGGGTGGGTTGGCCATCGATCGATCCAGGCATTTTTGTAGTTGTGCTTTGGTCGATTTTTATCCACTTGGGTGGGTGATGACAAAGAAGGATTACTTATTCTAATTATTAGCCTGGGTTTTAATTGGGTTAGGCATATCCCTGTGCCGGCCTCTTCGCGGGCTTGCCCCGCGAAGAGGCCGGTACAGACGGCAAAGGTCTCAGCCTATTTCCGCACGCAGTTGTGCAATCCGCTGGTCCTTCTCCAGCCAAAGCTGATTGACCCAGGCCTGCACGGTCTGGCGGAAGGCCGGATCATTCTCGTAATCCCCATCCCACAACGCCGGGTCCAGCTCACGCACTTGAATGTCGATAATCACCCGGTTGATGCTGCCGTTGAGCAAAGCCCAGAACCCCGGCGCCTGGTTGCCGGGATAGACGATGGTGACGTCCAGCAGCGCATCCAGCTGTTCGCCCAACGCGGCCAGCACGAACGCCACGCCGCCGGCCTTGGGCTTGAGCAGGTAGCGATAGGGCGATTGCTGTTCACGGTGCTTGGCCTCGGTGAAGCGGGTGCCTTCGAGGTAGTTGACCACCGTTACCGGCTGGCGCTTGAACAGCTCGCAGGCGGCCTTGGTGATTTCCAGGTCCTTGCCCTTGAGTTCCGGGTGCTTCTCCAGATACGCCTTGCTGTAGCGCTTCATGAACGGATAATCCAGGCCCCACCAGGCCAGGCCCAGCAGCGGTACCCAGATCAGCTCCTTCTTGAGGAAGAACTTGAAGAACGGGGTGCGGCGGTTGAGGCTTTCGATCAGCGCCGGGATATCGACCCAGGTCTGATGGTTGCTGACGGCCAGGTACGAGGTGTCGGTGCGCAGGTTCTCGACACCGCGAATGTCCCACTGGGTCGGGATGCACAGGGCGAAGATGGCCTTGTCGATTTCCGACCAGGTTTCGGCCACCCACATTACCGCCCACGATGCATAGTCACGCCCACGGCCCGGCAGCACCAGTTTGAGCAGGGCGAAGACCAGCAGCGGGCAGATCAACACCAAAGTGTTGAGCAGCAGCAGGATGGTCGTGAGAATGCCGGTAAGCAGGCGACGCATAAGGAAACTCTTGTTGTGGGAAATTAGCAGGGCGCAATGATAAGCAGCAGCGCGGCCTACGCCAAATGCCCAATGCCGGACGGCGGGGACAAATGTTTCACAACATGTTGGTTAGGCTTGTGACAGCGAACCTATCCTGCCAGTGCAGTCTAAGCACTGACCCTTTTCAAGGAAGCCTGCCTGTGAAATCTCTATTTGCCCTGTTATCGCTGTTGGCGTTGCCGGTAATGGCCGCCGAGCCGACGCTGTATGGCCGTTACGAGAACATCAAGTTGCCTGAGCTTGGCCAGACCTTGAAAGCCAAGATGGACACCGGCGCCTGGACGGCCTCGCTGTCGGCCAAGGACATCGAGTTGTTCACCCGCGATGGCGAGGAGTGGGTGCGTTTCCGCCTGGCCACCAAGGATTCCGACGGCAAGGTCTACGAGCACCAGGTCTCGCGAATCAGCAAGATCAAAGGGCGTGCCGAGGAAGAGGACGAGGGCGATGCGCCGGAAATCTCCAAGCGGCCGGTGATCGACCTGGAGATGTGCCTGGGTGGCGTGAAGCGCACCATGGAGGTCAACCTGGTGGACCGCAGCCACTTCAACTACCCGTTGCTGATTGGTTCCAAGGCGTTGCGCCAGTTCAAGGCTGCGGTGAACCCGGCCAAGAAGTTCACGGCGGGCAATCCTGACTGCTGATTTCTACTGCCTGTGCCGGCCTCACCGCGGATAAATCCGCTCCTACACGTATTTGTAGGAGCGGATTTATCCGCGATTGGCCCTTCAGGCCACCGGGGCTGTAGCGACCATCGACGGCCGCTTTGCCACCTCGGCATACCACGCCGCCAAGCCAGGCTGGCGCTCACGCCAGCCGAACTCCGGCTGACGCAGGTCCAGGTACCCTAGCGCACAGGCCACGCCAATCGATGCCATATCGAACCCGGACGCCAGCTCTGCCAGGTGCTCCTGCTCAAGGTTCGCCAGGCTGCGGCGAATCTTCTCGGCTTGCGCTTCGAGCCAGCCCTCCCAGCGCTTCGCTTCAGGCCGCAGGAAGCTTTCGTAGCGGCTCAGCACAGCCGCATCCATGATCGCGTCCGCCTGCGAAGCCAAGGTCATGCGCCGCCAGCGCGCCGACCCCTCGCGTGGCAGCAGCGGCTGGCCGACATGCTGCAGGTCGAGGTACTCGCAGATCACTCGGCTGTCGTGCAGCACGGTGCCGTCCTCCAGGCGCAGAGCCGGGATCTTGCCGATCGGGTTGTCCTGGTTGAGCTGCTCGTCGCCGCTCACCGGGCTGATGTTCACCGGCTGCAGCGCGACACGGTCTAGCTGGCCGGTCTCGTGCAGCACCACCATGACCTTGCGCACGAAAGGTGACAGCGGCGAGTGGAACAGGGTCATCGTGCTCATGGTTCAGTTGCCCTGCAGGCTCGGTGGCAGGCACACGCCGGTGCCGCCGATACCGCAGTAGCCGTCCGGGTTCTTGGCCAGGTACTGCTGGTGGTAGGCCTCGGCGAAGTACACAGTCGGCGCCTGGTCGATTTCGGTGGTGATTTCGCCGAAGCCGGCCTTGCTCAGCTCGGCCTGGAAGGCGTCGCGGCTGGCCTTGGCCTGCTCCAGCTGCTCAGGGCTGGTGCAGTAGATGGCCGAGCGGTACTGGGTACCGATGTCGTTGCCCTGGCGCATGCCCTGGGTCGGGTTGTGCAGTTCCCAGAACATCGCCAGCAGCTCGCGGTAGCTGACCTTGTCCTTGTCGAACACCACCAGCACCACCTCGGTGTGGCCGGTCAGGCCCGAGCAGACTTCTTCGTAGGTCGGGTGCGGGGTGAAGCCACCGGCGTAGCCGACCACCGTGCTGACCACGCCTTCACGCTGCCAGAAGCGGCGCTCGGCGCCCCAGAAGCAGCCCAGGCCGAAGATGGCGAAATCGATGGCGCCTTCGAAGAATGGGCCGAGCAGCGGCGTGTCTTTGAAAACGTAGTGGAACTCGGGCAGCTGCATGGGCGTTTCGCGGCCAGGCAGGGCTTGCTCCGCGGTTGGCATGACGTTTTTGTTCACCAGGATTTCCGAACGCAGGACCATGGCCGTTCCTCGTATTGATTCAGTTGGATAGGTGTTGGGGCCTTCGCGGGCGTGCCCGCGAAAGGGCCCGAATGGGTATTAGTGTGCCCGAGCTTGAAGCAGCTGTCAGGCTATTGGGCCGCGCGGATAGCGCTTGAGTTTTTCTTCCAGCTCGCGGCCCGGGATTGGCCGGTCGAACAGGTAGCCCTGGCCGACGTCGCAGCGGTGTCGGCGCAGGAAGGCGAGCTGCTCCGGCGTCTCGATCCCTTCGGCCACCACCTTGAGCTTGAGGTTGTGGGCCATGGCCACCACCGCCGAGGTGATTTCCATGTCGTCCTGGTTGTCGGGGATCTCGTTGATGAAGCTGCGGTCGATCTTGATGATGTCGATCGGAAATTTCTTCAGGTAGCTCAGCGACGAATAACCGGTGCCGAAGTCGTCCATGGCCAGGGTCAGGCCCAGGGCCTTGAGCTCGTCGAGCTGGCGGTGGGTGTCTTCGGTCGCTTCCAGCAGCAGGCCTTCGGTGAGTTCCAGCTCCAGCAGGTGCGGGGGCAGGCCTTCTTCCTTGAGGATCAAACCGATCGAGGCCACCAGGTCGGGGTCGGAGAACTGCTTGGGCGAAAGGTTGATGGCCACGTGCAAGCAGCCCATGCCGGCTTGCTGCAACTGCTGGCTCATGCGGCACGACTGGCGCACCACCCACTTGCCGATGGGGATGATCAGGCCGGTTTCTTCGGCCACGCTGATGAACTGGTCCGGGCGGATCATGCCGCGCTCGGGGTGGTTCCAGCGTAGCAAGGCCTCGAGGCCCAGCAGGCGGCCGCTGCGCAGGCACAGCTTGGGCTGGTAGAACACCTCCAGCTCGTTCTGGGTCAGGGCGCGGCGCAGGTTGTTCTCGACGAACAGCTTGTAGCTGGCTTCGGCGTTGAGCACTTCGGTGAACACCTGCACTTGGTGCTTGCCGTTGGCCTTGGCCTTGTGCAGGGCGAGGCCGGCGTTCTTCATCAGGGTGGTCGGGTCGCTGCCGTGCAGCGGCGCGCACGCCAGGCCCACCGAGGCGGTCACGTTGATCAGCTGGTTGTCGACGAACATCGGCTTGTCGAGGGTGCGCAGCAATTGCAGGGCTACGCCCTGGCCGTCTTCCAGGCTGGTGTCGTCGAGCAGCACGGCGAACTCGTTGCTGGCGAAACGGGCGAGCACGCCGTTGACGCTCAGGCTGTTGCGCAGGCGCCGGGCCAGGCTGATCAGCAGCTTGTCGCCGGTCTGGTGGCCGAGGCTGTCATTGATCCGCTTGAAGTTGTCGATGTCCACCAGCAGCAGGCAGATCGGGTTCTCGCTGTCGCGGGCGAAGCGTTCATCGAGCTTGCGGATGAATGCCGGGCGGTTGCCCAGGTTGGTCAGGTTGTCGGTGTAGGCCAGGCGCTCGATGCGTTGTTGGGCCAGCTTGGTCTGGGTGACGTCTTCGTAGATGCCGATGTAGTGCGTCAGTTCACGGTTGTCGCCATACACCTTGGAGATCGACAGCTGGCCCCAGTAAGGTTCGAGGTTCTTGCGCCGGCTCTTGAATTCGCCCTGCCAGCTGTTGCCCATGGCCAGGCTCGACGGCGAGTCGAACAGCAGCTCGCTGAGGTTTTCCAGGGCTGGCAGCTCGGCCAGGTGGTGGCCCTGGACTTCCTCGGTGCTGTACTGGGTGATGGCCGTGAAGCTTGGGTTGACGTACTCCACCACGCCGTCGCGGTTGACCAGCAGGAAGGCGCTGGCGCTTTGTTCCACGGCCCGCTGGAACAGGTGCAGGGCGCTGGCGGCGGTGCGCCGGTTGTGGTTGGTGATGACCTGGGCGAACTGGTCGGCGAGCTCACCGGCAAAGGCAATTTCATCGGACTGCCAGGCGCGTGGCTGGCCGGTCTGCTCCAGGCACAACACGCCGACTACCTGGCCATCGACGCGGATGCTGGCGTCGAGCATGGCGTTGTTGTTGGCGTAGAGGCTTTCGGCCAGGTCACGGGTGCGCGGGTCGTGGTTGGCGTTGTGCGCGTCGATGGCACGGCTGGCGTGCAAGGCGTCCAGGTAGTCGGGGAAGCGGCTGGCATCGATCGGTTCGGGCAGGCGGTGCACCTGCTCGTCGCGCAGCCAGGCACTGATCGGCTCCAGGCGCTGCTCTTCCAGGTGCCAGATGCTGGCGCTGTCAACCTTGTAGATCTCGCAGGCGCTGCGGGTAATCAGTTGGGCGGCTTCGAGCAGCGAGTTTTCGGCACTGTAGCGCTGGCGGGCCAGGCGCAGGATAAGGTCTTGCTGGGCACGCACGCGCTCCAGGTGTTCAAGCTGCTCCTGCTGGGCACGCTGATTGATCTGCAGGGCCAGTTGCAGGCGGTTGTTGCGCGATTCCAGGTCGTCGGTGTCGAGCTCACTGTCGTCGTCATCCAGCACCGTGAGGAAGCCGCGCAGCAGTTGGCGGTTGTGCTGCTTGAACGCCTCGCCGGCCTCCAGCAGGCGCAGCGCGCGGGCCTGGGTGTGCAGGGTGTAACGCACCCGGTAGTAGCCGCGGCTGCTCAGTTGCAACTGGATTTCATCGTGCAACCGGTAGCGGGCCTCGGGCTCCATCAGGCTGGCATAAGGCGCATCGATCAGCGCACACAGCTCGGCAGCGGGCAAGCCGAACTGGCGCTCGCAAGCAGGATCGAGATAAAGCATCGCCCAGCTGGCTTCGTTCAGCCTTTCGAAACGCAGCATGCCGAGCCGCGAGGGCACGGGGAGCTGCGTGACGACCTCGGCCGCCACACGGCTGGCGGCATCGGGTTGGCTTTTCATCGAAGACTCGCTTGAAGGGGGACGCGGCCTGGACGGCGGCGTATCTGGCAAGGTTGCATCATGTCCCTGAGGCTGGCAAGCGGCCATGAGGGTTGTCATGTATATGTTTTCGGCCGCCGGGCTGAAATCCTTAATTGGCCTTGCGCTTTTGCCAGGCAAAAAAAAGCCCCGCCAGCTGGCGGGGTTGAGGTACGAGCGTGGCAGCTCGAAAAGGGTGCTGCCCCTCCGAGGAGGGGCAGTGTGCCGCTTACAGCAGCATGGTGCGGATATCGCTCAGCACGTCGCCCAGGCGCTTGGTAAAGCGCGCGGCGGCAGCGCCGTTGATCACACGGTGATCGTAGGACAGCGACAGCGGCAGCATCAGCTTCGGCTGGAAGGCCTTGCCATCCCAGACTGGCTGCATGGTCGCCTTGGAGACGCCGAGGATCGCCACTTCCGGCGCGTTGACGATCGGCGTGAAGCCGGTGCCGCCAATGTGGCCGAGGCTGGAGATGGTGAAGCAGGCACCTTGCATGTCGTCGGCCGACAGCTTCTTGGTGCGCGCCTTCTCGGCCAGCGCAGCGGCTTCGGCAGCCAGTTGCAGCAGGCTCTTCTGGTCGACGTTCTTGATCACAGGGACCAGCAGGCCGTCCGGGGTGTCCACGGCGAAGCCGATGTGCACGTACTTCTTGCGGATGATGGCCTTGCCGCTTGGCGCCAGCGAGCTGTTGAAGTCTGGTAGTTCCTTGAGCAGGAAGGCGCAGGCCTTGAGCAGCAGTGGCAGCACGGTCAGCTTGACGCCAGCTTTCTCGGCCACGGCCTTCTGCGCAACGCGGAAGGCTTCCAGCTCGGTGATGTCGGCGGAGTCGAACTGGGTCACGTGCGGCACGTTCAGCCAGCTGCGGTGCAGGTTGGTGGCACCGACCTGCATCAGGCGGGTCAGGGCCACTTCTTCTACTTCACCGAACTTGCTGAAGTCCACGGCCGGGATCGGCGGGATGCCAGCGCCACCGGTTGCGCCAGCGGCTGCCGGGGCTTCCTTGGCCTTCTGCATCATCGCCTTGACGTAGACCTGCACGTCTTCTTTGAGGATGCGGCCGTGCGGACCGGTGGCAGCAACTGCGCCCAAGTCGACACCGAATTCACGGGCCAGCTGGCGAACTGCCGGGCCGGCGTGAACCTTTGCGTTGCTGCCGGCAGCCGGTGCGGTAGCGACCGGAGCTGGAGCTGGAGCTGGAGCTGGAGCCGGGGCGGCAGCGGCAGGTGCGGCGGCCGGAGCAGCCTCAGCCTTGGCCGGAGCAGCAGCGGCAGGTGCCGGAGCGGCAGCCGGCGCAGCGCCAGCAACCTTCAGCTTGAAGATCAGGTCGCCAGTGCCGACTTCGTCTTCCAGCTTGCACAGGACTTCTTCGACCACGCCGGCAGCCGGCGACGGGATTTCCATGGAGGCTTTGTCGGACTCCAGGGTAATCAGCGACTGATCGGCTTCGACGGTATCGCCGACCTTGACCAGCACTTCGATGATCTTGGCCTTGCCCGACGAACCGATGTCCGGTACGTGGATGTCCTGCACGCTGGCGGCAGCCGGCGCTGCTGCCGGAGCAGGGGCTGCTTCGGCGGCTGGCGCTGGGGCGGCAGCTGGAGCCGGAGCGGCAGCCGGGGCCTCAGGAGCCGCAGCAGCGGCGCCCTCGGCTTCCAGGACCAGCAACTCGTCGCCTTCTTTCAGGCGGTCGCCCAACTTGACCTTCAGTTCCTTGATCACGCCGGCCTTGGGCGCCGGGATCTCCATGGAGGCCTTGTCGGACTCCAGGGTCAGCAGGCTCTGGTCAGCCTCGATACGGTCACCGACCTTGACGAACAGCTCGATGATTTCACCTTCACCGCTGCCGATGTCAGGTACGCGAATGAGTTCGCTCACTTAAAAATACTCCTCAGCAGTCCAGTGGGTTGCGCTTGTCCGGGTCGATGCCGAACTTGACGATGGCGTCAGCCACAACCTTGGGTTCGATCTCGCCGCGGTCAGCCAGGGCTTCCAGGGCAGCCAGCACCACGAAGTGGCGGTCGACTTCGAAGAAGTGACGCAGCTTCTTGCGGCTGTCGCTGCGACCGTAACCGTCGGTACCCAGGACCTTGAACTCTTTGCTCGGCACCCACTGGCGGATCTGCTCGGCGAACAGCTTCATGTAGTCGGTGGAGGCGATGACCGGACCTTTGCGACCGTTCAGGCACTGCTCGACGTAGGTCTGCTGTGGCTTCTGGCCAGGCTTCAGGCGGTTGGCGCGTTCCACGGCCAGGCCGTCGCGACGCAGTTCGTTGAAGCTGGTGACGCTCCACACGTCGGCACCGACGTTGAACTCTTCACGCAGGATCTTCGCCGCTTCGCGGACTTCGCGCAGGATGGTGCCGGAGCCCATCAGCTGTACGTGGTGCGCGGCTTCGCGGGTGTCTTCTTCGAGCAGGTACATGCCCTTGATGATGCCTTCCTCGACACCGGCCGGCATGGCTGGCTGCTGGTAGGATTCGTTCATCACGGTGATGTAGTAGAAGATGTCCTGCTGCTCTTCGGTCATCTTCTTCATGCCGTCCTGGATGATCACCGCCAGCTCGTAGCCGTAGGTCGGATCGTAGGTGCGGCAGTTCGGGATGGTGCCCGCCATCATGTGGCTGTGACCGTCTTCGTGCTGCAGGCCTTCACCGTTGAGGGTGGTGCGGCCGGCGGTACCGCCGATCAGGAAGCCACGGGTACGGCTGTCGCCGGCAGCCCAGGCCAGGTCGCCAATGCGCTGGAAGCCGAACATCGAGTAGAAGATGTAGAACGGCAGCATCGGCTGGTTGTGGCAGCTGTACGAGGTACCGGCAGCGATGAACGACGACATGGCGCCGGCTTCGTTGATGCCTTCCTCGAGGATCTGGCCCTTCTTGTCTTCGCGGTAGAACATCACCTGGTCTTTATCGACAGGCTCGTAGAGCTGGCCGACCGACGAGTAGATGCCTAGCTGGCGGAACATGCCTTCCATACCGAAGGTACGGGCTTCGTCCGGGATGATCGGGACGATGCGCTGGCCGATGTCCTTGTCCTTGACCAGCTGCGCCAGGATGCGCACGAAGGCCATGGTGGTGGAAATTTCGCGGTCGCCCGAGCCGTCCAGGATCGCTTTCAGCGTTTCCAGTGGCGGGGTCGGTACGCTGAAGCTCTTGGCACGGCGCTGTGGCACGAAACCGCCCAGGGCAGCACGGCGCTCGGCCAGGTACTTGGCTTCGGCAGAACCTTCTTCAGGCTTGAAGAACGGCAGGTTCTCGAGGTCGGCATCCTTGACCGGGATGTCGAAGCGGTCACGGAAGTGACGCAGGCTGTCGACGTCGACCTTCTTGGTGTTGTGCGCGGTGTTCTTGGCTTCGCCGGCACCGGTACCGTAACCCTTGATGGTCTTGGCCAGGATGACGGTTGGCTGGTCCTTGTGGTTGACCGCCTGATGGTAAGCCGCGTAGACCTTGTACGGGTCGTGGCCGCCACGGTTGAGCTTCCAGATCTCGTCGTCGGACAGGTCTTCGACCATGGCCTTGAGCTCTGGGGTGTTGAAGAAGTTCTCACGAACGTACGCGCCGTCTTTGGCTTTGTAGTTCTGGTACTCGCCGTCGATGACTTCGTCCATGCGGCGCTGCAGGGCACCGTTGGTGTCCTTGGCGAACAGTGGGTCCCAGAAGCGGCCCCAGACCACCTTGTTGACGTTCCAGCCACCGCCACGGAATACGCCTTCGAGTTCCTGGATGATCTTGCCGTTGCCGCGAACCGGGCCGTCGAGGCGCTGCAGGTTGCAGTTGATGACGAAGATCAGGTTGTCCAGCTTCTCGCGGCCGGCCAGGGCGATTGCGCCCAGGGATTCCGGCTCGTCGCACTCGCCGTCGCCCATGAAGCACCAGACCTTCTGCTTGCCGGCCGGGATGAAGCCACGGGCTTCCAGGTACTTCATGAAGCGTGCCTGGTAGATGGCCTGGATCGGGCCCAGACCCATGGATACGGTCGGGAACTGCCAGAAGTCAGGCATCAGCCATGGGTGCGGGTACGAAGACAGGCCGTTGCCGTCCACTTCCTGACGGAAGTTGTTCATCTGCTCTTCGCTGATGCGGCCTTCCATGAAGGCACGGGCGTAGACGCCTGGCGAGGCGTGGCCCTGGAAGAAGATCAGGTCGCCGCCATGTTCTTCGGTCGGTGCCTGGAAGAAGTAGTTGAAGCCGATGTCGTACAGGGTGGCACTGGAAGCGAAGCTGGAGATGTGGCCGCCCAGATCCGAATCCTTCAGGTTGGTGCGCATCACCATGGCCAGCGCGTTCCAACGCACCATCGAGCGAATGCGGCGTTCCATGAACAGGTCGCCAGGCATGCGTGCTTCGTGGGTGACAGGGATGGTGTTGCGGTATGGCGTGGTGATCGCGTATGGCAGCTGGGAGCCACTGCGGGTGGCCAGCTCGCCCATGCGGGTCATCAGGTAATGAGCGCGGTCTTCGCCTTCTTTGTCGAGGACCGACTCCAGGGCATCCAGCCATTCCTGGGTTTCGATTGGATCGAGGTCTTGCATGGCTTGCTCCAGGGCGGAAAGGCCACCAGAATCGGGGGCCTGAGTTTGCGACTGGCCTTATGGGCAGACGTCGTGAATTCTTGGATTACCGGGGTGTCTCCCGGCGCCGTGTAGTTTTACTACATTTGCTTCGGCATTTCATGCTTTTGCACGTCACGGGTAGTAGTAAAACTACACAAATGCGACGTTTGGTCGCACCTTGGCTTGTGAGGAAAAACGTTCATGTTGGTTGGCGGTGTGTCGCGAACGGGTGAATCTTGATGTTTCATGCCAATGATTCGTTTTTTTCAGCTATTTCCAACTTTTGTATGACAGTCCAACCGAGGTCTGGCTCCCTCTTGGCCGCTTTTTCCCCTCCATTTCACGCCGATCAAGGATAGACCATGCGCCTACCTTTGCCGCTCGAACTGCCTGCTTCCCTGCAACCGCTGGTCGTTCGCAACCAGCAGTTCCTGCGCGAGGCCGTGGCAGGCCACGCTGACCTCGACCTGAACAGCTGGACGCCGTTGCACCGGCAACAGTTCGATCAGGTCGCCGCCGCCAGTGATTTTTTCCTGGGCGTTGCCCAGCGCGAGCCGGCCATGCTGTTCACCCTGATCGCCAGCGGTGAACTGGACCGCCGTTACGCACCGGGCGAGCTCCGCGGGCAGGTCGCCGCTGCAGCCCAGGCCGCGCAGACCGAGGACGAACTGGCGCGCAACCTGCGTCGCCAGCGCAATCGCCATCAGCTGCGCATCATCTGGCGTGACATTACCCGCCAGGCCGAGCTGGGCGAGACCTGCCGCGATTTGTCCGACCTCGCCGATGCGGCCATCGATGAAGCCTACCAGTGGCTGTACCCGCGCCACTGCCAGCAGTTCGGCACGCCGATCGGCAACCGTAGCGGCCAGCCGCAGCACATGGTGGTGCTGGGCATGGGCAAATTGGGCGCGGTGGAGCTGAACCTGTCGTCGGACATCGACCTGATCTTCGCCTTCCCCGAAGGCGGCGAAACCGAAGGGGTCAAGCGCTCGCTGGAAAACCAGGAATTCTTCACCCGCCTGGGCCAGCGCCTGATCAAGGCGCTCGACCCGGTGACCGTCGACGGCTTTGTATTCCGTGTCGACATGCGCCTGCGCCCCTACGGCTCGGCCGGGGCGCTGGTACTCAGCTTCAATGCGCTGGAGCAGTACTACCAGGACCAGGGCCGCGACTGGGAACGCTACGCGATGATCAAGGCGCGGGTGGTGGCGGGTGACCAGGCCGCTGGCGCGCAACTGCAGGACATGCTGAAACCGTTCGTGTATCGGCGTTACCTGGACTTTTCGGCGATCGAAGCGCTGCGCACCATGAAGCAGCTGATCCAGCAAGAAGTGCGGCGCAAGGGCATGGCCGACAACATCAAGCTGGGCGCGGGTGGCATCCGCGAAGTCGAGTTCATCGCCCAGGCCTTCCAGCTGATTCACGGTGGCCGTGACCTGAGCCTGCAACTGCGGCCTTTGCTCAAGGTGCTGGCAATCCTGGAAGGCCAGGGTTACCTGCCACCCGCCGTGGTGGCAGAGCTGCGCGAAGGCTATGAGTTCCTGCGCTACACCGAACACGCCATCCAGGCCATCGCCGACCGCCAGACGCAGATGCTGCCGGACAACGAACTCGACCGTGAGCGTGTCGCCTATATGCTTGGCTTTGCCGACTGGCAGCGTTTCCACGATCAGTTGACGTACTGGCGCGGCAGGGTGGACTGGCACTTCCGTCAGGTCATTGCCGACCCGGATGAAGACGAAGGTGAAGGCGAGCTGATGGTCGGCGGCGAGTGGTCCCCGCTGTGGGAACAGGCCCAGGATGAAGAAGCCGCAGGTCGCCAGCTGGAAGAGGCCGGTTTCAAGCAACCGACCGAAGCCTTGCGCCGCCTGGCAGCGCTGCGCGCCAGCCCGCAGCTGCGCTCGATGCAGCGCATCGGCCGCGAGCGCCTCGATGCCTTCATCCCACGCCTGCTGGCCCAGGCCGTGGAACACGAAAACCCGGACCTGGTACTGGAGCGCGTGTTGCCGCTGGTCGAAGCCGTGGCACGGCGCTCGGCCTACCTGGTGCTGCTCACCGAAAATCCGGGTGCCTTGCGGCGCTTGCTGACCCTGTGTGCAGCCAGCCCGTGGATCGCCGAGCAGATTGCTCGCTACCCCTTGCTGCTCGATGAACTGCTCAACGAAGGCCGCCTGTTCAGCCCGCCACTGGCGCCGGAGCTGGCCGCCGAGCTGCGTGAGCGGCTGACGCGCATCCCCGAGGACGACCTGGAACAGCAGATGGAGGCTCTGCGCCACTTCAAGCTGGCGCATAGCCTGCGTGTGGCAGCGTCGGAAATCAGCGGCAACCTGCCGTTGATGAAAGTCAGCGACTACCTGACCTGGCTGGCCGAAGCCATTCTCGACCAGGTGCTGGCCCTGGCCTGGCGCCAGACCGTGGCCCGCCATGGCCAGCCCCGGCGCAGCGACGGCAGCCTGTGCGACCCGGGCTTCATCATCATCGGCTACGGCAAGGTCGGCGGCCTGGAGCTGGGCCATGGCTCGGACCTGGACCTGGTGTTCATTCACGATGGCGACCCGCAGGCGGAGACCGACGGCGCCAAACCGATCGACGGTGCGCAGTTCTTCACCCGCCTGGGCCAGCGCATCATCCACCTGCTGACGACCCAGACCAACTCCGGCCAGCTGTACGACGTCGACATGCGCCTGCGCCCGTCTGGCGCGGCGGGGCTGCTGGTCAGTTCGCTGGGGGCGTTCGAGCGCTACCAGCAGAGCGAGGCCTGGACCTGGGAGCACCAGGCCCTGGTGCGTGCCCGTGTACTGGTGGGCTGCAAACAGGTGGCGACGGCATTCGAGGGTGTGCGTGCCAAGGTCCTGGGCAAGCCCCGCGATCTGGGCAAGTTGCGCAGCGAAGTGAGTGAGATGCGCGCCAAGATGCGCGACAACCTCGGCACCAAGGCCACCCTTGCCGGCACCGCGGCCAATGCCTTCGAGGCCGGTGTGCCGTTCGATATCAAGCAGGATGCCGGCGGTATCGTCGATATCGAATTTATGGTGCAATACGCCGCTTTGGCCTGGTCTCACGAGCACCCGGCCATACTTCGATGGACCGATAACATCCGCATCCTGGAAGAACTGGAGCAGGCAGGTCTGATGCCGGCCAGTGACGCGGTGCTGTTGCGTGAGGTGTACAAGGCGTTCCGCTCGGCGTCGCACCGCCAGGCCCTGCAGAAGCAGGCCGGGGTGATCGATGCGGCGCAGTTTGCCGATGAGCGCCGCCAGGTGCGACGGATCTGGGGTGAGCTGGGGCTGACTTGAGATGCTGGGGCCGCAAAGCAGCCCCAAAGGCTCATGCCTCAGCTCCAGTGGTACACTGTCCGCCACATAGCCTGAATATAAAGAGGGGAGGCCAGGCTGTATGCAGCCTGTAGCCTCCCCGAGCGTTTCTGGACTAAGCATGAGAATACTGATCATTGGCCCCAGCTGGGTCGGCGACATGGTGATGGCGCAGACCCTGTTCCAGTGCCTGAAACAGCAGCATCCCGACTGCGTGATCGACGTGCTGGCGCCCGAGTGGAGCCGGCCGATCCTGGAGCGCATGCCCGAAGTGCGTCAGGCCTTGAGCTTCCCGCTCGGCCACGGCGCGCTGGAACTGGCCACGCGTCGGCGCATCGGCAAGTCCCTGGCCGGCCAGTACGACCAGGCCATCCTGCTGCCCAACTCGTTGAAGTCGGCACTGGTGCCGTTCTTTGCCGGCATTCCCAAGCGCACCGGGTGGCGCGGTGAAATGCGTTTCGGCCTGCTCAATGACGTGCGCAAGCTGGACAAGGCCCGCTACCCGTTGATGATCGAACGTTTCATGGCCCTGGCCTACGCACCCGGTGCCGAGCTGCCGCAGCCGTATCCGCGGCCAAGCCTGCAGATCGAAGCGCAGAGCCGTGAAGCCGCCCTGGCCAAGTTCGGCCTGGCGCTGGACCGCCCGGTGCTGGCGCTGTGCCCGGGCGCCGAGTTCGGTGAGGCCAAGCGCTGGCCGAGCGAGCACTACGCCGCTGTGGCCGATGCGATGACCCGCCAGGGCTGGCAGGTGTGGCTGTTCGGCTCGAAGAACGACCACCCGGTCGGCGAGCAGATCCGCGACCGCCTGATACCAGGCCTGCGTGAAGAGTCGTACAACCTGGCGGGCGAAACCTCGCTGGCCGAGGCCATCGACCTGATGTCCTGCGCCGATGCCGTGGTGTCCAACGACTCTGGCCTGATGCACGTGGCGGCGGCGCTGAACCGCCCGCTGGTCGCGGTGTACGGTTCCACGTCGCCTGGCTTTACGCCGCCGCTGGCCGAACAGGTGGAAGTCGTGCGCACCGGCATCGAGTGCAGCCCGTGCTTCGACCGCACCTGCCGCTTCGGCCACTACAACTGCCTGCGCCTGCTGGAGCCGGGCAGGGTGATCGCCGCCCTGCACAGCCTGGGTGGTCCGAACCTGATCGATACCGTGGCCGAGGTCGACTAAGTGCGGGTACTGATCATCAAGACTTCGTCGCTGGGTGATGTGATCCACACCCTGCCCGCGCTGACCGACGCCGCCCATGCCATCCCGGGCATCCGTTTCGACTGGGTGGTGGAAGAAGGCTTTGCCGAGATCCCCAGCTGGCACCCGGCGGTCGACCAGGTCATCCCGGTGGCGATCCGCCGCTGGCGCAAAAACCTCTGGCAGACCCTCAAGAGCGGCGAGTGGAAGGCGTTCAAGCAGCGCGTTCGCCAGCGCCAGTACGACCTGGTGATCGATGCCCAGGGCCTGGTCAAGTCGGCTTGGCTGACCCGCTACGTCAAGGCCCCGGTCGCCGGGCTGGACCGCTACTCGGCCCGTGAAGGCTGGGCCAGCCGGTTCTATGACCGGCCGCTGTCGGTCGCCGTTGGCCAGCATGCGGTGGAGCGGGTACGACAACTGTTCGCCATGGCCCTGGCCTATGACCTGCCCGAAGGCATCGGCCAGTACGGCCTCGACCTCGACCGCCTGCAATTGCCGCCGGCTGCGCCTTACGTGGTGTTCCTCCATGGCACGACCTGGGCGACCAAGCACTGGCCTGAAGCCTACTGGCGCGAACTGGCCGAGCGCATGGGCCGGCGCAAACTGCAGGTACGTCTGCCTTGGGGCAACCCCGCCGAAAAGGCCCGTGCCGAGCGCATTGCCCAGGGCTTGAACAACTGCCAGGTGCTCCCCAGATTGAACCTTGCCGGCGTCGCCCGTGTGCTGGCGGCGGCCAAGGCCTGTGTGGCGGTGGATACCGGCCTCGGCCACCTGGCTGCAGCGCTGGACGTGCCGACCATTTCGCTGTTCGGCCCGACCAACCCAGGCCTGACCGGCGCCTACGGACGGACTCAGATTCACCAGGCCAGTGATTGGCCATGCGCGCCCTGCCTGCAAAAGAAATGCACCTACAAACCGAGCGCCGACGACCTGCGCCGGTTCGATCTGAAACGCGAGTGGCCACTGTGCTTCACTCGCCTGAATCCCGAGCATGTAGCGAGCCGCCTGAGCGCGCTGCTGCTGGCTGAGGATGTTCGTTGATGCAACTGGCTTTCGTGCTTTACAAATATTTCCCCTTCGGCGGGCTGCAGCGCGATTTCATGCGCATTGCCCTGGAATGCCAGAAGCGGGGCCACCAGATCCGCGTGTACACGCTGATCTGGGAGGGTGATATTCCGCCGGGCTTCGAGGTGTTGGTGGCGCCGGTCAAGGCGATCTTCAACCACCGACGCAACGAGAAGCTCAGCGCCTGGATGGCAGCGGACCTGGCCAAGCGCCCGGTCGACCGCCTGATCGGTTTCAACAAGATGCCGGGGCTGGACGTGTACTACGCTGCCGACGGCTGCTTCGAGGACAAGGCGCAGACCCTGCGCGGCGGCCTGTACCGCCGCTGGGGCCGCTACCGGCATTTTGCCGAGTACGAACGTGCCGTGTTCGCCAAGGACGCGCGCACCGAAGTGCTGATGATTTCCGAAGTGCAGCAGCCGCTGTTCATCAAGCACTACGGCACCCCGGTGGAACGCTTCCACCTGCTGCCGCCAGGCATCTCCCAGGACCGCCGCGCGCCGGCCAACGCCGCCGAGATCCGCGCCGGGTTCCGCAAGGAATTCAACCTGGGCGATGACGACCTGCTGCTGGTACAGATCGGCTCCGGCTTCAAGACCAAGGGCGTCGATCGGAGCCTCAAAGCCCTGGCCGCGCTGCCCTCGGCGCTGCGCAAACGCACCCGGCTGATGGTCATCGGCCAGGACGACCCCAAGGTGTTCCAGTTGCAGAGCGCCGCCTTGGGCCTGGGGGAGCAGGTGCAGTTCCTCAAGGGCCGCAGCGACATCCCGCGCTTCCTGCTGGGTGCCGACCTGCTGATCCACCCGGCCTACAACGAGAACACCGGCACGGTGCTGCTCGAAGCGCTGGTGGCCGGCTTGCCAGTGCTGGTGTCCAAGGTCTGCGGCTACGCCCATTACATCGCCGAGGCCGACAGCGGCCTGGTGCTGGACGAGCCGTTCGAGCAGGAGCAGCTCAATGCCTACCTGCAGCGCATGCTCGAAGACGGGCAGGCCCGCGCCGGCTGGTCGCGCAACGGCCTGGCCTTTGCCGACAGTGCCGACCTGTACAGCATGCCGCAGCATGCTGCCGATGTGATTCTGGGGCAGGAGAACGCATGAAGCTGATAGTGGCCGAACCCTTCAAGCATCTGTGGGCCGGGCGGGACGCCTTCGAGGCCGTGGAAGCGCTGCAAGGCGAGGTCTATCGCGAGCTGGAAGGCCGTCGCACGCTGCGTACCGAGGTCGATGGCGAGGGTTTCTTCGTCAAGATCCACCGTGGCATCGGCTGGGGCGAGATCTTCAAGAACCTGCTCACTGCCAAGTTGCCGGTACTCGGTGCCGGCCAGGAATGGCAGGCCATCCAGCGCCTGCATGAAGTGGGCGTGCCGACCATGACCGCAGTGGCCTATGGCGAGCGGGGCAGCAACCCGGCCAGCCAGCATTCGTTCATCGTCACCGAAGAGCTGGCGCCGACCATCAGCCTGGAAGACTTCAGCATCGACTGGGTCAGGCAGCCGCCCGAGCCGCGCCTGAAGCGTGCATTGATCGCTGAAGTGGCAAAGATGACCGGTGGCATGCACCGCGCCGGGGTCAACCACCGAGACTGTTACATCTGCCACTTCCTGCTGCACACCGACCGGCCGGTGACGCCGGAAGACCTCAAACTGTCGGTCATCGACCTGCATCGTGCCCAGACCCGGGCGAAAATCAGTCGCCGCTGGCGCGACAAGGACTTGGCCGCGCTGTACTTCTCGGCGCTGGACATTGGCCTTACCCGGCGTGACAAGCTGCGTTTCCTGCGCGGTTACTTCCAGCGCCCGTTGCGGCAGATTCTGGCCGAGGAGGCCGCGCTGCTCGCCTGGCTCGAACGCAAGGCGCAGAAACTCTACGATCGCAAGCAACGCTATGGGGATGCACTCTGATGGCGAGTTGGACACTGGCGCCAGGCTACGAACATCTGGCGTCGGACTTCGGCAGCCTCGATGCGGTCTTTGCCCTCAAGGGTGAGCACCTCACGCGTGACCCGCTCAGCGAGGTCATTCGCGTCGAGCGTGACGGGGTCAACTACTACGTCAAGCGTTACACCGGCGCTGGCAAGCACATGCGCCGTTACCTGGGCCGGCCACGCATCAAGGCCGAATGGCAGAACCTCAAGCAGTTCGCCAAGTGGGAAATCCCCACTGCCGAGGTGGTGGCCTGGGGCCTTGAACGCAAGGGCCTGGCCTTTGGCCGTGGGGCGATGATCACCCGCGAGTTGCCGCGTACCGAAGACCTTTCGGCTTTGGCCGAGCGCAACGACCCACGCCTGGCCGACCGGGTCTGGGTCGACAAGCTGAGCCGTCAGCTGGCGCGCCACACCCGGGTGATGCATGAACACCGTTTTGCCCACAACGACTTGAAGTGGCGCAACCTGCTGGTCGACGACCTGGGTACGCTGTTCTTCATCGACTGCCCGACCGGCGACTTCTGGCGTGGCTTCATGTGGCGCCACCGCATGATCAAAGACCTGGCGTGCCTGGACAAGGTGGCCAAATATCATCTGTCGGCGACCCAGCGCCTGCGCTTCTATCTGCAGTACCGTGGGCGTCAGCGCCTGAATGTGCGCGACAAGCGGCGCATTCGCCAGGTGCTGAGCTTCTTCGAGGGAAGGGAATGACCGATTACCTGGCCAGCGCGGACCTCGCGCTGCTCAAACGCCATGGCTTGAACGATTTCGAAGCGCTGTGGGCGCTGCAGCTCGACGCCGTGGACGAACCCAACACCGGCCGCGGCGGCTGGAGCAGCGTCTATCGCCTGGAGCTTGAGGGCAAAGGCTATTACCTCAAGCGCCAGAGCGATTACCTGACCCGCAGCTTGCACCGGCCGTTTGGCGAACCGACCTTCGCCCGCGAATTCCGTAACATCAGCCGTTACCACAAACTGCACATCCCGGCCTTGCAGGCTGTGTTCTACGGCGAGCGCAAGCAGAACGGCCAGCACCGGGCCATCCTGATGACCCGTGCGCTGGACGAGTGGAGCGACCTCGAAGGCCTGCTGGCTCAGTGGCCACAGCTTGCCGATGACGCCCGGGCAGGGATCCTCAAGGCCTGCGGCCAGCTGGCGCGCACCCTGCACGGTGCAGGCCTGGTGCACGGCTGCTTCTATCCCAAGCACATTTTCCTGCGCCAACGTCGCGAAGGCTGGGAAGCGCAACTGATCGACCTGGAAAAGACCCGGCCGCTGCTGTTCGGCATGCGTGACCGCCTGCGCGACCTGGAGCCGCTGCTGCGACGTGCCGGGGCCTGGAGCGAGGCGGACGTGCGCCAGTTGTTGGCGGCGTACCTGCAGCAGCCTGCCGACAGCGCCCTGGTCGGCACCTGGCTGCAACGCCTGACGCAACGCCGTCGTGAAAAAGAGGCCCGCTGATGCGTTTGTCCGAACTCAAAGACGCCGGGCGCAGCCCGGCGCTGCCGTTGAGCATCACCCTGGCCGATGCCGCTGGCCCGGCTGACCTGCAATTGCTCAGCCTGCTGCGGGTGCTACCCGGCCAGCGCTATGTCGGCGCCGGTATCTGGCGTGGCACCCCGGTGCTGGCCAAGCTGCTGGTCGGCGGCAATGCCGCGCGGCATTTCCAGCGCGAACTGGAGGGCGTGAAGCTGTTGGCCAAAGAGGGCCTGACCACACCGCAACTGCTGGCCGACGGCCTCAAGGAAGGCGAGGGCGGCTGGCTGCTGTTCGAATTCCTCGATGGCGCCGAAAGCCTGGCCGATGCCTGGGCGGCGGTGGAAAGCCTGCCGGTGCTGGCTGACGAGCAGCACCTGGTGCTGGGCGAAGCCCTGACTGCCGTGGCACAGATGCATGCACAAGGCCTGTGGCAGGAAGACCTGCACCTGGACAACCTGCTGCGCCACGGCGGCAAGCTGTACCTGATCGACGGCGCCGGCATCAAGGCCGAGACACCCGGCCAGCAGCTGTCGCGCCCGCGTGTGCTGGAAAACCTCGGGGTGTTCTTCGCCCAGTTGCCCAAGCGCCTGGAGCCGTTCATCGAAGAGTTGTTGGTGCACTACCTGCTGGCCAACGCCGAGCACGCGCTGCCGCTGGAAGCGCTGCTGAAGCAGGTGGACAAGGTGCGCAGCTGGCGCCAGAAGGATTACCTGGAGAAGGCTGGCCGCGAGTGCAGCCTGTTCAGTGTCGAGCGCAGCCTGTCGGGCCTGCGCGTGATCCGCCGCAACGAGGTGCAGGCCATGCTGCCGGTGCTGGAGCAGGCGGATGCACTGATCGACCAGGGCCACCTGTACAAGACCGGCGGCGCTGCCAGCGTGGCTCGCATCGAGGTCAACGGCCGCCAGCTGGTGCTCAAGCGCTACAACATCAAGAACACCGCCCACTGGTTCAAACGCTTCTGGCGGCCGAGCCGGGCCTGGCATTCGTGGATCGAAGGGCACCGCCTGGAGTTTCTCGATATCGCCACCCCGCGCCCGCTGGCGGTGCTGGAGCAGCGGGTGATGGGCCTGCGCAGCCGTGCTTACCTGGTCACCGAGTATGTCGATGGACCGGACCTCACCGCCTGCTTCGCGCCCTACGTGGAAAACGGCGATGCCCCTGAAGAGCAGGTCGATGCGCTGGTACACGTGATGCAGCAGCTGATCCGCGAGCGCATCAGCCATGGTGACTTCAAGGGCCACAACCTGTTCTGGGACAACGGCCGTTGGTCGCTGATCGACCTCGACGCCATGTGCCAGCATGCCACCCAGCTCAGCTTCGCCCCGGCTTACGCCCGTGACCGGGCGCGGCTGCTGCGCAACTGGCCGAGTGGCAGTGCCTTGCATCAGCGGCTCGACAGGCTGCTGCCGCGCTTGTCGGAGTAATCCGCCGGCAGTGCCAGCCAGTCGCTGCTGCGACCAGGCTGGCGCACGCGGATGCGCCATTGGCCATCCTGACGACGCAGCACGGCCCAGGCGTGTACGGCGCCCAGGGCATGCTCGGCAAGCATCAGATGATAATGACCGGCGAGCAGGTGGCGACGTACCGGTAGCTGCCTGCCCCCCAACTGCAGGTAGAGCTGCCCGCCGGCATCGAACAGATCGGCTTCGCTCGCTATCGCCAGCCCCTCACGCGCCGGTTGCAGGCGGCAATCGTCCAGTACCTGCTGCAGGTCCGGCAAGCCGTCGTGCCAGAGCACCGGCGAGTCGACCACCCAGGTGCCGTCGAGCAGGCGTTTGAGCGGCAGCTGCACGTAGGCGTCCGGCTGCCGGGGATCGAGCGCTCGCCAGCGCTGGCCGTCGAAGTTGACGTTGTAGAGCCGGCCATGGCTGTCCTTCACGAAGTAGCGATCGGGGCCGGGCGTGCTGCTGATCTGTTCATAGACTTCCTCGCCATGAACGCCATCGATGCGGTAGCGCAGCTTGCTGATGTCGACTGGCGCTTGAATGGCGCTGGGCAGCGGTCGTGGTGGTTGTGGTGGCAGGCCGCGCATGGCTCGACGCATCAGCGTCGAACCGGCAAAGCTGTTGAGACCATCGGTGGTATGGCTGAGTGCGGCAATGGCATGGTGCAGGGCCGCTTCGTGGTCGTCCTTGTGCATGGCTTCCAGGCCGTCCCAGATGGAAATGGCCATGCGCCCGAATGCCAAGGCCGACAGGGTGCGCGCGGGGAGCACGAGGCTGACCAGGTCGAGGATCAGACGCAGTGTGGAGAGTGCGAATTCGCCCAGTACTTCGCGGTTGCTGCGGCTATTGCCATCGGCCTCGGCGATCAGTGCCTGTACCTCTGCGCGGTACAGGGCTTGGTACAGGTTCCCGACGATGACCGGGCGTTGCACATAGGGCCCAAGGCGCCCTTTGCGGATCAGTCTGTCGAGCCGTTGTCCATCGGCTTGAGGCGCGCGTTCAATCAGGTATTGGCGTAGCGCTGGCTTGCTGCGCAAGGTCCGCAACAGTTCACGGGTATTACGAAACTCGCGCCAGGCGCGGCGGTCGGGCGCGTCCGGGGTGTACATCACCAGTGACGCAACGCTTGCGACTTCGGCATTCAACAGCAGCACGCCCTGAAGGGTGTGCCCATCGATGATCAGCTGACGGACGACGATACGGTGGCTTTCGATAGTCGGCCGCCAGTTGCTGTCGGGGTAGTGGATGATCGCCCTGGCCCAGCGGTAACCCTGCTCCAGCGGGTCTGTGAGGAAGTGCCCGGCATAACGGGCCTTGGCGGCCTCGGCGCGCATGCGGGCGCGGTTGATCGCGCCATGGGCCTGCATGCGCCAGTGGCCTGCAGGGGAGTTGAGCAGGTGGTGGCGCAGGTAGCGAACATAGCCCGTGCCGGCGTCCAGTTCACGCACCAGCTGTTTGACCTGGCCAGGTGTGAGGTTGGGCAGCGCGCTGCCGTCATCGCGCTGGACGCGGGCGGTCAACCAGTAATCGATATCGAACCAGCCGATATTGAGCAACGCCAGCTCGTCCAGGCGATAGCTGACCGGCACCATTTCTACGGTATCGCCCACCTGCGGGCGACTGGCTGCGGCGATGTAGCTGGACGGTACCAGCGGGTTGAGCAGTGGCCCTTTGCGGCGCGCCAGGGTGACATGGATACGGATCTCCTCGGGCGCTGTGTGGATAGCGTGCTCGCGGCGCAGCTTCTCGCCCAGGCGATCACGGACCCACGCCAGCAAGTGGTTGCGATTGCTGAACTGCTCCAGGGTGAGGATGCCAGGTGCCGCTGCCTGGGTAATGGCCCCGGCGAGCTCCTGCAAGGTCTGCATGATGTGGGCGAGGCCTTGCGGGGATGCGTTGCGCAGCCAGCCGGGCAGGTGTTTTTCCAGCAGCAGGGCGTAACGAGTGGCCAGCGCGTGCTTGCTGCCCATCAGGCCAAGCAGCGCCTGCTGTTCGTCGAGCAAGCGCTTGAAGTCTGCCGGGTCGGGCGCTTCGCGGTGTTGCCAGGCCGCGTGCCAGGTGAGCGTCAGGCGCTGGCGCTGGACATCGATCAGGTCCCTTGATTGTTGCGCCACCATGTCCTCGGCAAACCATTCATAACGCAGGCGATCGGCACGCTGGATCATTTGCCGGTCTTCGCTGCGTGGTAACAGTTGCAGCATGGGCTCGCTCTGCAAGGGGTCGTCCAGGCGCTCGCAAAGCTCGGCATGCAGTTCGGCCAGGTTGGCGAAGGCTTCGATGCCATGCGAGAGGCTGCACAGCAAGGCTTTGCCAGTGCTTTCACCCGGTTTGGCCGCAGTGCCCTGCGGGCCGTCGGCAATCAGGACCAAGGCGCCTGGCAAGGCCAGCCGGCGGTTAGGGCTTAGCTGGCTGAATACCGGGCGATAGAGCTGGGCGCGAAGCGTTGCAGGCAGGTGCTGGCGCTGCCAGGGCAGGGGTAGTGCCAGGCACGTGCGCAGCAGCACGATGTGCTCGTCGGTGAGGGTCTGGTCGGCCAAGCGCAGTTCCAGTTCCGCCAGCAGTTGCTCGTGGCGCAGCTGCTGCAAGCGCTGTTGGCGGCTCTGGCCGCTAGCGTCCACTCCGCTCCAGAACTGCGCCAGGTCTCCGAAGAAGCGCTGGCGCTGCGCGGTCGGCGTCAGCGCGGCGGCGGGTTCGGGGAGGTCGTGCTGCAGCTGCGTGATCTGCTTGTCCAGTGCTTCGAGGCGTTGAAGAGGGGTCATGCTGAGGCTCCATGGGCAAAAGGAGCCAAGCCTGTCGGGAGGGTGGCGCGTGTTGGCGGTAGCCGGTTATCGCCGACGCCGGCGCCAGAAACCGCTCAGGCCCAGCGCTGCCGAGATCCCCAGGCCGAGCCAGGCCAGGCTGTCCCACCAGCCATCGCCGAGCAGCGCGGCGAACAGCCCGACGGCGCTGAGCAGGGCGATCAGCGCCGGCCAGGCGAAGATGCGCCGGGTTGATTGCGACCTGTGGCTCATGCGTGGCCTTCCTTGGGTTTACGGCGTTTGCCCCACCACAGGTACAGGCCGCTGCCGAGGACGATGAGGGTCAGGACATCGAGCAGCGCCCACAGGACCTGCATCGGCCGACCACCATAGTCACCGAAGTGCAGCGGCTGCGACAGGCCCATGGCGTCCATGTACCAGGGGCGCTCGCCGACTGCGGTCACCTCGAGTGTGCGGGCGTCGATCAGCACCGGCGTGAACAGGTGTGAGCTCAGGTGCGTGGCGCCATTCATGAACACGGCGTAGTGGTGTTCGCTGGAGAAGCGCGTGCCGGGGAAGGCAATGAAGTCCGGGCGCATGCCGGGGGCGGTCTGTTCGGCAATTTCCAGCAGGCGGGTGGCCGGAGCGCGCTCGGTGAGCGGTGGTGCATCGCGGTAGGGTGCAACCATGGCCGCCAGGCTATCGTTGCGCCAGGCGGCGATGACCAGATCGGAGAGGGCGCTGATCACCCCGGTCACGCCGACGGTCAACGCCCAGGCCAGGGTGACCACGCCGATCAGGTTGTGCAGGTCTAGCCAGCGCAGGCGGCGTGACTTGTCGTGGCGCACGGTGGCGAAGTCCAGGCGGCGCATGAACGGCGCGTAGAGCACGGTCCCGGAGACGATCGCCACGACGAACAGCACGCCCATGAAGGCCAGCAGCAGCTTGCCGGGCAGGCCGGCGAACAGGTCCACATGCAGGCGCAGCATGAGCATCATGAAACCGCCATTGGCGGCCGGCATGGCCACGGCTTCGCCGCTGCGGGCGTCGAGCATGAAGGTGTGCGACGCATTGGGTTCGGTGCCGGCGGTGGCCGCGGTGATCGCCAGCACGCCGTCGGGTTCGTCCTTGTCGAAACCGAAATATTGCACGACCTCGCCGGGGCGGTGCTGCTCAGCTTTCAGTACCAGTTGTTGCAGGTCCAGGTGCGGGGTGCCGGCGGGCATCTCGCGCAGTTCTGCGGCATCGCCGAGCAGGTGTTCGAGTTCGTGGTGGAAGATCAGCGGCAGGCCGGTGAGTGCCAGCAACATCAGGAACAGGGTGCAGACCAGGCTGCTCCAGGTGTGGATCACCGACCAGCGGCGGATGGTAGGGCTTTTCATCACGGTACCGATTTCTGCCTGTTGGATCGTGGGGCTGCACAGCAGCCCCCTGCTCACTCAGAACTTGTAGGAAGCACTGGCCACGACGCTGCGCTCATCGCCGTAGTAGCAGTAGTAGCTATCGCAGGTGGAGATATAGTCCTTGTTGAACAGGTTGGTGGCATTGACCGCCACCGACGCGCCCTTGAGGCTAGTGCTCAGGCGACCAAGATCGTAGTGCACCGAAGCGTCGAACACGGTGTAGGCGTTGGCCTTGCCCAGGTAAGTGTTGGCCTGGTCGCCGTAGGTGTTGCCGGTGTAGCGCGCACCGCCGCCGATACCGAAGCCATCGAGCACGCCGCTGTGCCAGGTGTAGTCGGCCCACAGCGAGGCTTGCTGGTTGGGCATCAACTGCAGGCGATTGCCTTTGAAGTCGCCGTCCTGCACTTCCGACTTGGCCAGGGTGTAGGCGGCGGTCAGCTTGAGGTTTTCGGTGACGTCGGAAACTGCTTCCAGCTCCAGGCCGTGGACTTTGACTTCGCCGGTCTGGCTAGTGATGGTTACACCGCCGACGTTGTCGGTTACCGAGACGTTTTTCTGCGTCAGGTCATACACGGCTGCCGAGAGCAGGGTGTTGGAGCCCGGTGGCTGGTATTTGATGCCCAGTTCCCACTGCTTGCCTTCGGTCGGCTTGAACGACTCCGTTGCAGACACGGCAGCATTGCTGGATGGCTGGAACGATTCGGCATACGACAGGTACGGCACGAAGCCCGAGTCGAACACGTAGCTGATGGCCGCGTTGCCGCTGAATTTCTTGTCGCGCTGGGTGTTGGTGGCATCGCCCTGGTTGAGGAACTTGGTGCTGGTGTGCACCCAGTCTTCGCGACCGCCCAGGGTCAGGCGCCAGTTGCCGAGGGCCATCTGGTCCTGGACGTACACGCCGGTCTGATAGGTTTTCTGGTCGTAGTCGTAGAACGCCGTGGAGCGGTCCGGGCGAGTGATAGGCACGCCATAGACCGGATTGTTCACGTTGCTGTCCGGCACGGAGCCGAAGATCGACAGGTAGTTGGTGTTGACGCGCTGGTGGTCCAGGCCCAGCAGCAGGGTGTGGGTCACGTCGCCAGTGGCGAAGTCGGCCTGGAAGTTGTTGTCCACTGCAAACTGGCTGATGTCCTCATCGGTGTTGGTGGACATGCGGCTGACGGTGCCATCGTCCTGCACCGGTGGTGTGGTCGGGTTATAGCTGCCGGGCGTGATGGTCTGGAACGCCAGGTCGGTCTTGGTGTAGCGCAGGTTCTGACGGAACTGCCAGACATCGTTGATGCGATGCTCGAAGGCGTAGCCCAGCGCGTAATAGGTACGGTCGTAGAACTCGTAGTCCGGGTCGCCCAGGTTCTTGTGGTGGGAGATCTTGCCGAACGGCATGTCGATCTTGGTGCCCTGGATCGGCCGGAACTGGCTGGTGGCACCGGTATCGTCGCGGGTGAACTGGGTCAGCAGGGTCAGCGAAGTATCTTCGTCGATGTTCCAGGTCAAGCTCGGCGCAATGTTGTAGCGCTTGTCGTCGATATGGTCAATCTGCGTGCCGCCATCGCGAACAACACCACTGACGCCGTAAAGGAATCGGCCTTCGTCATCAATCTTGCCGGTGCTGGCAAAGTTGATCTGGCGATGGTTGTCGCTGCCGTACTGCAGTTCGATCTCGTGGGCGCTTTCGGCCTGCGGGCGGCGGCTGACCATGTCCAGCAGGCCGCCGGGCGGGGTCTGGCCATACAGCGAGGAAGCCGGGCCGCGCAGCAGCGCCAGGCGGTCGAGATTCCAGGTTTCGGCTTTCGGGTTGGCATATACGCCGCGTGGCAGCGGCAGGCCGTCGAGGAACTGGGTCGGCTCGAAGCCGCGCACCCGCATCCAGTCGTAACGGGTGTCGCTGCCGAAGCTGGCGGAGACGATGCCCGGCATATATTTCACGGCATTGTCGAGGCTGTGTACGCCACGGTCGCTCATCTGCTGACGGGTGGCCACGGAGATCGACCGCGGCACTTCGACCAGCGCGGTGTCGGTCTTGGTACCCGCTGCAGTGCGCTTGGCCAGGTAACCGTCGACCGGGCCCCAGGCATTTTCGGACGCGCTGGCGGCGTTCACGGTGGTTTCCGGCAGGGCCAGGGCGCCATCCGGCACGGCGATCAGGCTGTAGCTGCCGACGCTGCTTTGCTGCAGTTGCAGGCCGGTGCCCTGCAGCGCCGCTTGCAGGGCGCCGAGGCCATTGTATTGGCCGTTGACCGGGGCCGAGGTGCGGCCGCTGACCAGCGCCGGGTCTATGGCCAGGGCGATGCCCGACTGGCTGGCGATCTGGTTCAGCGTAGAGGCCAGCGGCGCAGCGGGCAGGTTGTAGGCGCGTGACGCAGACTGCTCGGCGGCGAACAGGGCGGTGCTGGACAAGGGCGCGGCCATGGCGATGGCCAGGGCCATCAGGCTGGGGCGCAGGATACGATCAACGGCACGGGACATGCAGCGGTTCCTCGACGGATAAGTGCTTACTGCTTCCTTGCCGAGCGAGATTCCGGAAGTGACAGGGGGAATCGGAAAAAAAGTGAGAATTGTTTGAATCTGGCTTTTGCCTGCACGGGCCTCTTCGCGGGCTCGCCCGCGAAGAGGGGGGTACAGGTTTACTTGGGAACGACGGTCACCCACCACGGCGTGTGCCGCTCGATCTTCACCGGCAGCGCCGGCACCAGCGAAGCCAGGGCCAGGTCGGTGTTGGTCAGCGGGAAGCTGCCGGTCACGCGCAGGTCGGCCACTTCATCGGCCACACCCAGGTGACCGCTGCGGTATTGACCCAGCTGTTTCACGAGGTCTGCCAGGCGCACGTTGTCGACCACCAGCATGCCGCGGGTCCAGGCATCGGCCCCGGCCGGCACCGGGCCTATCTGGCCGAGGCCGTTGCTGTTCATCAGCACTTGCTGGCCTTCGTGCAGGACCAGCTCGTCGCCGCTGTTGTGCGGCATGGCGGCTACCGACGACTGCAAGACTTCAAGGCGCGTGCCGTGGTCTTCGCGGCGCACCTGGAAGCGCGTGCCCAGCGGGCGCAGGCGGCCATCGTCGGTACGAACCAGTAACGGGCGAGGATCGTCGTGGCCGGTTTCCACCGAAATTTCGCCTTGATGCAGTACCAGCACGCGCTGGTCGCCGTCGTAGTCGATGTCCACGGCGGTGTGGCTATTGAGGCTCAGCAACGTGCCGTCGGCCAGACGCAGGGTACGCAGTTCACCGGTGGCGGTGCGCTGGTCAGCGAGCCAGTAACTGGGTGCCAGCGACAGTGGGCCGACGCCGGTCAGCAGGGCACCGAGCAGGAACAGACCGGCCAGCCCGCCGCCGGCCTTGCCTATCCGGCGTCGCAGGCTGGCGCGCGATTGCAGCAGGGCCTGGCGAGCCGGGCCGGCAGCGGCACTGACGCGCTGGTCGAGGGCGCCGAGCTGGCGCCAGGCACGGGCGTGTTCTTCGCTGGCGGCATGCCAGCGGATGAAATCGCTACGCTCGTCAGGCGTGCTGCGCCCATCGTCCAGGCTCATTTTCCAGGCGATGGCGGCTTCCAGCACGCGCGACGAAACCGGTGTGTTGTTCACCTGGGTTCCCCGTACAGGGCCACGTAGCACTGGCGCATGCCCTGGGCGATGTACTGGCGCACGCGGGACACCGAAACGCCCAGGCGCTCGGCGATTTCGGCGTGGCCCATGCCATCCAGGCGATTGTGCAGGAAGGCTGCACGGGCCTTGCTCGACAACTTGCCGAGCAGGCGGTCGATGGCCTTGAGGTCTTCGAGGATCAGTTGCTGGGTTTCCGGGGAGGGGTGTTCCGCTTCGGGCAGCAACGCAAGCTCCGCGAGGTAGGCCTGCTCCAGCGCCGCACGGCGGAAATGGTCGAACATCAGGCCCTTGGCCACGGCGGCGAGGAAGGCGCGCGGTTCGCGCGGGGCGTCCAGCTGGTCACGGCCGAGCAGGCGCACGAAAGTGTCCTGGCTCAGGTCTTCGGCGCGCTGGCGGCAGGCCATGTTGCGCTGCAGCCAGGCAAGCAGCCAGCCGCGATGGTCGCGGTACAGCGAGCCGACCAGTTCGGTGTGGGCAGAAGACATGCAGCGTCCCCCGGAACGAATGCATTAACTAACGATAATTATTCGCGATTGTTACAGAGGCGGGGGGTGGGGTGCAATGGACGCTTATCGGATTGCCATCATTCAAGTCATGGACTAAAGCCCGTGGTGATGCGCTTTGCGCCGGCGCCAGCTGCCCAGCCGCTGCTCCAGCTGCAACGGGCTGTCGAGTTGCTGGCGCCGGGCCTGGCTGAACAGGATCAGCGCCAGCTCAGCCGTGACCTGTGCATCGGCGCTGGCATGGTGACGCTCATCCACCTGCAGGCCGAAGCGCGCCACCCAGTCGTCCAGCCCGGCTTCGCGCAGTACGGTGTCGGGGTTGAGCATCGGCGCCAGTTCCGCAACGTCGAGGAAGGGCAATTGCAAGCGATGGCCGAGGCTTTCTTTCAAGGCCCGGGCAAGCATGCGCTGGTCGAATGGCGCATGGAACGCCAGCACCGGGCTGTCGCCAATGAACTCGAGCAGGTCGAGCAATGCCCCGGCCGGGTCGCAGCCAGCCGCGAGGGCGCTCGGCCCGAGGCCATGGATCAGCACGCTAGCGTTGGTTTTCTGCTCAGGACGGTGCAGGGTGCGTTCGAATTGCTGGGCGAAATCGATTGCCCCGTCTTCGATGGCCACCGCGCCGATCGACAGTACAAGGTCACGATGGGGATTCAGGCCGCTGGTTTCCAGGTCAAGCACGACCCAGCGCTGCTCGCGCAACGAGCACACCCCCCACGGCCGTGCCTTGGGCAGCCGGGCCAAGCGATGGCGCAAGGCGTCGTCCAGCAGTGGGGCCGTGGGGCGCAGCCAGGCGAACAGGCTCACAACTGATACCGCAGCGCCAGGCTGCTCTGCAGGCGCTGGGCCTGGCGCAGCGATTCGCGCAGGATGCGCCGGTCCAGATGGTTGAGGCTGTCCGGATCGAGGCGGTTGGAGTAGGGCAGGTTGTCGCGGGTCTGGCGCTGGTGCTGCTGCATGCGGGTCTGCTGGATGAAATGGTAGGCCTCTTCATAAGCGGCGCCGTCGAGCGCTTCGATGACCCCTTTGTCGACCAGCTGACGCAGGCGCTCCAAGGTGTTGCAGGTACCAATGCCATTGGCCAGGGCCAGCAGGCGGGCGCCATCGACGAAGGGGGTCAGGCCCTGGACCTTGAGGTCGAGGGTGGCGGCCTTGTCGTTGCCCTGGCGGGTCAGCACGAATTCGCGCAGGCGGCCCACCGGTGGGCGCTGGCGCAGGGCGTTATCGGCCAGCATGCGCTGGAAGATGCGGTTGTCCGCCACCTGCTCGAGCAGCTGCCGACGCAGCTGTTCACAGCCCTGTTCATCGCCCCAGACCACGCGCAGGTCGAAGTAGATGCTCGAACCCAGCAGGTTCTGCGGGCTGGCTTCGCGCACGAAACCGGCAAAGCGGCGCGCCCACTGGGCACGTGACAGGCACAACTCGGGGTTGCCGGCCATGACATTGCCCTTGCACAGGGTGAAACCGCACTGGGCCAGGCATTGGTTGATGTATTGCGCCAAGGGCAGCAGGCGTGCACGAATGGCCTCGGCTTGGGCGTCGTCGGCGGCTTCGAAGAGGATGCCATTGTCCTGGTCGGTATGCAGGGTCTGCTCGCGGCGCCCCTCGCTGCCGAAGCACAGCCAGCTGAACGGCACGCCGGGGTCGCCGCGTTCGGCTATGGCCAGCTCGATCACCCGGCATACCGTGTGGTCGTTGAGCAGCGTGATGATCTGGGTGATCTGGGTCGAGGAGGCGCCGTGAGCGAGCATGCGCTCTACCAGCTGACCGATCTCGCCGCGCATTTGCACCAGCGAATCAAGGCGTGGCGCGTGGCGGATGGTCCGCGCCAGGTGTACCAGGTCGACCCGCTGCAACGAAAACAGATCACGCTCGGAAACCACGCCACACAGCCGCTGGTTATCCACCAGGCAGACGTGGGCGATGTGCCGTTCGGTCATCGCCATGGCGGCATCGAAGGCGCTGGCCTGGGGGCCAAGGTAAAAGGGCCTCGCTGTCATGTGCTGTTCGATCGGTGCACCGAGCTCGGCATCGGCGGCGGCCACCACTTGGCGCAAGTCGCGCAGGGTGAAGATGCCGATCGGGTAGCGCTGCGGGTCGACCACGACGATGCTGCCTACCTGCTGCTCATGCATCAGCCGCACCGCCTCGCGCAGCGGTGTATCTGGCGCGCAGACCACCGGGTGGCGCATGGCCAGTTCGCCCAGCGGGGTATTCAGCGAGTATTGGGTGCCAAGGGTTTCCACCGCACGTTGGCGTACCTGCTGGTTGACCTGGTCGAGCAGGCTGCTGACGCCGCGCAGTGCAAAGTCGCGAAACACGTCCGACATCGAGAACACGCGGATGAACGCCGCTTTGTTCAGTTGCAGGCAGAAGGTGTCTTCACCGGCCAGGTGTTCGGTGCGCGTGGCACGCTCGCCGAGCAGTGCCGCCAGCGGGAAGCATTCGCCGCCGGTGATCTCGAAGGTGGTTTCCACCCCGGGCTTGACCAGGTGCTGGCGCTCGCCGACCACACGGCCTTGCTTGACGATGTAGAAGTGTTCGACTGGCCCATCTGCGGGCTTGATGATGCTTTCGCCGCTCGCATAGAAGCGCAGCTGGCATTGTTCCACCAGAAAGGCCAGGTGGCTCTGCTCCATCTGGTTGAACGGCGGGAAACGCTGCAGGAACTGCAGGGTGCCCTGGATGTTCTGTAGTACTGCCGTTCTGCCCGCCTGACTGTAGGCGTCCTTTTTGCTCATGACACTGACCGTATCGCTACGCCGAACTATATATATCTATATATAGGTGCCGGCCTTGTTGTTCTCGGCCCCCATGGTCGGCTGGCAGCGGGGTGGTGCCCATTGGACGTAAGTCTAGTGAACCCTGGCTGTCAAAACGCCGACGAAAGGTGAGCCGGGTTACGTGGCTTTCGTGGTCCTAACCCATGAGCGGGATTTTTTTGACGAGATGAACATGGCTGAGCATGACGACATCCTGAGTGACGCCGAACGCGAGGCCCTGGCCGTGCTCAGTGCGCCCCTTGCGCAGAGCCCGGTGGTTTTGATCGTCGATGACGACCCGGTCAACAGTGATGCGCTGAAGTGGTACCTGAAAAGCTGGGGTATCGAATGCATGACCGCTGACGGCGTAGAGGAAGCAATGTTCAAGCTGCATTACGAGCCGCGCATTGCACTGTTGATCACCGACCTGCGGATGCAGCCCTGCGATGGCCTGGACCTGATACGGCAGATTCGCGAATCGGAGCGGGCAGCCTTGTCGATCATCGTGGTGTCTGGCGACACCGATGTGGAGGAGGCGGTGGACGTGATGCACCTGGGGGTAGTGGATTTTCTGCTGAAGCCGGTGGATCTGGAGAAACTGCTGGGGTTGGTGAAGAAAGAACTGAAGATCGGCTAGTGCTGGACCGGGGCCGCCAAGCGGCCCCGGTCGCAGGTGTTACTTACAGCCCGTTACGCGCCTTGAACTCGCGGCGGCGGCGGTGCAGCACTGGCTCGGTGTAGCCGTTCGGTTGCCTGGCACCTTCGATGACCAGTTCGATCGCCGCCTGGAACGCGATGTTGTCATCGAAGTTCGGCGCCATCGGGCGGTACAGCGCGTCGCCGGCGTTTTGCTTGTCGACCACCGCAGCCATGCGCTTGAGGCTTTCCAGCACCTGCTCCTGGCTGACCACGCCATGGCGCAGCCAGTTGGCCAGCAGCTGGGCCGAGATGCGCAGGGTGGCGCGGTCTTCCATCAGGCCGACATCGTTGATGTCCGGTACCTTCGAGCAACCTACGCCCTGATCGATCCAGCGCACGACATAGCCGAGGATGCCCTGGGCGTTGTTGTCCAGTTCGTTGCGGATCTCTTCAGCCGACCAGTTGGTGTCGGCCGCCAGCGGGATGGTCAGGATGTCGTCGACCGAAGCCGGGGTGCGCGAAGCCAGCTCGCGCTGACGCGCCTGCACGTCCACCTTGTGGTAATGCAGGGCGTGCAGGGTGGCGGCGGTTGGCGACGGTACCCAGGCGGTGTTGGCGCCGGCCAGCGGGTGAGCGATCTTCTGCTCGAGCATGGCGGCCATCAGGTCAGGCATGGCCCACATGCCCTTGCCGATCTGCGCACGGCCTTGCAGGCCGGTGGCCAGGCCGACGTCGACGTTGTTGTTCTCGTAGGCGCCGATCCACTTCTCGTTCTTCATGGCGCCCTTGCGCACCACCGCGCCGGCTTCCATCGAGGTATGGATTTCGTCACCGGTACGGTCGAGGAAGCCGGTGTTGATGAACACCACGCGCTCGGCGGCCGCCTTGATGCAGGACTTCAGGTTGACCGTGGTACGGCGCTCCTCGTCCATGATGCCGACCTTCACGGTGTTGCGCTTCATGCCCAGCAGGTCTTCGACGCGGCTGAAGATCTCGGCGGCGAAGGCGACTTCTTCCGGGCCGTGCATCTTCGGCTTGACGATGTACACGCTGCCAGTGCGGGTGTTCTTGCGGCTGGTGTTGCCGTTGAGGTTGTGCAGGGCGATCAGGTTGGTGAACAGGCCGTCCTGGATGCCTTCAGGGATTTCGTTGCCCTGACCATCGAGGATCGCCGGGTTGGTCATGAGGTGACCGACGTTACGAACGAACAGCAGCGAACGGCCGTGCAGGGTGACGCTGCTGCCGTTGGGCGCGGCGTATTCGCGGTCCGGGTTCATGGTGCGGGTGAAGGTCTTGCCACCTTTGCTCACGCTTTCGGCCAGGTCGCCTTTCATCAGGCCCAGCCAGTTGCGGTAGACGATCACCTTGTCGTCGGCATCCACGGCGGCGACCGAGTCTTCGCAGTCCATGATGGTGGTCAGTGCCGATTCCATCAGGATGTCTTTGACGCCGGCGGCATCGGTGCTGCCGACCGGGGTGCTGGCGTCGACCTGGATTTCGAAGTGCAGGCCGTTGTGCTTGAGCAATACGGCGGTCGGTGCCTTGGCGTCGCCATGGAAGCCGATCAGTTGGGCGTCATCACGCAGGCCGCTGTTGCTGCCGCCTTTGAGGGTGACGACCAGCTTGCCGCCTTCGATGCGGTAGCCGGTGGAGTCGACGTGCGAGCCGGCAGCCAGTGGCGCGGCTTCGTCGAGGAAGGCACGGGCGAAGGCGATGACCTTGTCGCCGCGCAGCTTGTTGTAACCCTGGCCTTTCTCGGCGCCGCCTTCATCGCTGATGGCATCGGTGCCGTACAGGGCATCGTAGAGCGAACCCCAACGGGCGTTGGCGGCGTTCAGGGCGAAGCGGGCGTTCATCACCGGAACGACCAGCTGCGGGCCGGCCATGTGGGCGATTTCTTCGTCCACGTTCTGGGTGGTGGCCTGGAAATCGTCGGCTTGTGGCAGCAGGTAGCCGATTTCCTGGAGGAATGCTTTGTAGGCTACGGCGTCGTGTGCCTGGCCTTTGCGTGCCTGGTGCCAGGCGTCGATCTTGGCTTGCAGCTCGTCGCGCTTGGCGAGCAGGGCTTTGTTCTTTGGAGCGAGGTCATTGATGATCTTCTCTGCACCGGCCCAGAACTGCTCGGCGACGATGCCGGTCCCCGGAATGGCTTCGTTATTCACGAAGTCGTACAGGACCTTGGCGACCTGAAGGCCACCGACTTGAACGTATCCAGTCATTGCTTGCCTCACTCTGCTCAGCTATTTCGCTCTTCTGTATTAAGCCTGTAGCGCTTCTCTAAACACGTTCCAGTGCTTGCCCTCGTCGGATGGCACGAGCGCGGCTGGGTGCGGCCTGCCAGGCGGGCTGGCAGACAGTGTGCGTATTTTCACAGGCGCCTTGGCAGACATCCAAACGACGTTTTGTAGTCCGCGCCACGGGATACTACATGAAGCAGTAGACGAGGCAAAATCAGACTAAAAGCGCCGTTATGCGACCGGTTGGTCGCGTATGGTCACGCTGGGAGAACGTATGTTCGCAAAAAACGGGTGGATTGTTCCAGATAAATCTTGAAACAGTACACGATTTGTTATGCCGATTGCCCTGCGGCAGGTTGCCGCGCCTTGCCTATACTGAGTCGAACCCCCGTATTTACGCCGCCTCTGGGCGGCCCGACACCGAGGAAGGGCCTGTGGATCATCTTGTACTGACCGTGATTGCCCCGGACAAGGCCGGCCAGGTCGAGCGCATTGCCCAGTGCATCGCCGACTATAACGGCAACTGGCTGGAAAGCCGCATGTCGCGGATGGCCGGGCAGTTCGCCGGGATCCTGCGGGTGGCGGTACCGGCGGAAAACTACGATGAACTGGTGAAGTCGCTGCAGGCACTGGGTCAATACGATATTCGCGTGCTCATCGCCGAGAGTGGCATCGAACCGTCGTGTACCTGGAAACCGATTGCCATGGAACTGGTCGGCAACGACCGCCCGGGCATCGTGCGCGATATCACCCGCCTGCTGGCGGACCAGGGGGTGAACCTGGAGCGCTTCACCACCGAAGTGCGGCCAGCGCCGATGAGCAGTGAGCCGTTGTTCCATGCCGACGCGCTGTTGGCGCTGCCCTTGACCCTGTCGCTGGATGACCTGCAGCAGAAGCTGGAGAGCCTGGCGGATGATTTGATGGTGGAGTTGAAGTTACGCCCGGAGGAGTAATCGGGTTATCCCGATTTCGCGGGGACGGCCCTGTGGATAACCTGGGGGCGCCCCTCGCCAGCCCAGGAACGGCAAGCCTTCCCGAGATTTGAGCAAAAAATGTACAGAAATCAGCTGCTTGTGCACAAAGCACGGGGACGAGGGTGTGGATAACCTTTGGAGATGTTGCTGCAGGCCACGAGCGGCGTGGTCTGCAGCTTTTTGATCGTTTTTTGATCAGGCGCGCTTGCGCAGATTCAGCCAGGCGTCGACGCTGTACACCGCCAACCCCGCCCAGATGAAGATGAACGCTAGCAAGCTGCTTGATGACAGCTGCTCATCGAACAGCAGCACCGCTTGCAGCAGTACCAGGGTCGGCGCCAGGTATTGCAGGAAGCCCAGTGTGGTATAGGGCAAGTGCCGCGCTGCTGCGTTGAAGCACACCAGCGGCACCAGTGTCACCGGCCCTGCTGCCATCAACCACAGCGCCTCGCTGCTGGCATAGAAGTCGGCCTGTGCACTCATCGCAGTCGGATGCAGCAGCAACCAGCCCAGCGCCAGCGGTACCAGCATCCAGGTTTCCACTACCAGGCCGGGCAGCGCCGCCACCGGCGCCTGCTTGCGAATCAAGCCGTAGAAGCCAAAGCTCAGCGCCAGCGCCAGCGACACCCATGGCAGGCTGCCTACTTGCCAGACCTGCTGCGCTACGCCCACCGCCGCCATGGCCACGGCGAGCCATTGCAGGCGGCGCAGGCGCTCGCCGAGCAGCAGCATGCCCAGCAGCACATTGATCAACGGGTTGATGTAGTAACCCAGGCTGGCTTCGAGCATGCGACCGTTGTTCACCGACCAGACATAGGTCAGCCAGTTGGCGGCGATCAATGTCCCGCTCAGGGCGAGAATGGCTAGCCGGCGCGGGTTATCACGCAGCTCGCGCCACCAGCCGGGGTGCTTCCACACGAGCAGCAGCAGTGAACCGAACAGGGCCGACCAGAGCACCCGGTGGACGATGATCTCCACCGCCGGAACGCTCTGGATGGCTTTGAAGTACAGTGGGAACAAGCCCCAGATGATGTAGGCACCAAGGCCCAGGAGGTACCCGCGGCGCGGGTTTGCAGCGTGCATGGAGAGTCCTTGCTCAGTAAAGCGACGCCTATTGTAGACAGAGGCGCACTCGCTTCTAGAACAATTTCAGCGGTTGTTCATCCAGTGCTGCCAATTGCTCACGCAAGGCGAGGATCTGGTCCCCCCAGTAACGCGGCTGGCCGAACCACGGGAAGCTCGGCGGGAATGCCGGGTCGTCCCAGCGCCGCGCCAGCCAGGCGCTGTAATGCAGCTGGCGCAGGGCGCGCAGTGGTTCGATGAGGGCCAGTTCGCGCGGGTCGAAATCGTGGAACTCGTTGTAGCCGTCGATCAGTTCGGCCAGTTGCCCAAGGCGTTCCTCACGACTGCCGGCGAGCATCATCCACAAGTCCTGCACTGCAGGGCCCATGCGGCAGTCATCAAGGTCGACCACGTGATAGACCTCGTCGCGATGCATCAGGTTGCCGGGGTGCAGGTCGCCGTGCAGGCGGATGACCTGGTGCGGGGTGCGGGCGTAGGCATCCTCGACCCGCTTGAGCAGGTCGCGGGCCACGGACTCGAACGCCGGCAGCAAATCCCTGGGCACGAAACCACCGTCGAGCAGGGTGTTCAGCGAGGCGTGGCCGAAGTTGTCCACAGCCAGCGCTTCGCGGTGTTCGAACGGGCGCGCAGCGCCTACGGCGTGCAGGCGGCCAAGCAGCTGGCCAAGGCGGTAGAGCTGGTCGAGGTTGCCGGGTTCCGGAGCATGGCCGCCTCGGCGCGGGAATAGGGTGAAGCGAAAGCCCTTGTGCTCGAAGAGGGTCTGGCCGTCGTGTTGCAACGGCGCGACCACGGGCACTTCGCAGTCGGCCAGTTCGGCGGTGAACTGGTGCTCTTCGAGGATCGCCGCATCGCTCCAGCGGCCCGGTCGGTAGAACTTGGCGATCAACGGCTGCGAATCTTCGATGCCCACCTGATAGACGCGATTCTCATAGCTGTTCAGCGCCAGGACCCTGGCATCGCTGAGAAAGCCCAGGCTTTCCACGGCGTCCAGGACCAGGTCGGGGGTGAGGGTGTCGAAGGGGTGGGACATGGTGGCTCCGGGTGTGGGCGGCGTGTCGGCATGGTAGCGCATTCCAGCTCTGATCCTCTGTTTGCTTCTTCGCGGGCATGCCCGCGAAAAGGCCAGGTCAGGCTAAACCGGCACCCCAAGCAACACATAGGAAGGATGAAACTGCACACGTACCTTGCTCCCTTCACAGACCGACTGCCCGGCCAGCCAATCCGCCTCGGCAAAGGCACACAATGTCTGCCCGTTGCCCAGCGCCAACCGTACCTCGCTGTCCCCCTGCGCATCTGCCAGCACCGCTTCGACGGTGGCGTTCAGCACGTTGCTGCCCGCATCCGCCTCATCCCCTGCCGCCAGCAACTGCACCCATCCGGCCTTGAGCAGCGCCACCACCGTGGTCCCCAATGTCAGCTCCAGCCGCGCCGTACTGTCAGGGGTAATCAGCGCATCGATCTCCAGCCCGCCGCCCAACGCCAGGCTGACCCGATCATGTCGGCCCTCCCTGCGCAAACCGCTGACCTGCCCCTGCAGTTGATTGCGCGCACTGGTGCGCAACATCAGGCGGCCGAGCAAATCCAGGTCGCTGGACTCTTCCGCAGCGTCGAGAATCTGTGCCTGCAGTGCCTGCACCTTCTGATACAGGCGCAGCACCCGCTCGCCTTCCATCGAAAGCCTCGCGCCACCACCGCCACGCCCGCCCGTGCTGCGCTCGACCAATGGCTTGCTGGCCAGGTTGTTGAGTTCATCGATCGCATCCCAGGCCGCCTTGTAGCTGATGCCGGCAGCCTTGGCTGCGCGGGTGATCGAGCCTTGTTCGGCGATGTGCTGGAGCAGGCTGATACGCTGCGGACGGCGTGCAATGTGCTGGGTGAGGAGGGCGGGCAGGGACATGGGGGGCCTATCGGGTGATGACCCGTCAAGCTTGCCCCGGTTTTGCCGTGCGTGCCAGGCAATACACATCGATCCTGCGCGCACCTGCCTGGTGCAACAGCTGCGCAATGGCCTGCGCGGTGGCGCCGGTGGTCATCACATCATCGATCACGGCAACGTGGCGCCCCTTGAGTGCTGCCTCGCTAGACAGCGCGAACGCCTGGCGCAAATTACGCCGGCGAGCCCGGGCACCCAGGCTCTGCTGTGCCGGTGTCTCACGCGTGCGCAGCAACAAACGTTCATCACATTCGATCACCAGTGCCTTCGACAGCCAGCGCCCGAGCATGCCGGCCTGGTTGAAGCCGCGCTCGCGCAGCCGACGCCGGGCCAGCGGTACAGGCAACAACAGGTCTGGCCTGGGCAGGCCTTCCTGATAGCGATGGTGCATGTGCAGGCCCAGCAGTTCGGCCATCAGGCGCCCCAGCGGCCATTGGCTGTTGTGCTTGAAGCGGCTGATCAGCGTGTCCAGCGGGAACCCATAGTGCCAGGGCGCTATGGCCTGCTGAAAAGCTGGCGGGCGGCGGCTGCACTGGGCGCAGATCAGGCCGGCCATCGGCAATGGCAGGGCACAGCGCAGGCAATACTCATCGAGCCAGGGCAGTTCCTGCTCACAGGCGGCGCACAACGGGTAATGCTGTTCGGCAAGTTCGCTGCATAGCAAACAGACATGATCAATATTTGTACAGTTGTAAACCAGTGCTTTCAACCAAGGTTGACAGTTCATAGGCCTTCCATGAGTATGCGAGCTATCCGTGATGCGCTGGCGGGCACTTGTACCTCGGCGCCAGTTACAGCCTAAACAAGGAAACGCCGATGAGCGCCAGCACAACTGCAACAACACGTCACGACTGGTCCCTGCCTGAGGTCAAGGCGCTGTTCCAGCAGCCATTCAATGACCTGCTGTTCCAGGCGCAGACCGTGCACCGCGCGCATTTCGACCCCAACCGCGTACAGGTTTCGACACTGCTGTCGATCAAGACCGGCGCCTGTCCGGAGGATTGCAAATATTGTCCGCAGTCCGGCCACTACAACACCGGGCTGGAAAAACAAAAGCTGATGGAAGTGCAGAAGGTGCTCGAGGAAGCGGCTCGCGCCAAAGCCATCGGCTCTACCCGCTTCTGCATGGGCGCGGCCTGGAAGCACCCGTCGGCCAAGGACATGCCCTACGTGCTGGAGATGGTCAAAGGCGTGAAGGCCATGGGCCTGGAAACCTGCATGACCCTCGGCAAGCTCGACCAGGATCAGACCTTGGCCCTGGCCCAGGCCGGGCTGGACTACTACAACCACAACCTCGACACCTCGCCTGAGTTCTACGGCAGCATCATTACTACCCGTACCTACAGCGAGCGCTTGCAGACCCTGGCCTATGTGCGCGATGCCGGGATGAAGATCTGCTCTGGCGGCATCCTCGGTATGGGCGAGTCGCTGGACGACCGCGCCGGCCTGTTGATCCAGCTGGCCAACCTGCCCGAGCACCCGGAATCGGTGCCGATCAACATGCTGGTCAAGGTCGCCGGTACCCCGCTGGCCGATGAAGAGGACGTAGACCCGTTCGACTTCATCCGCATGCTGGCAGTGGCTCGGATTCTCATGCCCAAGTCGCACGTGCGCCTGTCCGCCGGCCGCGAGCAGATGAACGAGCAGATGCAGGCCCTGGCATTCATGGCGGGCGCCAACTCGATCTTCTACGGCGAGAAACTGCTGACCACCGCCAACCCGCAGGCCGACAAGGACATGCAGCTGTTCGCTCGCCTGGGTATCCAGCCCGAAGCGCGCGAAGAGCATGCCGACGAAGTGCACCAGGCGGCCATCGAGCAGGCCTTGGTCGAGCAACGCAGCAGCGAGCTGTTCTACGACGCCGCGTCTGCCTGAGATGGCTTTCGACCTGGCGGCGCGCCTGGCCGAACGGCGTGCCGCAGACCTGTATCGGCAGCGGCCATTGCTGGAAAGCCCGCAGGGGCCGGAAGTCGTGGTCGACGGGCAACGCCTGCTGGCCTTCTGCAGCAATGACTACCTGGGGCTGGCCAACCACTCTGAAGTGATCGCCGCCTGGCAAGCGGGCGCCGAGCGCTGGGGTGTCGGCGGTGGCGCCTCGCATCTGGTGATCGGCCATAGTTCGCCGCACCACGCTGTCGAAGAGGCGCTGGCCGAACTGACCGGTCGCCCACGGGCGCTGCTGTTTTCCACAGGCTACATGGCCAACCTTGGCGCCATCACCGCGTTGGTAGGGCAGGGCGACAGCGTGCTGCAGGACCGCCTGAATCACGCGTCGCTGCTCGATGGCGGGCTGCTAAGTGGTGCCCGTTTCAGCCGCTATCTGCACAACGATGCTGCCAGCCTGGCCAACCGCCTGGACAAGGCAACGGGAAACACGTTGGTGGTCACCGACGGTGTTTTCAGCATGGATGGCGACCTCGCCGATCTGCCGGCCCTGGCTGCTGTGGCCCGTGCCCGCGGTGCGTGGCTGATGGTCGACGACGCCCATGGCCTGGGTACGTTGGGCGAGCAGGGCGGCGGAATCGTCGAGCACTTCGGTTCAGGCATCGATGACGTAGCTGTGCTGGTTGGCACCCTGGGCAAGGCCTGCGGCACGGCTGGCGCTTTCGTCGCGGGCAGTGAAGAGCTGATCGAAGCCTTGGTGCAGTTTGCGCGGCCCTACATCTACACCACCAGTCAGCCGCCAGCGCTGGCCTGCGCCACGCTCAAGAGCCTGCAACTGCTGCGTCGTGAAACCTGGCGCCGCGAGCACCTGGCTGCGCTGATCCGCCAATTCCGCCAAGGGGCTGCGCAAATCGGCCTGCAACTGATGGACAGCCCGACGCCGATCCAGCCGATCGTGATTGGCGATAGTGCCCAGGCTCTCAAGCTGTCGCGCATGCTGCGAGACCGCGGCCTGCTGGTGACCGCCATTCGCCCGCCGACCGTGCCTGCTGGCAGTGCCCGCCTGCGGGTCACCCTGAGCGCGGCGCACAGCGAGGCGCAGGTGCAGCTATTGTTGAATGCATTGGCCGAGTGTTATCCACAGCTGGAGGCCGCCGATGCGTAACCGTTTGATCCTTTTTCCCGGTTGGGGGCTGGGCACCGCTGCCCTCGAGCCGCTCGCCGCCAGCCTGCGGGCCCAGGACGCACGCCTGCAGGTTGAATTGATGCCCCTGCCGGAACTGCCTGATGCCGACGTGCAGGCCTGGGTGGACTACCTTGATCGCAAGGTGCCCAGCGACACCTGGCTGGGTGGCTGGTCGCTCGGCGGCATGCTCGCCAGCGAACTGGCGCGCAAGCGTGGCGACCACTGCTGCGGCCTGCTGACGTTGGGCAGCAACCCCAGTTTCGTGGCCCGCGCCGATTGGCCCCATGGCATGGCCGAGGATACCTTCGGCACGTTTCTCGATGGTTGCCGCAGCCACACGTCGGTGACCCTCAAGCGTTTCCGCACCCTGTGTAGCGACGGTGCCTTGCAACCTCGCACGTTGCTGCGCCAACTGGGTGTCGGTGTGCCGGACACCGATCCGCTGTACCTGGCCACCGGCCTTGAAGTCCTGGCCAAACTCGATACCCGTGAGGCGCTGCAGGCCTATGGCGGCCCGCAACTGCACCTGTTCGCCGGCAGCGATGCGCTGGTGCCGGCCGAGGTGGCCAAGGCGCTGAGCGAGCTGCTGCCCGACGTGGAAGTCGGCCTGGTCGAAGACAGTTCCCACGCCTTCCTGCTGGAGTATCCACAGGAGCTGGCGGCGGGCATCAAGAGTTTCCTGCATGAGAGTGGCGATGACTGACCTTTCCCGTCCAACCCTGCCCGGCGCGCTGCCGGACAAGCGCCAGGTGGCCGCCTCGTTCTCCCGAGCGGCAGCCAGCTACGACAGTGTTGCGGCCCTGCAGCGTGCGGTGGGCGTCAGCCTGCTGGAGCAGTTGCCGGATGACGTGGCACCCACGCGCTGGCTGGACCTTGGCAGTGGCACGGGGCATTTCAGCCGAGTGCTGGGCGAGCGTTTTGCACAGGCCAACGGCGTAGCTGTGGATATCGCCGAAGGCATGTTGTGCCACGCCCGTGGCGAACAGGGCGGGGCGCATTACCACGTGGCCGGCGATGCCGAGCGCCTGCCGCTGCGTGACGCCTGTGTCGACCTGGTGTTCACCAGCCTCGCGGTACAGTGGTGCGGCCAGTTCGCCAGTGTGCTGGATGAGGCTCGGCGAGTATTGCGCCCGGGCGGGGTGCTGGCGTTCAGCAGCCTGTGCGTCGGCACCCTCGATGAATTGCGCGCCAGCTGGCAGGCCGTGGATGGCATGGTGCATGTCAATCGCTTCAGAAGGTTTGAAGACTACCAGCGCCTGTGTGCAGCCAGTGGCCTAACCCAGGTCAGCTTGCGGCGCCAGGCTCATGTATTGCACTTCCCCGATGTGCGCAGCCTGACCCATGAACTCAAGGCGCTCGGTGCTCACAACCTCAACCCAGGGCGGCCTTCTGGCCTCACCGGCCGTGCGCGTATGCAAGGCCTGCTGCAGGCCTACGAAGCGTTCCGCCAGCCTCAGGGGCTGCCCGCCACCTATCAGGTGGTCTATGGTGTGTTGCGCAAGCCACAGGCATGAGAGGAGTAGCATGAGCCAGGCCTATTTCATCGCCGGGACCGACACCGATGTCGGCAAAACTACCATCGCCGCCGGGCTGCTGCATGCGGCACGGTTGCAGGGGCTGAGCACCTTGGGCGCGAAGCCGGTGGCTTCGGGTTGCTCAATGACGGCCAAAGGCCTGCGCAACAGTGACGCCCAGGCGTTGATCGACGAAAGCTCGATCAAGCTTGCCTACGAAGAGGTCAATCCGTTTGCCTTCGAACCGGCCATTGCGCCGCATGTGGCGGCCCGGGAGGCGAGTGTCGCGCTGGAAGTCACAGTGTTGGCAAAGGCCATGCGCCATGTGCTGGAGCAGGGCGCAGACTTCACGCTGATCGAAGGGGCAGGCGGCTGGCGCGTTCCACTGTCCAACCATGCCAACCTCTCTGACCTGGCAATTGCACTGAAACTGCCGGTGATTCTAGTGGTTGGGGTGCGCCTGGGCTGCATCAACCACGCACTGCTCAGTGCCGAGGCAATTGCCCGCGATGGCCTGCAACTGGCAGGCTGGGTGGCGAATATCATCGAACCGCGGACCTCGCGGCTGGAAGAAAACCTCGCCAGCCTGGCGGAGCGTCTGCCTGCCCCGTGCCTGGGGCGGGTGCCGAAGCTCAAGCAGGCCACTGCGGATGCGGTGGCAGAGCATCTGCAACTCGACTTGCTGGATTGACGTGTCCGGATATGCCCGTGGCCTATCAAGTGGCACCGGGCCATTAGGGATTTAAACGGGCCTTTTCGCGTCTGGCCTGCTTTAATTGCCATGTTCACATCCAGCGTCATTGGAGTTCTGACATGGAAATCACCGGCAGCACCGCGTATTACGCGGGCCTCAATGCCATCTACAACGGCCAGAACCGGGTCGATCAGGCCGCCGGCCAGATCGCCAATGCCTCGGTCGAGCGTGCCGCTACCAGCCAGTCCAGCGACTTTCAGGCCGAGCGCCTGCGAGGGGTAGACCGCAGCCAGCAGATGGACCTGGCAACCAGCACCGTGCAATTGGCCCTGGGCAAGACCGAGGTCGAACTGGGCGCCAAGGTGGCCAAGGCTTCCGACGAAATGCTCGGGCGGTTCATCGATACCTACGCCTGATTCCAGACCCCCTGGCGTCCCTGTGGGAGCGGGTTTACCCGCGAATGCGTCGACCCAGACTTCAGTGTCTGGGCTGGCCCTTTCGCGGGTAAACCCGCTCCCACAGTCGTTTCTGGCTGTGGTTTCATACAATGGCATAAACGCCATCTTTCGCGGCGTAAATGGCACCATAGTCCCTTCTTGACATCAGGCTGTCCTAAACGTAAGTTTCAAACAACTGTTTGACCCAAAGCCGACAAGAGCTGGTTGGCCTCAGCGGTCCCCCTACCGAACTCATCACAGAGGTTCATCGCAATGCCTGATTACAAAGCCCCCTTGCGTGATATTCGTTTCGTCCGCGACGAGCTGCTCGGCTACGAGGCGCACTATCAGAGCCTGCCGGGTTGCCAGGACGCAACGCCCGACATGGTCGACGCGATCCTCGAAGAAGGCGCGAAGTTCTGTGAGCAGGTGCTGTCGCCGCTGAACCGTATCGGGGATCAGGAAGGCTGCACCTGGAGCGAGTCGGGCGTGAAGACACCGACCGGTTTCAAGGAAGCCTACCAGCAGTTCGTCGAAGGTGGCTGGCCGAGCCTGGCGCATGACGTCGAGCACGGCGGCCAGGGCCTGCCGGAGTCGCTGGGCCTGGCCCTGAGCGAAATGGTCGGTGGTTCGAACTGGTCCTGGGGTATGTATCCAGGCCTGTCTCACGGCGCGATGAACACCATCTCCGCCCACGGCACCGCCGAGCAGCAGCACACCTACCTGACCAAGCTGGTGTCCGGCGAGTGGACCGGCACCATGTGCCTGACCGAGCCACACTGCGGTACCGACCTGGGCATGCTGCGCACCAAGGCTGAGCCACAGGCCGATGGCAGCTACAAAGTGTCCGGCACCAAGATCTTCATCTCGGCCGGCGAACACGACATGGCCGAAAACATCGTCCACATCGTGCTGGCGCGTCTGCCAGATGCCCCGGCGGGTACCAAGGGCATTTCGCTGTTCATCGTGCCGAAGTTCCTGCCCAACGCCGAAGGCGGCGTGGGTGAGCGCAACGGCGTGAGCTGTGGCTCGATCGAACACAAGATGGGCATCCACGGCAACGCTACCTGCGTGATGAACTTCGACGGTGCCACTGGCTACCTGATCGGCCCGGCCAACAAAGGCCTGAATTGCATGTTCACCTTCATGAACACCGCACGCCTGGGTACTGCGCTGCAAGGCCTGGCCCATGCCGAAGTGGCGTTCCAGGGTGGCCTGAAATACGCCCGTGAGCGCCTGCAGATGCGCTCCCTGACCGGCCCGAAAGCGCCGGACAAGGCCGCTGACCCGATCATCGTCCACCCCGACGTGCGTCGCATGCTGCTGACCATGAAGGCCTTCGCTGAAGGCAACCGTGCGATGGTGTACTTCACTGCCAAGCAGGTGGACATCGTCAAGTACAGCCAGGACGAGGAAGAGCGCAAGAAGGCGGATGCCCTGCTGGCCTTCCTGACCCCGATCGCCAAGGCCTTCATGACCGAAGTCGGCTTCGAGGCCGCCAACCATGGCGTGCAGATCTACGGTGGCCACGGCTTCATCGCCGAATGGGGCATGGAACAGAACGTGCGCGACAGCCGCATCTCCATGCTGTACGAGGGCACCACCGGTATCCAGGCCCTTGACCTGCTGGGCCGCAAGGTGCTGATGACCCAGGGCGAAGCGCTCAAGGGCTTCACCAAGATCGTGCACAAGTTCTGCCAGGCGCAGGAAGGCAATGACGCGGTCAAGGAGTTCGTCGAGCCATTGGCTGCGCTGAACAAGGAGTGGGGCGAGCTGACCATGAAAGTGGGCATGGCCGCGATGAAGGACCGCGAGGAAGTCGGCGCCGCGTCGGTGGATTACCTGATGTACTCCGGTTACGCGTGCCTGGCCTACTTCTGGGCTGACATCGCTCGCCTGGCGGCGGAAAAACTGGCAGCCGGCACCAGCGAAGAAGCCTTCTACACAGCCAAGCTGCAGACTGCGCGCTTCTACTTCCAGCGCATCCTGCCGCGTACCCGGACTCACGTCGCCACCATGCTGTCGGGCGCCAACAACCTGATGGACATGAAGGAAGAAGACTTCTCTCTGGGTTACTAAACTCGGGTGAGTTACTGAAAAAAACGCCGCTCCTGCCGAGCGGCGTTTTTTTTTTGCTTATTTTTTATCTTTAGGTATTCGGGCGGGTCTTTTTTCCAGATTACAATAGCTGGCGCAGCGCAACTTTTGAAAATGCGCAGGCTTAGTGTTCTGTGTTTTCTGGTTTGGGTGAATTCATCTCCATTATTAATTTCACCCCCTGTTCACTGCAGTAGCAAATACATTGCCAGATGCTGTCTGGTAGTCCCTTTTAGCGTCAGGCCCTTTGTGTGCCGGGGCTTTCGTCATTTTTGTGAATGGTTCGTGAATACGATGTGGGGCATGCCACCCACTATTGGGGCTGATTTGCACCGGAACTGAGGAATTTTAAATTTCAGTATTTCTTGGTATTGCCGACAAAATAAACTGGTCTAAAAAACCATTGAATGTTTCGTGTCGAAATACTTTGTTACAGCTATGGTGGCATTAAGCGCACTTCGTTGCGCGAACCAACAGCCTGAAAAACCTGAGCCGTCGGGAAGTCCATCATGGTCGACTATCTGAGTAACTTGCGCGTCCCCCGCCTGGCCTGTGCGATAGCGATGACATTCGCCGCCGGCCTTCCTTTGACCAGCGTACGGGCCGCGGACCCGGCCGGGACCGTTCCGGTCGTCCCGGATGTGCCCAGCCTGCAGTCACTGCGGGGCATGACGCCGCCGGATCCCTCCGGTACCGAAGGTGGCCGCAAAGTCGACCTGATGTCCGATTACGTGATCAATCGCGGGGCGGTAGTGCTTTTGGGCAAGGCGTTGTTCTGGGACATGGCGATCGGCAGTGACGGCGCCACCGCCTGCGCTTCATGCCACTACCACGCAGGTGTCGATCACCGGGTCACCAACCAGATCAACCCGGGGCAGGCCAATACCAATGCCAACGTCGCATCGATCTTCAACAAGCCGTTCACGGCAGGCGACATTCCGGGTGACGTGCCGAGTTACACCACCCGCTCCGGTGGCAAGGGCGGCCCCAACTACACGTTGAAAAAGGGCGACTTCCCGACCCACGTACTGGCCAATCCTCTGGACCGTAACTCGGCGATTGTCTATTCGAGCGATGACGTCATCGGCTCGCAAGGTGTGTTCGACGCCAACTTTGTCAAACCCCGCCAGTCGCGCTTCGACAAGTGCACCCAGCAGCCGGACGGTATTTTCCAGGTGGGCGGCATCAACGTGCGGCGCGCCACCGGACGCAATGCGCCATCGGTGATCAACGCGGCATTCAACGTGCGCAACTTCTGGGACGGCCGGGCCAACAACGTATTCAACGGCTTCTCGCCGTTCGGTAACCGTGACCCTGACGCCGGGATCTTCGTGACCAAGGATGCCAGTGGCGCGGCGGTCAAGGTACGCCTGGCTCTCAAGGATGCCTCGGCCGCTTCGCAAGCCGTCGGGCCTCCCGGCAGCGCGGTGGAAATGTCTTGTGGCGGGCGTACTTTCGCCGACATTGGCCGGCGCATGCTCGACACCATGATGCTCAAGGGGCAGAAGATTTCGCCCACCGACTCGGTACTCGGCCCCGTCTCCAGTGCCCGCCGGCCAACCTATCGCGAATTGATCAAGAACGCCTTCCAGCCTCGCCTGTGGAATGCCACGCAGCCGGTCTTGCTGGGCAGCGAGCCTTATACCCAGATGGAGGCGAACTTCCCGTTGTTCTTCGGGCTGGCGATCCAGATGTACGAATCCACGCTGATCTCCGACCAGGCGCCACTGGATGCCTATCTGCAGGGCGACCACACCGCCATGAATGCCCAGCAGGTGCAGGGCATGAACCTGTTCCTGGGCAAGGGCAAATGCGTGAGCTGCCATGGTGGTGCGGAGTTGACCAACGCGGGCAGCAGGCTGCTGTTCCAGCCGCATGAGCGCGTCGAGCGCATGGTCATGGCTGACGGCCTGACCACACTCTACGATAACGGGTTCTACAACACCGGTGTGCGCCCTACCTCAGAGGATCTGGCCCTGGGGGGCTCGGACGCCTGGGGTAATCCATTGTCCTTCACCCGCGAGTACAACACCCAACTGCAAGGGGGGAATATTCCCGACCCACTGGAGGTCGATGTGTGCACCTTCGAAGTGCCACTGAGCGCAGCAGTCCCCTGCGACCCGACGCTCAAGCCCAGCGTCGGTTTCCGCGACTCTGTCGATGGCGCCTTCAAGACCCCGACCCTGCGCAACATCGCCTTGACCGGGCCGTACTTCCACAACGGCAGCCGGGCAACGCTGCAGCAGGTGATGGAGTTCTACAACCGGGGCGGTGACCGGCGCGGCGAAGACGCCAGCAACACCAGCGGCTTCGAGCACCCGGCAGTCAACCAGCACAACGGCTCCAACCTTGATCCGGACATGACCCCGCTGAACCTGACGGCGGATGAGGTGGATGCACTGGTCAAGTTCATGGAAGTCGGCTTGACCGATCCGCGCGTGGCTTGGGAGCGGGCGCCGTTCGATCATCCATCCCTTGTGCTGCCACAGGGTGAAAAGGGCGATGAAAACTCGGTCGGGCAAAAACCTGCCAGTGCACAGATCACCTCCCGGCAAGCACAAGACGCCGAATTCCAGCTCAATGCGGTCGGTGCCTCGGGTCGCTCCACTGCGCAGGGGCCGCTGCTGCCCTTCAACAACGACTTGTAGCGCTGTTCCCCTTTGCATCACTGGTGTCCGCTGGAGGCCAGTGATGCTTTTTTCAGCACCCGGTAAAGATCCCGTTACAAGAAAACCTCAAGCGCTCGACCCTCGCTGCCGTTAACCCACCGGTGTATTCATCTATTCACGTGTGCTGCCGATGAACTAGAGGCACAATGCTATTATTGATCTGCCGGGTCGGAGATTACCCTTGTTTCGTCTAAACGCTGTTCGCGCGAGCCATTTCCTGCCTTCGCTGTTTTTGCTGCTGGCTGGGCTCGCGGCGGCTTATGTAAGAGACCTAAGCGTCTTCTTCACATCCCTGTTCAATGTTCTGCCCACCTTGGTCCTGCTGCTGGGTGGCGCCTACTGCGCCGTGTATCGCCGCCAGCGTGAGCTGTTCCTGATGGTGACGGTGTACATCGCTTATTTCCTGCTCGACACCCAGACCGATTTCTACCGTGACAATGGCCGCGTGCGCGAGGACGCAGCCGTGATCTTCCACCTGGTGTGCCTGTTGCTGCCTGCCCTGTACGGCCTGTTCGGCGCCTGGCAGGAACGCACTCACCTGGCGCAGGACCTGTTGGCCCGCTTCGCGGTGCTGTTCGCCGTCGGCAGCGTGGCCGTGGCCCTGGAACAGAGCTTCCCGCAGGCGCTGCTGGCCTGGTTGGCGGAGATCCGCTGGCCCTCGTTGCACGGCCAGTGGATGAGCCTGATCCAGATGGTCTACCCGGTGTTCTTCGTGGTGTTCGTCCTGCTGGTCGTGCAATACCTGCGCGAGCCGCGGCCGCTGCATGCGGCACAGCTGATCGGCCTGGTCGGTATTTTCTGGATGCTGCCCAAGACCTTCATCCTGCCGTTCACCCTGAACATCATGTGCAGCCAGGTAATGCTCATGATTGCCGCTGCGGTATCGCACGAGGCCTACCAGATGGCCTTCCGTGACGAACTTACCGGGTTGCCGGGGCGCCGTGCGCTGAACGAGCGCATGCAACGCCTGGGTCGCAACTACGTGATCGCGATGACCGACGTCGACCACTTCAAGAAATTCAACGACACCCACGGCCACGATGTCGGTGACCAAGTGCTGCGGCTGGTCGCCAGCCGGTTGTCCAAGGTGACCGGCGGGGGCCGCGCTTATCGCTATGGGGGCGAAGAGTTTGCCCTGGTGTTCGCCGGCAAGACGGCAGAAGAGTGCGTGCCGCACGTTGAAGCGGTGCGCGAGATGATCGCCAACTACACCATGCACCTGCGTGACCAGAACAGCCGGCCGCAGGACGATTCCACCGGGCGTCAGCGCCGCAGTGGCAGCGCGGGCGGCACGGTTTCGGTAACCATCAGCATCGGTGTCGCCGAACGCCTGGTCGATCATCGCAACCCGGAAGAGGTGCTCAAGTCCGCCGACCAGGCGCTCTACAGTGCCAAGGGTGCGGGCCGTAACTGTGTCATGGTCTATGGTCAACAATCCCAGCGTGGCGCGGTGCGGATGGCGTGACCTAAATAGACCATGCGGTCGCGTGATGACCCTATGTCTCGCAAAAGTTGTTCGGTTACACTGGATTCAACCCCGGGTTGTTTGTTTTACGAACCCCGTGCCGCGGTCCGTGTGGCCGCCCCGACCCGACCAGCGAGAGGTTGTCATGGCTGACTATAAAGCGCCCCTGCGCGACATGCGCTTCGTACTGAATGAAGTCTTCAATGTGGCCGAGTTGTGGGCGCAGTTGCCCGAACTGGCCGAGGCGGTCGATGCGGAAACCGCCATGGCTGTGCTTGAAGAAGCCGGCAAGGTCACCAGCAAGAGCATCGCCCCCCTCAGCCGTGCCGCCGACGAAGAAGGCTGCCACTGGGACAACGGTGCCGTGCGTACCCCGGCCGGTTTCATCGAGGCCTACAACACCTACGCCGAAGGCGGTTGGGTGGGCGTGGGCGGTGACCCGCTGTTCGGCGGCATGGGCATGCCCAAGGCGATCTCGGCCCAGGTCGAGGAAATGGTCAACGCCTCGAGCCTGGCATTCGGCCTGTACCCGATGCTGACCGCCGGCGCCTGCCTGTCGATCAATGCCCACGCCAGTGAGGCCCTGAAGGAAAAGTACCTGCCCAACATGTACGCCGGTGTCTGGGCAGGCTCCATGTGCCTGACCGAACCGCATGCCGGTACCGACTTGGGCATCATCCGCACCAAGGCCGAGCCCCAGGCCGACGGTAGCTATAAGGTCAGCGGCACCAAGATCTTCATCACCGGCGGCGAGCATGACCTGACCGAGAACATCATCCACCTGGTGCTGGCCAAGCTGCCGGATGCACCGGCGGGGCCCAAAGGCATCTCGCTGTTCCTGGTGCCGAAGTTCCTGGTCAACGAAGACGGCAGCCTCGGTGCGCGCAACCCGGCCACCTGCGGCTCGATCGAGCACAAGATGGGCATCCAGGCCTCGGCGACCTGCGTGATGAACTTCGACGAGGCGGTCGGCTACATCGTCGGCGAGCCGAACAAGGGCTTGGCGGCGATGTTCACCATGATGAACTACGAGCGCCTGGGCGTGGGTATCCAAGGCCTGGCGTCGGCCGAGCGCTCCTACCAGAACGCCGTGGAATACGCCCGTGATCGCCTGCAGAGCCGCGCCCCGACCGGGCCGCAAGCCAAGGACAAGGCCGCCGACCCGATCATCGTCCACCCCGATGTGCGGCGCATGCTGCTGACCATGAAGGCGCTGATCGAGGGCGGTCGTGCCTTCTCCACCTACGTGGCGATGCAGCTCGACAGCGCCAAGTACAGCCAGGACCCGGCAACGCGCAAACGCAGCGAAGAGCTGGTAGCCCTGCTGACCCCGGTGGCCAAGGCCTTCCTCACCGACCTTGGCCTGGAGTGCACGGTGCATGGCCAGCAGGTATTCGGTGGCCATGGCTACATTCGCGAGTGGGGCCAGGAGCAACTGGTGCGCGATGTGCGTATCACCCAGATTTACGAAGGCACCAACGGTATCCAGGCACTGGACCTCATGGGGCGCAAGGTGGTGGCCAGCGGTGGGGCCTACTACACGCTGTTCTCTGACGAGATTCGCCAGTTCATTGCCAGCGCGGATGGCCAGCTGGACGAGTTTACCCAGCCGCTGGGCGCCTGCCTGGATCAGCTCGATGGGCTGACCGAATGGGTGCTGGAACAGGCCAAGGGCAACCCGAATGAGATCGGTGCCGCGTCGGTCGAGTACCTGCATGTCTTTGGTTATGTAGCCTATGCCTACATGTGGGCGCTGATGGCACGGGCGGCCAAGGCGGCTGAGGGCGACGAGGCGTTCTATTCGGCCAAGCTGGGCACGGCGCGGTTCTACTTCGCACGGCTGCTGCCGCGGGTGGGCTCGCTGGTGGCTTCGGTGAAGGCAGGCAGCGAGTCGCTGTACCTGCTGGATGCCGAGCAGTTCTGACTGACTCAATGTTTGCGAAAGACTACTTCTTGTAAGCCTTTTCCTACATTACGTGGTGACTTTTCGCCACTGGTGCCAGATTGGATCCACGGTTAATCTTTGTACATGGACGTTGCGCAGGAAGCGCAAAGGACAGAACAGGGACAACGAAGGATTTCCTGCCAGGATGGCGGGGCGATAGGGATGTCACAGGGAAACAGTCTAGAGAACCCCGCTTCGGCGGGGTTTTCTTCGTCTGCATGTTTTCAGCCAAGCACATCCAGCGGCGGGGCGCCCAGCTGTCGGGCATCGGTCTCCTCTTCCAGCAGCGTGCGCAGCAGCTCCACCGAGGCCTGCTGGCGCTGGGCATCACGAAACACCAAGCCGACCTTGAGCGGCACGCGTGGCTCGCTGAGTGGTTTCCATAGCAAGCCCTGATCATCTTCGGCAGCATCCTTGGCCCGCCCTGGCAGAATGGTCGCCAGCGAGGTATGCGCCAGGCTGTCGAGAATCCCTGCCATGTTGTTCATTTCGGCTTGCACCTGCGGTCGGCGGCCCTGTGCAGCCAGTTGTTCCTTCCAGATCTGGCGGATCTGGAATTCCTCACCGAGCATCAGCATGGGCAGTTCGGCGGCCTGCCTGATCGAGACTTTCTTGAAGTCCTTCAAAGGGTGGGTGTCCGGGATGACCACTTGCAACTCATCTTCGTACAGCAGCGAACCGTGCAACCCAGGCTGGCGCGGTGGCAGGTAGCTGATGCCGATGTCGAGGTTGCCATTGAGCAGCCTCCGTTCGATCTCCAGCCCCGACAACTCATAGATTTGCACCACCAGATGCGGCTGTGCCTTGCGCACACGCTCCAGCAGCTGTGGCACCAGGCTTGGCCGCACGGTCTGCAGCACACCGATGGCCAAGGTGCGCAATGACTGACCCTTGAAGTTGCGCATGGCCTCATGGGCGCGCTGCAGGCCATCGAGCAGCGGCAGGGCATGGTTGTACAGGGTGTGCGCGGCCAGGGTCGGCAGCAGGCGTTTGTTGCTACGTTCGAACAGGCTGAGATCGAGGCTGTGCTCAAGCTGGCGAATCTGCTGTGACAGTGCCGGTTGCGACAGCGACAAACGTTCGGCGGCGCGGCCGACATGGCCTTCTTCATACACCGCGACGAAATAACGCAGTTGGCGAAAATCCATAAGTATCACTTATCGAAAAAGCTGGGAAAACGAAATGGCCGCAAGCGCCGCTGAAGCCTAGTCTATCGCGGTATTCCAATGGCTTACAGCAATCGCTGAGCGCATTGTTACCGCATTTGAAAAACACTTTTGATAGGCAAGACAAAATTATCCAGCGTCGGCAACCCGACCGGATCCCTGGCTATCTTTTTCATGATTGGGTGGAGCCCCGATGAATCTGTTCAACCTGCGCCGTTCGGCTCCCGCAGTTGCCGAGCCCAAGCGTGCGCCGGCGTTTGTGGCGGATGCGCCGCAGTTGTCGCGTGAGCGTCTGATGCCGAGCACCGAGCGTGCTGCGCAGGTGTTCGTGCGTGGCCAGGGCTCCTGGTTGTGGGACAACGAAGGGCATGCCTACCTGGACTTCACCCAGGGCGGTGCAGTCAACAGCCTTGGGCACAGCCCGACGGCGCTGGTCAAAGCCTTGGGCAACCAGGCCCAGGCGCTGATCAACCCTGGTGCGGGTTACCACAGCCGTGGCCTGTTGGCGCTGGTCAACCGCCTGTGCCAGAGCACTGGCAGCGACCAGGCCTACCTGCTCAACAGCGGTGCCGAGGCCTGTGAGGGGGCGATCAAGCTGGCGCGCAAGTGGGGCCAGCTGAACCGTAACGGCGCCTACCACATCATCACTGCCAGCCAGGCCTGCCATGGCCGTAGCCTGGGCGCGCTGTCGGCCTCCGACCCGCTGCCATGCAACCGCTGCGAACCGGGCCTGCCGGGCTTCAGCAAGGTGCCGTTCAACGACTTGGCGGCGCTGCATGCCGAAGTGGATTCGCGCACCGTGGCGATCATGCTTGAGCCAATTCAGGGCGAGGCGGGGGTGATTCCGGCTACACGTGAGTACCTGCAGGGCGTGGAAACGCTCTGCCGGGAACTGGGCATCCTGCTGATTCTCGACGAAGTACAGACCGGTATCGGTCGCTGTGGGTCATTGCTGGCAGAGCAGACCTACGGCGTGCGTGCCGACATCATCACGCTCGGCAAGGGCCTGGGGGGCGGTGTGCCTCTGGCAGCCTTGCTCGCTCGCGGTACCGCCTGTTGCGCCGAGCCGGGCGAACTGGAGGGTAGCCATCACGGCAATTCACTGATGAGCGCCGCCGGCCTGGCCGTGCTGGAAACCGTGCTGGAACCTGGCTTCTTCGAGCAGGTGCAAGACAGCGGCCGCCATTTGCGCGACGGCCTGAGCCGCCTGGCTGGCCGCTATGGCCAGGGTCAGGTGCGTGGCCAAGGCCTGTTGTGGGCGTTGCAGTTGCAGGAAAACCTCGCCAAGGAACTGGTCGAGGCTGCCTTGCACGAAGGCTTGCTGCTGAATGCACCGCAGGCGGATGTGGTGCGTTTCTCGCCAGCGTTGACCGTCAGCAAGGGCAACATCGATGAAATGCTCCTGCGCCTGGCCCGAGCTTTTGCCCGCCTGCATGCGCAACTACAGGCCCGCCGCGAAATGCCGGCCTGATCAAGAACTCAACGAACCGTCTGGCGTTTCTGCGCATCGCCCCGTGCCTGTTTCATTTGGCCCGGGGCGTTTTTTTGCCTGTGGAACCTCTGCAATGCGCGGCTAGTCTGTGATGTAACCCCTCAAGGAGAAACCCGCATGGACTTCATTCGCATCATCATCGCCATTATCCTGCCGCCGCTGGGTGTGTTTCTGCAGGTGGGATTTGGCGGTGCGTTCTGGCTGAACATACTGCTGACCCTGCTGGGCTATATCCCGGGGATCGTGCATGCGGTGTATATCATCGCCAAGCGCTGAGTAAACCGGGGCCGCCAGGCGGCGGCCCCAAGGTGTCAGCCCTGCAGCACCCGGCAATAGAATTTCCACTCCTCTTCCAGCGCATGCGCCAGGTTCTCGGCCTTGCGGAACCCGTGCCTTTCCCCGGCATAAAAATGCCCTTCGGCGTCGATGCCGTTGGCCTGCAGAGCCTGCAGCATGGCGCGCGTCTGCTCCGGCACCACCACTGCATCCAGCTCGCCCTGGAAGAAGATCACCGGTACCTTGATCCTGCAGGCATGTAGCAGCGGTGTGCGTTGGCGGTAGCGCTCGGCATCCTGCTGGGGGTCACCGATCAGCCAGTTCAGGTAGTCGCCCTCGAACTTGTGCGTGGCGTGGCCCAGGGCAATCGGATCACTGACTCCGTAAAGGCTGGCTCCAGCGCGGAACACGTCGTGGAATGCCAGGGCGCACAGCGTGGTGTAGCCACCGGCACTGCCGCCACGAATGAAGGCCTTGCCGGGGTCGATCAGCCCTTGCCCGGCCAGGTACTCGACGGCGGCACAGGCATCTTGTACATCGCTTTCGCCCCACCGCAGGTGCAGGGCCTGGCGGTATTCCCGGCCATAGCCGGAGCTGCCCCGGTAATTCAGGTCGGCGACGGCAAAGCCGCGTTGCGTCCAGTACTGGATGCGTGGGTCGAGTACCGGGTAGCAGGCCGAGGTCGGGCCACCGTGGATAAACACCAATAAAGGGGCAGGGCCCTTGCTGGCGGTGGCTGGATAGAAAAAACCATGGGCAAACGCGTCGCCGCTCTGGTACTGGATCGATTGCGGCAAACTGATGTGCGCTGCCGGCAGCACTTCTGCGCCACCGGCCAGCACGGTGACCTCATGGCTGGCACGGGCAATGGCGATCACTGCCGGCGGGCTGATCGGTGAGGCCGCGACGGCATAGAGGTGCCCGGCATCCATGGCCAGGTTGCGGAATCGGGTGTAGGCGCTGGCGAAGCGTTGCATGCGGCCATTTTCATCGTGCAGTCCCAGTTGCCCGATACCCCCTTCGAACCAGGTGGCCAGATAGTGTTGCGGGCTTATCGGCATCCAGGTGCTGGCGCCCAGTTGCCAGGGCGCGGCGGCGTGGTCGGCGGGCTCGGCCGGCAGCGCCTGCCAGAGGTCGTCAAACTCGCCCCAGGGCTGCCAGAAGCCATTGCGGTCAGACAGACAGTACAAGCGGCCTTCGGCGTCGAAACGCGGCTGTTGCAGTGATTCATCCTCGGCGGCGATACAGTGGGCAACTCCCCAGTCGCCGTTGGCGTCGCGCTCGCGGCACAACAGTCGGGTAACGGTCCAGGGTTGTGCCGGACGGTCCCATTCGACCCAGGCCAGGCGTTGGCCATCAGCGCTGACCGTGGGCGAAGCATAGAAGTCAGCCCCTTCGGCGAGCACCTCGCGGGACCTCTCGGCCAATGCCACCAGGCGATGCTCGACGCTTTCGCCATGGCGCTCTTCGACTGCCAGTACCTTGCCGTCGTGCCACTGCAGATCGCCATAGCGGCAGTCGGCTTCGGCGGTCAGGGCGCGGGGTGCACCGCCTTCAAGGCGCTGGGTATAGACCTGCTGATCCTTTTCGTTGACGAACAGCAGCCCGTCACCGCCCAGGCAGAAGCTGCCGCCGCCGTATTCATAGACCCGGCTGCGCGCGCTGAAGCCATCGGGCGTGAGGCAACGTGCCTGGTGGTCACGCCACTGCCAGATACGGCAGGCGCCATCGGCGGGGCGGAACTCGTTCCAGAACAGGCCAGCGTCGCCGACCTTGAGTTCGGCAAAGTCGGTGCCGGCGGCGACGGCCTGCGCGGCGCTGAAGTCAGCCGCGGACGATGACACGGGAGTTGCGCTCATTGCGGAAGGTCAGCTCTTCGATGGCAAGTTGGGCAGTTTCCGCCTCTTCACGGGCCTTGAGGATTATGCCGTGGTCAGCAGATTTGGCGCACACCGGGTCGGCCTTGCTGGCATCACCGGTCAGCATGAAGGCCTGGCAACGGCAGCCGCCGAAGTCCTTTTCCTTCTCATCGCACGAGCGGCACGGCTCGGGCATCCAGTCGTAACCGCGGAAGCGGTTGAAGCCGAACGAGTCGTACCAGATGTGGCGCAAGTCATGGTCGCGCACGTTGGGGAACTGCACCGGCAATTGCCGGGCGCCGTGGCAGGGCAAGGCTGTGCCATCCGGCGTGATGGTCAGGAACAGGCTGCCCCAACCGTTCATGCAGGCCTTGGGGCGCTCTTCGTAGTAATCCGGGGTGACGAAGATCAGCTTGCACGGGCTGCCCTCGGCCTTGAGCTTCTGCCGGTACTCGTTGGTGATGCGTTCGGCACGTTCGAGCTGTGCGCGAGTCGGTAGCAGGCCCAGGCGGTTGAGGTGCGCCCAGCCGTAGAACTGGCAGGTGGCAAGCTCGACGAAGTCGGCTTCAAGGGCGATGCACAATTCGATGATGCGGTCGATCTTGTCGATGTTGTGCCGGTGGGTGACGAAGTTGAGCACCATCGGATAACCGTGGGCCTTTACCGCGCGGGCCATTTCCAGCTTCTGCGCGAAGGCCTTCTTCGAACCGGCAAGCAGGTTGTTGACCTGTTCGTCACTGGCCTGGAAGCTGATCTGGATATGGTCCAGCCCGGCCGCCTTGAAAGCGGCGATGCGCGCTTCGGTCAGGCCGATGCCAGAGGTGATCAGGTTGGTGTAGTAGCCCAGCCGACGGGCCTCGCCGATCAGCTCGGCGAGGTCCTGGCGCACCAGCGGCTCACCACCGGAAAAACCGATCTGCGCGGCGCCCATCTCACGGGCTTCGGCCATCACCTTGAACCACTGTGCAGTGCTCAGCTCCTGGCCTTGGGCAGCGAAGTCCAGTGGGTTGGAGCAGTACGGACACTGCAGCGGGCAGCGGTAGGTCAGCTCGGCCAGCAGCCATAGCGGCAGGCCGACCGGTACCTCAGGCGAGGACGATCCAGTGTTCGGCACGGGCCACCTCCATGAATTGCTCGATATCGTCGGCGACTTCGGGCACACCAGGGAATTGTTGTTCGAGGTCTTTGATGATCGCCGCCACGTCACGCTTGCCGTCGATCAGCCCGCCGATCAGGCCGGCGCTGTCGTTGAGCTTGATCATGCCCTCGGGGTACAGCAGCACATGGCCTTTTTGCGCCGGCTCGTACTGGAAGCGATAGCCGGGGCGCCAGCTAGGCACTTGCTTGCGGTCGAAACTCATAGGGCAATCCCCTTGTGCCAGACCCGTTGCGGGGTGACGGTGTGGTAAGGCGGGCGGTTCAGCTCGTAGGCCATGCTCATGGCATCCAGCATGCTCCAGAGGATATCCAGCTTGAACTGCAGGATTTCCAGCATACGCTCCTGGGCCGCGCGGGTGGTGTAGTGCTGCAAGGTGATCGCCAGGCCGTGCTCGACATCACGCCGGGCCTGGCCCAGGCGGGTGCGGAAGTACTCGTAGCCAGCCGGGTCGATCCACGGGTAGTGCTGTGGCCAGCTGTCCAGGCGTGACTGGTGGATCTGCGGGGCGAACAGTTCGGTCAGCGAGCTGCTAGCCGCTTCTTGCCAGCTGGCCCGGCGAGCGAAGTTGACGTAGGCATCGACGGCGAAACGCACGCCGGGCAGCACCAGTTCCTGGGAACGTAGCTGGTCAGGGTCGAGGCCGACCGCCTGGCCCAGGCGCAGCCAGGCTTCGATACCGCCATCCTCACCCGGCGCGCCATCATGGTCGAGCAGGCGCTGGATCCACTCACGGCGTACCTCGCGGTCCGGGCAGTTGGCCAGGATCGCGGCGTCCTTCATCGGGATGTTGACCTGATAGTAGAAACGGTTGGCTACCCAGCCCTGGATCTGTTCGCGGCTGGCGCGGCCTTGGTACATCGCCACGTGATAGGGGTGGTGGATGTGGTAGTAGGCGCCCTTGGCGCGCAGGGCCTGCTCGAATTCGGCAGGTGACATTGGCAGTGCGTCGCTCACGGGGCCTCCTTACAACTCGATGCTCATGCCGTCGAAGGCGACTTCGACACCGCGGCGCTGGACTTCGGCGCGTTCGGGGGAGTCTTCATCGAGGATCGGGTTGGTGTTGTTGATGTGGATAAGCACCTTGCGCTGGCGCGCGAAGCCATCGAGCACTTCGAGCATGCCACCGGGGCCATTCTGCGCCAGGTGGCCCATCTCGCGGCCGGTACGGGTGCCGACACCACGGCGTTGCATTTCATCATCCTCCCACAGCGTGCCGTCGACCAGCAGGCAGTCGGCGCCATGCATCATCTGCAGCAGCCTGGCATCGACCTGGCCGAGGCCGGGGGCGTAGAACAGCTTGCCGCCAGTACGCGTGTCTTCGACCAACAGGCCGAGGTTGTCGCCCGGGTGGGGGTCGAAGCGGTGCGGCGAATAGGGCGGCGCGGCGCTGCGCAGGGGGAAAGGGGTGAACGTGAGGTTAGGGCAGGCGTCGATGACGAAACTACCCTCGAGCTCGATGCGGTTCCACTGCAGCCCACCGTTCCAGTGGCTGAGCATGTTGAAAAGCGGGAAGCCGCTGGTCAGGTCCTGATGAACCATGTCGGTACACCAGACCTGATGCGGGCAGCCTTCGCGCAGGCTGAGCAGGCCGGTGGTATGGTCGATCTGGCTGTCGAGCAGGACGATGGCGTTGATCCCGGTATCGCGCAGGGCACGCGCCGGCTGCATCGGTGCGAAGGCCTGGAGCTGGGCGCGGATGTCAGGCGAGGCATTGCACAGGATCCAGTGCTCACCGTCGTCGGACAGGGCGATTGACGACTGGGTGCGTGCCGTGGCGCGCAGGCTGCCGTCGCGATAGCCCTTGCAATTGACGCAGTTGCAGTTCCACTGCGGGAAACCACCACCGGCGGCGGAACCGAGAATCTGGATGTACATGGCCACTCCTTCTGCGAAAAGCCGTATCCGGAAAACAACGACGCCCCGGCGGGCCGAGGCGTCGATCCGCAAAGCAGGGCTTAGCGGTTGGCGAAGTACATGGTCACTTCGAAGCCGATACGCAGGTCAGTGTATGCAGGTTTGGTCCACATGGGCGTTCTCCTTCCGGATGGGGTTGGGTTACTTCAGCTATTGGTTGGGTGCCGCCTGGAGCAGGAGGTTCCGTTGGCTGAGATAGCGTTATCTTACAAGAAAAATTTGTACCGAAAGGTTAATTCTTTGATAAGCGCCCTTGCAGCAAACGTAACAATCCCGAGAGTTCAGAGCCAGGACGCCTTGGGTGCGGCACTGTTGGCCAAGCAAAGCCACGGGCTTCCGGCACCGAGCAGGTCGCGTAGCAGGCCGTCCAGATCTGCCTGTTGCGTGATCAGAATAGACCGCCGCAGCGCGTGCAGGTCGTCAGGTTGTGTGGCCAGGTGTGTCTGCCATGCCCACTCGGTGACGTCGGCGTTGGCCATGGCGTTTTCGTCGAACTGCTCGGCCAGTGCTTGTCGGGCGACCGCGTCAAGGGTGACGCCGCGGCCCAGAAGCTCGCGCAGGTGATCGAGGATTTCGCCCTGGCTGGCGTGCGGCGACTGCACCCCGAACAGCAAGCCGCCGACGCCCTCGATCTGACGAAAGGTACTGAAAACCGCGTAGCCCAGCTGCAATTCGATCCGCAGGCGTTGATACACCGGGCCTTGCAGCAGTTGCGCCAGCAGGCGACCGCTGCCCTGCCGGGCGGCTGGCAGCGGGCAGAACAGTAGCAGGGCATGTTCACTGCCTGGCACCTCGGCATGGTGCCAGCGCCGTCCAGCCCAGCCGGCAGCCGGTGTGGGCGCCCCGCCTTGCCCGGGGCAGGCCTGTAGGACAGCGCCCAGAGCCTGCACAGCACTGGGCTCGAAGCCGACGGCCAGGCCGTGCCAATGGCTGCGCTGCCAGACGCTATCGAGCAGCGCCTGGTCGGGGGGGCCAGACGGTGGTGTGGCCGGGCGAGTGCCGAGCACGGCGTCAGGTAGCTGACTGATCAACGCTCTGATCGGGATCGGCGCGGGCGCCTCAGATGGAGACGTCAGCCAGTCGGAGGGCGCCTGTATCAGGGCCAGGGCCTGGCCTGCGGCGCGTACCACGGCTACCGGATGGCCAGCGCAGCACAATTGCCAACATTCGCCTGACGCGCTGAATTGCAGTTGCACGCAGGCCTGCTCGCAACGACGTTGCAGGGGGCGCAGGGCACGTTGCAATACGCCGTGCAGACGCTGGCGCACTGCCGATGGCACGTGCCAACGCAGATACAGTGCTGCGTATTGCCTGGAGGGTGGAAGCAAGTCGCTGATGCACAATGCAGCGGGCAGCTCAGCAGCCGGGGCAGGGGGCAGTTCATCCGACAACAAGGGCTCGGGCGCAGGCAGCTGCCATTGCCCGTATGTGCGTCGTGGCAGCTGCTCAAGCAGCGCTTCGAGCGCCATCAGTGCTTGGGCATCCAGTGCCGCAAACGGCTGCCCGGCGCTGTCGCGGCGGGCCAGCTCCAGTGCGCTGGCGCTGCGTTGACGTCGTTGTTGCAAGCAGCCAAACGTGCGGTTGAGTGTGTCGGGGCCTGTCTTGCCGATGAAGTCGAACCAGCCGTGCAGCAGTTTCAGCGCCTCATCGCTGTTGGCATCCGGGGCGAGCTCCAGGTCGATGTGCCAGAGCAGTTGCCCGGCGAACGCATGCAGCGTCTGGGCCTTGAACCCTTTGAGCCAGCCACGTTGCTCCAGTGCATCCAGCCAACTGCCGGGGCGGTTGTCGCCGAGGTGTGCGATCAGCAACTCCAGTGCCTGTTCTGCCTCTGCTGGCAGGCCGTTGTGTGCGAACAGCAGTGGCTTGTTGGTGACCAAGGCGGGTGGCGAGTCTTGTTGCACAGGGATGCCCGTCTCGAAGACGTCGGCGTAGTGCCTGCCCAGCTGTTCCAGTTCATCCAGTGATTGCGGGCCGCACAGGCTCAGGGTGATCTGGCCGCCCTGATAGAAACGCTGGTGGAAGCCTGTGAGGGCTTGCTGGAAAGCCCTGGCGCCCAGTACCAGGGAATAGCGGTTGCCGGCATGAAAGCCGCTCAAGGGGTGATCGCCACCCACGGATTGCAACAAAGCGAATTGCCTTTGCGCCTGCTGGTTGCGTGACCAGGCGATGAATTCGGCGTGGATGACTTCCCGCTCGCGGCGTTGCCGCTCGATGCCCAGATCCGGCTCGGCAAGCATCTGGCACAGGCGCTCCAGGCCACCGGCCAATGCCGCGGGTGGTACTTCGAAGAAAAAGTCGGTGGTGCGCTCGCGGGTGCTGGCGTTGACCTGGCCGCCCAAGCCCTGGACGTAGCGCATCAGGCCGTCTTCCAGCGGAAAGCGTGCTGTGCCCAGGAAAAACAGATGTTCGAGGAAGTGGGCCAGGCCTGGCCATGCGGTTGGGGCGTCATGGCTGCCCGCATGAACCCTCAACGCGGCCGCAGAGCGCTTCAGGCGCGGCGCATGGCGCAGAGTCAACTGCAGACCGTTGGCGAGGGTGAGGTGGCGGGTGGTGTCAGGCATGGGAACTCCAGGGCAGGTGTCCATGCTAACCCATTTGCAAGAAAGGTCCGGCCCATTCGCGGGCACGCCCGCTCCCACAGGAATGAGGTGCGCACGATCTGTGGGAGCGGGCGTGCCCGCGAATGGGCCGCCAAGCGGCCCCTGTCAGCCTTGACGCAAATGCAGCTCCTGGCGCAAATCGGTCAGGTAAGGAAACGCCTCACGCCCTTGCACCACTCGCTCATGCTCAAGCTCTGCCAGCAACTGGCACTCATCGCGCCCCGCCATCGCCAGCAGGCTGCCGTCGGGGCCGATGATGCTGCTCTGCCCGCAGTACTGGATTTCGCCCTCAGCCCCGCAGTAATTGGCGTATACCAGGTAGCACTGGTTTTCCTGCGCCCGCGAGCGCACGGTCACCTGGCAGACGAAATCGTACGGCGTCATGTTCGCCGTCGGCACCAGGATCAGCTCGGCACCTGCCAGCGCCAGGCGCCGGGCATTTTCCGGAAACTCGATGTCGTAGCAGATCAGCATGCCGACTTTCCAGCCGTTCAGCTCGACCACCGGAAAATGGTCGGCGCCAGGGCTGAACATCGCCCGGTCCAGCTCACCGAACAGGTGGGTCTTGCGGTAATTGCACAGGCTGCGGCCATGGGCATCGATCAGCTGTACGCTGTTGTAGATCGCTCCGTCATCGGCGCGCTCCGGGTAGCCGTAAACAATGGCGATGCGGTGCGACCGGGCAATCTCCACCACCTCCATGGCCGCAGGGCCATCGTCGGCTTCGGCCAGCCGTTCGACCTGCGCCAGGCCGATGTTGTAGCCGCTCAGGAACATCTCCGGGCACACCAGCAATTGCGCGCCACGCTCGGCCGCCAGCTGCGCCTGGTGGCGCAGCCGTTGCAAGTTGCCGGGCACGTCCAGCGGGTTGGGTGCGCCCTGGAACAGAGCGATGCGCATGCTGCCTCCTTGGTTTCAGTCGGCCAGGGCGATGGGCCCGATCTCGTCGAACACATCGCCCGGGCCCGGGTTGTCCGGGTGGGTGTGGCCACCGAAGTGGTTCATGATACCCCACACCGCATTCAGCGAGGTCTGCACCGCACCTTCGACCCAGGCCGGGGTCCACGACACGTCGTCGCCGGCGATGAACATGCCGCGCTGCTCGGCAGGCATATCCTGCTGCATGAAGTGCGCGTACATGCGCTGGTTGTAACGATAGTGACCTGGCAGCGCGCCCTTGAATGCGCCGAGGAAGTGCGGGTCGGCTTCCCAGGACACGGTGATCGGGTCGCCGATGATGTGCCCGGCGATATCGGTCTTGGGGTAGATCTTCTTCAGCGCGTCCAGGGCCAGTTGCACGCGCTTTTCCACCGGATGCGGGAGCATCTTCAGGGCGTCGCTCATCCAGGCGTAGGACAGGCAGATCACCCCCGGCTTGTCGTCACCATTGTCGAACAGGTAGGTGCCGCGGGTGAGGCGGTCAGTGAGGGTCATGCTCATCAGGTCGCGGCCGGTCTGCGGGTCCTTGTCCTTCCAGAACGGCCGGTCGACCATGACGAAAGTCTTTGATGATTGCATGTAGCGGGTGCGGTCCAGGGCCATCCACATCTTTTGCGAGAACAGCGATTCTTCGCAGTCGATCTGGGTGGTCAGCAGCCAGCTCTGGCAGGTCGCGAGCACTGCACCGTAGTGGCGGGTGTCACCCCAGTTGTCGGTGACCGCCAGGCGCCCGTCGGCAGCACGGGCGATGCGCTTGACACCGCTGCGCGGTGCGCCGCCATGCAGCGAGCTGAGGCTGGTGCCCTCTGGCCAGTGGACGCAACGCTCCGGTACATGGCGCCAGATGCCCTGAGGCACCTGTTCCACGCCACCGACGATCAAGTGCTGATGATCGTCGCAGTTGGTCATGACCACGCGGAAGATTTCCAGCATCGAGTTGGGGAAGTCCGAGTCCCAGCCGCCGGTGCCGAAACCGACCTGACCGAACACTTCACGATGCTGGAAGCTCAGCTGTGCGAACGAGCGCGAGGTGGCGACGAAGTCGTAGAAGGTGCGGTCGTCCCATAGGGGTACCAGCTTGTTCCACAACGCTTTCAGCCGAGGGACATCACGGTCACGGATCGCCTGCTGGATATCGGCGAACTGCGCACCGCTTTCCAGCGCATCCGCCCAGGCGTCGGCCACTTCGTGGAACAGTTTCGGCAGGTCACTGGGCTTTTCTGCGTAGTAGGTCTGGCCTTCGAGGTCGATCACCGTGCTGCCCGAGGCTGAGGTCAGCGGGTTGGGGAAGGGCTTGGTTTCCAGGCCCAGTTTGTCGACGTAGTGGTAGAAGGCGGTCGAGGACACCGGGAAGCGCATGCCGCCGAGCTCGGCGATGATGCCGTCGGTGCCGTTGAAGGCCTGCGAACGCAGTCGGCCACCGAGCTTCGAGGCCTCATACACCACGGGCTTGAGGCCCAGCTTCATCAATTCGTAGGCCGCAACCAGGCCGGCGATGCCTGCACCCACGATGGCGACTTCTTCGCCATGGCGTTCGGCCGGGATACTGCCCAGGCCTGCCGGGTGTTCCAGCCAGTCGTCGAAGGCGAAGGGGAAATCCGGGCCGAAGATGGTGACAGGTTGCTTGCCGTCGGCGGGGTGGCGGTTTTTCTTGTTCATGAAGTGACCTTGCCAGAGCGGCTGCGCAGGGGGCGGAGCCTGAGTATAGGAGATGCCTGGCGGTCATTTTAGGAAGCGGCGAGATCGTAATTAAGATGCAGATTGATGTCTAAATGTAGCTTCTATCATCGTTATGACGGTAATTACATCTTTTTTGACGGTCAGCTCAGAGCAGCAAGGTGATCCACTGTTTCCGGGAATTTCTGTACCAGTCGTATCAAGGCAATTGCCTGGGCATTCGGTTTGGAGCGACCTTGCTCCCAGTTCTCCAGCGTCCGGGTGTTGGTCCGCAGATAGTTGGCGAAAAGCGCTCGGGACATGTTCAGTCGCTGGCGCAGCTCAAGCAGTTCATTGGGAGCCAGTGGTGCGAGCTCCTCGTAGGTGACCTTGTGCGAGCGCAGGGTCATTTTCCCTGCGCGCTCCTCTGCCAGGGCGTCGAAGCCTTCGCTGAGTTCAGTGAAGAGGCTGCGGGGCATGGTGTGTCCTCGTCAGGTATTCGCGTTCAAGCATCGCTTTCAGCGCTTTACGTTGAAGATCCGTCAGATCGTCCTGCATGTCTTTACCGTAAAGGGTGAACAGCCAGAACTGCATGCCGGACAGCCAGTAGTAGTAAATGACGCGGATGCCGCCCCGTTTTCCCTTGTGCCGAAGGGGATCGGAGAACCGGATCTTTCTAAGCCCTCCGGTTCCTCTGATGACATCGCCTGCATCGGGGCAACTCAACAAGATCTGTTGTAGACAGCGAAACTGCTCATCGCTGAGAAACTCGGCCCGGTAACGTTCGAAAGGTGGCAATTCAACAAAAATAGCGTCCATGTTATGTACGTGATCTGCGTATAGTTTGGATGGGACGGGGAAGCCCGTCAATGGGCTTTCTTTCCAGCCTATACGCCTGGGCGCGCTGCGAGAGTGGCATTGAATTGCAGCTTGTAACCGCTGTAGGAAATGTCGGAATTGTTCTGAAAGACTTCGGCAGTCTGTCGTTTCAGACTGGCTGCCCCCGATCGACCTTGCTGCTGAGGATGATCGACGTGGTGGTCTTCTCCACCCCCTCGACGCTGCCAATCTGGTCCAGCAGTTGGTCGAGTTGCTCCGGTGAATCGCTGCGTAGCCAGGCTACGTAGTCGAACTCGCCGCTCACGGCACACAGCTGCTGCACCTGCCCCATGGCACTCAGGCGCCTTACCACTTCCTTGCCGGAGCGTGGCTGCACCTTGATCCCGACATAAGCCTGGAGCCCACCGCCGATCAGGCGCTGGCCCAGGCGCACACCGTAGCCGGTGATGACCTTGTGCTTTTCCAGCCGCTCCAGGCGCGAGTTGACCGTGGTACGGGCGATACCAAGCTGGCGGGCGAGGGTGGCGACGCTTTCGCGGGCGTTGATCTGCAGCAGGGCGATCAGTTGACGGTCGATTTCGTCGAGGGCGATGGGGCGGGAGTCCGACATGGTAAGTCTCTACGAAGGGTTCGCTAGCCTAGCCAGCTGCAGATGAGCAGGGCAAGCCCCGAACTGTCACCGTTCATGCACAAAAAAGCCGCGCAATGGCGCGGCTTTTTGTCATGTCTGGTGGGCCCACACGGACTCGAACCGTGGACCAAAGGATTATGAGTCCTCTGCTCTAACCGACTGAGCTATAGGCCCTCAGTAAGTGCCCGGATTATAACGAGGGTTTTGAAAGCGTGCCATCCGAAAGATCAGACAGTGCTATGCGAAGAAACGTCGCTGCGAACTCGTCCGGTGGCAATGGCAGGCTGACGATGTAACCCTGGATCTGCTCGCAGCCCTCTGCTGCCAGGAAGCGCTGCTGTGCCTGGTTCTCCACGCCTTCGGCAATGATCGTCAGCTGCATGCTGCGCCCGAGCGCGATGATGGCGCGGGCGATGGCGGCGTCATGAGGGTCGTCCGGAAGGCCGCGAATGAACGACTTGTCGATCTTGAGGATATCCAGCGGCAGGCGCTTGAGGTAACTCAGCGAGGAGTACCCGGTGCCGAAATCGTCGATCGCCAGCTGCACGCCCAGCTGTTTGAGCTGGTGCAGCACGGCCAAGGCTTCTTCGGCCTGGCTCATGATGAAATTCTCGGTAATCTCCAGCTGCAGATCGCCCGCTTTCAGCTGATAGATCTTCAACAGGTGCTCGATGCGCTTGGCGAGGTTGGGATGGCGCAGCTGCGCGCCAGCCAGGTTGATCGACAACGGCCCGAACGCTTCATACGCCTTTTTCCAGCGGTGCATCTGCTGGCAGGCCTGCTCCAGCACCCAGTCGCCCAGCTGCAGGATGGTGCCGTTCTCTTCGGCAAGGTGAATGAAATGCTCGGGCGGCACTTCGCCGAATGTCGGGTGGCTCCAGCGAATCAGCGCTTCGGCCCCGACCAGGGTCTGGGTCTTGAGGCTCAGCTTGGGCTGGAAGCTCAGGCTCATCTCGTTGCGCTCGATGGCGCGGCGCAGTTCGTGCTCCATGGCGATGCGCTCACTGGCCTGCACGGTCAGGTCACGGGTGTAGGCTTCCACGCGGTTGCGGCCCTGGGCCTTGGAGCGGTACATGGCGGCGTCGGCGTTGCGGATCAGCGTGGCGACGTCGCTGCCGTCCTGCGGGTAGAGGCTGATGCCGATGCTGGCGCTGGTAAAGAACTCATGCTCGCCGGCCTGGAACGGGGCAGCGAAGCAGGCCAGCAGTTTGTTGGCGATGGCATGGGCATCGCTGGGCTTGTGCAGGCCGGGCAGCAGGATGATGAACTCGTCACCGCCCAGGCGGGCCACGGTGTCGACGTCGCGCACCTGCTCCTTGAGACGCTGGGCGATGCCTTTGAGCAACAGGTCGCCAACCGGGTGGCCGAGGCTGTCGTTGATGTGCTTGAAGCGGTCCAGGTCGAGGAACAGCACAGCACCCTGCCGGTTGGACTCCTGGGCGCAGGTCAGCACGGCCTGCAGCCGGCTTTCGAAGAGGGCGCGGTTGGGCAGGCCGGTCAGTGGGTCGTGGTGGGCCTGGTAATCGAGTTTGGCCTGGGCGTGCTTGAGGCTGGAGATGTCGGCGAATACCGCAACGAAGTGGGTGATGTTGCGATCGTTGTTGCGAACGGCGCTGATGGTCAGCCAGCCGGGGTATAGCTCGCCATTCTTGCGTTTGTTGTAGATCTCGCCCTGCCAGTGACCTTCTGCGGTGAGCTGGTGCCACATGGCGGCGTAGAACGCGCTGTCATGCTGGCCAGAGGCGAGCAGGCGTGGGGTCTGGCCGAGCGCCTCGATCTCGCTGTAGCCGGTGATCTCACTGAAGGCACGGTTGACTGCACTGATGCGCTGGTCGGTGTCGGTAATCAGTACCCCTTCAGCGGTATTTTCAAACACGGTGGCAGCCAGTTGCAGTTTTTCCTGCATCAAGTGGCGCTCGGTAATGTCGCGGGCGATGGTCAGCATGCAGTCGACACCTCCGATCGGCAGTGGCCGGGCCGAGAGCTCGCAGAGGCGAATCTGGCCGTCGCTGCGGCGCAGGTGGCAGCTGAAGTCACGCACGAAACCATCGCGACCCAGTTGGTCGATCAGGCGTTTGCGTTCGTTGAGGTCGACCCAGATCCCCAGGTCGAAGGAAGTCTGGTCGATAGGCTGGTTGAATTCGTAACCGGTCAGGCGGCAGAAGCCTTCGTTGACCTCTAGCAGCAGGCCGTCGCTCTGGCGCGACAGCAACAGGCCGTCAGGCGAGGCGTGGAAGGCCTTGGCGAACTTTTCCTCGGAGGTCTGCAATTGTTGCTGGGTTTCCTTGAGCTGGCTGATGTCGCGAACCGCCACGACCAGCGCCGGGGTACCGTCGAGCTCGAAGGTTTCGGCCGAGGTCAGGCCGGTGAACAACTGGCCGTTGCTGCGGCGGAACGTCATTTCTAGGTTGCGGATGCCGCCTTGGTGCAGGCGTTCGAGAAGCCTTGGGCCCATGCCTTCGACCCCCCACAGATTGAGCTCGGTAGCGGTACGGCCGATTACCTCACCCGGTTTCAGGCCGATCTGTTCTTCGAAGGCTTCGTTGACCTCGAGCAGCACTCCATCACTATGACGTGCGATCAGCAGAATGTCCGGGCACTGCTCGAACACGGAGGCGAACTTCTGCTCCGACAGACGCAGGGCGTCTTCGGTGCGTTTGGTCTCGCTGATGTCGATCATCAGGCCCCGCATCACCGGCCGATGGCCGTGTTCGATCATGCTGACGATGTTGCGCACCCAAAGCGGCTGGCCGTCGGCGCGTAGCACGCGGTAATCGAGGCTGTGATCACGCCCTGCGGCGGTTTCGCTTTCGCAGAAGGCCTGGGCCCAGAGTGCATCGTCGGGGTGCAGGATGCTGCGCCAGAAGCCGGGCTTGAGCCAGTTGTGCAGCGGGTAGCCCAACAGGTCCTCGGCATGCGGCGAGACATAACTGTAGGTGAAGTCGTTGGCGTCGGCTTCCCAGGCGATTGCCGACAGACTCTCGATCAGGCCGCGGTAATGGTATTCGCTGCTGCGCAGTTCCTGCTCCAGGGCGATACGTCTGGAAATTTCCGAACTGAGCCGGCGATTGATACGGATGACCGCGGCGAGAATGGCGATCAGCAGCAGGACGGCGGGCAGCCCATAGAGCAGCGTGTCGTGCCAGAAGCTTCGCTGGTCGACCACGGCGCCGACCCAGCGCTGCTGGATATGGCTGATTTCATCGCTGGACATGTCGGCCATGACTTTGTCGAGGATGCCAACCAGTACCTGCTGGTCACGGGGCGCGGCCATTGCCAATTGATAGCGATAGGGTGTGTCGCCGCTTACATACAACCCTTCGAGCTTGAGCTGGCGCAGGCTCCAGATGCTTGAGGCGAGGTCACCGACCACGGCGTCCACCGCGTCGGTGGCCAGTGCCTGCAGGGTCGAATTGACATTCGGCATCGCCACCAGGTTCAGGTCCGGGTGGTGGGTGCGGAGCAGTTCATGGGGCGCATAGTTTTCCACCACGGCGATCTTCAGCCCGTACAAGTCCTTGAGCGTGCGCGGTTGCGGGCCGCCGTCATGGGCCAGGATAACGATGGGGAAATCGAGGTAGGGGCGGGTGAACGCGAGGTAGCCCTGGCGTTCGGGCGTCGACATGATGCCGGGCAGCAAGTCGATGCGGCCTTCGCGCGCCTGCTGCAGCACTTCGGTCCAGCTGCTCGGCTCGACCGGTTTCAGTAATACGCCCAGGCGATCCTGGAGCAGGGCGATGTAATCGGCGGCCAATCCCTGGTACCGGCCCTCCTGGTCACGAAACTCGAACGGTGGCCAGGAAGCGTCGACGCCCAGTCTCAACTGCGGATGGGCAGTGAGCCAGGTTTTTTCCTCGTCTGTCAGGGTCAGGGCGCCGGCCGTTGTGTTCCACAGCATCAGGAGCAGCAACAGAATGGCCGGCATCGGCAGCATAGCGGCCTCGCATTCAGTTGGTCTGAAGTCGAGTGTAGACGGGCATTCAGCCAGCCGAGTAGCCGATCACAACTATTTGTCGGGCAAGAAAAACCCCGGCCTGGGCCGGGGTTCGTCATCACTCGTCGAGGAAGGAGCGTAGATGCTCGCTGCGAGTCGGGTGGCGCAGTTTGCGCAACGCCTTCGCTTCGATCTGACGGATCCGCTCACGGGTCACGTCGAACTGCTTGCCTACCTCTTCAAGGGTGTGGTCGGTGTTCATGTCGATACCGAACCGCATGCGCAGCACCTTGGCTTCGCGTGCGGTCAGGCCCGAGAGCACGTCACGGGTCGCTTCCTTGAGGCTTTCAACCGTGGCCACGTCGATCGGGGACTGCATGGTCGAGTCCTCGATGAAGTCGCCCAGGTGCGAATCTTCGTCGTCACCGATCGGGGTTTCCATGGAGATCGGTTCTTTGGCGATCTTCAATACCTTGCGGATCTTGTCCTCAGGCATTTCCATGCGCTCACCGAGTTCTTCCGGGGTCGGTTCACGGCCCATTTCCTGCAGCATCTGACGGGAAATACGGTTGAGCTTGTTGATCGTCTCGATCATGTGCACCGGAATACGGATGGTGCGCGCCTGGTCGGCGATCGAGCGGGTGATCGCCTGACGGATCCACCAGGTGGCGTAGGTCGAGAACTTGTAACCGCGACGGTACTCGAACTTGTCCACCGCCTTCATCAGGCCAATGTTGCCTTCCTGGATCAGGTCGAGGAACTGCAAGCCCCGGTTGGTGTACTTCTTGGCGATGGAAATCACCAGACGCAGGTTCGCCTCGACCATTTCTTTCTTGGCGCGGCGGGCTTTCGCCTCGCCGATGGACATGCGGCGGTTGATTTCCTTGATCTCGGCGACGGTCAGGCCGGTCTCGGTCTCAAGGTCGATCAGCTTTTGCTGGCAAGCAACGATGGCGGCGTCCTTTTCACCCAGGGCAGCTGCCCACTTGGTGTTGCGCTTGGCCAGGTCACCGGACCAGGTCTGGTCGGTTTCATTGCTTGGGAACAGGCGCAGGAAATCCGCACGCGGCATACGGGCGTCACGCACGCACAGCTGCATGATCGCGCGCTCTTGCTGACGCAGGCGGTTCAGGGCATCGCGCACACGCTCGACCAGAACGTCGAACTGCTTCGGCACCAGTTTGATCGGCATGAACAGGTCAGCCAGGGCCTGAAGGGCCTCGATGCTTTCCTTGCCGTCACGGCCGTGCTTTTTCAGGACCTTGGCGGTGGCCTGGAGCTGTTCGGCAACAGCACCGAAGCGCTGGGCTGCGACAACCGGATCGGGACCGCTTTCGGTCTCTTCCTCGTCGTCACCGCCTTCGCTTTCTTCGTCTTCGTCGTCCGACTCTTCCTTGGCCGCTGGCGCCTTGGCACCAGGTACTGGCACTTCGTCGGTCGGTGCGGCAATGTTGTCGTCAGGGTCGATGTAACCGCTGAGGACGTCGGACAGGCGACCGCCCTCGGCGGTCACGCGGTCGTATTCGCCGAGGATGTAGTCGACAGTACCCGGGAAGTGAGCGATGGCGCCCATGACTTCACGGATGCCTTCCTCGATACGCTTGGCGATTTCGATTTCGCCTTCGCGAGTCAGCAGCTCGACGGTACCCATTTCGCGCATGTACATGCGCACCGGGTCGGTCGTGCGGCCGATATCGGTTTCAACTGCCGCCAACGCAGCAGCGGCTTCTTCGGCCGCAGCTTCGTCGGTGTCGGCTTCCGCCAACAGAAGGGCATCCGCATCCGGAGCACTCTCGAATACGTTGATCCCCATGTCGTTGATCATGCGGATGATGTCTTCCACCTGTTCCGGATCTGAAATATCCTCAGGCAGGTGGTCGTTGACCTCCGCGTAAGTCAGGTAGCCCTGCTCACGACCGCGGGTGATCAACTCTTTGATACGAGACTGCTGTTGCGCTTTTCCGGACATAACACCCTATCCACTGAAGGTCTTGGCGGGCAAAAAACAAGCCGAGGATTATACCCGAGCATGGGCCTCACGCGCCAGATGAGGTCGGCGTTTGTGCGGGAACATTCCGGCTCAGCAGGGCGAGGAGCTGTGATTTTTCCTCGCTGGTCAATTCGCTTTGACGTGATTTCCTGAGCAGTTGTTCCAGGCTGCGCTCGCGTTGGCGGGCGGACAAGCTAGTTATAGTGTCGAAAAACTGTTGTTCAAGGTTGTCGGCGACGATCAGCCATTCCTTTTCGGCAAGGGCCCGCAGCAGGCGGCCTTGTTCAGTGCCGTGCCAGCGCGCGATCAACTGCATTGAGCTTAGCCCAGGATTCTTCTGCGCAGCTTCGATCAGGGCCACCAGCAGCTGGCTGTACAGGTGTTCTTCGTCGGCGAAGTGGCTGGCATCCTCGACCTTCCCGGCCAGCAATGGATGGTGCAGCAAGGTGCGCAGGGCGGCTAGGGTCGGTGGTTCGACCGGTGCCGGCACCCGCGGCGGTGCCTCGTCGCGCTGCTGCCATGGCTTGCCGCCCTTGCGGTTCTTGTCCCAGGGCTTGTCGCTCCACTGCTTTTTGCCCCCGCCTTTGTTTGGCTTCCACTCCTGTTGCTGATGAACAGGGGTGTAGTCGGGCTGTGGCATGTCGCCGTAGTCGGGGGTGTAACTGGCCATGGCATCGTAGTCATAGCCGGGGTCGTAATCTGGCACGCCGCTGGTCGCCGGGGCCTGTTGCGTCAGCTGCTCGACCTGCTGAGGGTCGAGGCCGGTGATTTCCTTCAGGCGGTTGCGCATCAGCTGACGCAAGTTGGCACCGGGGATCTTTTCGATCAACGGTGCAGCCAGTGTGGCCATGTGTGCCTTGCCTTCCAGCGAGCGCGGGTCGGCTTCGTTGCTCAGTTGCTCGAAGAAGTAGTCGGCCAGTGGCTGTGCATGCTGGTTGATCCGTGCCATGAAGGCATCGGTGCCTTCGGCACGTACCAAACTGTCCGGGTCTTCGCCTTCGGGCAGGAACAGGAAGCGCGCACGGCGGCCATCCTGCAATGCCGAGAGGGTCGATTCCAGCGCCCGCCAGGCAGCCTTGCGCCCGGCCTGGTCGCCGTCGAAGCAGAACAGTACGCTGGGCACTACGCGGAACAGGCGCTTGAGATGCTCTTCGCTGGTCGCGGTGCCGAGGGTGGCGACGGCATTGCGCAGGCCTTGCTGGGCCAGGGCAATGACGTCCATGTAGCCTTCGACGACGATGATCTCGTCGAGGTTGCGGTTGTGCTTGCGTGCCTCGTACAGCCCGTAGAGTTCCTGGCCCTTGTGAAACACCGGGGTTTCCGGTGAGTTGAGGTACTTGGGCTTGTCGTCGCCCAGTACTCGGCCGCCAAAAGCGATGATGCGCCCACGGCTATCGCGGATCGGGAACATCACCCGGTCGCGGAAGCGGTCGTAGCGCTTGCCGCTTTCGGCATTCTCGATCAACAAGCCGGCGTCGATCATCACCTTTTGCTGCAGGCTGTCGGCGCCCAGGTGCTTGAGCAGGTTGTCCCAGCCCGGCGGCGCGAAGCCCAGGCCGAAGTCACGGGCGATCTCGCCAGACAAGCCACGGCCCTTGAGGTAGTCAACCGCCGCCTTGCGGGTCGGATGGCTGCGCAGGGCCTGGCGGTAGAACTCCGAGGCGGCATCGAGCAACGGGTACAGTGGCGAATCGGTTGGCTGGCGCGGCTTGTTGTCGCGACGGCCTTGTTCCCTGGGCACTTCCATGCCGGCTGCGCGGGCCAGCTCCTCGACGGCCTGGGGAAAATCCAGGTTGTCGTGGTCCATGACGAAACCAAGGGCGTTGCCGCCGGCACCGCAGCCGAAGCAGTAGTAGAACTGCTTGTCTGGGCTGACCGTGAAGGAAGGGGTCTTTTCCTTGTGGAACGGGCAGCAGGCGGAATAGTTCTTGCCGGTTTTTTTCAGCTGAACGCGCGAACTCACCACGTCGACAATGTCGAGGCGGTTGATCAGGTCGTCGATGAAGCTTTGGGGAATCAGCCCGGCCATGGCAGTCTCGTCATCTGGCAACTGGCAAGTCTAAACGCTAACGGGGCGAGTGATGATAGGGGAAGTGCGAGGGAGTGTGCTCGTCGCCAGCCTCCGGCTTGCCGGGGGCTCGTCAGTCAGGACGTGCACGACTGGCCGAAACCAGATCTGACGCTTTGAAACCATTTGCCCGCTGCAAGTTGCTGCGGGCACCTTGGGCTAGCTGCTCAAGGCTAAGCAAACCGCTGCCATCGGCCCGGCAGTGAGCCGGGCAGGGCAGAAGCTCGTGCGTAGAACGTCTGTATTAGTACAGGCGAACGGCGCGGCGCTGTTCGCGCTGAACTTTCTTGGCGTGACGCTTAACAGCAGCAGCTGCTTTGCGCTTACGCTCGGCGGTCGGCTTCTCGTAAAACTCGCGGCTACGAACTTCAGCCAGTACACCGGCTTTTTCGCAGGAGCGCTTGAAACGACGCAGAGCTACGTCGAAGGGTTCGTTCTCTTTAACTTTGACGGCTGGCATCCAGGGCTACCTTAATTCATTACCGGGGTAGACGTGCTCCTGGCAAAACAAAGGTGTGCTGGAGAACGTCGGTTTTCAAGGGTTGCGGATGTTAACCCTTAGTACGCCGGAATGCAAAGCCTCTGATCGAAAACCGCTGGTCGGCACCCGGCACGGGGACTATCATGCGCGGCTTCGAATTCAGCCCCCACAAGGGACGAGCCCATGCTAGTACTGGGATTGGAAACATCCTGCGACGAAACCGGCGTCGCATTATACGACAGCGAGCGCGGTTTGTTAGCCGACGCGCTGTTCAGTCAGATCGACCTGCACCGCGTGTTCGGTGGCGTGGTGCCCGAGCTTGCCTCGCGTGACCATGTCAAGCGCATGCTGCCGCTCATCCGCCAGGTGCTGGAGGAAGCTGGCTGCGTTGCCACCGAGATCGACGCCATTGCCTACACGGCCGGCCCTGGCCTGGTCGGTGCGTTGCTGGTCGGCGCCTCGTGCGCCCAGGCCCTGGCTTTCGCCTGGGATATCCCGGCGATCGGTGTGCATCATATGGAAGGCCACCTGTTGGCGCCGATGCTGGAGGAAAACCCTCCGGCGTTTCCGTTCGTCGCTTTGCTGGTTTCCGGCGGCCATACCCAGCTGGTGCGGGTGGATGGCATCGGCCAATACGAGCTGCTGGGAGAGAGCCTCGACGATGCTGCCGGCGAAGCGTTCGACAAGACCGCCAAGCTGATTGGCCTCAACTACCCGGGTGGGCCGGAAATCGCGCGCCTGGCCGAGCAGGGTGTGCCTGGGCGCTTCGTGTTCCCGCGGCCGATGACCGATCGGCCAGGCCTTGAGTTCAGCTTCAGTGGTCTCAAGACCTTCGCCCTGAACACCTGGCAGCAATGCAAGAATGCTGGCGACGACAACGAGCAAACCCGTTGCGACCTGTCCCTGGCATTCCAGCAGGCGGTAGTGGAGACTCTGACCATCAAGTGCAAGCGCGCCCTCAAGCAGACCGGCCTCAAGCGCCTGGTCATCGCCGGTGGCGTGAGCGCCAACAAGGCCTTGCGCGCCTCGCTGGAAGACATGCTGGCCGGTCTCAAGGGCAACGTGTACTACGCGCGTCCACAGTTCTGCACTGATAACGGCGCGATGATCGCCTATGCCGGTTGCCAGCGTCTGTTGGCCGGGCAACAGCAGGATCTGGCCATCAGCGTGCAGGCACGCTGGCCGATGGAGCAGTTGCCGCCGCTGTGAAGGCTGGCGGGCGCGTCAGAAATGCCTTTCGCGCCCGGCAAACAAGTCGCGCAGGTTGTTGCGGTGGCGCCAGACGATCATCACCGTCAGCACGGCGATCGGCAGCAGAGCCTCCGGCTCTCGCCAGGCCAGAAGCGGCAAGGTCAGCGGAGTCGCGACAAGCGCCGCCAGCGAGCTGGTGCGGGTGAGGTAGAAGGTCAGCAGCCAGGCGCCGATGGCCAGCAGCGCGGCGGGGAAATACAGGCCCATGAGCATGCCGGCGGCGGTGGCGACGCCTTTGCCGCCGCGGAAGCGGAAATACAGCGGGAACAGGTGGCCGAGCACTGCGCACACGCCGACCCAGGCTTGCTCTTGCAGGCCAAGGCCGGCAGCGCGGGCGAGCAAAACCGGCAATAGCCCCTTGCACAGGTCGCCGAGCAGGGTCAGGATCGCCAGTTTACGGCCCGCCAGGCGTAGCATGTTGGTGGCGCCGGCATTGCCCGAACCACTGGAACGAGGGTCCGGGCTGCCCGAAAGGCGGCTGAGGACGATGGCGAAGGACAGCGAGCCGAGCAGGTAGGCGAGCAGCGCCAATAACCAAAACATGCTAACTATTCCGGGCGAGGACGCCCTGATTCTAACGGCGCCAGTCGCCCTTGTCGTGCTGTGGAGAGAAGTGCTTGGACAGAGTGTTCATCGAAGGCCTGGAAGTCGATACCGTCATCGGCGCCTATGACTGGGAACGGGATATTCGCCAGTGCCTGCGCCTGGACCTGAGTTTTGCCTGGGACAACCGCCCGGCAGCGGCCGGTGACGACCTGAACCTGGCACTCGACTATGCCAGTGTTTCGGCGCGGATCCAGGCATTTGCCGAGCAGGCGCGCTTCGAATTGGTGGAAACCTTCGCCGAGCGCCTGGTGGCCACGCTGATGGAAGAGTTCCACATTCCCTGGGTGCGGTTGAAGCTGACCAAGCCGGGGGCCGTTCCCGCCGCCCGCGGCGGTGTTGGCGTGGAGATCGAGCGCGGATGTCTCTGAACACCGTTTACCTGGGCCTTGGCAGCAACATCGATCGCCATAAGCACCTGTGTGCGGGGCTCGATGCGCTGGCGGCCATTCTCAGCGACATGCAATGTTCCCCGGCATTCGAGAGCCAGGCGGTGGGGATCAAGAGCGGGCCGTTCATCAACTTCGTGGTCACCGGCAAGACCGATCTGCCGCTGATGGAGCTGGATCGCCGGCTCAAGTTCATCGAGGCGGACAATGGTCGCTATGCGCCGGATCGCAAGGGCCTGCCGCTGGACATCGATGTGCTGATGTACAACGATTTGCACGGCACCTTCGATGGGCTGGTACTGCCCAGGGCAGAGATCCTGAAGAATGCGTTTGTGCTGTGGCCGTTGTCGCTGCTGGCGCCGGAGCTGATTCACCCTGGGGCGGAGAAAAGCATGGCGCAGTTGTGGCAGGAGGCGCGGATCGACCAGGTTTTGGCGCCGGTCGCGTTCGAATGGCGGGGGCTGCAGCTGACTCAGGCGTGAGCCTGCTCCGGCCCTTTCGCGGCTAAAGCCGCTCCCACAGGGACCGCATGAGCTTTGCCATCATGCGGTCCCTGTGGGAGCGGCTTTAGCCGCGAAGAGGCCCGTGTGGTCAGCCCTGCTTGTAAGCCTCGAGCGCTTTGAGCCGCTCACTTTTGAGGGCCTCGCCCAAGCCCTGACCGGTCAACCCGGCTTCCAACAGCGGTTTCACATCCACCGCCCGGGCTGCGTTGGCTGCCCCGCGTAGGTAATCGCCCTGTGGATAAGCTTCACAGGTGGCCATTTCACACGCGGCAATGAAATCCTCGAAACGCTGCGGCCGCCGATAAACGTCGAACTTCTGCAGTATTTCCAGCAAATTTGCAGGTACCAGCTGCAAAGCGTTGTCGGCCTGCCCTGCAAACTCTCCTACCAACAAGGCCAATTCCTGGCATTCACGCGGCGCCTTGAAACGCTGATTGAGTGCTTTGATCGCCGCTGGTTCCAGCCCGCGCAACAAGCAAGCCCAGCGCACAGCCAACGGCTGTTGATGCTCTGCCGCCCGGCGCAGGGCGGCCAGTGTGTGCGCACGCTGCTCCAACTCAGGCATCAAGGCGTTCAAAGCACCACAGTCGTGCAATACCTTGATGAATACTTGCGGCTGCCTTTCCATCAGCGCCCGCTCGATTTCCTTCCAGCTACGTTCCGCTGTCAGCGCCTGCAATTCGCCCGATTCGGCGATCTGGCGCATCAGCGCCAGTGTGTCATCGGCGACCTTGAAGCCCAAGGGGGCGTAACGTGCGGCAAAGCGGGCAACGCGCAACACCCGCAAGGGATCTTCGGCGAACGCGGGGGAAACATGGCGCAGGATGCGTTGTTCAAGGTCGGCCTGGCCATGGTAAGGGTCGAAGACCACGCCTTGTTCATCCTCGGCCATCGCATTGATGGTCAAGTCGCGGCGGATCAGGTCTTCCTCCAGCGTAACGTCGGGGCTTGCGTGAAAGGTGAACCCGCCGTAACCGCGTCCGCTCTTGCGCTCTGTGCGGGCGAGGGCATATTCCTCGCCGGTCTTCGGATGCAGGAACACCGGGAAATCAGCGCCGACCGGGCGGAAGCCCTGGGCATGCATTTCCTCGACCGTGGCGCCGACCACCAGCCAGTCGACATCACTGACCGGGAGCCCGAGCAGGCGGTCGCGCACTGCGCCGCCGACTTTGTAGATTTGCATGTGCAGCCTCCATTACTGCCCACAGGATAACCTGTTGGCAGTAATGGCGGTGCAATCAGAGGTGGTGGATGACGGCGAGGTCCATGCGCCCGTAGTCGCCGCTCTCGGCATGTTCCCCGCGCGGTGGCATGTGATGGGTCTTGACCACCTGGTCGCCCTGTACCGTCTCCAGGTGGATATCAAAGCCCCACAAGCGGTGCAGATGCTTGAGCACTTCCTCGGTGGAGTCGCCCAGCGGTTTGCGGTTGTGTTGCTGGTGGCGCAAGGTCAGCGAGCGGTCGCCGCGGCGGTCGATGCTCCAGATCTGCACGTTGGGCTCACGGTTGCCGAGGTTGTATTGGGCAGCGAGTTGCTCACGAATGATCCGATAACCCGCCTCGTCATGGATGGCCGGTACCAGCAGGTCGTCGCGCTGGTCGTCATCGAGGATGCTGAACAGCTTCAGGTCCCGCATCACCTTGGGTGACAGGTACTGCAGGATGAAGCTCTCGTCCTTGAAGCTGCTCATGGCGAACTTGATGGTAGAAAGCCAGTCGCTGCCAGCAATGTCGGGGAACCAGCGGCGATCTTCCTCCGTCGGGTTTTCGCACATGCGGCGGATGTCGGTGTACATGGCAAAGCCCAGCGCGTACGGGTTGATGCCGCTGTAGTACGGGCTGTCGAAACCGGGCTGGAACACCACGCTGGTGTGGGACTGCAGGAACTCAATCATGAAGCCTTCAGTAATCAGGCCTTCGTCGTACAGATCATTCATCAGGGTGTAGTGCCAGAAGGTGGCCCAACCTTCGTTCATCACCTGGGTCTGGCGCTGTGGGTAGAAGTACTGGGCGATCTTGCGCACGATGCGCACCACCTCGCGCTGCCAGGGTTCGAGCAGCGGGGCGTTCTTTTCGATGAAGTAGAGGATGTTTTCCTGTGGTTCGGAAGGGAAGCGGGCATCGTCGCGGTCACCGCCCTTATCGGCGCTCTTTGGAATCGTGCGCCACAGGTCGTTGATCTGCCGCTGCAGGTGCTCTTCGCGGTCTTTCTGACGCCGGCGTTCTTCTTCAGCGGAGATTGGATAGGGGCGTTTATAGCGGTCCACGCCGTAGTTCATCAGCGCGTGGCAGGAGTCGATGAGGTCTTCCACGGCATCGATACCATGGCGTTCCTCGCACTGGGCAATGTACTGCTTGGCGAACACCAGGTAATCGATGATCGATGTGGCATCGGTCCAGGTGCGGAACAGGTAATTGCCTTTGAAGAAGCTGTTGTGGCCGTAGCAGGCGTGGGCAATCACCAGTGCCTGCATGCACATGGTGTTCTCTTCCATCAAATAGGCGATGCACGGATCGGAATTGATCACGATCTCATACGCCAGGCCCATCTGGCCCCGGCTGTAGGACTTCTCGGTACTGAGGAACTGCTTGCCGTAGGACCAGTGGTGATAACCCAGCGGCATGCCGACGGACGCGTAGGCATCCATCATCTGCTCGGCAGTGATCACCTCGATCTGGTTGGGGTAGGTATCCAGGGCGTAACGCTCGGCCAGCCGACTGATTTCCCGATCGTAGGTCTGGATCAGCTCGAACGTCCACTCGGACCCGGTGGAAATGGGTTGGCGTCTCTGTGCTCTGGCGGTCATGTGGCTAACCTGCGCTGGAAGAGTTCACGGAAGACCGGGTAGATATCGCCGGCCGATACCAACTGCTGCTGGGCGAATGTGTCGGGGAAGGCTTCGCCGATTCGCTCGTACTCATACCACAACGCCTGGTGCTCGCGCGGAGTAATCTCAACGTAAGTGTAGTACTGCACATGCGGCATGATCTGCTTGGACAGGATCTCGCGGCAGATCGGCGAGTCGTCGTTCCAGTTGTCGCCGTCGGAGGCCTGGGCGGCATAGATGTTCCAGTCGGCGGCCGGGTAACGTTCAGCCATGATCTCCTGCATCATTTTGAGCGCACTGGAGACGATGGTGCCGCCAGTTTCCCGGGAATAGAAGAATTCTTCCTCGTCCACTTCGCGGGCGCTGGTGTGGTGGCGTATGAACACCACCTCGATGCGGTCGTAGTTACGCTTGAGGAACAGGTACAGCAGGATGAAGAAGCGCTTGGCGATGTCCTTGGTGGCCTGGGTCATCGAGCCGGACACGTCCATCAGGCAGAACATCACCGCCTTGGAACTGGGATTGGGTTGCTTGACCAGCAGGTTGTACTTGAGGTCGAACGTGTCGAGGAAGGGCAGGCGGTTGATGCGTGCCTTGAGTCGTTCGATTTCCTGTTCGACTTCCTGGATATCGGTAAAGTTGTCGGGTTCTTCGATCTTCAGCCGGTCCAGTTCCTTCTGTGCTTCGCGCAGCAGCGCACGGCTGCTGCCGGTCAGGGCGATGCGCCGGGCGTGGGCCGAGCGCAGGGTACGAACGATGTTGATGCGTGACGGGTTGCCCTCGTTGGCGATGCCGGCACGCACGGTCTTGAAGGTGTCGGCGCCGGTCAGGTGGCGTTTGACCAGGTTGGGCAGTTCGAGGTCTTCGAACATGAATTCGAGAAACTCTTCCTGGGTGATCTGGAAGACGAAGTCGTCCATCCCCTCGCCGGAGTTGCCGGCCTTGCCCCGGCCGCCGCCGCCCCCGCCGCCTTGTGGCCGAGGGATATGCTCGCCAGCGGTGAATTCCTTGTTGCCAGGGTGCACGATGGTCTGCTTGCCGCCACGACCATGGTGCAGCACCGGTTCATCGATGTCCCGTCCCGGAATGCTGATCTGTTCGCCATGTTCCATGTCCATGATGGAACGGCGGCTCACGGCCTCTTCGACGGCCTTCTTGATGTGTTCGCGGTAACGCCGCAGGAAGCGCTGGCGGTTGACCGTGCTCTTGTTCTTGCCGTTCAGGCGTCGGTCGATAACGTAGCTCATGGTCCCTCCGGTAGCTGGGAGCAGCTGCAAGCCACAAGCTTCAGGCTGCTGGAATGAGCAGCCACCGCTGCCTGAAGCTACGGCGCCGGGCTTGTGCCCAGCGCTGGGCAGCTTGAAGCGTGCGGCTTGTAGCTTGCCGCTTTATTGCGATTTCCTGACCCGCAGGTACCATTCCGACAGCAGGCGCACCTGTTTGTCGGTGTAGCCACGTTCCACCATCCGCGTGACGAAGTCGTTGTGCTTCTGTTGGTCCTCCTTGCTGGCCTTGGCGTTGAAGCTGATGACCGGCAGCAAGTCCTCTGTGTTGGAGAACATTTTCTTCTCGATCACCACCCGCAGCTTCTCGTAGCTGAGCCAGCTCGGGTTCTTGCCGTTGTTGTTGGCGCGGGCACGCAGCACGAAGTTGACGATCTCGTTGCGGAAGTCCTTCGGATTGCTGATGCCTGCCGGTTTCTCGATCTTTTCCAGTTCTTCGTTGAGGGCGATGCGGTTGAGGATCTCGCCGGTTTCCGGATCGCGGTATTCCTGGTCCTGGATCCAGAAGTCGGCGTACAGCACGTAGCGGTCGAAGATGTTCTGGCCATACTCGCTGTAGGACTCGAGGTAGGCCGTCTGGATTTCCTTGCCGATGAACTCGATGTAGCGCGGTGCCAGGTACTCCTTCAGGTAGCGCAGATAGCGCTCGCGTACTTCCGCCGGGAACTGTTCCTGCTCGATCTGCTGTTCCAGCACGTACAACAGGTGCACCGGGTTGGCTGCCACTTCATGCGGGTCGAAGTTGAACACCTTGGAGAGAATCTTGAAGGCGAAGCGGGTCGACAGGCCGTTCATGCCTTCGTCGACGCCCGCCGCATCGCGGTACTCCTGGATCGACTTGGCTTTCGGGTCGGTGTCCTTGAGGTTTTCGCCGTCGTAGACGCGCATCTTCGAGTAGATATTGGAGTTTTCCGGCTCCTTGAGGCGTGACAGCACGGTGAACTGGGCGAGCATCTTCAGCGTGTCTGGCGCGCAATGGGCCTTGGCCAGTGAACTGTTGACCAGCAGCTTGTCGTAGATCTTGATTTCGTCGCTCACGCGCAGGCAGTACGGCACCTTGACGATGTAGATCCGGTCGATGAACGCCTCGTTGTTCTTGTTGTTGCGGAAGGTGTGCCACTCCGATTCGTTGGAGTGCGCCAGCAGGATACCGGTATAGGGAATGGCCCCAAGGCCCTCGGTACTGTTGTAGTTGCCTTCCTGGGTGGCGGTGAGCAAGGGGTGCAGGACCTTGATCGGCGCCTTGAACATTTCGACGAATTCCATCAGGCCCTGGTTGGCCCGGCACAGGGCACCCGAATAGCTGTAGGCATCGGCGTCGTTCTGCGGGAATTCCTCGAGCTTGCGGATATCGACCTTGCCGACCAGGGCGGAAATGTCCTGGTTGTTCTCGTCGCCCGGCTCGGTCTTGGCGATGGCGATCTGGTTAAGGATCGAGGGGTACAGCTTCACTACCCTGAACTTGCTGATATCACCTCCGAACTCCTGCAGGCGCTTGGTGGCCCAAGGCGACATGATGGTGTTCAGGTAGCGTCGAGAGATGCCGTACTCCTCCTCGAGAATGGCCCCGTCTTCAGTGGCGTTGAACAAGCCCAAGGGGGACTCGAACACAGGCGAGCCCTTGATTGCGTAGAAGGGCACCTTTTCCATCAACTGCTTGAGCTTCTCGGCCAGCGACGATTTACCACCGCCTACCGGGCCCAGCAGATAAAGGATCTGTTTCTTCTCTTCCAGGCCTTGGGCGGCATGGCGGAAGTACGAAACTATCTGGTCGATGCACTCTTCCATGCCATGGAAGTCGGCAAAGGCCGGATACCGGCGAATGACCTTGTTGGAGAATATTCGCGACAGCCTGGAGTTGGTAGAGGTGTCGATCAGCTCTGGCTCACCGATGGCCAGCAACAGCCGTTCAGCCGCCGAGGCGTAGGCACTGCGATCCTCTTTGCACAGCTCGAGGTACTCCTGCAGCGAGAGTTCTTCCTGGCGCGTAGACTCGAAGCGTTGTTGGAAGTGGCTAAAAATACTCATGACGTCACCTCGCTCGATACGTGGAGACGACGCCGGATCAGTCAGCTGATGCTGGCATGCAACCGGGTTCGCCGATTGCTGTATACCCCCCAGAACACCCTGAAACGCTACCGATGACCCGCACGCCGGTGTACCGGCTCTCCCCTTTTTTTGGATGGCCTGCGCTTAAGAATAGTTGGTTATCCGCAAGGTCAAGGGCGTGCAGCGGAGAAGTTACCGACGACCGTTCGTCAGGTAGGGTGCGAGCCCGCGTGGGGCGCGGGCTGCAGTAATTATGAAAAAATTATTCGGCAGCGCCTGTCGCGGTCTCTTCCGGGTAGGTGGCGCGCCACAGTTCGAAGCCGCCATCGACGCTATACACCTCGGAGAAACCCTGGCCGACCAGATAGGCGGCTGCGCTCTGGCTGGAGTTGCCGTGGTAGCAGACCACCAGGGTCGGGGCATCCAGGTCGGCATTGCGGATGAACTCGGCGACCGAATGGTTATCCAGATGCCTGGCACCGGTGATGTGGCCGGCGGCAAAGGCTTGCGGGTCGCGAATGTCGACGACTACCGCACCTTGCTCGCGCAGTGCCAGGGCCTGCTCGGGAGGGATGCGCTTGAATTCGCTCATGGTACGGCTCTCTTCAGGATTGATCGTTCAGTGTAGTGGGTTGTGCCGGCAGACGGACATTGCCGTCGTCGGTGCAGTCGCAACGGTGGTATTCACCGCTGTCAACGTTGTACAGGGTCATGGCGCCTCCCCACACGCACCCGGTGTCCAGGGCGATGATGCCAGGCTCGTCGACCTGGCCCTGGAGCGCAGCCCAGTGGCCGAAAATGATCGTCACGTGGCGGGAGCGGCGGTCTTTGTGGGCGTACCAGGGTTTATAGCCCTTGGGTGCGGTGCCCAGGCCTTCCTTGCTCTTGAGGTCGAGCTTGCCTGCGGGGGTGCAGAAGCGCATGCGCGTAAGGTAATTGGTGATGACCCGCAGGCGCTCGATACCGGTGAGGTGTTTGCTCCACTTGTTCGGCTCATTGCCGTACATGCCATCCAGATACAGCTTCAAACGGCCGTCGTCGCGCAGCACTTCTTCGACTTCCGCAGCGAGCTTCAGGGCCTGGCCAAGGGTCCACTGTGGCGGGATGCCGGCATGAACCAGGGCGATGCCGCGGGGCTCGTCGTAATGCAGGAGCTTCTGCTGGCGCAGCCAGTCGAACAACTGATCGGCGTCGGGTGCCTCGATGACCTCGCGCAGGGTGTCGCTCTTCTTCAAGCGCTCGACATTTTGCCAGGCAGCCAGCAGATGCAGATCATGGTTGCCCAGCACGCACACCAGTGACTGCCGGATCGAATAGAGGTATCGCAGGGTTTCCAGCGACTCGGGGCCGCGGTTGACCAGGTCGCCGACCAGCCAGAGACGGTCGACCGCCGGGTTGAAGTTGACCTGCGCGAGCAGGCACTTGAGCGGGCCAAGGCAGCCCTGCAGGTCTCCGACGGCGTAGGTAGCCATCAGTGCAGTGCTCCAGGCACCGCGAGGCGGAAGGGTGCAATGTCGGCTTCGAAGCGCTTGCCGTCTTCGGCGAACATTTCGTAGCTGCCCTGCATGGTGCCGACTCGTGTGCTGATCACCGCGCCACTGCTGTAGGTGTGGCTCTGGCCCGGTTCGATGGTCGGCTGCTGGCCGACCACGCCGGCACCGCGCACTTCCTCGACTTCGCCATCACCGTTGGTGATCAGCCAATGGCGTGACAGCAGCTTGGCTTTGACCAGGCCGTTGTTCTGCACGGTGATGGTGTAGGCGAAGGCGAAGCGACTGCTTTCGGGGTCGGATTGGTCTTTCAGGTAACGGGTCACGACGCTGACGTCGATCTGATAGCGAGGGTCGGACATGCAAGGGCCTTGGGCGAGCTGACGCAATAATGCAGTCTAGGCCATTGGCAGGGGGGAGGGCCAGCGGTGTAGAGGCTTGGGGGATTTGTGCTGTCAGTGCCGGCCCTTTCGTGGGTTTACCCGCGAAAGGGCCGGTGCAGGCTGAATCAGGCCTGCTGGTCGGCCAGCTGATCGGCCAGGCGCACGAATGCCGCCAGGTCGAGCTGTTCAGGGCGCAGGCTGCCATCCACGCCAGCGGCCTCGATGGCGGCGCTGTCGAGCAGGCCTTTCATGGTGTTGCGCAGGGTCTTGCGACGCTGGTTGAACGCTTCACGCACCACCTGCTCCAGCAACCGTGCATCCTTGGCCGGGTGCGGCAGCACATCGTGCGGAACCAGGCGCACGATTGCCGAGTCGACCTTTGGCGGCGGGTTGAACGCGCCTGGGCCGACGTTGAACAGGTGTTCCACACGGCAGTGGTACTGCACCATGATCGACAGGCGACCCCAGTCACCCCCGCCTGGGCCGGCAGCCATACGCTCGACCACTTCCTTCTGCAGCATGAAGTGCATGTCACGGATCAGTCCGGCGTGGCTGAGCAGGTGGAAGATCAACGGCGTAGAGATGTTGTACGGCAGGTTGCCGACCACCTTCAGGCTGCGGGGTGGTACGCCCAGCTGGTTGAAGTCGAACTTCAACGCATCGCCCTGGTGCAGGCGGAAATTATCGCGGCCAGCGAACTTGTGCTGCAGGATCGGGACCAGGTCCTTGTCCAGCTCGACAACGTCCAGCTGAGCGCCACTGCCCAGCAAGCCTTCGGTCAGGGCGCCCTGGCCCGGGCCGATTTCCAGCAGGTGTTCGCCGGCCTTGGCGTTGATGGCGCGCAGGATGCGATCGATGATGCCTGCATCGTGCAGGAAGTTCTGGCCGAAGCGCTTGCGCGCCCGGTGTTGGTAGTGCTCGTTCATGGTCGGTTCTCGGCCATCTGGTAGGCGGTTTCCAGGGCTACGCGCAGGCTGCCGGTGTCGACCTTGCCGCTTCCGGCGAGGTCCAGGGCGGTGCCGTGGTCGACCGATGTGCGGATGATCGGCAGGCCCAGGGTCACATTGACGGCTGCGCCAAAGCCTTTGTACTTGAGTACGGGCAGGCCCTGGTCGTGGTACATCGCCAGCACTGCATCGCAGTGCTCCAGATATTTGGGGGTAAACAGGGTATCGGCCGGCAGTGGGCCGCGCAGGTCCATGCCTTCGGTGCGCAGGCGGGCCAGCGTCGGCTCGATGATGTCGATTTCTTCGCGGCCAAGGTGGCCGCCTTCCCCGGCATGCGGGTTGAGGCCGCAGACCAGGATGCGCGGGTTGGCGATGCCGAACTTGTCGCGCATGTCGGCGTGCAGGATGCGGGTAACCCGTTCCACACGTTCGGCAGTAATGGCGTCGGCAATGTCCCGCAGCGGCAGGTGCGTGGTTACCAGGGCGACGCGCAAGCCACGGGTGGCCAGCATCATCACCACCTGGGCGGTGCGGGTCAGGTCGGCAAGGAATTCGGTATGGCCGGAGAAGGCGATACCGCTTTCGTTGATCACGCCCTTGTGCACTGGCGCTGTGATCATCCCGGCGAATTGCCCATCAAGGCAACCTTGGCCGGCACGGGTCAGCGTTTCCAGCACGAACGCCGCGTTGGCCTTGTCCAGCTGGCCCGGCACCACGGCTGCAGCCAAGGGTGTATCCCATACGTACAGGCTGCCAGCAGGCGCAGGCTGGTCAGGCCAATGGCCTGGCGATACCGGTAGCAGGTTGACCGCCAGCCCCAGCTGCGTGGCCCGCTCGGTGAGCAGGTCGCGGCTGGTGATGGCTATCAGCGGATGGGGCTGGGCGTCGGCGGCGAGCAGCAGGCACAGGTCAGGGCCTATGCCGGCTGGTTCGCCGGGGGTGACGGCGAAGCGCAGGGGCTTCACTTCGCGGCCTGGTCAGCGCCAGGCAGCTTGATTTCAACGTAGGCTTCGTCGCGGATCTGGCGCAGCCAGGTCTGCAGCTCTTCGTCATACTTGCGGTTGCGCAGCACGTTCATGGCCTGCTGCTCACGCGCCTGTTCGGTGCTGTCGGTAGCGCGACGGCCCAGCACTTCCAGGACGTGCCAGCCGTACTGGGTCTTGAATGGCTTGGTCACCACGCCTTGCTGGGCGTCGGCCATCTGCTCGCGGAACTCCGGTACCAGGCTGTTCGGGTCGACCCAGTTGAGGTCGCCGCCGTTGAGTGCCGAACCTGGGTCTTCCGAGAAGCTCTTCGCCAGTTCGGCGAAATCTTCGCCGTTCTGGATACGCTCGTACAGACGCTCGGCCAGCTGCTTGGTGGCTGCTTCGCTGCGGATTTCGCTCGGCTTGATCAGGATGTGGCGCACGTGCACTTCGTCACGCAGCACGTTCTCGCCACCACCGCGCTTCTCCTCGAGTTTGAGAAGAATGAAGCCGTTGGGGATGCGGATTGGCTGAGTGATGTCGCCGACTGCCATGCTGCTGAGCATCTTGGCAAAGTCCGGTGGCAGCTGGGCCGCTTTACGCCAGCCCATTTCACCACCCTCCAGGGCGTTTTCGCTGGCCGAGTTGGCAATCGCCACCTGGCCGAAGTCGGCGCCCTGGCGCAGTTGCTGGTACAGCTCGCCGACCTTGCGTGCAGCTTTCTGGATGTCGTCCGAGTTGGCGGCTTCCGGGGTCGGGATGAGGATGTTGGCCAGGCGGTACTCTTCCGACATCTGCATCTTGCCCATGTCCGAGGCGAGGAAGTTCTTCACTTCCTGCTCGGACACCTGGATGCGCTCGGCAACGCGACGCTGACGCACGCGGCTGATGATCATCTCGCGCTTGACCTGCTCACGGGCATCGTCGAACGACAAGCCATCATGGGCGAGGGCGGCGCGGAACTGGTCCAGGGACATGCCATTGCGCTGGGCGATGGTGCCGATGGCCTGGTTCAGTTCTTCGTCGGTGATGCGGATGCCCGAACGCTCGCCAATCTGCAGCTGCAGGTTCTCGACGATCAGCCGTTCCAGTACCTGCTGTTCCAGTGCGCTGGTCGGTGGTACGCCGCCACCGCGCTTGGCGATGGTCTGCTGCACCTCATGGACGCGTTGGTCCAGCTGGCTTTGCATGACCACGTCGTTGTCGACGATAGCCACCACGCGGTCGATGGGTTGTACCGCGGCATGCACCGCGCCACTCAGCAATGCAGCGCCCAGCAACACCGGGCGCAGTCGATCAATAAGCTTGGTCTTCACGTGTACGGTAACCTTGAATGCCTTGGTCGAGGAACGATTCGACTTTATTGCCCACTACACCACCGAGGCCTTTCAGCACGATCTGCAGGAAGATGCCGTGGTCACCCTTTTCGTTTGCCGGGGTGGCCTGGCTGAAATCGTCGTAATCGACCCAGTAACGGTTGATCAGGCGCAGCTTCCAGCAGCAGTTGTCGTACTCGAAACCGCCCATGGCTTCCAGGGTACGGTTGCGGTTGTAGTCGTGCTGCCAGCGGGCGATCACGCTCCATTGAGGCACGACCGGCCAGATGACCGAGAAGTCGTGCTGTTGGATCTTGTAGTAATCCTTGATGTAGTTTGGATCGCCCGGCGTGCCATAGTCGCCGCCGCCTACTTTCCAGGTACCGGTGGTGGAGTCGTAGGCGATGGTGTCATTGCGGTAGCGATAACCGACGTTGACCACCTTGTTCGGGTTGTCTTCAGGCTGGTAGTGGAACATCGCGCTGCCCGAGCGGGTGGTGTGGCTGTCCGGGTCCCAGTTGAAGTCCGAATTGAAGCGCCAGTCGCGGTTGAAGTAGTAGTTGTAAAGCAGTGCGTACGGCGATACGTCGGACTGAGAGTCCGTGCGGTCGCGGTAGTTGATACCTGGCAGCTGAACCTTGCGGTCCTTGAAGTAGTAAGCCTGGCCGATGCTGAAGTTCTGACGCTCGAAGCCGTTGTCCTCGATCCAGCGGGTGGTCACGCCCAGCGACAGTTTGTTCTCGTCACCAATACGGTCGGTGCCGGAGAAGCGGTTGTCGCGGAACAGCGAGTCGTAGCTGAACAGTGTTTCGTTCGTGTCGAACAGCGGGATGTCCTTCTGGTCCTTGTACGGGACGTAGAGGTAGTACATGCGCGGTTCAAGGGTCTGCTTGTAGTTGGTACCGAACAGTGAGGTGTTGCGGTCGAAGTACAGGCCGCTGTCGACGCTGAAGATTGGAACGTCACGGTCTTGAGTGCTGTTGAAGTCGCCTTCTAGCGGAATACGACCTGGCTGGGTAATGAGGTCGTTCTTACCTTTGCCGTCCAAGTCTAGGTCGTAGTGCGTGTACATATACTTCAGCTTCGGCGTGATGTAGCCGTAGCTGGCTGTCATCGGCAGGCTGATGGCTGGCGCTACGTTGAGACGAGTACCGTTGGCACGTGCTACACCGAAGATGTTTTCATCCAGACGTTGGCCAGGAACGCCAGCAGTGTCATCCGGATCCCCATCTTTATTGGTCACGAAGTCGTTCTTCAGGTCGCGATCGAAGCGTACGGCTTCGGTCTCGTAGCTGAGGTCGAACCCGCTTGGATGGTAAGGCAGCATACCATTGAGGGTAATCTGCGGCAGCTTGTTGTACGGGGTGATCTGCGACAGGGTCGCCATCTCGTACGCTTGCGCATTCAGGCGAGCGGTGTAGGTGTCGCCACGCCAGGTCAGGGCGCCTTGCTGGTTTACCACATCCCGGCTCTTGACACCGATCTGGTCGGTTTCCAGGTCCTGGAAGTAGAACGGATCGCTGATGTCGGTGTAGTCAACTTCAGTCATCAGGCGCTCGTCCAGGCCACCTTTGTGCTGCCAGTTGATCATCCAGCGTTCTTTCTTGTAGTCCGTCTGCAGCTTGCGATCGTCGTCCTCGTCGTTGAGGTAGCCGCCGCCGAACTGGCCTTCGCTGGACTTGGTCAGGTAGCGGAATTCGCCTTCCATCAGCAGGCCGCGCTTGGTCATGTAGCGCGGGTACAACGTGGCGTCATAGTTGGGCGCCAGGTTGAAGTAGTAAGGCGTGACCAGCATGAAGCCGGTGTCGCTGGTGCTGCTGAACGACGGCGGCAGGAAGCCGGACTGGCGACGGTCGTCGATCGGGAAGTAGATGTACGGTGTGTAGAGCACCGGGAAATCTTTGACCCGCAGGGTGACGTTGGTCGCGGTACCGAAACCGGTCGCCGGGTTCAGGGTGATGTTGTTGCCCTTCAGCTGCCAGGCGTTGCTGCCAGGTTCGCAGGTGGTGTACGTACCGTCCTTGAGGCGGATGATGGCGTTTTCGCCACGCTTGGCGTACAGGGCGTTGCCGCGGATGTGCGACTTGTGCATCACGTATTCGGCGTTGTCGACCTGGGCTTCGCCCGTATCGAGCTGAATCTGCGCCTGGTCACCGACGACCAGCGAGCCGTTGTCGCGGATCTTGACGTTGCCCTTGAGCTCGCCACGGTTCTCGGCCTGGTACAGGTTGGCTTCGTCGGCTTCGGCCTGCATGCTGCCCTGGCGCATGACCACGTCACCGGCGAGGGTGGCAATCTGCTGCTCCTGCTGGTACTTGGAGACCTTGGCGTTGATGTAGGTCGGCGACTCGTCCTTCGGCGTGGAGTCGGCCATGCCCGGGCGGGTCGGCTCGATATACGCACCGCCGCAATACGGGCCGGTTTCGGCCAGCTGGGCGGCAGTGAGCTTCTCGCGCGGAACCCAGTCGAGGTGGCTGTAATCTGCGCTGCGCGACTTCAGGCCACGGCCCTTGGCCTCGGTGACCAGCATCGGCTTGTCAGCGCTCTCGGCCTCGGCCGGCTCGGCTTCGGTGCCGGAAGTGAGCGCAGCACCTTCGTGCACCGGGCGCGGAGGCAGGTTGTTGGCTGGGGTCTTGGGCTTGCAGTCCCAACCACCGGAGGCGGACACTTGGCAGTCGAACTGCTCGGCTGCCACCGCGTGAGGGGTGGCAAGAGGTTGCATGGCCAGCAGACCGCCGGTTACCAGCAACGGAAACTTTCTACGAAACGCGGGGGATTTCAATGCCATCTTATTAGTCCGGGCTTCCTGCGTGCCATCTGCCCGCGTGTGGGGCCGCACGCCTCTCGATGGTCTGAAAAAGATGCTGGATAATAAAGCATGACCCGCTTGACGGCTAGGGCCGTCGGAGACCCTTGTAATGCCTGAACACGATGTACGCCTGCAACAACTGACTGTCTGGCTCCATGAGCAGCTCGATCAACTATTCCGCAGCAACGCCTGGGGCGAGGTGCCCGAGGGCAGCCTGACCGCAGCCAGCAGCGACGCCAGCTTCCGCCGTTACTTCCGCTGGCAGGGTGCAGGCCACAGTTTCGTGATCATGGACGCGCCACCTCCGCAGGAAAACTGCCGACCATTCGTCGCCATTGACCATCTGCTGGCCAGTGCAGGCGTGCACGTGCCGCAGATCCACGCGCAGGATCTGGAGCGCGGCTTCCTGTTGCTGGGTGATCTGGGCCATCAGACATACCTGGACATCATTCAGGCCGACAACGCCGATGGCCTGTTTGCCGATGCGATTGACGCGCTGCTGGCCTTCCAGCGCCTGCCAATGGACGCGCCATTGCCCAGCTACGATGACGCCTTGCTGCGCCGCGAAGTCGAACTGTTCCCGGAGTGGTACGTGGGCCGTGAGCTTGGCCTGGCCTTCACTGACGCGCAGAAAGCCAGCTGGCAGCGCATCAGCCAACTGCTGATCGACAGCGCCCTGGCCCAGCCCAAGGTGCTTGTGCACCGTGACTACATGCCTCGCAACCTGATGCAGAGCACCCCGAACCCAGGTGTGCTGGACTTCCAGGACGCAGTTTATGGCCCGGTCACCTACGACATCACCTGCCTGTTCAAGGACGCTTTCCTCAGCTGGCCGCAGGCGCAGGTCGAAGCCTGGTTGCACAGCTATTGGGAGCAGGCGCGAGCCGCCGGTATTCCGGTGCAGCCGGTGTTCGACGATTTCCAGCGCGCCAGTGACCTGATGGGCGTGCAGCGTCACCTCAAGGTGATCGGTATCTTCGCGCGAATCTGCCATCGTGACGGAAAACCGCGTTATCTGGCCGACGTCCCGCGATTCTTCGCCTATATAGATGAAGTGGTCAGCCGCCGCCCGGAGCTTGCCGAACTGGGCCAGCTGATCGCCGAGTTGCAAGCCGGAGCGCGTGCATGAAGGCGATGATTCTTGCAGCAGGCAAAGGCGAGCGCATGCGCCCGCTGACCCTGCATACCCCCAAACCGCTGGTGCCAGTCGCGGGTCAGCCACTGATCGAGTATCACCTGCGCGCGCTGGCGGCGGCCGGGTTTACCGAGGTGGTGATCAACCACGCCTGGCTTGGCCAGCAGATCGAAGATCATCTGGGCGATGGTGGCCGGTTCGGCCTGCGCATCCGCTACTCGGCCGAAGGGGAGCCGCTGGAAACCGGCGGCGGAATCTTCAAAGCCCTGCCATTGCTGGGGAACGAGCCCTTTGCCCTGATCAACGGCGATATCTGGACCGACTACGACTTCACGCAACTGCGCACGCCGCTGCGCGGGCTGGCGCACCTGGTGCTTGTCGACAACCCCGGCCATCACGGGCGTGGTGACTTCCGCCTGAGCGAGGATCGGGTGATCGATGGTGACGACGCCCCCGGTACGCTGACGTTCAGCGGGCTCTCTGTGCTGCACCCGGCGTTGTTCGAGGGCTGCCAGGCGGGTGCCTTCAAGTTGGCGCCGTTGTTGCGTCAGGCTATGGCGTCGGGCCAGGTGAGTGGCGAGCACTACCTTGGCCATTGGGTGGATGTCGGTACCCTTGAGCGCCTGGCCGAGGCCGAGCGCTTGATTGGCGAGCGCGCCTGACATGTGGTGGCCAGGCACGGTAATCGGGTTGGGCGCAGGCTTTGCGGTCGCCAATATCCCTGGCGCGCTGCTCGGTGCCTTGCTGGGCCAGGCGATGGACCGACGCCTGCGCTTGCAGGGTTGGGACGACATGTGCGAGCGCCTGGGGGCTCGCCCGGCCCTGCAAGACGATGAGTTGCTGTTCGTCTTGCTCGGGCGGCTGGCCAAGAGCGATGGCCGTGTGGCCGAGCAGCACATTCAGCAGGCGCGGCAGGAAATGGTCCGCCTGGATATGCCCGAGGCGGCGCGGTTGCGGGCCATCGCCGCATTCAACCGGGGCAAGGCTGGCAAGGACCGGTTGTCTGGCCACCTGCGCCGGATCCGGCTGCAGCCGCATGCTGCCGAGGGTACCTTGCGTGCCTGCTGGCGCATGGCCTGGGCCGACGGCAAGGCGGGGCGGCATGAGCGCGAGCTGTTGCTGGAGTGGGGGCAAAAGCTGGGCCTGAGCCGTCGCCAGGTGCAAGCGATGTCGCTGGAGTACGAGCCGCGCAAGGTGCCTGCGTCAGCTGCGGTAATGAACTATGCGGCGGCGCTGCGCTTGCTGGGCATCGAGGCCGACACAGAAGGGGACCAGGTCAAGCAGGCTTACCGGCGCCTGGTCAGCAAACACCATCCAGACAAGCTGGCAGGCAGCGGAGCAAGCGAGGCGCAAGTGCGCGAAGCGACCGAGCGAACCCGCGAACTGCATCAGGCCTACGCCATCGTGCGCAAGCGGCGGGGGTTCTAGCAGGGGCGCACAGCGCCCCTGGCCATAAACACTACTGTTGCGGGCTCATCCAGCCGCGAACCCTGCGGAACAGTTGCTCCTGCTCGCCGTCCTTGTTCGCCGGCATGGCAATCAGCGAGAGCTGCTTGTACTGGCTGTCCTTTTGCCGCTTGCTGGCCTGCAAGCGCTGCGCGGCCGCATTGCGGTCGCCGGTTCGGGTGGCGTAGTAGAGGTCGGCCGTCGGCACCTTGAGGGTTGGCGTCAGGCTTTCCAGATCGTGCTCGACCCGCGCCGGTGTCTGTGCCGCCACCATCACCAGTTTCTGCACCTGCGGCGGTTGCTTCTCGCTCAGGTAGCGCGCTGCCCAATAGGCGCCGCTGCCGTGGCCGATCAGCACGATGCTGCGCGAATTGTGCTGTTGCGCAAAGGCTACGGCAGCATCCAGGCGGGCGAAGATGCGTTCGGCGTCGGCCACGTCGTTCTGTTCGCTGGCTTGCACGGCGTCGGTGCTTTCTGCGGTATCGGCGTCGGCGGCGGTGGCCTGGGCGACGTTGGCGTTGGCGTCGGCGGGGGTGTCCTTGGCCGGTGCACTTTCGCCTGTCTTCTGCTCAGGCACTGGCGCTGGCTTGGCCTCTACCCGCGCCTGCGGGGCGTCGGCGAGCAGGTCGGGCAGGCTCACGCTCAGGCTGTGCCAGCCGATATCCGGGAACTTGCGCCGCAGCGGCCCGACTGCATTGGGCCAGTCGGCATTCTCGCCAGCGCCAGGCACGATGATCACGGCACCTTGCGGATCAGCGACGTTGGCCGGTTTCCACAGAGCCAGGAAGCTGTCCGCTCCGGCTTGCAGGGTCTGTTGTTCGGCTTTTGGTACCAGGCGCTCCAGGGCTTGCGCGTCCTCCTGGCTGCGCTCCAGCAGCGGCGGGCGTGGCGCCTCGGCGGAGGGCGCCTCGGTCGCAGCTTCAGGTTTGGCCGCATCAGCGGCCAGTGCGCCGAGTGGCAGGAGCGAGGCCAGGCAGCACATTGCCAGCGTCGTGCGATAAAGTGTGGACATGAATCAACCCAAGGCCAGAATGATACCGGCAGCCTAATAGTATTTGCCCGCGGCGGCCATGCTGCATGGCCGCCCTTGCCAAGACGAGCGTGTAGATGAAGCGATTGCGTCGCCTGTTGGTTATCGGCTGGTTGTGCCTGCCCTTGATCGTGTTGGCGCGGCCGCAAGTGCCGCCAGCGGTGACCTTGGAGCCCGCCCAGCAGCAGTGGCTCGAAAGCCATCGCAGCTTGCGTGTCGGTCTGGTGCTGCAGGCGCCCTACGCGCAGTTCGACCGGCGTCTGCAACAGCTTTACGGCGCCAACGTCGAGTTGGTGAACGGGTTGGGGCAAGCACTGGGCCTGGACCTGACCTGGCGCAACTTCACTGACCAGGCCAGCCTTGAACATGCCTTGCAGGCGGGAGAAATCGATTTTGCCCCGGGGCTGACGCAAACCCCGGCCAGCTTGCGCCTGTGGCTGTTCAGCGACCCTTACATGCGGGTACCCCAACTGCTGGTGGGGCCGCGGACAGGGGCAATGGCGGTAGAACTGGAGAAGCTCGATGCACAAACCCGCGTCGCGGTGCGCATGCCCAGCGCCCTTGCCGACTATCTGCGCGGCAATTACAGCGGCCTGAACGTGCAAGGCGTGCCCAGCGAGCGCGAGGCGTTGCAATGGGTAGTCGGCGGCCAGGCCAGTTACGCGGTACTGGATGAGGCTCAGCTGAGTCGGTTGTCACGCGAAAATGAGTTCGCCGAGCTGGTAGTGGTGGGCGATATAGGTTTGCCCCAGTTATTGCGGGTGGGCTCGCGGCGCGACTGGCCGATGCTCGCCGAAGTGCTCGAACGCGGGCTGCAGGCCATGCCTGCCAAGGAACTGGAACAACTTCACCAGCGTTGGTTGCAGCCTAAGTACCCGCGATTGAGCGAGTCGCCGGGCTTCTGGCAGAACCTGGCGTTGCTGTTCGGCATGTTGCTGCTGTGTACCGTGGCCACCCTGGTGTGGCAGCGTCGGCAGCAACGTCAGTTGGAGCGTAGCCTGTTGGCCACGCGCGAAAGCCTGACCGAGCGGCAGGGCCGCGAGGAGGCACTGCGCCTTAGCCAGTTCGCCATCGACCAGAGTACGGTGGGCATTCTCTGGGTCAACTGGGACAGCCATGTGCGCTACGCCAACCATGCAGTGGAGGCCATGCTCGGCTATGCCGAGGCTGAGTTGCTGGAGCGTCCGCTGAGCGACTTCGAGCCGAACCTGACCATGGACCGCTGGCTCGAACTGTGGAAGGGGGCCCGCGCCGGCGATGGCGGTGCCCGGCAATTCGAAACCCAATGCCGGCGCGCCGATGGCAGCTTGCTCCCGGTGGAACTGTCGCTCAGTTTCCTGCGTTTTCGCGATGCCGAATACCTGGTGGTGTACCTCGCCGATGTCACCGAGCGCCATCGCGCCCTGGCCGCGTTGCGCGAAAGCGAGGCGCGGCTCAAGGGTATCGCCGGCAATGTGCCGGGCCTGGTGTTCCGCCTTGAACCGGCGCCGGCCGAAGGTGAGCCGGAATTTCCCTACATCAGCGAAGGCAGCGAGGCGCTGGTGGGGTACACGCCTGCGCAGATCCAGCACCCGCTGATGGGCTTGCGCAATCTCGTTCACCCAGACGACCGGGCCGACTATCACCAGGTGCAGGATCTGGCCATTGCCAGCGATCAGGACTGGTCGTGGCAAGGGCGCATTCTCACCCGCCAGGGCGAGCATCGCTGGGCCGACATCAAGGCCAGTGCCCGACGCCTGCCTAACGGCCGGGTGGCCTGGGACGGTATCGTCTGGGACATTACCCAAGGCAAGCGCGCCGAGCTGGCGCTGGCCCGATCGCAAGAACAGCTACGTGAACTATCGGCGCACCTGGAGAGCGTGCGCGAAGAAGAAAAGGCCCGCATCGCCCGTGAAGTTCACGACGAGCTGGGGCAGATGCTGACCGTGCTCAAACTGGAAGTATCGATGTGCGAGTTGGCTTTTGCCGACCTGGACCCTGCGCTGCATGAGCGCTTGGGCAGCATGAAGCGGCTGATCGCCCAGCTGTTCCAGTTGGTGCGCGACGTCGCCACTGCGCTGCGGCCACCGATCCTCGACGCGGGCATTGCCTCGGCCATCGAATGGCAGGCGCGGCGCTTCGAAGCGCGCACGCAGATACCCTGTCTGGTGCAGGTACCGGATAATCTGCCAGCATTGAGCGATGCCAAGGCCATCGGCCTGTTCCGCATCCTGCAAGAGGCGTTGACCAACGTGATGCGCCACGCGCAGGCGCACAGCGTGGAGATCGAGCTGGTGCGTGAGGACGGGCAACTGCGCATGACCGTCAGCGACGATGGCACCGGGTTCTGCCGGGACCAGCCCAGACCGGCCTCGTTCGGCCTGGTCGGCGTACGTGAACGGGTGCTGATGCTTGGCGGCAGCATGGCGCTGGACAGTGAACCAGGCGAAGGCACCAGCCTGAGCGTGACCATTCCCTTGGAGTAGGAGAGCGAGCGTGATTCGAGTGCTGGTGGCCGAAGACCACACCATTGTCCGCGAAGGCATCAAGCAGTTGATTGGCCTGGCCAAAGACATGCAGGTGGCGGGGGAGGCCGGGAACGGCGAGCAGTTGCTCGAAACCCTGCGCCATACACCTTGCGAGGTGGTGTTGCTGGATATCTCCATGCCGGGGGTCAATGGCCTGGAGGCGATCCCGCGAATTCGCGCGCTGCACAATGCCCCGGCGATCCTGATGCTGTCGATGCACGATGAGGCGCAGATGGCTGCCCGTGCCTTGAAAGCTGGCGCTGCTGGCTATGCGACCAAGGACAGTGACCCGGCCCTGTTGCTCACGGCGATTCGCCGGGTGGCAGGCGGCGGGCGCTATATCGATCCGGCCCTGGCCGACCGCATGGTCTTCGAGGTAGGCCTGACCGAGACCCGGCCACTGCACACGCTGTTGTCAGAGCGCGAGTTCTCGGTGTTCGAGCGCTTGGCCCAAGGCGCCAACGTCAACGACATCGCCCAGCAACTGGCGCTGTCGAGCAAAACCATCAGCACCCACAAGGCCAGGCTGATGCAGAAGCTCAAGGTCAATTCACTGGCGGAGCTGGTCAAGTACGCCATGGAGCACAAACTGGTCTGATTGCGACATCCTTGTAGGGATCGCCCTACAGCAAATCTTCCAGCGGGATGATGGCATTCTCTCAGCAGCGCCGATTTCCGGGCGCTGGCGGCTCTTCTACTCTTTTGCCTACGCAGTCATTCCAACAAGAAGGTGCAGGCATGAGCGAGGCGAATTCGAACGCTGCCACCAGCGAGACGCTGGTCAGCTTCCGTGGTGTGCAGAAGAGCTACGACGGCGAATCGCTGATCGTCAAAAACCTCAACCTGGACATTCGCAAGGGTGAATTCCTCACCCTGCTCGGCCCCTCCGGCTCGGGCAAGACCACCAGCCTGATGATGCTGGCCGGCTTCGAGACCCCGACCGCCGGTGAAATCCAGCTGGCCGGGCGCTCGATCAACAACGTGCCGCCGCACAAGCGCGACATCGGCATGGTGTTCCAGAACTACGCACTGTTCCCGCACATGACCGTGGCCGAGAACCTGGCCTTCCCGCTGACCGTGCGCGGCCTGAGCAAGACCGACATCAGCGAACGGGTCAAGCGGGTGCTGAACATGGTCCAGCTCGATGCGTTCGCCAAGCGCTACCCCGGCCAGCTTTCCGGTGGTCAGCAGCAGCGTGTGGCATTGGCTCGGGCACTGGTGTTCGAACCACAGCTGGTATTGATGGACGAACCGCTGGGCGCCCTCGACAAGCAGCTGCGTGAACACATGCAGATGGAAATCAAGCACATTCATCAGCGCCTGGGCGTGACCGTGGTCTACGTGACCCACGATCAGGGTGAGGCACTGACCATGTCCGACCGCGTGGCGGTGTTCCACCAGGGCGAAATCCAGCAGATCGCCGACCCGCGCACCCTTTATGAAGAACCCTGCAACACCTTCGTCGCCAACTTCATCGGCGAGAACAACCGCATCAACGGCACGCTGCTGGCCAGCGATGGCAAGCGTTGCCAGGTGCAGCTGGCCCGTGGCGAGCGGGTCGAGGCGCTGGCGGTGAATGTCGGCCAGGCCGGCGAGCCGGTGACCCTTTCGGTACGCCCCGAGCGCGTGCGCCTCAACGGCCACAGCGAAAGCTGCGTCAACCGCTTCTCTGGCCGCGTGGCCGAATTCATCTATCTGGGCGACCACGTACGGGTGCGCCTGGAGGTTTGTGGCAAGGCCGACTTCTTCGTCAAACAGCCGATCGCCGAGCTCGACCCGGCGCTGGCCGTGGGCGATGTGGTACCCCTGGGCTGGGAGGTGGAGCACGCCCGCGCGCTCGATCCGATTGCCGAAGCCCACTGATCGTTTGCTTCACCAACCCTGCACTGTGGAGAGAATAATAATGCGCAAGCAGTTGAAACTGACCGCCCTGGCCCTCGGCCTGTGCGCCGCTGGCCAGAGCATGGCGGCGGACCTGACCGTGGTCTCCTTCGGCGGTGCCAACAAGGCGGCCCAGGTCAAGGCGTTCTACGAGCCATGGGAAAAGGCCGGCAAGGGCAAGATCGTCGCGGGTGAGTACAACGGTGAAATGGCCAAGGTCAAAGCCATGGTCGACACCAACAGCGTGTCGTGGAACCTGGTGGAGGTGGAGTCGCCAGAGTTGGCCCGTGGTTGCGACGAGGGCATGTTCGAAGAACTCGACCCGGCACTGTTCGGTGACCAGTCCGATTATGTGAAGGGCGCCATCCAGCCATGCGGCGTCGGCTTCTTCGTATGGTCCACGGTATTGGCCTACAACGCCGACAAGCTCAAGACCGCACCGACCAGCTGGGCCGATTTCTGGGACACCAAGAAATTCCCGGGCAAGCGTGGCCTGCGCAAGGGCGCCAAGTACACCCTTGAGTTCGCCCTGATGGCTGACGGCGTTGCGCCGAAGGATGTGTATCAGGTGCTGGGCACCAAGGAGGGCGTGGACCGCGCCTTCAAGAAGCTCGACGAGCTCAAGCCGAGCATCCAGTGGTGGGAAGCGGGCGCCCAGCCGCCACAGTACCTGGCCTCGGGTGACGTGGTCATGAGCTCGGCCTACAACGGCCGCATCGCCGCCGTGCAGAAAGAGAGCAACCTCAAGGTAGTGTGGAACGGCGGCATCTACGACTTCGATGCCTGGGCGATCCCCAAAGGCGCCAAGGATGTGGAGGAGGCGAAGAAGTTCATCGCCTACACCGTGCAGCCCGAGCAGCAAAAGACCTACTCCGAGAACATCGCCTACGGCCCGGCCAATTCCAAGGCCGTCCCGCTGCTGGCCGATGCGGTGAAGAAGGACATGCCGACCACGCCTGAGAACATCGCCAACCAGGTGCAGATCGACGTGGCCTTCTGGGCCGACAACAGCGAGCAGCTGGAGCAACGCTTCAACGCCTGGGCGGCGAAGAAGTAAGAAATCGGGAAGCGGGGCCGCGCTGCGGCCCCAATTTCAGCCTGTATCGCGGAGTTCGCCATGGCCATTGCAGTGCCCCTCAACGAAGGCGCAGGTCCAAGTCTCAAGCAGCGCCTCAAGCATGCCGAGCGGGTCAACCGCTGGAAGGCGCAGGCGTTGATCGCGCCGCTGGCGCTGTTTCTCCTGCTGGTGTTCCTGGTGCCGATCGCGGCGCTGCTGTACAAGAGCGTCGGCAACCCGGAAGTGGTCGGCGGCCTGCCGCGCACGGTCGAGGTGATCAGCCAGTGGGACGGCAAGAGCCTGCCCGGCGAAGACGTCTACAAGGCGCTGAGCCAGGACCTGGCCGAATCGCGCAAGAACCAGACCCTGGGCGACCTCTCCAAGCGCCTGAACATGGAGCTGGCCGGCTACCGCAGCCTGCTGGCGAAAACCGCACGGGCGCTGCCGTTCAAGGCTGAGCCTGCCTCATACAAGGATGCCTTGCAGGCACTCGACGAGCGTTGGGGCGACCCGGCCTACTGGCAGGCGATTCGCCGCAATACCAGCTCGCTGACCTCGTTCTATCTGCTGGCGTCGCTCGACCACCGCATCGATGATCTTGGCGAGCTGGCCAAAGCCACCCCCGACCAGGCCATCTACCTGGATATCTTTGCCCGCACCCTGTGGATGGGTGTGGTGATCACCGCCATCTGCCTGGTGCTGGCCTATCCGCTGGCCTACCTGCTGGCCAACCTGCCGACCCGGCAGAGCAACCTGCTGATGATCCTGGTGCTGCTGCCGTTCTGGACCTCGATCCTGGTGCGGGTCGCTGCGTGGATCGTGCTGCTGCAGTCCGGCGGTTTGATCAACAGTGCGCTGATGGCGATGGGCATCATCGACCAGCCACTGGAACTGGTGTTCAACCGCACCGGCGTGTACATCTCGATGGTGCACATCCTGCTGCCGTTCATGATCCTGCCACTGTACAGCGTGATGAAAGGTATTTCGCCGAGCTACATGCGTGCGGCGATCTCGCTGGGCTGCCACCCGTTTGCCAGCTTCTGGCGGGTGTACTTCCCGCAGACCTACGCCGGTGTAGGCGCCGGCTGCCTGCTGGTGTTCATCCTGGCCATCGGCTACTACATCACCCCGGCGCTGCTCGGCAGCCCGAACGACCAGATGGTCAGCTACTTCGTCGCCTTCTATACCAACACCAGCATCAACTGGGGCATGGCCACGGCCCTGGGTGGCTTGTTGCTGCTGGCGACCGTGCTGCTGTACCTGATCTATAGCTGGCTGGTCGGCGCCAGCCGCCTGCGCCTGAGCTGAGGAGCCTTGAGATGCTGAGCCCCTACATGTCGCCCGTCGAACGGGTCTGGTTCTACACCCTGCGCGTCCTCTGCGGCCTGATCCTGCTGTTCCTGGTGTTGCCGGTACTGGTGATCGTGCCGTTGTCGTTCAATAGTGGCAGTTTCCTGGTCTACCCACTGCAAGGCTTTTCGCTGCAGTGGTACCACGACTTCTTCGCCTCCGCCGAGTGGATGCGGGCATTGAAGAACAGCATCATCGTCGCCCCAGCGGCCACGGTACTGGCCATGGTGTTTGGCACCCTGGCGTCGATCGGCCTGACCCGTGGCGATTTCCCGGGCAAGTCGCTGGTGATGGCGCTGGTGATTTCGCCGATGGTGGTACCGGTGGTGATCATCGGCGTGGCCAGCTACCTGTTCTTCGCTCCGCTGGGACTGGGCAACAGCTTCATCTCGCTGATCCTGGTGCACGCAGTGCTGGGGGTGCCGTTCGTCATCATCACCGTGTCGGCGACCTTGCAGGGCTTCAACTACAACCTGGTACGCGCGGCGGCCAGCCTCGGCGCATCGCCGCTGCTGACCTTCCGTCGGGTAACCTTGCCGCTGATCGCCCCTGGCGTGATCTCGGGGGCACTGTTTGCCTTTGCCACGTCGTTCGACGAAGTGGTGGTGACGCTGTTCCTCGCCGGACCGGAGCAGGCGACCCTGCCGCGGCAGATGTTCAGCGGCATTCGCGAGAACCTCAGCCCGACCATTGCGGCGGCGGCGACCCTGTTGATTGCCTTTTCGGTGGTGCTGCTGCTGACCCTGGAGTGGTTGCGCGGGCGTAGCGAGAAGCTCAGGACTCAACAACCTGCCTGATGATTTATTGTCTGCGCCGGCCTCTTCGCGGCTGAAGCCGCGAAGAGGCCAGCACAGGCTAAAACGGTTACAATGCGCGCTACCGTGATTCTGCCAACAGGTGCGCCATGCAGCCCTACGCTATTGCCCCCTCCATTCTCTCTGCCGATTTCGCCCGTCTGGGCGAGGACGTCGACAAGGTTCTGGCCGCAGGTGCCGACATCGTCCACTTCGATGTCATGGACAACCACTACGTCCCCAACCTGACCATCGGCCCGATGGTCTGCACCGCACTGCGCAAATACGGCGTGACCGCGCCGATCGACGTGCACCTGATGGTCAGCCCGGTCGACCGCATCATCGGCGATTTCATCGAAGCGGGTGCCACCTACATCACCTTCCACCCGGAAGCGTCGCAGCACATCGACCGCTCGCTGCAACTGATCAAGGACGGCGGCTGCAAGGCCGGCCTGGTGTTCAACCCGGCCACCAGCCTGGATGCCCTGAAGTACGTCATGGACAAAGTCGACATGGTCCTGTTGATGAGCGTCAACCCAGGCTTCGGCGGGCAGAAGTTCATCCCTGGCACCCTCGACAAGCTGCGCGAAGCGCGTGCGCTGATCGATGCCAGCGGCCGCGACATCCGCCTGGAGATCGACGGCGGCGTCAACGTCAACAACATCCGTGAAATCGCCGCCGCTGGCGCTGACACCTTCGTAGCCGGCTCGGCGATCTTCAATGCTCCGGACTATCAGGAAGTCATCGCCAAGATGCGTGCCGAACTGGCCCAGGCCCGCCCATGAGTGGCTTCGAGCAGCTGTTCCCGGGGACGCTGCCCAGGCTGGTGATGTTCGATCTGGACGGTACTCTGATCGACTCGGTACCCGACCTGGCTGCCGCTGTGGATCGCATGCTGCTCGAACTGGGGCGCCCGCCAGCGGGTCTTGAGGCGGTGCGCCACTGGGTTGGTAACGGCGCCCAGATACTGGTGCGCCGCGCGCTGGCCGGTGGCATCGAGCATGAAGATGTGGACGATGCGCTGGCTGAAAAGGGCCTGGCGCTGTTCATGGACGCATACGCCGAACACCATGAGCTCACCGTGCTCTACCCCGGTGTGAAAGACACCCTGCGCTGGCTGCAGAAGCAGGGCGTGGAAATGGCGCTGATCACCAACAAGCCGGAGCGCTTTGTCGCACCGTTGCTGGACCAGATGAAGATTGGCCGCTACTTCCGCTGGATTATCGGTGGCGATACCTTGCCGCAGAAGAAGCCCGACCCGGCGGCGCTGCTGTTCGTCATGCAGATGGCCGGTGTCAGCCCGCAGCAGTCGCTGTTCGTCGGCGACTCGCGCAGCGATGTGCTGGCGGCCAAAGCGGCCGGGGTGCAATGTGTGGGGCTCACCTACGGCTACAACCATGGCCGGCCGATCACCGAGGAATCCCCCAGCCTGGTGGTCGACGACCTGCGCGCTCTGCTGCCTGGTTGCGCAGACCCGGCCACTGGGATAACGTTGGCGGACCTTCAAGCCTCCCAAGACAGAGAGTCCACCGTGGCGGTCACTGGCAAATTCTGGATGAAAGTCATCAAGGCCCTGGCCCGTTGGCGCTGGCGCGCCTGACTCATGCCCGCCGGCGCCTGCCGGCCCGTCCGCTTGCCCGACCCTATTGCTGCACGCCACGAGGCTACCCATGACCCGCGAAGAATTCCTGCGCCTGGCCGCTACCGGCTACAACCGCATCCCTTTGGCCTGTGAAACCCTGGCCGACTTCGACACGCCGCTGTCGATCTACCTGAAGCTGGCCGACCAGGCCAACTCCTACCTGCTCGAGTCTGTGCAGGGCGGTGAGAAGTGGGGCCGTTACTCGATGATCGGCCTGCCGTCGCGCACCGTCATGCGCGTGCATGGCTACCACGTGAGCATCCTGCAGGATGGCGTGGAGGTGGAAAGCCACGATGTCGAGGACCCGCTGGCCTTCGTCGAAAGCTTCAAGGACCGTTACAAGGTCGCTGACATTCCTGGCCTGCCGCGCTTCAACGGTGGCCTGGTCGGCTACTTTGGCTATGACTGTGTGCGCTATGTCGAGAAGCGCCTGGGTGCCAGCCCGAACCCGGACCCGCTGGGCGTGCCGGATATTCTGCTGATGGTTTCCGACGCGGTGGTGGTGTTCGACAACCTGGCGGGCAAGATGCACGCCATCGTGCTGGTTGACCCGGCGCAAGAGCAGGCCTTCGAGCAAGGCCAGGCACGCCTGCAAGGCCTGCTGGAAACACTGCGCCAGCCCATCACCCCGCGTCGCGGCCTGGACTTGAGCGGCCCTATGGCTGCCGAACCGGCGTTCCGCTCCAGCTACACCCGTGACGATTACGAGAACGCGGTGGGCCGGATCAAGGAATACATCCTGGCCGGGGACTGCATGCAGGTCGTGCCGTCGCAGCGCATGTCGATCGACTTCAAGGCTGCGCCGATCGACCTGTACCGCGCGCTGCGCTGCTTCAACCCGACGCCGTACATGTACTTCTTCAACTTCGGCGATTTCCATGTGGTCGGCAGCTCACCGGAAGTACTGGTGCGCGTGGAAGACAACCTGGTCACCGTGCGCCCGATCGCCGGTACCCGCCCGCGTGGGGCTACCGAAGAAGCGGACCGTGCGCTGGAAGACGACCTGCTGTCGGACGAGAAAGAGATCGCCGAGCACCTGATGCTGATCGACCTTGGCCGCAATGATGTGGGCAGGGTCTCGTCCACCGGTAGCGTGCGACTGACCGAGAAGATGGTGATTGAGCGTTACTCGAACGTCATGCACATCGTGTCCAACGTGACCGGTCAATTGCGTGAAGGGTTGACTGCGATGGATGCGCTGCGGGCAATCCTGCCGGCGGGTACTCTGTCGGGCGCACCGAAGATTCGCGCGATGGAAATCATCGACGAACTCGAGCCGGTCAAGCGTGGCGTCTACGGTGGTGCGGTTGGTTACTTCGCCTGGAATGGCAACATGGATACCGCGATTGCCATCCGTACAGCGGTGATCAAGGACGGCGAACTGCATGTGCAGGCCGGTGGTGGCATCGTTGCCGACTCGGTGCCGGCACTGGAGTGGGAAGAGACCATCAACAAGCGCCGGGCGATGTTCCGAGCGGTGGCGCTGGCTGAGCAGACTACTGCTAAATAAGCTAGTTGGGGCTGCTTTGCAGCCCTTTCGCGGCTAAAGCCGCTCCTACAGGTATTGCACAGGTTTCGAGGTATGGGCAGTCCCTGTAGGAGCGGCTTCAGCCGCGAAAGGGCCGCAAAGCGGCCCCGACGATTCAGAAGTCAATGCTGACCCCCAGGCTCACCCCCTGCTGAGTCAACTCATCACTTTTGCGCCAGTTGTAGTTCCCACGCAGGTTCACCCCCGCCACCAGTTCATGGCTCACTCCCAGGCTAGCCCGGGTCAAATCACTGTGCGGCGTATACCCGGTCAGCGTGAAGTCATTTGCCGGCAGCGTCGTCAGGTGCATGGTCATAGCCTGCTGGTCATCCTCGAATTCATGCTCCTGCGCCACCTCGGCAAACAGCCGGGTGCCCGGCATCACCTGCACGCTGCCTAGCAGCCCAACGCCCAAACGCCGCGAAGTCCGCTCTTGATCATCAAAGCTCAGCGCCGTCGAGCGTCCGCTCTTCTCGTCATAACCATCGACCTTCACACGTGCATAGTCGGCGCTGATGAACGGCGCCAGCTGCCAACGGCTACTGTCGGCGGCAAGGTTGTAGCCCACGCGAGCGGTGACGGCCCAAGCCTCGCCATCGGTGTCGCCCTTTTCACTGCGGTCGTTGACGCCAAGTGCGAAGGTGCGCTTGAGGTCGTGGTAGTCCAGATGGCCCGCGCTCAACGCGGCATCGGCCCACCAGCGGTCCTGGCGGAACTGGGCGAAGGCGCTGGCCAGGTAGCTGTCGAGCTTGTAGTCCGAGTCCTGTTCACCGGCCTCCAGCTTCTGCCGGTATACACCACCGGCAAGGCCCAGGCGCCACGCGTCGTTGAGGCGGTAACTGCCACCTAATGTCAGGTTGTAGCCGTGTCCGTCAGCGCTGGCAGCACTGCGCTGGTCATCGAAGTCCAGGTCCTGGCCACCGGTGCTGACGAAAGCTTGCCATTGGCCGACGGCCTGCCAAGGGGCTTGCCACTGATTGCGCAGTTCGTCCTGTTGCGCACGCAAGCTGGCGTGGGCCATTTCCGGCAATAGCGTCAGTTCCCAAGGGGCAGAAATGATCGAGTAGGCGTAGTCGGCAATCAATTGCTGGCCGGCAATGGTCGGGTGTACCGCGTCATTGAACAGCAATTTGGTCGGATCTGGCGTTGTGCCATTTACACCGTATATCGGGTTTCCCAGGCATCCTTCGCCGCTGTAGCAGGTGCCAACCAGGTTCTGGCCGGTGGCCAGGCCGAACTGACCGGGGTTGGCCAGGGCCTCGCCCAGCAGCACGGGAATGTTCAGCGGGATGATTTCGGCATCGATCTGCCGCAGTTGGCTGAGCAGCGACTGGTTGAACGCACCGGAAAGCAGCGACAGCGGGTTTTGCTGGGGCGTGCCGCTGAAGTTTGGGGTCTGTCCGAGGTCAGGCAGCAGCCAGACCATGATGTAGCGAGCCCCGCCTTGCTGCAGAGCCTGGGCACTGGCGGCCAGGCGGCCGCCGGCGGCTATGGCATCGGCCGGGCTGTTCACCAGCCCTTGCAGAAAGTCGTTGCCGCCACCGCTCAGGTAGTACAGCGCATTGGGATCGGCACGCAGGCCGTTGGCCAGGTAGCCCGGTTTTTCCCGCAGAACCAGTCCGGCACCAAGGCGACCTGGCGGGATGATCGTCTCGGACGTGCTGGTGATTGAGTCCAGGATCTGCTGGGTGGTGTAGCCGCCGACCGCCCAGTTGTTGCCATCGGCAATCCCCAGCGCTGGGTTGACGGGGGAGGTGGAGGGGCCGAGCTCTGCCGGGTTCACGCCCAGCCGACCGCCCAGGATCATCGGCGATACCGGGGCATAGTTGCCGTAGGCATCGCGGTTGGTAAAGCGCGCGCCGAAAAACTGCCCGGCATCACTGAGGCTGTCACCAAACACGACCAATGTGGAGTAGGGCGAAGGCGCGGCGAAGGCCTGGCTGCAGGCCAAGGCCAGCGAGGCGAGGGTAAAGCGTATCAGGGGGGCTTTTCGCATCGTTGAACATCCTTTTCATTGTTTTTATGAGGAGTAGCTGCTCGACCTTAGCAAATCGCTTTGCATCCCTCCCAAGTCCATTCGTTTCCCCGTGTTTACGGGCATATTGCGCCAGCCGCCCCGGTAGGCTACTGTGCCTGCAAGTATGAGCGAGACCTATCCTGTGTTGATCGTCAGCAAACTCTTGATGCGCGTTATCAAGGCCCACGCCCGTTGGCGTTGGCGCGCCTGACTTTATCTCCTGCCGGTTCGTCCGGCCCGTCCCCGTTTACCTTCCTGTCCGTTTAGCGACTGCCCTTCGTGGCCAAACCGTGCCTGCGGTTGTGTAGGAAGGTTCGTTTTTTGAAGTCAGTAGATTCAAGAGGTTTAGCCCGATGTTACTGATGATCGACAATTACGACTCATTCACTTACAACGTCGTTCAGTACCTTGGCGAGCTGGGTGCCGAGGTCAAGGTCATTCGCAATGACGAAATGACCATCGCCGAGATCGAAGCCCTCAAGCCCGAGCGCATCGTCGTCTCCCCTGGCCCGTGCACGCCGAGCGAAGCGGGCGTGTCCATCGAAGCCATCCTGCACTTTGCCGGCAAGTTGCCGATCCTTGGCGTGTGCCTTGGCCACCAGTCCATCGGCCAGGCCTTTGGCGGGGATGTGGTGCGCGCCCGTCAGGTCATGCATGGCAAGACCAGCCCGGTGCACCATCGCGACCTCGGCGTGTTCGCCGGGCTCAATAATCCGCTCACGGTGACCCGCTACCACTCCCTGGTGGTCAAGCGCGAAACCCTGCCGGATTGCCTGGAAGTCACCGCCTGGACTGCCCATGAAGACGGTTCGGTCGACGAGATCATGGGCCTGCGCCACAAGACCTTGAACATCGAAGGGGTACAGTTCCACCCCGAGTCCATCCTCACCGAGCAGGGCCACGAGCTGTTCGCCAACTTCCTCAAGCAGACCGGCGGCCGCCGCTAAGGATTGATCATGGATATCAAGAGCGCGTTGGGCCGCATCGTCGGTCATCTGGACCTCAGCACCGATGAAATGCGCGACGTCATGCGCCAGATCATGACCGGCCAGTGCAGCGAGGCGCAGATCGGTGCCTTCCTGATGGGCATGCGCATGAAGAGCGAGAGCATTGACGAGATCGTCGGTGCGGTCTCGGTGATGCGCGAGCTGGCCGACAAAGTCGAACTGAAAAGTCTCGACGGCGTAGTGGATATCGTCGGTACCGGCGGTGATGGCGCCAACATCTTCAACGTTTCCACCGCCTCGTCGTTTGTCCTCGCCGCTGCCGGCTGCAGCGTGGCCAAGCATGGCAACCGGGCCGTGTCAGGCAAGAGCGGCAGCGCCGACCTGCTGGAAGCCGCCGGTATCTACTTGAACCTGACCCCGACCCAGGTCGCTCGCTGCATCGACAGCTTGGGTATCGGTTTCATGTTCGCCCAGAGCCATCACAGTGCCATGAAATATGCCGCTGGCCCGCGTCGCGATCTGGGTCTGCGTACCCTGTTCAACATGCTCGGCCCGCTTACGAATCCGGCCGGTGTGAAGCACCAGGTGGTCGGCGTGTTCACCCAGGCGCTATGCCGCCCGTTGGCCGAAGTACTGCAGCGCCTGGGCAGCAAGCATGTGCTGGTGGTGCATTCGAAGGATGGCCTGGACGAGTTCAGCCTGGCTGCGCCAACCTTTGTCGCCGAGCTGAAGAATGACGAGATCACCGAGTATTGGGTCGAACCCGAAGACCTCGGCATGAAAAGCCAGAGCCTGCACGGCTTGGCTGTCGAGACGCCGCAGGCCTCGCTGGAGCTGATCCGCGATGCCCTGAGCCGGCGCAAGACTGAAAACGGCCAGAAGGCCGCCGAAATGATCGTGCTCAATGCCGGCGCGGCACTGTATGCCGCTGACCATGCCATGAGCCTGAAGGCTGGCGTGGAACTGGCCCACGACGTACTGCACACCGGGCTGGCCTGGGAGAAACTGCAGGAACTGGGCGCCTTTACTGCAGTATTCAAGGTGGAGAACGAAGCATGAGTGTGCCGACGGTGCTGGAAAAGATCATCGCCCGCAAGTTCCAGGAAGTGGCCGAGCGCAGCGCGCGCGTCAGCCTTGCCGAGCTGGAGCGCAAGGCCAAGGCAGCGGATGCCCCACGTGGCTTTGCCAATGCACTTGTTGAGCAGGCCAAGCGCAAGCAGCCAGCGGTAATCGCCGAAATCAAGAAGGCGTCGCCGAGCAAAGGCGTGATCCGCGAAGACTTCGTGCCGGCGGACATCGCCGTCAGCTACGAAAAGGGCGGGGCGACCTGCCTCTCGGTGCTGACCGATGTGGATTACTTCCAGGGCGCTGACGAGTACCTGCAGCAGGCCCGCGCCGCGGTTTCTCTGCCGGTGATCCGCAAGGACTTCATGGTCGACCCCTACCAGATCGTCGAGGCCCGAGCCCTGGGTGCTGACTGCGTGCTGCTGATCGTATCGGCGCTGGATGATGTGAAAATGCTCGAGCTGGCCTCGGTGGCCAAGGACGTCGGCCTCGACGTGCTGGTCGAAGTGCATGACAGCGATGAACTGGAGCGTGCGTTGAAGCACCTCGATACGCCGCTGGTGGGTGTGAACAACCGTAACCTGCACACCTTCGAGGTCAGCCTGGAAGCCACCCTCGACTTGCTGCCGCGCATTCCACGTGACCGCCTGGTGGTTACCGAGAGCGGTATTCTCAACCGCGCCGATGTCGAGCTGATGGAAATCAACGAGGTGTACTCGTTCCTGGTTGGTGAGGCGTTCATGCGCGCCCCGCAGCCAGGGCTGGAACTGCAGCGGTTGTTCTTCCCGGATCAGGTGAAGAAGACCGTTCAGGCTCTGGACTGATTGAAACCAAGCCGGCTTTATGCCGGCTTTTTTGTATGCCTGTTCCGGCCTCTTCGCGGACGTGCCCGTAAAAGGTCGGTGAAACCAACATCATAGGTGGATCAATGACCGATCAACCCCTGGCCCTGACTGTCGAACAAGGCCTGCAAGCCGAGCAGGAGCTATTGGCTGCCGTTTGCCGAGGCGAGCGCGATTGCGGCGTGCTGTTCTGGCGCCCCACCGACCACGCCCTGGTCATGCCCCGGCGCATGAGCCGGCTGGAAAATTTCGAAGCCGCTTGTGCCGAGCTGGCGATTGCCGGCTGGCCGATCCTGCTGCGTGAAACGGGCGGCGAGCCAGTGCCGCAGTCGCACGCCACGGTAAACATTGCGCTGGTCTACGTGGCCCCGCGCAGCGAAGGCGACCATGGCCGTATTGAAAGCGCCTACGAGCGCCTTTGTCTGCCCTTGTGCGATGTGTTGCGCGAGTGGGGGGGCGTCGCTTCGGTGGGCGAGATCGACGGTGCTTTCTGCGATGGCCGTTATAACGTGAACCTCAATGGCCGCAAGCTGGTCGGTACGGCCCAGCGCTGGCGCCAGGGTCTGGGTGGCAAACGCCCGGTGGTGCTGGTGCATGGTGCGCTGCTGCTGGACAACGAGCGCGAGTCGATGATCGCAGCGGTCAACCGCTTCAATGAGTGCTGCGACCTGGAGCAACGCTGCCGCGCCGACAGCCATATCGCCTTGCACGAAGTGGCGCCTGAGGCACCCTGGTTCGAGCGCCTGTCCCTGGCCTATGACGACGTGTTGGCAGCCATTCCCAGAGACTAACGGGTGCCGTAGACCACCATGGTCTTGCCCTTGACCTGTACCAGGCTGCGCTCTTCGAGGTCCTTGAGGACGCGGCCGACCATCTCACGCGAGCAACCGACGATGCGGCCGATTTCCTGTCGGGTTATCTTGATCTGCATACCGTCCGGGTGGGTCATGGCATCCGGTTGCTTGCACAGGTCGAGCAGGCAGCGGGCCACGCGACCGGTGACGTCAAAGAAGGCCAGGTCGCCAACCTTTCGTGTGGTGTTGCGCAGGCGCTGGGCCATCTGGCTGCCCAAGGCGTAGAGAATCTCCGGGTCCTGGCGGGCCAGTTCGCGAAACTTTTCGTAGCTGATCTCGGCGACTTCGCACTCGGTCTTGGCCCGCACCCAAGCGCTGCGCTGTTGTTCGCCACCGACCGGTTCGAACAGCCCCAGTTCGCCAAAGAAGTCGCCATTGTTGAGGTAGGCGATGATCATCTCGTGACCTTCGTCGTCTTCGATCAGGATGGTGACCGAGCCCTTGATGATGAACGACAGCGTTTCGGCACGGTCGCCTGCGCAGATGATATTGCTTTTGGCGGTGTAGCGGCGGCGCTGGCAATGAACCAGCAGTTTGTCGATGTTCTTGATCTTGGCGGGTAGGGCGGAGGCAACCATCACGAAATCCTGTTCGAGGCGAGGCATAGGCTCTTCTAGACCTTGTCTGACGCAATGCGCCAGTCAATTGGCGCCAGCTTATCAGACAGCGCTAGAAGTTTTGACACTAAAGCGACTCGCATTGAGCTTTTCCGACAGGCATACAAGGCTTAAGCTGACACCCTTTTGCGAATCCAGGAGTACGGACAGATGAAGGCACGCATCCAGTGGGCCGGTGAGGCGATGTTCCTCGGTGAATCGGGCAGCGGCCACGTGGTTGTGATGGACGGCCCGCCCGAGGCGGGTGGCCGCAACCTGGGCGTGCGCCCGATGGAAATGCTCCTGCTCGGCCTTGGAGGCTGTAGCAGCTTCGACGTGGTGAGCATCCTGAAGAAGTCGCGTCAGGCGGTGGAAAGCTGCGAAGCGTTCCTGGAAGCCGAGCGTGCCAGTGAAGACCCGAAGGTGTTCACCAAGATCCACATGAACTTCGTGGTCAAAGGGCGAGGGCTGAAAGAGGCTCAAGTCAAGCGTGCGGTAGAGCTATCGGCTGAGAAGTACTGCTCGGCGTCGATCATGCTCGAACGTGCCGGTGTGGAAATCACCCATGGCTATGAAATCGTAGAACTGGGCTGAGTTCGAGATTTTGGGGCTGCTGTGCAGCCCTTTCGCGACACAAGGCCGCTCCTACAAGGGATCGCGATCTCCTGTAGGAGCGGCCTTGTGTCGCGAAAGCGGGGATCTTCAGTCAGTCACGCAGGGCTGGAAGCGCCGCGAGCAACCAGTCAGGCAAGCTGCTTCTGACTGCTTGGCTCAACCGCTCCCGCCGCTTCTGATAGCCCAATCCCAAGCCGATCACCCCCAGCCCGATCAAAGTCAGCACCACCGGGAACAGCAGCGAGTCGGCAAACACCTCGTAAGACAGATACCCCAGATACGCCGCCACCCCAAGCGCGCCGAACACCATGAACACCGGCCGGCGCAACAGCACCGCTGCACCCATCAACCCCAGGTTGATCAGGCAGTACAGCGCCTTGCCCAGTTCACTGTCGCTTTCCATCATCGTCAGCCCGCCCCAGAATGCCGCCAGGCCAGCCAGGTAGCCCCAATGGGCATAGTCCTCTCGGGTTCGCCCGTCGACGATCAGGAATACCAAGAGCAAGCCGAGCCCGAACCACAGTGACACCGTGCGCCGCTGTTCCCAGGAGAAGGGCGAGCCATACACCCATTCGCTAAGGTCCATCGACATGAACCACAGGGCCACGGCGATCGGCATCACCACGAAGGGGTAGGGAATCAGGCGCAGCATGAGCAGCCCGGCGACCACGGTGGCGGCCTCCATCAGCAGCCAGCCGCCCTGCACGTAGGTGAAGTACTGGTGATAGTCCGCTTGCGCATCATCCAGTGGCCACCAACCCGTCAGGCGTTCGATGGCGAACACGACCAACGGCACGATGCTGACCGCGACGGCGGCCAGTACCCCGGCGGCAACCGGTTGCTTGCGCCCCTGCAGGTTGAGGGCGAACAAGGTGAGCAGAACGACATAAAGCGTGGCGATGGCCAGCAAGGCCCCGTCACCCATTGCCATCCAGGCTTCGGTCAGCAGCCAGCCCATTGCCCCCATGATCAGCAGGGCGCCGAAGTAGAAGGCGACATGGGCAAGCTGGAAACTGCCGTGGGCTGGCGTTTGCTGGCGCAGGAACGCCAGCAAGGCCTGGTCCTGGCCAGGCTGGAGAATGCCGGCTTGCACGGCGCGCGCCAGGTCCTTGGCGTCGATACGGTCCCTCATGCGTGTGTCCTTGTCAGATGCGGTAGGTACTTTTGGTCATGACCTTGGCCAGCAGGCTCATGCCGAAACGCACCGGCATCGGGAAGCGGTAGCCGCCGGCTTCAAGCGCAGATTCGGCGTGCTGCTCTTCATCCATGCGCATCTGCTCGAGGATGGCGCGGGATTTTTCGTCTTCCTGCGGCAGCTGTTCCAGGTGTTCGTCCAGGTGCTTGCAGACCTGATGCTCGGTAGCGGCGACGAAACCCAGGCTGACTTTGTCGCTGACCAGGCCGGCGAGAGCGCCAATGCCGAATGACATGCCGTAGAACAGCGGGTTGAGCACGCTCGGGTGGCTGCCCAGTTGGCGGATACGTTGTTCGCACCAGGCCAGGTGGTCGACTTCTTCTTCGGCAGCATGTTCCATGGCCTTGCGCACTTGCGGCAGCTTGGCGGTCAGGGCCTGGCCCTGATACAACGCCTGGGCGCAGACTTCCCCGGTATGGTTGATGCGCATCAGCCCGGCAATGTGGCGGGTCTGGTTGTCATCCAGTTCCGCGTCAGGCTGGATGATCGCCGGCGAGGGGCGGGAGGGTTGGCCGCTGAAGGGGAGCAAGGTGCGCATGGCGGTATCGGCCTGCAGCAACAAGCGGTCGAGCGGCGAGTAGTGACGTTCGGTAGCCATCGGGCACCTCCGCTGAAGTGATGCCCGACAGTTTACCTCAATCGCCCGGGATGAGCTTGCCTTGGGTCAGCCCGGCGGCCAGTTCATCTGGCGCTGGCCAAGCACGTGCATGTGGATGTGATAGACGGTCTGGCCGCCTTGCTCGTTGCAGTTCATGACCACGCGGAAGCCATCCTCGCAGCCCAGTTCCTTGGCCAGGCGCTGGGCGGTAAACAGGATGTGGCCGGCCAGGCCCTTGTCCTCTTCGGTCAGGTCATTGAGGGTACGGATGTGCTTCTTCGGGATGACCAGAAAATGCACCGGCGCCTGCGGCGCGATGTCATGGAACGCCAGAACCTGGTCGTCCTCGTAAATGATCTTCGCCGGGATCTCCCGGTTGATGATCTTGATGAATAGATCTTCCACAGCACTTGCTCCATGGTGAGTGTCGGCCGAGTGTACTCAGCCGGGCGTCACTCGCCCAGTGGCTATTCCATGCCAACCGGGCAGTAACGGCGATGGATGAAGCCTGCCAGCTTGCGCGTCAGCCAGCGCGGCAGCAGGCGCGGAGCGAAGGCCAGCCAGCGATTACGCCGTACCGGCATGATCACTGCGCGATTTTTCGCCAATGCGCGCACCGTGTACAACGCCACTTCTTCAGGGCTCAGGCATCGGCTGTTGCCTTCAAGCCGGGGGATGCGCCGGCGCGACGAGCGTACCGGGCCGGGGCAAAGCACCGATACCTTGATGCCTGCAGGCTTGAGCTCTTCGCGCAGCGCTTCGCTGAAGTGCATCACATAGGCCTTGCTGGCGGCATAGGTGGCCATGCCCGGTCCCGGTGCCATGGCGGCCAGGCCGGCGACGTTGAGGATCTGCCCGCCACCTTGCACGGCCATCAGGTTGCCGATGGCGTGGCACAGTCGGCTCAGGGCAAGGATGTTGACTTCCAGCAAGTCTTGCTCGTCGGCCCATTCGTGGGCCAGAAACGGGCCATAGGTCCGCTGGCCTGCGCAGTTGGCCAACAGGTCGATGCGTCGCTCGCCCTCTTCCAGTTCCAGCACGAAACCGGACAGCCGCAGGGGTTGGCTGAGATCACAGGCGCGCAGCAGAACCTCGACGCCGAAGCGTTGGGCCAGCTCGAGCGCTATCGGCTCCAACGTTTCTCGATGGCGTGCCACCAGGATCAGGTTGCGCCCACGCCGCGCCAGTGCTTCCGCCAGGGCCAGGCCCAGGCCGCTGGAAGCTCCGGTAATCATGGCGTAACGGGTCATGCAGGGCTCCTGGGGGCTGAAGAGGGCGCCTAGTGTACAGCCTGGCCGGGCGAGTTGTTGCCTTTTGCTACCGGGCTTTGTCGCGCAATGCCTGGGAACGCGCCAAGGCGGCGCGGTACTCGCCGTGCAGGCGCTCGATCAGTGTGGCGGCCGCAGGCAGGTCATGGATTTCGCCGACGCCTTGGCCGGCCGACCAGACGGTCTTCCAGGCCCTGGCTTCATCGTCGATCGGCTTGAGCTTGCCTTGCTCATGCCCGGTTTTCAGTGCCGCCATGTCATACCCGGCCTGTTCAAGGCTGGGACGCAGGAAGCTGGCCGGTATGCCGGAGACCGCAGGCGTGTGGATGATGTCTGCGGCTTGGGCCTGAAGGAGCATCTGTTTGTAGGCCGGTTGGGCATGGCTTTCGTGGGTGGCAATGAAGCGCGTGCCCATGTAGGCCAGGTCGGCACCGAGCAATTGCGCGGCGAGAATCTCGTGGCCGTGGTTGATGCAACCGGCCAGCAGCAGGGTCTTGTCGAAGAACTGGCGGATTTCGGCCGCCAGCGCGAACGGGCTCCAGGTACCTGCATGGCCACCGGCGCCGGCTGCCACGGCGATCAGACCATGGACGCCGGCTTCGGCGGCTTTCTCGGCGTGACGGCGAGTGGTGACGTCGTGGAACACCAGGCCGCCGTAGCCGTGCACGGCATCTACCACTTCCTTCACGGCGCCGAGGCTGGTGATGACAATGGGTACGCGGTGCTCGACGCACAGTGCGAGGTCAGCCTGTAACCTCGGGTTGGTCGGGTGGACGATCAGGTTCACCGCATAGGGCGCTGGCGCCTGCAACTGTGCCAGTCCCGCCTCGATTTCTTCCAGCCAGGCCTTGAAGCCGGCGCTGTCACGTTGGTTCAACGCCGGGAAACTGCCGACCACGCCACTGCCACAGCAGGCCAGTACCAGCTCGGGGTTGGAGATCAGGAACATCGGCGCCGCCACCACAGGCAAGCGCAGGCGTTGTTCAAGCGAAGCGGGCAGGGACATGGATGAGGCTCCATCGTGTTATGTCAGAACGGTTTGACCACCACGAGAATCACGATGCCCAGCAGGAACAGCACAGGCACCTCGTTGAACCAGCGGTAGTAGACGTGGCTGCGGGTATTGTTGCCAGCGGCGAAGCGTTTGCGCTGAGCGCCACAGATGTGATGGTAGCCGGTCAGCAGAATCACCAGGGTGAGCTTGGCATGCAGCCAGCCTTGGCTCAGCCATCCGGGTGTCAGGTAGAGCATCCAGGCGCCAAATACGTAGGTGGCGATCATTGCCGGGTTCATGATGCCGCGGTACAGCTTGCGCTCCATGGTAACGAAGCGTTCCTGGCTGATACTGTCCTGACTCTGGGCGTGGTAGACGAACAGCCTGGGCAGGTAGAACAGGCCGGCGAACCAGCAAACCACGCTGACGATATGCAGCGCTTTGATCCATAGGTAAAGCATGGAGGGAGTTCCTTCAGGTAATCACGGTCGTCAGATAGTAGAGCCCAAGCGCTCGAAGGGGCACCCCAAGAGTTGTTACAGCCGCTTTGCCCCCCTATCATCGTGCGCTTTCCAGACGGCTCGTTGATAAGGGGCAAGCGTTATGATCAAGGTCGGTATCGTCGGCGGCACGGGTTACACCGGCGTCGAACTGTTGCGTCTGCTGGCACAGCATCCTCAGGCCGAAGTGGCGGTCATCACTTCGCGCTCCGAAGCGGGCGTGGCGGTGGCCGACATGTATCCGAACCTGCGCGGCCACTATGACGGCCTGGCTTTCAGTGTGCCGGACAGCAAAACCTTGGCTGCCTGCGACGTGGTGTTCTTCGCCACGCCGCACGGGGTCGCCCATGCCCTGGCTGGCGAGCTGTTGGCGGCCGGGACCAAGGTGATCGACCTGTCCGCCGACTTCCGCCTGCAGGATGCAGCCGAGTGGGGCAAATGGTACGGCCAGCCACATGGCGCTCCAGAGCTGCTCAAGGACGCCGTCTACGGCTTGCCAGAGGTCAACCGAGAAAAAATCCGCCAGGCACGCCTGATTGCCGTGCCGGGTTGCTACCCGACTGCTACCCAGTTGGGCTTCCTGCCTCTGCTCGAAGCAGGCCTGGCCGACCCCTCGCGCCTCATTGCCGACTGCAAGTCGGGCGTCAGCGGCGCTGGCCGTGGCGCAGCGGTTGGTTCGCTGTTCTGTGAGGCAGGCGAAAGCATGAAGGCCTACGCGGTCAAGGGCCACCGTCACCTGCCTGAAATCAGCCAGGGCCTGCGCCTGGCCGCTGGCAAGGACATCGGGCTGACCTTCGTCCCGCACCTGACTCCGATGATCCGTGGTATCCACGCCACCCTGTATGCGACCGTCGCCGACAAGTCGGTCGACCTGCAGGCGCTGTTCGAGAAGCGCTACGCCGACGAGCCGTTCGTCGACGTTATGCCGGCCGGCAGCCACCCGGAAACCCGCAGCGTGCGCGGAGCCAACGTCTGCCGTATCGCCGTTCATCGCCCGCAGGGTGGTGATCTGGTCGTGGTGCTGTCGGTAATCGACAACCTGGTCAAAGGTGCTTCGGGCCAGGCGGTGCAGAACCTCAACATCCTCTTCGGCCTGGACGAGCGCATGGGCCTTTCCCATGCCGGCCTGCTGCCGTAAGCGCTCGCTGGTGGAACCGGCCCGCCCAGTGCGGGCCTTTTCGTTTGTCGCGACTAAAGCCGCACAATTCTTGACCAATTTTCTCGGAGAAGCGGATAATGCGCGTCATCGAGTTTTATGGCGGCTACCGCGCCGGGAGAATCAACATGAGCGTCGAAACCTTCACCCCTACGGCTTTGGAATTCACCCACGGCGCCGCGCAAAAGGTGAAGAACCTGGTTTCCGAAGAAGGCAATGACCGCCTCAAGCTGCGCGTGTTCGTCACCGGTGGCGGCTGCTCGGGCTTCCAGTACGGGTTCACCTTCGATGAGGACGTGGCTGAAGACGACACCATTGTCGAGCGTGAAGGCGTTTCGCTGGTGGTCGACCCAATGAGCTTCCAGTATCTCGCCGGTGCCGAAGTGGACTATCAGGAAGGCCTGGAAGGTTCGCGCTTCGTGATCAAGAACCCGAATGCGGCGACCACTTGCGGTTGCGGTTCCTCGTTCTCGATCTGAGCCCAGATTGTACGCAAACGCCGCGCTATTGCGCGGCGTTTTGCATTCTGGCTTGTAATCAGGCGGGGTAGATTGCGCCGAGTACGCGAAGCCCCTTGGCTGCTGTCACACTTGGCCGATTGGCAGCAATACCCTCAAGGCAGCAGTGGGCGAGCCAGGCAAAGGCCATGGCCTCGACCCAGTCCGGATCCACGCCATGGGCACCGGTGCTGGTTACCCGAGCCTTGGGTAGCAGCTCGGCAAGCCGATTCATCAGCGCGCCATTGCGAGCGCCGCCGCCGCAGACCAGCAGTGCCTCGGTGCCATGCTGGGCGTTCTGCAACGATTCGACGATGCCGCGCGCGGTCAGCTCCAGCAGAGTGGCCTGCACATCTTCGTCACGGTAGCTCGGCAGACTCGCCAGGTGGCCATCCAGCCATGGCAGGTTGAACACTTCTCGGCCGGTGCTCTTCGGGCCGGTGCCGGCGAAGAACGGGTCACTCAGCAGACGGCTGAGCAAATCGCCCTGCACGATGCCGCTGGCAGCCCAGGCACCATCCGCGTCATAAGCCTGACCACGCTTGCGCTCGATCCAGGCGTCCAGCAGTACGTTGCCTGGCCCGCAGTCGAAACCATGCACGGGCTTGTCCTCTTCGATCAGGCTCAGGTTGCTGAAACCACCCACATTGAGGACCGCCAGGCGCTGGCCGAGGTGGCCGAACAGGGTTTCATGGAAGGCCGGCACCAAGGGGGCGCCCTGGCCCCCTGCAGCTACATCCCGGCGGCGAAAGTCGGCGACCACGCTGATACCGGTAAGCTCGGCGAGCAGCGCCGGGTTGCCGATCTGCACGGTGAAGCCGCGAGCCGGCTCATGGCGGATGGTCTGGCCATGGCTGCCGATCGCGCGGATGGCCTCGGCCTGCAGCCCTTGCTTGTCGAGCAACTGCCGTACGCCTTCACCTGCCAGGCTGGCCCAGCGGTTCTCTGCCAGCGCGGCGCGGGCAATCTCGTCGGGGCCACTGCTGCAGAGGCTGAGCAGTTGCTGGCGCAGGTCGGCCGGCATGGGAAGGTAATGAATGGCGAGCAACTGAAGCTGCTCGCCCTGATCGACCAGGGCGATATCCAGGCCATCAAGGCTGGTGCCGGACATCACCCCCAGATAAAGCGCCATGGGTCAGCGCTTGTTGGCCGCGAGCATGGTGGCCTTTTCCTGGTCCATGCGGGCGATCAATGGTTGGCTCTGTTGCATGAAGCGCTGGCGTTCGTTCTTGGCGATCGGGTCAGCCATCGGCACCTTCTGGCTCAGCGGGTCGACGTGCACGCCGTTTACCTGGAACTCGTAGTGCAGGTGCGGGCCGGTCGACAGGCCAGTAGTACCGATGTAGCCGATGATCTGGCCCTGCTTCACATTGCTGCCGGTCTTGATGCCCTTGGCGAAGCCCTGCATGTGACCGTAAAGGGTTTTGTAGCTGTTGCCGTGGGCAATGATCACAGTGTTGCCGTAACCGCCACGGCGGCCAGCCAGTTCGATGCGGCCATCACCGGCGGCCTTGATCGGCGTGCCACGCGGGGCGGCATAGTCCACACCTTTGTGCGCGCGGATCTTGTTCAGGATCGGGTGCTTGCGACCGGCGGAAAAGCGCGAGCTGATGCGGGCGAAGTCGACCGGGGTACGGATGAACGCTTTGCGCAGGCTATTGCCGTCAGCGGTGTAGTAGCTGGTGTTGCCCTGCTTGTTGGTGTAGCGCACGGCGGTGTACGTCTTGCCGCGGTTGGTGAAGCGTGCGGACAGGATGTTGCCGGTGCCGACCACCTTGCCGTCCATGACCTTTTGCTCGTAGACCACGTCGAACTCGTCGCCCGGGCGGATATCCTGAGCGAAGTCGATGTCGTAGCCCAGAACCTTGGCCATGTCCATGGTCATGCTGTGGGAAAGGCCGGCGCGCTGGGCAGATGCCGACAGCGAGCTTTTGATCACGCCATGGGCGTAAGCGGTGCGGACCACCGGCTTGCTGATCTCGCGATCGAAGGTGTAGCCCTGCGCGGTCTTGGTCAGGCGGATGGTTTCGAGGTTGCTGACCTTGCTGTGCAGGCTGGCCAGTTGGCCATCCTTGTCGAGTTCGAACTGCAGCACCTGGCCATGCTTCAGCTGGCTGAACTGCTTGGCTTGCTTGTTGCTGGCCAGCAGGTCGTGCACGGCATTGGCCGGTAGACCTACCTTGGCGAACAGGGTGGAAAGGGTGTCGCCACGGGATACGGTCACTTCACGATGACCTGGTTCCTTGGCCGCAGGGGTTTTCTCGGTGGCAGGCGCTTCTTGTGCTGCCTGTTCAGTGTTGGTTTCGGCGCTGTCGATCTGTGCGAAAGGGGAGCCCTGTTCGCCTTGGGCCTGCACCAGCGGCGTGGTGTTGGTTTCGTCCTTCAGCTGCTCGGCCGGGCTTTCCAGCTCCAGGCTGAGGGTGGTCTTTTTGGCTTCGACCTCGCTGGAGGGAAATACCAGCAGCGCCAGGCTGAGCAGGGCGGCGATGCCGCTGGCGGCCAACAGATGGCTTTTCGGATAAAGCGGGGGCGCTTTAGGCGTTTCGTTGGTCATAGGTAAGGTGACTTTGAAGAAAAATGAATATGGAAAAGATGAATGACATGATGAAGATGAAATAACTGTATAAAATATAACCAAATCCGCTTTCGCGCAAGGGCGCGTAGACGCCGTGACGCGTCGGTCGGGTCACATTTCATTTCGAAACTTGTAATTGATCGCCGATCTTGTATGGTTGGCTCCCTTTGAATCTGAGCCTTGCGGGTCTGTCTATGAAGTCGGTTGAAGAGCAGCTGGCGCTTATCAAGCGCGGTGCGGAAGAGGTATTGGTCGAGTCGGAACTGGTCGAGAAGCTCAAGCGTGGCCAGCCTCTGCGTATCAAGGCAGGCTTCGACCCGACTGCGCCTGACCTGCATTTGGGGCATACCGTGCTGATCAACAAGCTGCGCCAGTTCCAGGAGCTGGGGCATCAGGTCATCTTCCTGATCGGTGACTTCACCGGCATGATCGGTGACCCGAGCGGCAAGAGTGCCACGCGCCCACCGCTGACCCGCGAGCAGGTGCTGGAGAACGCCGAGACCTACAAGCAGCAGGTCTTCAAGATCCTCGACCCGGCCAAGACTGAAGTCGCGTTCAACTCGACCTGGATGGACCAGCTGACCCCGGCGGACTTCATTCGCCTGGCATCGCAGTACACCGTTGCACGCATGCTCGAGCGTGATGACTTCGACAAGCGCTATACCACCAACCAGCCGATCGCCATTCATGAGTTCCTTTACCCGCTGGTGCAGGGTTACGACTCCGTGGCGCTGAGGGCGGATGTGGAGCTGGGTGGGACCGATCAGAAGTTCAACCTGCTGATGGGGCGCGAGTTGCAGCGTTCCTATGGGCAGGAGGCACAGAACATTGTGACCATGCCACTGCTCGAAGGGCTTGATGGTGTGAAGAAGATGTCCAAGTCGCTGGGCAACTATGTCGGCATCCAGGAGGCGCCGGGTGTGATGTACAGCAAGCTGGTGTCGATCCCGGACACACTGATGTGGCGTTACTTCGAGCTGCTGAGCTTCCGCTCGATGGAAGAGATCGATCAGTTCCGGGTCGACGTGGCCAATGGCGCGAACCCGCGTGACATCAAGATCAAGCTGGCCGAGGAGATCGTTGCGCGTTTCCACGGCGAAGAGGCTGCGGCCAATGCTCATCGCGCGTCGGGCAATCGCATGAAAGAGGGCGAGCTGCCGGAAGATCTGCCGGAGATTGAAGTGGCTGCCGCTGAGGACCTGCCGATTGCTGCCGTGCTGAACCGTGCAGGCCTGGTCAAGAACTCGGCCCAGGCGCGCGACCTGCTCAGTAGTGGTGCAGTGAAAGTCGATGGTGCGGTGGTTGATAAGGACTTCATGTTTGTTCTCGGTGCGACCCATGTGTGCCAGGCGGGCAAGAAGTCGTTTGGCCGGGTTACCCTGAAGGCTGAGTGATCGCCTGCTGTTATGGCTATATAGAAGCGGGGAGGCCGACAGGCCTCCCCGCTTTGCTTTTCAGCGATATTAAAGGTTCTTGAAATTAAGGGTTGACGGGGTTTCGAATCCCCTTATAATGCGCCCCACTTCTAGCGACATCGGAACGACAAACTCCTTGATTTTCAATGAGTTAGACGATTCGCAAGATGCTGGAAGGCTTCGGTCAAATGATCGATAGCGGTTGAGATGAAGGTTGACAGCGGTTTTAAACGCTGTATTATTCGCCTCCCGCTACGAGAGATCGCAGCGAGCCAAGTGTTTG